>NZ_JBXARH010000002.1:0-792995 GCF_058808055.1 Pseudomonas sp. GW821-FHT11G12
GAGTTTCAAGGAGTTTTCCGTTTCGACTGCGCCGGAAGTGGGGCGAATTATAGGCCTCCAGAATCTGCCGTCAACCCTTAATTTCGCTTTTCTTTCAATAACTTGCCGACAGGTCAAAAAAGCACCCGATTCCCTCTATATAGAAGAAAGAGATATCACCCCTTCTATATAGAGGAAGCCATCAAAGCACCCCATCCTCTTTCATCGCAGCCACCGCCCCAGCCCCCAGACCCAGCACCCGCTGCAAAACCTCCAGCGTATGTTCGCCCAGCAAAGGAGGCGCACGACGGTACTCAACAGGAGTGCGAGACAACCGAATCGGACTGGCCACCTGCGGCACCATCCCCGCCAGAGCATGTGGCAGCTCAATCGCCAGCCCACGGGATTTCACCTGCGGATCCTCGAACACCTGCGACAGATCATTGATCGGCCCGCACGGCACACCCGCCTGCTCCAGTTGAGCCACCCACTCGGCGGTCGTCTTGAAGACCGTCGCCTGGCGGATCAGTGGAATCAGCACCGCCCGGTTCGCCACCCGTAGCTTATTAGTCGCGAAACGCGGATCGTCCGCCCACTGCGGTTGCCCCGCCACTTCTGCAAATTTGCGGAACTGCCCGTCATTGCCCACGGTAAGAATGAAGTCGCCATCGGCCGTAGGAAAATCCTGGTACGGCACGATATTCGGATGTGCATTCCCCAACCGCTTCGGTGCATTGCCCGTCGTCAGGTAATTCATCGCCTGGTTAGCCAGACATGCCACCTGTACATCCAGCAGCGCCATATCAATGTGCTGACCGCCGCCATCGTGATCACGGTGAGCCAGTGCCGCCAGGATCGCCACGGTCGAATACAGCCCCGTGAGGATATCCGTGAGCGCCACACCGACCTTCACCGGCCCGGCGCCCTCATCACCTTCAGGTCTCCCGGTGAGGCTCATCAGCCCGCCGAGCCCCTGAATCATGAAGTCATAACCCGCGCGCTTGGCATACGGCCCGGTCTGGCCAAAACCAGTGATAGAGCAATAGATCAGATCCGGATTGATCGCCTTCAGCGACTCATAGTCCAGACCATAAGCCGCCAACCCACCGACCTTGAAGTTCTCGATCAGGATGTCCGACTTGGCTGCCAGCTCCCGTACAAGTTTCTGACCTTCAGGACGCGTGAAGTCGATCGTCACCGATTGTTTGTTGCGGTTGGCCGACAGGTAATACGCCGCCTCCGACGTATTCTCGCCGTAAGCGTCTTTCAGAAAGGGCGGCCCCCAGGCACGAGTGTCATCACCATTGCCCGGGCGCTCGACCTTGATCACTTCCGCCCCAAGGTCGGCAAGAATCTGCCCGGCCCATGGGCCGGCCAGCACTCGCGACAAATCCAGTACCCGCAGATGCGACAGCGCGCCCATGGTCGCTCTCCTATTAATAGAACGCCTGCAGGCCGGTCTGTGCACGACCGAGGATCAGCGCATGAACGTCGTGAGTACCTTCATAGGTATTCACCACTTCCAGGTTGACCAAGTGACGGGCCACCCCGAACTCATCGGAGATCCCGTTACCGCCCAACATGTCACGCGCCATACGAGCGATATCCAGAGACTTGCCGCAAGAGTTGCGCTTCATGATCGAAGTGATTTCAACCGCAGCGGTGCCTTCATCTTTCATGCGACCCAGACGCAGGCAGCCTTGCAGCGCCAGAGTGATCTCGGTTTGCATGTCCGCGAGCTTCTTCTGGATCAACTGAGTCGCAGCCAACGGGCGGCCGAACTGTTGACGGTCCAGGGTGTACTGGCGAGCGGTGTGCCAGCAGAACTCCGCCGCGCCCAGCGCGCCCCAGGAGATGCCATAACGTGCAGAGTTGAGGCAGGTGAACGGACCTTTCAGGCCACGCACGTCCGGGAAGATGTTCTCTTCCGGCACGAACACGTTATCCATGACGATTTCGCCAGTGATCGAGGCTCGCAGACCGACCTTGCCGTGAATCGCCGGAGCGCTCAGGCCTTTCCAGCCCTTCTCCAGCACGAAGCCGCGGATGTCCCCAGCGTCGTCTTTGGCCCAGACCACGAACACATCAGCGATCGGGCTGTTGGTGATCCACATCTTGGCGCCGGTCAGGCTGTAGCCGCCTTCCACTTTGCGTGCACGAGTAATCATCGCGCCCGGGTCGGAACCGTGGTTCGGTTCGGTCAGACCGAAGCAGCCGATCCATTCGCCGGAAGCCAGTTTCGGCAGGTACTTCTGCTTCTGTGCTTCGGTACCGAATTCGTTGATCGGCACCATGACCAGCGAAGACTGCACGCTCATCATCGAACGGTAGCCAGAGTCGACGCGCTCGACTTCACGAGCAATCAGACCGTAGCTGACATAGTTGAGACCACTGCCACCGTACTGCTCGGGGATGGTCGCGCCCAACAGGCCAACCTCACCCATCTCACGGAAGATCGCCGGGTCAGTCTTCTCATGGCGGAAGGCTTCGAGGACGCGCGGCGCGAGGCTCTGCTGGGCGAATTGCTCGGCAGTGTCGCGGATCATGCGTTCTTCTTCAGTCAGCTGTTGATCCAGCAGCAGTGGATCGATCCAGTTGAAGCTAGCTTTACCGCCCATGAGTGAGTCCTCGCAAATCGGGTGAATTAACGTGGCATTGATCCTAGGCCCGCTTCGTCATCCCGGCAAACGAGGATTTCGCATCCTGTTGTGCTAATTTCTCACTCCGAAACGTCGCGAAATGCCGATTGAGCGATGTATTAGTGAGGTTGACGTACATGCGCCGAAAGATACCCAGCACCACCGCCCTGATCAGCTTTGAAGCCGCCGCCCGTCACGAGAGCTTTACCAAGGCCGCCGAAGAACTTTCTCTCACCCAGGGCGCCATTTGCCGACAGATCGCCAGCCTTGAGGACTTCCTCAGCGTCGAACTGTTCCGACGCTCCCGTCGCGGGGTGAAGCTGACGGAAGCAGGTCTTTCCTACAGCCGCCGGGTTGCCACTCAACTCGACGCCGTGGAGCGCGACACCCTCTCGGTGATGGGTCAGCAAGGTACCAATGTGATCGAGCTCGCTGTGGTGCCCACCTTCGGCACGCAATGGCTGCTGCCAAGACTGAAGGACTTCCAGCTCAAGCACCCCGAAGTAACGGTCAACCTGACCAACCGCACCCGCCCGTTCCTGTTTGCCGACACCGATTTCGATGCCGCCATCTATTTCGGCGATGCCGATTGGTCGGGGACGGAATCCCACCGATTAATGGGTGAAAATCCGATGCCGGTGTGCAGCCCTGCCTTGCTCGGTAACAAGAACAGTCTCACACCCGAAGAGATCGCCGATCTGCCTCTGCTCCAGCAAACCACCCGCCCCTACGCCTGGCGGCAGTGGTTCAACTCGCAGCACCTGAACATTCCCCGCGACATGACAGGCCCACGCTACGAGCTATTCTCCATGCTGGCCCAAGCGGCCATGCACGACATGGGTATCGCGCTGATCCCACCGTTCCTGATTCAACGTGAACTGGCCGAGAAACGCCTGGTGATTGCCAACCCGAACGCACTCTCCAGCATCAAGGCGTATTACCTGATGATTCCGGAGCGAAAGGTCGAATCCGCGTCACTCAAGGCATTTCGCGATTGGCTGGTGAACCAGGCACACAGCTACAACCTAGAAGGATAAAGGCTTTCAGCGATTACTAACCCCGTAGTCAGGATATTCAAAGCCCTACAGATATAACTATTTGTCGCAAATCGACAGACTGTATCCGAAAGTCGTACAGACGTCCCACAAGCGGCTGGCGACGTGGCTTTGAGCCTTCATTCGCGACTCATTACGACCTATTCACGTCACCGATGAGAAAATTCTTCAAATTCATCCACACTCCTTGCAAGGCACGGCCTGCAAGGGATTCAGCCAGCCATCTGCGACATTCGGTCACGGGATGACTTGTAGTTAATTTTCCGTCACCCGTCATAATCCCTTGAAGGGCATAAACTTCGCCTGCAAAATGCCGCGCCCCGCCCTGATTTGGCGGGATCGTGCTGATCGGCCGC
Source organism: Pseudomonas sp. GW821-FHT11G12 (assembly GCF_058808055.1). NCBI lineage: Bacteria > Pseudomonadati > Pseudomonadota > Gammaproteobacteria > Pseudomonadales > Pseudomonadaceae > Pseudomonas > Pseudomonas sp. GW821-FHT11G12. The sequence continues at coordinate 4,030 of NZ_JBXARH010000002.1, forward strand.
CCCAGTCGCACCATCCGTAGTGCATGGGTTTACTCAATAAGATCACGCAGGAGATTTGACGTGCACATTGGTGTTCCTCTCGAAACCCAGACGGGTGAAACACGGGTTGCTGCAACCCCGGAAACCATCAAAAAGCTGATCGGCCAGGGTCATAAGGTCACTGTACAAAGCGGCGCTGGCATCAAGGCCAGCGTTGTCGACAGTGCCTATGAAGCGGCAGGCGCGACCATTGGCAGTGCCAGCGATGCGTTTGGTGCAGAGCTGATTCTCAAAGTGGTCGCCCCCAGCGACACCGAACTGGCGCTGATCAAGCGCGGCACGGTGCTGGTGGGCATGCTCAATCCGTTCAACAATGAAACCATCGCCAAAATGGCCGAGTGCGGGATCACCGCGTTCGCCCTGGAAGCAGCACCACGTACCTCCCGGGCCCAGAGCCTCGACGTGCTGTCGTCCCAGGCGAACATTGCCGGCTATAAATCGGTTCTGCTGGCCGCCCACTACTATCCGCGCTTCATGCCGATGCTGATGACCGCTGCGGGCACCGTGAAAGCGGCGCGTGTGCTGATTCTGGGCGCGGGCGTGGCCGGTTTGCAGGCGATTGCCACGGCGAAACGTCTGGGTGCCGTCATCGAAGCGTCCGACGTACGTCCGGCCGTGAAAGAACAGATCGAGTCCCTCGGCGCCAAATTCGTCGACGTGCCTTACGAGACCGAAGAAGAACGCGAATGCGCGGTCGGCGTCGGCGGTTACGCACGCCCGATGCCGGCAAGCTGGATGCAGCGTCAGGCCCAGGCCGTGCACGAACGCGCCAAGCAGGCGGACATCGTCATCACCACCGCTCTGATCCCGGGTCGCAAGGCTCCGACGCTGTTGAGCGCGGACACCGTGGCGCAGATGAAACCCGGCTCGGTGGTCATCGACCTCGCTGCAGCCCAGGGTGGCAACTGCCCGCTGACCGTGGCCGATCAGGTCGTGATCGAGAACGGGGTGACCATCGTAGGCCCGACCAACCTCGCCGGTGAAGTCGCCGCAGACGCTTCGGCGCTGTATGCACGCAACCTGCTGGACTTCCTGAAGCTGGTCTTCACCAAAGAAGGCCAGTTCGAAGTGAACCTCGAAGACGACATCGTCGCCGCGTGCCTGATGTGCCGCGACGGCCAAGTCATCCGCAAAAACGCCTAAGCAGGGATTCAGACGATGGAAGAGCTTATCTCCCCCGGTATCTACAACCTGATCATCTTCGTGCTGGCGATTTATGTCGGTTACCACGTGGTCTGGAACGTTACACCCGCGCTGCACACGCCGCTGATGGCGGTGACCAACGCCATTTCGGCGATCGTGATCGTCGGTGCCATGCTCGCCGCCGCACTGACCGTCACCCCGCTGGGCAAGACCATGGGCACCCTCGCCGTGGCACTGGCAGCGGTCAACGTGTTCGGTGGCTTCCTGGTCACCCGCCGCATGCTTGAGATGTTCAAGAAGAAAGCCCCGAAAGTAAAAGAAGAGGCGCCTAAGTAATGAGCATGAACCTCGTCACGACGCTCTACCTGATCGCGTCGATCTGCTTCATCCAGGCCCTCAAAGGCCTGTCGCACCCGACCACGTCGCGCCGCGGCAACCTGTTCGGCATGCTCGGCATGGCACTGGCAATCATCACCACTGTCGGCCTCATCTATAAGCTCGGTGCTGAGTTGGCGACTGCCGGTATTGGCTATGTGATCGTCGGCCTGCTGATCGGCGGCACCGCCGGTTCGATCATGGCCAAGCGCGTTGAAATGACCAAGATGCCGGAACTGGTCGCTTTCATGCACAGCATGATTGGTCTGGCAGCGGTGTTCATCGCCATTGCTGCGGTGGTCGAGCCGCAGTCGCTGGGCATCGTCAAGCAACTGGGCGACTCGATCCCGGCGGGTAACCGTCTGGAGCTGTTCCTTGGTGCAGCCATCGGTGCAATCACCTTCTCCGGTTCGGTGATCGCGTTCGGCAAGCTGTCGGGCAAGTACAAGTTCCGTCTGTTCCAGGGCGCACCGGTACAGTTCAGCGGTCAGCACAAGCTGAACGCGGTACTGGGTCTGGCGACGCTGATCCTCGGCATCACCTTCATGCTGACCGGCAACCTCGCCGCATTCGCATTGATGCTGGCCTTGGCCTTCATCATGGGCGTGCTGATCATCATCCCGATCGGCGGCGCCGACATGCCGGTCGTGGTGTCGATGCTCAACAGCTATTCCGGCTGGGCGGCGGCGGGTATCGGTTTCTCGCTGAACAACTCGATGCTGATCATTGCCGGCTCCCTGGTGGGTTCGAGCGGTGCGATCCTCTCGTACATCATGTGCAAGGCGATGAACCGTTCCTTCTTTAATGTACTGCTCGGCGGTTTTGGTAATACAGCAGACGCCGGCCCTGCCGGTGAAAAAGAAGCTCGCCCGGTGAAATCCGGTTCGGCTGATGACGCGACCTTCCTGCTGACCAACGCCGACACCGTGATCATCGTGCCAGGTTACGGTCTGGCGGTGGCCCGTGCGCAGCATGCGCTGAAGGAGCTGACCGAGAAGCTGACCCACCATGGCGTGACCGTGAAGTACGCGATTCACCCGGTGGCCGGTCGGATGCCCGGACACATGAACGTACTGCTGGCCGAGGCCGAAGTGCCGTACGACCAGGTGTTCGAGATGGAAGACATCAACTCCGAGTTCGGCCAGGCCGACGTGGTGCTGGTGCTCGGTGCCAACGATGTGGTCAACCCGGCTGCCAAGAACGATCCGAAATCGCCGATTGCCGGCATGCCGATCCTCGAAGCGTTCAAGGCCAAGACCATCATCGTCAACAAGCGCTCGATGGCCAGCGGCTATGCCGGTCTGGACAACGAACTGTTCTACCTGGACAAGACCATGATGGTCTTCGGCGACGCGAAGAAAGTCATCGAAGACATGGTCAAAGCAGTCGAGTAACTCGCTCGCTGCTTCACCGGACGCCCCGACTTGTCGGGGCGTTTTTGTTTGCGAAAAACGTCGGACAATTTGCCGCGTTGTTGCAGATCCGGTAATGGTGTTTTACTTGAAACCCGCTAAATAGACGCCTCGTTTGCGACCTTGGTAGCGGGACAGGCGCCCGCGAAATTCACTAGACTGCGCATCCTGCTACTCGCTGCCCGAGAAAATAATCCATGTACCGTGACCGTATTCGCCTGCCTTCGTTGTTGGATAAAGTGATGAGCGCCGCCGACGCTGCTGCGCTGATCGAGGACGGCATGACCGTCGGCATGAGCGGCTTCACCCGCGCCGGCGAAGCCAAGGCCGTTCCCCATGCACTGGCCGAGCGAGCCAAGGTCACGCCGCTGAAGATCAGCCTGATGACCGGTGCCAGCCTGGGCAACGACCTCGACAAGCAACTGACCGAGGCCGGCGTCCTGTCGCGGCGCATGCCGTTCCAGGTCGACAGCACCTTGCGCAAGGCGATCAACGCCGGCGAAGTGATGTTCATCGACCAGCACCTGTCGGAAACCGTCGAGCAACTGCGCAACCAGCAACTGAAGCTGCCGGACATCGCCGTGATCGAAGCCGTGGCCATCACCGAACAGGGCCACATCGTGCCGACCACCTCGGTGGGCAACTCGGCGAGCTTCGCAATCTTCGCCAAACACGTGATCGTCGAGATCAACCTGGCGCACAACGCCAACCTCGAAGGTCTGCATGACATCTATATCCCGACCTATCGCCCGACCCGCACGCCCATCCCGCTGGTAAAGGTCGACGACCGTATTGGCAGCACCGCGATCCCGATCCCTCCGGAGAAGATCGTCGCGATCGTCATCACCCAGCAGTCGGATTCGCCGTCCACCGTGTCGGCGCCGGATGTCGACACCAAGGCCATCGCCGATCACCTGATCACCTTCTTCAAGCAGGAAGTCGATGCCGGACGCATGACCAACAAGCTCGGCCCGTTGCAGGCCGGGATCGGCAACATTGCCAACGCGGTGATGTGCGGGTTGATCGATTCACCGTTCGAAGACCTGACCATGTACTCCGAAGTGCTGCAGGACTCGACCTTCGACCTGATCGATGCGGGCAAGCTGAGCTTTGCCTCGGGCAGTTCGATCACATTGTCGGAGCGGCGCAACAGCGACGTCTTCGGCAACCTGGAGAAATACAAGGACAAACTGGTGCTGCGCCCGCAAGAGATCTCGAACCATCCGGAAGTGGTTCGTCGCCTGGGCATCATCGGTATCAACACGGCGCTCGAGTTCGACATCTATGGCAACGTCAACTCCACCCACGTCTGCGGCACGCGGATGATGAACGGCATTGGCGGTTCGGGTGACTTCGCGCGCAACGCGCACCTGGCGGTGTTCGTGACCAAGTCGATCGCCAAGGGCGGCGCGATTTCCAGCGTGGTGCCAATGGTCAGCCACGTCGACCACACCGAGCATGACGTCGACATCCTGGTGACCGAGGTCGGTCTGGCCGACCTGCGTGGCCTGGCGCCACGTGAACGCGCCCGGGTCATCATCGACAACTGTGTGCACCCGGACTACCGCCAGGCGCTGAACGATTACTTCACGACGGCCTGCGCCATCGGCGGTCACACCCCGCACATTCTGCGCGACGCCCTGAGCTGGCATATCAATCTGGAAGAAACCGGACGCATGCTGAAGGCGTAATCCGCACAGATTTTCCGCTGGCGCAAACACAGTTTCGCCAGCGGGATTCTGAAAACCTCCATTACCGTCAAAAACTGTACTGCTGTACCGGTCTTTTCCTAAGGCTTTTGCCTACTCGAATCACCGAATTGAGTAAATATGCACCAAATGGGCGCAGACAGGTACAGTTTGCGCAATTTTGACCCGTACACCCCCTATAAACAGTTAACTGGTCACTCACAATACAGGTGAACTGTATCTAGAGAGTCTGGCCAAACGAGAGGATCATGGGCACCAGTTAAACCACTACCTGATCCCGCCACAAGCGGAAGGATGTCAACCATGGAACGTACACTCAGTTCCGAACTGTTCTTCGAAGACAAAGCTGCAAAAACCCAGGCTTCCCTGCCTCTGCGCGTTATCGCCAACCTGATGTTGTGGCAGCGCCGCATCTCCAGCCGCCACCAACTGGCTCGTCTGGATTCGCGTCTGCTGGCTGACGCCGGGATTAGCGAAGCACAACGCTACGAAGAGCTGAGCAAGCCGTTCTGGCGCTAAGTAGCGTCGCTGGCTCTGGTCGCTAGACCCACCGCCAGCAACCCGAATTGAACACACAAGACCCGTCGCGGGAAACCGCGACGGGTCTTGTCGTTTTGGGCCCGGAAAACATCCGGTACAGGGGCCTGTATCAATGACAGGTACAGTTTTAATTAATAAACAACTGAACCAGTACAATTTTACTGTGGTGTATCTGCCGTGCTCATTGCATTCGGCTCAACATGACCTTCCGCCTCCATCGGCAAAAGGAAGACGTCATGAATCACTTACAGGATGTTTCAGCAGTCGCGGTCGAACGCTCTCCTCGCTTCGGTCGTCTACGACGGCTATTCAGAGGTTTCTGGCAAGGCCTGGAGCGCGCCAGGACGCGGCGCCTGCTGGCTCAACTCGATGGTCGGGATCTCGCTGATCTTGGCCTCAGCCACGCCGATCGACAGAACGAACTGGAGAAACCCTTCTGGCGCTAGCATTTTGCCCTCTGTGCGAAACCTCCCACACAGGCCTAATATCCGGGCAGAACGTGGCGAATGCCGTGCGACTGGCGTCTGACTTCCCAGACACCAAGCCACCTCTCAATACGATATTTCCAGAGGAGTTACACCATGTCCCGTCTTCGCCTGCTCAGCGCTGCCGCCCTGCTGGCCGTGGCTGCCAATGCCAGCGCTACCAGTTTCATCGTGACCACCGACGCCGTTGTTGGCGCGCTGAAGTCCTCTTCGGACGCGACTTCCGACGTCAGCTCTTCGCTGCGTGACAACAAAGTCGTGATCGCTGCCCGTGACGACGCTGCCAGCTTCGTTGCCAGCGAAGGCCAGATCCGCGGCGTGAAACTCGAGAGCGCTCTGGACCTCATCCGCCATCAGGCCCCGCAACTGAATGCGACCGACGCACAACTGGCACAAGCCATTCTGGCGATCTGAGCCGGCATTGCTGGAAGGGACATGCCAGTCATGTCCCGATGTTTCGCCGCTGGCTCTGGCCCGGGCATTACGCTAGCCTTGGGACTCGCTAACAGCACCTGAGACTCATGCGTTTTCTTTCAAATCTGCTTATCCCTTCTGTTCTGGTCACTGCTTGCTGGACGACCTCGGTCGATGCCTTTGACGTCTCGACGCAAAACACCGTTGTCAGCGGTTACGCCACCAGCATGGTGTCTTCCGCGCCTTTCGACCGTAAACTGCTGCTCGCCGCCCACGACGATGCGGCGGCATTCGTTGCCAGTGACGGCCAGTTGCGAGGCGCTCAGCTGGAATCCGCGTTGCATTACCTGCGCAAATCCCGGCCAAAACTTCATGTAAGCGACCTTGAACTGGCACAGGCAATTCTCGTCCAATAGTTATTCTTGCCCCCTCCGGAGTCGTTCCATGCGTAGCCCGCTGATTGCTGCCGCCCTTGGCCTGTTGTTGTTGGCCGATATGGCCCAGGCGCACACCCTGGTAGCCACCAGTAACATCATCGTTCGTGCCTCCCAGCGCACCATCGATTTCACTTCCGATACCACCACTTCGATCCGCGATTCGAAAATCATCCGCGAAGCCCACGATGACGCCGCCAGCTTCGTCGCCAGCAACGGAGATATCCGTGGCGCGCACCTGGAAGCCGCCCTCAACACCCTGCGCACCCGCGTGCCGGAAGCCCGCGACGCCAGTGATCAGGTACTCGCCGAAGCCATCCTCGCATTGTGAAGTCTCTCAACGCCTGGCTGCTGGCCGGGGCGCTGCTGCTGATCGGCAGCAACGCCCACGCCAGCTTGCAACTGCGGCTCAAGACCGACGGCCTGAGCCCCGCCCAACAACAGGCCAGCCAGGCGTTGCTTGATGAAGCGATGCAGAAACTGCCGCCCAGCTTCATCGAACGCCTGGATCGACGCATCGATGTCGGCTGGACCGACGACATGCCCGCCAATGCCTATGGCCAGGCGACGCTCGTCTCCGAGCTGGACCTGAACCGCAGACTGCTCGCCAGTCTCACCGACGGCAGCGCGGCCACGCAAAAAACCAATCGCCCCCACGGCACGGTGCGGCAGGAACTGCTGGCCACGGTGCTGCACGAAATCACCCATATCTACGACCGCGCACGCCTGTGGCCGGCCGCCGAACGCACGCTGATCCAGCGCTGCACGCGCCGCAACAACAGCGCCGGGCTGATCGGCCTGCCGGATGAGTGTCGGGGGCAGAATGACCGGCGCTTCACCCTCAGCGATGACCCGCGCCTGCTCGACCTCGCCGGCTGGCAGCAATACGTCGGCCGCCGTGGCGAACGTGAACAGCACAACCGGCAAATCGCCCGCAGCCCGGACCTGTACGAGATCTCCAGTCCGAAGGAGTTCGTCGCGGTCAACATGGAGTATTTCCTCCTCGACCCGAGCTACGCCTGCCGCCGTCCGGCGCTGTATCGCTATTACAAGGAACACTTCGGCTGGGCGCCGCCGGAAAAGGACTCCTGCGCCAAATCCTTCGCCTTCCTCAATGCCGGCAACGACTTTGCCAAACAGCCGCTGGGCCAGGTCGATCCGGAGCGGGTCTACGCCATCGACTACCTGCTGGCCGAAGCGAACCAGAACTGGGTCAGCCGCTGGGGGCACAGCATGTTGCGCCTGGTGATCTGCGCCCCGGGCCGGCCACGCGGACCGGATTGCCGACTGGATCTGGACCAGCATCTGGTGCTGTCCTACCGCGCATTCGTCGGCGATGTGCAGCTGTCGAGCTGGGACGGACTGGTCGGCAAGTACCCTTCGCGCCTGTTCGTCCTGCCGTTGGCGCAGGTGATCGACGAATACACCAAGACCGAACTGCGCAGCCTCGCCTCGGTGCCGCTGAACCTGTCCCGCAGCGAGATCGAAGACGTCGTCGAACACGCCGCCGAAATGCACTGGAGCTACGACGGCAATTACTTCTTCCTGTCCAACAACTGCGCGGTGGAAAGCCTGAAACTGCTGCGCAGCGGTAGCAACAATGCGCAGCTCACCGGCCTCGACAGCATCATGCCCAATGGCCTGTTGGAAGTGCTCAAGGGCCGAGGCCTGGCGGATACCAGCGTGCTGGACAACCCCAAAGAGGCGTTGCGCCTGGGTTACCGCTTCGACTCGTTCCGCGATCGCTATCAGGCAATGTTCGAGGTGCTGAAGAAGCAATTGCCGATCAAGCAGGCCAGCGTCGAGGAATGGCTGTCGCTGTCTGCCGAAGAACGGCGACCATGGTTTGAACGCGCGGACTTGCGCACCAGCGCCGCACTGCTGTTGTTGGAGCAGGCAAGCTTCCGTCGCCAGTTGCTGCTGGCCCAGGATGAGGTCAAGCAACGCTACCTCGGTGCCCGGGAATTGGAAAACGGCGGCATGGACAAGGCCAACGCGACGTTGCAGCAGATCCTCGCCAACAGCGGCTTCCTCAGTCGCCCGGCAGAACTGCTCGACTCTCGTGGTTATGGCCTGCCACAACCCAGCGAGTTCAGCCGACTGGAAGCCGAAAGCAGTCAGCGCCAGAAACAGCTACTGGTGCTGAGCGGTGATCTGGACAAGGAAGTGCGAGCGCTGCTGGAACCGAAGCGGGCAGCGGAGATTGCCGCCAACGAGGCCAACGTGAAGCAGATCGGCGAGCATTTGCGCAAACTGCACAAAGCCTCGGGCGGCCTGGAGCTGCCCTGAAAAACAACGCCCCTGAAAAACAAAAGACCGCAGCCTGCGAAAGGCTGCGGTCTTTTTTATTGCCTGCAAATCAGTACAGAACACCATCCAGCACTTCGTAGACGATCCCGGTACCGATCGCGATCAACACGATGTCGCCACCGGCCCGACGCCATTCATAGCCCGGATACACCGGCAAACGTCCCAACGCCCGGGCATCCAGCCGTTCGCCGTAATAGCCGTGCGGCAACGGCCGGCCGCGTTCCAGGCGAATACCCGGAGGCGGAGGTGCACCGCGAACGAAGTAGCCGTGATTGTCACGAATCACCTGACGCACCGGCCCGAAGTCGCGCGGTGGCGGGCCACCCCGATGGCTGCTTTGCCAATCATGGTGATCGCCACCGCGATTGTCGTACTGACCCTGTTGCGGGCCGCCGTGGTCGTGATCGTCGCGTGGGTCAGCGCTGGCCAGCAGCGGCGTCGCGCTGATCATCAGCACGCCCAGACTGGCAATCAGACGTTTCGGCATTTTCATGGATTTTCCTCACTGCACTAACAGCAAAAAGGGACTCAGAACGTGGTTCTGAATCCCTCGGTCTTGCTTGATTAGTCTGTGCCGCGAGGTGCTAATTCCTCTGTATCAGGAACTTTACCTTCAGCTGACGCGGGCCTTACGCACGCCTTCGGACAGTGCCGAACACAGGCTCAGTACGCCGTCGATGGCCTGGTCCGGCGTGGTCGCGTTGGCGATGTGATCGATCAGCGCCGACCCCACCACCACGCCATCGGCCAGACGCGCGATGGACGCAGCCTGCTCCGGCGTACGGATACCGAAACCGATGCTGATCGGCAGGTCGGTATGACGACGCAGACGCGCCACCGCTTCCTCGACATGTTCCAGAGTCGCCGCACCGGCACCGGTCACACCGGCGACCGACACGTAGTAAACGAACCCGGAGCTGCCGTTCAACACTTTCGGCAGACGTGCATCATCCGTGGTCGGCGTAGTCAGGCGGATGAAGTCGATGCCTGCAGCCTGAGCCGGGTCGCACAGCTCCGAGTTGTGCTCCGGCGGCATGTCGACCACGATCAGGCCGTCAACGCCGGCCTCTTTGGCTTCGGCGATGAAGCGTTCGACACCGAACTTGTGGATCGGGTTGAAGTAACCCATCAATACCAGCGGCGTATCGCTGTTGTCCTTGCGGAACTCGCGGACCATCTGCAGGGTTTTGATCAGGTTCTGTTTGGCACCCAAAGCACGGATGTTCGCCAGCTGGATCGCCGGACCGTCGGCCATCGGGTCGGTGAACGGCATACCCAGCTCGATCACGTCGGCACCGGCTTTCGGCAGGCCCTTGAGGATCGCCAGCGAAGTGTCGTAATCCGGATCACCGGCGGTGACGAAGGTCACCAGTGCGGCGCGGTTCTGTTCCTTGAGTTCGGCAAAGCGGGTTTGCAGGCGGCTCATCAGTGTTTCTCCTGCTTGGAAGTTTCCATGTGGTGCATGACAGTCTGCATGTCTTTGTCACCGCGGCCGGACAGGTTGACCACCATCAGGTGATCCTTCGGCAGCTTCGGCGCGCGTTTGAATACTTCAGCCAGGGCATGGGCGCTTTCCAGTGCCGGAATGATCCCTTCCAGACGGCAGCACTGGTGGAATGCCGCAAGGGCTTCGTCGTCGGTCACCGAGGTGTACTGGACGCGGCCGATGTCATGCAACCACGCGTGTTCCGGGCCAATGCCCGGATAGTCGAGGCCGGCGGAAATCGAGTGGGCGTCGATGATCTGACCATCGTCGTCCTGCAGCAGGAAGGTTCGGTTGCCGTGCAACACACCCGGTACGCCGCCGTTGAGGCTGGCCGCGTGCTTGCCGGTCTCGATGCCGTAACCGGCGGCTTCGACGCCGATGATTTCCACGCTCTTGTCGTCGAGGAACGGGTGGAACAGGCCCATGGCGTTGGAACCGCCGCCGATGCACGCCACCAGGCTGTCCGGCAGGCGACCTTCCTGAGCTTGCAGCTGCTCGCGGGTTTCCTTGCCAATCACCGCCTGGAAGTCGCGAACCATCGCGGGATAAGGGTGCGGGCCGGCCACGGTGCCGATCAGGTAGAAGGTGCTGTCGACGTTGGTCACCCAGTCACGCAGTGCTTCGTTCATCGCGTCTTTCAGGGTGCCGGTACCGGCGACCACCGGGATCACCTCGGCGCCCAGCAGCTTCATGCGGAACACGTTGGCCTGCTGACGTTCGATGTCAGTGGTGCCCATGTAGATCACGCAGTCCAGACCGAAGCGCGCAGCCACGGTGGCGGTTGCCACGCCGTGCATGCCGGCGCCGGTCTCGGCGATGATGCGTTTCTTGCCCATGCGCCGCGCCAGCAGGATCTGGCCGATGCAGTTGTTGATCTTGTGCGCGCCGGTGTGGTTCAGCTCTTCGCGCTTGAGGTAGATCTTGGCGCCACCACAGAACTCGGTCAGGCGCTCGGCGAAATACAGCGGGCTCGGACGTCCGACGTAGTCGCGCTGGAAGTAGGCCAATTCCTCTTTGAACGCCGGATCTTCCTTGGCCGCTTCGTACTCGCGGGCCAGATCGAGGATCAACGGCATCAGGGTTTCGGCAACGTAACGGCCGCCGAACGAGCCAAACAGGCCGTTGGCGTCAGGGCCGTTACGCAGATCGGAGGTGTTCGAAGTCTGGGTCATGGTTCGCTCCAGCGGATTTCACGAGAAGACAATGGCGTTCACTCTACCCCTGACCTTGCAGGCTGAAAACCGATAAGATCGCCACAACCTGTCAGGAAAACTCACAGATATCATGAGCCATGACCTTCCCCCGCTGAACGCCCTGCGCGCCTTCGAAGCCACCGCCCGGCTGAACAGCGTCAGCCAGGCCGCCGAGCAGCTGCACGTCACCCACGGCGCGGTCAGCCGCCAGCTCAAGGTGCTTGAAGAGCACCTGGGCGTCAGCCTGTTCGTCAAGGACGGTCGCGGCTTGAAACTCACAGATGCCGGTATCCGTCTGCGCGATGCCAGCGGCGAGGCGTTCGACCGCTTGCGCAGTGTTTGTGCCGAGCTGACCCAAAGCACCGCCGACGCTCCCTTCGTGCTCGGCTGCTCCGGCAGCCTGCTGGCGCGCTGGTTCATTCCGCGACTGGGAAGGCTCAATGCCGATCTGCCGGACTTGCGTCTGCACCTGTCGGCCGGAGAAGGCGACCTCGATCCGCGCCGCCCGGGACTCGATGCCTTGCTGCTGTTCGCCGAACCGCCATGGCCGGCGGACATGCAAGTCTACGAGCTGGCCAGCGAACGCATCGGCCCGGTCATGAGCCCGCTGTTCAGCGGCTACCAACAACTGCAATCGGCACCGCCCATTGCCCTGCTCGGCGAACCGTTGCTGCACACGACTTCACGCCCGCAAGCCTGGCCGAGCTGGGCGCAGCAAACCGGCCTCGACGCCAAGGCATTGAAGCTGGGGCAAGGTTTCGAGCATCTGTATTACTTGCTGGAAGCGGCCGTCGCCGGATTGGGCGTGGCGATTGCGCCGGAACCCTTGGTGGCCGAAGACTTGAAAGCCGGGCGCCTGGTCGCGCCATGGGGCTTTTGCGAAACCCCAGCGCAACTGGCGCTGTGGCTACCCAAGCGCGCCGCAGACGGGCGCGCCCGGCAACTGGCGCAATGGCTCAAGAACGAGCTGTGCCAGGCGGATCACTCGCCGCGCTTGAACAGCAGATAAGCGGCCAGCAGACCCAGTGCACCGACCGCCACACCGGCGGTCGTCCACGGATGTTCCTGCGCGTAATCACGGGTGGCGATCCCGGTTTCGCGGGTTTTGACTTTGACTTCTTCGTAGGCATCGCTGAGCAGGCTGCGCGAGTGTTTCAGCGCGCTTTCGGCGTTGCCCTTGAGCGCCTTGAGGGTCTTGCGCGACTCGTCCGAAGCGTCGTCCTTCAGGCTTTCCAACGACTTGAGCAGACTCTCGATCTCCGCTTCCATGCTTTGCAACGAGGCTTTGCGTAACGAGGTGTTGGCCATGGTGGCTCTCCTGCATTGGTGATGAGTGGCGTGTGTTGTTTGGGACTTCACGGGGTCTGGAAAGTGCAGAAAATCTGAACTCGCCTTTCCCGAAGCGAACGAAATCAACACTGCAAATCGCTGCTAGGCTCAATTCCACACGTCAAGGAGATCGCCATGAGTGACCATCACACCTACAAGAAAATCGAGCTGGTCGGTTCGTCCCCCAGCAGCATCGAAGACGCCATCAACAACGCGCTGGCCGAGGCCGGCAAGAGCATCAAGCATCTGGAATGGTTTGAGGTGGTCGATACCCGTGGCCACATCAAGGACAACAAGGCCGCCCACTTTCAAGTGACCCTGAAAGTCGGGTTCCGGATTGCCAGCAGCTGAGTTTGGTCTACGCTTCTGAACTTGCGCGCTGGCCGAATGCCATAGGAATGGCAAAGCGCTACAGGGTGAGCGCATCGGGTAGATCGCTCGATGCCCGCCTTTTTTAATCCGACCAGGGAGTGCGACCGATGAAGAAGTTCATGTTGGCAGTAGGTTTGTTGAGCCTTGCGGGTGGTGCGTTTGCTGCCGGCAAGCCCTGTGAAGAAGTGAAAGCCGCGATCGCGGCAAAACTGGATGCGAAACACGTCTCCGGTTATTCGCTGGAAATCGTCGATAAAGGTGCTGCCGCTGGCGGCAAGGTCGTCGGCAAATGCGAGGGCGGCACCAAGGAAATCGTCTACAAGCGCGGTTGATCGCGCCTGAAATGCAAAAGCCGACGCAATGCGTCGGCTTTTTTGTGCCCGGCTATCTTTTTTGCACAACTATCGGACTTCAGCCCTTCATCACCTGCGCCAGCAATTCGTAGGAATGCAGGCGATCGGCGTGTTCGTACAGGTCGCAGGTGAAGATCAGCTCATCCGCCTGAGTCTGTTCAATCAGCACCTCAAGTTTTGCGCGGATTTTCTGCGGGCTGCCGACCATCGCCAGACCGAGGAAATCGCCCACCGCTTCACGCTCGTGGGGCAGCCACAGGCCGTCCATGGTTTTCACCGGCGGACGCTGCACCAGACTTTGCCCACGCATCAGCGCGAGAATTCGCTGGTACACCGAGGTCGCCAGGTAATCGGCCTGCTCGTCGGTGTCGGCGGCCACCAGCGGCACGCCGAGCATCACGTACGGCTTGTCGAGCACCGCCGATGGCTTGAAGTGGTTGCGGTAGACGCGAATCGCCTCGTGCATGAAGCGCGGTGCGAAATGTGAGGCAAAGGCGTAGGGCAAACCGCGCTCGCCGGCCAGTTGCGCACTGAACAGGCTGGAACCCAACAGCCAGATCGGCACGTTGGTGCCGGTGCCCGGCATCGCGATCACACGCTGATCCGGCGTACGCGGGCCGAGGAAACGCGCCAGTTCGGCCACGTCTTCCGGGAAGTCGTCGGCACTGCCGGAGCGTTCACGGCGCAGGGCTCGGGCGGTCATCTGGTCGGAGCCGGGCGCGCGGCCCAGGCCGAGGTCGATCCGCCCCGGATACAGGCTTTCAAGGGTGCCGAACTGCTCGGCAATCACCAGCGGCGCGTGGTTGGGCAACATCACGCCGCCGGAGCCGACGCGGATGGTCGACGTGCCGCCGGCCAGATAGCCCAGCAACACCGACGTCGCAGAACTGGCGATGCCGTCCATGTTGTGGTGCTCGGCGACCCAGAACCGGGTGTAGCCGAATTTTTCGACATGCTGCGCCAGATCCAGCGAGTTGCGCAGCGACTGGGCCGGGCTACCGTTCTCGCGCACCGGCACCAGATCGAGGGTGGAAAACTTTACGTCGGACAGTTGCTTCATAAACCTGCATCTCCGATTGAGGGCGCAGGTTTGTTCTTGGCGAACGCAAACCTGCCCAATTCATAAGCGTGTTCTGTGCAATAAGGGCATATACCCGAGTTTCAATAGCCGATCCGAAATTTCCTACTAAAAAAGTCAACGATTCAGATGAGCTGAACTTTGTCCCGGCGTCTATCCTCAGAAGCCTTGCAAGCAGAAACCCTGATGGCGCGGCGTTTCGCGCCGATTTGAGGAGGCACACATGGCTATCGTGAAGAAGGCATCCGCACATTGGGAAGGTGACCTGAAAACCGGCATCGGCTCGATCTCCACCGAAACCGGCGTCCTGCGGGAAGCGCCTTACGGCTTCAAGGCCCGATTCGAAGGCGGCAAGGGCACCAACCCGGAAGAACTGATCGGCGCCGCTCATGCCGGCTGTTTCTCCATGGCGTTCTCGATGATCCTCGGCGACGCCGGGCTGAAGGCCGAAAGCATCGACACCCAGGCCGAGGTCACTCTCGATCAGGTAGAGGGTGGTTTCGCGATCACCGCCGTGAAGCTGATCCTCAAAGCAAAAATCCCAGGTGCCACCCAGGCGCAATTCGAGGAGCTGAGCAACAAGGCCAAGGAAGGATGTCCGGTATCGAAGGTGCTGAACGCGAAGATCAGCCTGGATGCGTCACTGGTCAGTTGATTGACTTGCGCCGAATCAGAACCCGCCAGGCAAAAATGTGGTCGAATAAATGACAGCAGCTTTCGCGCATCTTCGTGCGCGCTGCTCCCAGGAGCTTCAACCATGAAACGTTTTGCTTTGGCGGTTATCTGTGGCGTGCTGGCAACGTCGGCCTTCGCGGCGCCAAAAGATTGCGAAGAACTCAAGCAAGAGATCGAAATCAAGATTCAGGCGAATGCCGTGCCTTCCTACACCCTGGAGATAGTCTCCAAAGAGGAAGCCGAAAAGCACGACGTCGCCATGATCGTCGGCACTTGCGACAACGGTACGAAGGCCATCATCTACCAGAAGAACGACCGCTGATTCAGGTTAGATGGCGCAATAGGTGTCGCGATCCTCGGCAACAATTTCCCGCTTGGCGTTATACAGCCGGGCACTGGGAGTAAACATCAGGGAGCGACCCTCCAGCACATAACGCTGACCCGCTTCGAAATGGTCGAAGCGGATGGTCAGGTAGCACAGGCGCTCCACGGGGTCGTTCAACAGACCGCCGCCTCCACCAGGCGCCTCGAAATCGAAACGCACCAGCAACTCATGGCTGCCGGGCGTTACCTGGAAAAAACGTCCGTCAGTCAGGCGCTGCTTGTCGAGACGTTCGGCCATCAGCAGTTTTCCGCCCGGGGTCGGCGTCGAGAACTCGACCCAGGCCATGTTGGGGTCGACCGGAGGCATCGGCGTCTGACAACCGGCGAGTACACCGGCAACCAGTAACAGCATCGTCTTGCGCATGATGAATGTCCGTGAATTCGGACATCCAGCATAACGCCGATCAGGTGCGCTGACAGCCTGCCGGTTTGCCCTGACCGACTACGTTGCGCTGCTGGTCATAGAGTTTGGCCCAAGGCCGGAAACCGATATTGCCGGCCTGGAGCTGATAGCGCTGGCCGGCGTTGAAGTCCTTGAATGTCACGTTCAACTGGCAATCGCGCCACAGGGGCTCCGCGTCGGGGCCGATGTTGGTTGCCTCCACCGGAAACTGGTAACGCACCTTCAGTTCATGGCTGCCGGGTTGTACTTCGAAGTAACGTTTGTCGACGGCAGCCTTCTTGTCGACTTCCAGCGCTTGCAGCGCCGTGTCCTGTTGCCGTGTATCCAGGTCGATCCAGGCTTGCGTGGGGTCGGGCGAAGGCATTCCGAATCCGGCACAACCGGCCAGCGTCAGCAGGCCTCCCGTCAGTATCAACATGCGCATGGCGGAGCTCCAATGGGCGGGATAGTCTTGCGATCAGACTTTCCGGGGGATTTCTTATTGTGATCAGGCCGTTTCCAAGCCTTGGGTTACTTGATCGCGTTTTGCGGGTTTTGTTTCCGAGCACATTGCTTTTGCTGCTCAACGGTTGTTCCAGCGTCAGCTATTACAGTCAGTTGGCCAGTGGTCAGCTGCAATTGCTGCGCGCGCGCGAGCCAGTGGCCGAGGTGATCGCCGACCCGAGCCGGGACGCCACACTGCGTGCCCACCTGGC
Source organism: Pseudomonas sp. GW821-FHT11G12 (assembly GCF_058808055.1). Taxonomy (NCBI): domain Bacteria; kingdom Pseudomonadati; phylum Pseudomonadota; class Gammaproteobacteria; order Pseudomonadales; family Pseudomonadaceae; genus Pseudomonas; species Pseudomonas sp. GW821-FHT11G12. The sequence goes on from NZ_JBXARH010000002.1 coordinate 20,859, forward strand.
CCAGTCGCAGAAGGCCCGGGACTTCGCCAGCCAACACCTGCACCTGCCGGATAACCAGAGCTATCGCCTGTACGCCGATATCCATCGCCCGTACGTGGTGTGGAACGTGTTCGCCACCCCGGAGTTTTCCCTGAGCCCGCAAAACCATTGCTTCCCGATTGCCGGCTGCGTGGCCTATCGCGGCTACTACAGCCAGAGTGCGGCGCGGGGCGAGGCGGCGATTCAGCGCCTGCAAGGCATGGACGTGTCGATTGGCGGCGTCGAAGCCTATTCGACCCTGGGCTGGTTCAATGACCCGATCCTCAACTCGATGATGGGCTGGGGTGACGAACGCTTGGCCACGCTGATATTCCATGAGCTGGGCCATCAACGTTTCTATGTGAAGGACGACACCGAGTTCAACGAGTCTTACGCGACCTTCGTCGAGCAGGAAGGCACCCGGCAGTGGCGGGCGTTTCGTGGCTTGCCGCCAGAAAATGACGCTCAACTCAAACGTCGTGACCAGTTCATTCAACTGATCCTCGACACCCGAACCCGGCTGGAGAAGCTGTACGCCCAGTCGATGCCCGTCGAACACATGCGCGAACACAAGGCTGCCGAGTTCGAACGGTTTCGCCGGGATTATCGGGCGATGCGCGACAGCCAGTGGGCCGGGGACAAACGCTACGACACCTGGGTCAATGCACCGCTGAACAATGCGCGGTTGTTGCCGTTCGGGCTGTATGACCAGTGGGTGCCGGCGTTTGCAGCCTTGTTCAGGCAGGTGGGCGGGGATTGGCTGAAGTTCTATGCACAGGTGGAGAAACTGGGCGGATTGCCGGCTGACAAGCGAAAGACAGCCCTGCGTGAGCTGGCCGCCCTTCGCTCCGATTGACGATCAGCGCTGCAGAAACGCCTGATGCAACTCGGCCAGGGTTTCGAAGTGATAAGCCGGCGCCTCGGCGCTCAGCTCTTCATGGCTGCCGAAACCATACCCCACCGCCACTGCATCCAGACCGTTGCTGCGGGCGCCGATCAGGTCGTGCTTGCGGTCACCGACCATCAGCGTATTGGCCGGATCCAGCCCTTCTTCTGCGATCAGGTGGGCAATCAGCTCGACCTTGTTGGTACGGGTGCCGTCCAGCTCGCTGCCGTAAATCACTTTGAAGTGTTTGGCGAAATCGAAGTGCCGAGCGATTTCCCGGGCGAACACCCACGGTTTTGAAGTCGCGATATACAGCTGCCGGCCTTGGCCACTCAGGGTTTCCAACAACGGCGTGACGCCCTCGAACACCCGGTTCTCGTACAACCCGGTGACCTTGAAACGCTCGCGGTAGAAATTCACCGCCTCCCACGCCTTGGCTTCATCAAAACCATAAAACTGCATGAACGCCTGCAACAGCGGCGGGCCGATGAAGTGTTCCAGCTTGGTCAGGTCCGGCTCATCAATACCGAGTTTGCTCAAGGCGAACTGGATGGAGCGGGTGATGCCCTCGCGCGGATCGGTCAGGGTGCCATCGAGGTCGAACAGTACGGTCTGGTAATGCATGAAAAATCCCGAGCAATAGAGAGAAAAGTCAGAGCTGGTCGTAGCCTTCGGCCAGATGCAGGTCCTTGAGCTTCACGTAGTTCGCTGCGCTGTAGGTGAAAAAGGCGTTTTCCTTGTCGGTCAGCGGGCGAACCTGTTTCACCGGGCTGCCCACGTACAGGAAACCGCTTTCCAGGCGCTTGCCCGGTGGCACCAGGCTGCCGGCGCCGATGATCACGTCGTCCTCGACCACCGCGCCGTCCATGACGATGCTGCCCATGCCGATCAGCACGCGGCTGCCGACGGTGCAGCCATGCAGCATGACCTTGTGGGCGATGGTCACGTCGTCACCGATCAGCAGCGGAAAGCCGTCCGGATTGAACGGGCCGGCGTGGGTGATGTGCAACACACAGCCATCCTGCACGCTGGTGCGCGCGCCGATGCGGATGCGGTGCATGTCGCCGCGGATCACGGTCAGCGGCCACACGGAGCTGTCTTCGCCGATTTCGACGTCGCCGATCACCACCGCGGAGCCGTCGACAAAAGCGCCTTTGCTCAAGCGTGGGGTGTGATTCTGGTACTTGCGAAGGGACACGATTAGTTCTCTCTCTGTCGCCGATAGCTGCGGTGGGTGTCGATTGTAATTAAGATGGGCGCATGTTTCTTCCAGCCAAGGTGCCAACCGTGAGCGTGAACAACCCTCTTCTGCAGTCCTACGACCTGCCGCCGTTCTCCGCGATCCGTGCCGAACACGTGCAGCCGGCCATCGAAACCATCCTGGCCGACAACCGCGCCGCCATCGCCGAGATCCTCAAGACCCAGGGCCAGAACCCGACCTGGGCCGGGCTGGTGCTGGCGATGGACGAACTCAATGATCGCCTGGGCGCTGCCTGGAGCCCGGTCAGCCACCTCAATGCCGTGTGCAACAGCGCCGAACTGCGTGAAGCCTACGAGTCGTGCCTGCCGGCCCTGAGTGCCTACTCCACCGAGATGGGCCAGAACCGCGAACTGTTCCAGGCCTATGAAGCCCTGGCAAACAGCCCGGAAGCCGCCGGTTTCGACGTGGCGCAGAAAACTATCCTGGAACACGCCCTGCGCGATTTCCGCCTGTCGGGTATCGACCTGCCGGAAGCCGAACAGAAGCGCTACGCCGAAGTGCAGAGCAAGCTGTCCGAGCTGGGCAGCCGCTTCTCCAACCAGTTGCTCGACGCCACCCAGGCCTGGACCAAGCACCTGACCGACGAAGCCGCCCTCGCCGGCCTGACCGATTCGGCCAAGGCGCAAATGGCTGCTGCGGCACAGGCCAAAGGCCTCGACGGCTGGCTGATCACCCTGGAATTCCCGAGCTACTACGCGGTGATGACCTACGCCCAGGACCGTGCGCTGCGCGAAGAAGTCTACGCCGCCTACTGCACCCGTGCGTCGGATCAAGGCCCGAACGCCGGCCAGAACGACAACGGCCCGGTGATGGGCGAAATCCTCGACCTGCGTCAGGAGCTGGCAAAACTGCTCGGTTTCTCCAGTTTCTCCGAACTGAGCCTGGCGACCAAAATGGCCGAATCCAGCGACCAGGTGCTGAGCTTCCTGCGCGACCTGGCCAAGCGCAGCAAACCGTTCGCTGCCCAGGATCTGCAACAGCTCAAGGCTTACGCCGCCGAACAGGGCTGCGCCGATCTGCAAAGCTGGGACAGCGGTTTCTACGGTGAAAAACTCCGTGAACAACGCTACAGCGTCGCCCAGGAAACCCTGCGCGCCTACTTCCCGATCGACAAAGTGCTGGGCGGTCTGTTCGCTATCGTTCAACGTCTTTACGGTATCGAGATCGCCGAACTGAAAGGCTTCGATACCTGGCATCCGGACGTGCGCCTGTTCGAGATCAAGGAAAACGGCCAGCACGTCGGCCGCTTCTTCTTCGACCTCTACGCCCGCGCCAACAAGCGCGGCGGTGCGTGGATGGACGGCGCCCGCGACCGTCGCCGCACCCTCGACGGCGTGCTGCAAAGCCCGGTGGCCAACCTTGTGTGCAACTTCACGCCGGCCGACAGCGGCAAGCCTGCGCTGCTGACCCACGATGAAGTGACCACCCTGTTCCACGAATTCGGTCACGGCCTGCATCACCTGCTGACCCGCGTCGAGCATGCCGGCGTATCGGGCATCAACGGCGTGGCGTGGGATGCGGTCGAGCTGCCGAGCCAGTTCATGGAAAACTGGTGCTGGGAGCCGGAAGGCCTGGCGCTGATTTCCGGCCACTACGAAACCGGCGAGCCGCTGCCGCAGGATCTGCTGGAAAAAATGCTCGCGGCGAAGAACTTCCAGTCCGGCCTGATGATGGTGCGTCAGCTGGAGTTCTCGCTGTTCGACTTCGAACTGCACGCCACCCACGGTGACGGTCGCAGCGTCGCGCAGGTGCTGGAAGGCGTGCGCAACGAAGTCTCGGTGATGCGCCCTCCAGCCTATAACCGCTTCCCGAACAGCTTCGCGCACATCTTCGCCGGCGGTTACGCGGCGGGTTACTACAGCTACAAGTGGGCGGAAGTGCTGTCGGCAGATGCCTTCTCCAAGTTCGAAGAAGACGGCGTGCTCAATGCCGACACCGGTCGCGCCTTCCGCGAGGCGATCCTGGCCCGCGGCGGCTCGCAGGAGCCGATGGTGCTGTTCGTCGACTTCCGTGGCCGTGAGCCATCGATTGACGCACTCTTGCGCCACAGCGGCCTGAGTGAGGGCGCGGCAGCATGAGTGAGGCACCTGTGAAGACCAAAAAACGCTTTATCGCCGGGGCCGTCTGCCCGGCGTGCAGCGAGCCGGACAAGCTGATGATGTGGAGCGAGGACGATGTCCCGCACCGCGAATGCGTGGCGTGCGGCTACAGCGATACGCTGAACGCACAAGGGTTGTCGGTTCCAAAAGAGCTGGGCACGCGGGTCAACACCAGCGCGCTCAAGCCGGCCCCGGACAAAACGGTTCAGGCGGTGCAGTTCTTCCCGAATCCGAAACTGAAGAAGAAGCCCGACGAGCAACACTGATCCAGAACCACCTTCTGCCGAATCCCGGTGGAAGGTGGTATTGGCTTAACACCCGTCCTCTGCACTTGCTTCGTAGGCTGGCCGTTTCCGCCATGCCTCGAAGGAAGCTGCCATGCCTGACTCCAATCCCCTCCTGCAACACTGGACCCTGCCACCCTGGCCGGATATTCGCACCGAGCATCTGCTACCGGCGATCAACAGCATCATTGCCGTCAACCGACAAATCATTGCGCAAGTAATCGCCAGTCAGGCCGAGCACCCCGGCTGGGATGATCTGGTGCTGAGCATCGATGAAGCGGATGCCCGTCTCAATGAAGTCCGCTCGATTCTCGAAACGTTGTCGATGGTCAGGTCCGACGATGCCACGTGGCTCGTGGAAAGCGCCAAGGCGCATCTGGCGATCAATCAGTATCGTTCCGAAAAATCCCGCAATCGCCCGCTGTACGAGGCCTGCCAGCGTTTGGCGCGGAGCTCGATCGCGGCCAACTTCGATGAGTCACGCAAGATCGTGCTGGCGCGGATACTGCGCAAATTCAGGCAGTCGGGCATCGAGCTTCCCACTGAGCAACAGCAGGAACTGGCCCGGTTGAACCTTGAAATCGGCGGCCTGGAATCCGTGTTTTTGACCCACCTCGAACGCTGGACCGAGACCTGGAGCAAACGTATCGACGACGTTGCACTGCTCGCGGGTCTGTCACCGGCGATGAGGGATCGCCTGGCGCGCGCCGCACGCGAGGCCGGCCATGACGGCTGGCTGATCCGTCTGGATCAGAACACCTGCAATCACATCCTCAAGTACGCCGAGAACCGTGCCTTGCGGGAAGAATGCTGTGTGGCCTACGCGACCCGCGCCTCCGATCAGGGGCCGTTGGCCGGCCGCTTCGATAACGGCCCGGTACTGACGGCGTTGCTTGCCTTGCGCCAACAGAAAGCCCGTTTACTTGGCCACGAAAACGCCGCGCAACTGACGCTGGCAAAAACCATGTCCGGGACGACAGCGTGGGTCAGTGATTTTCTCCAGCGCCAGGTTGCGCAGTTGGCGCCGGCTCTCGAGCGAGACTCCATACAACTGGCCGCCTTTGCATTGCAACGCGGCATCGACCGGATTCAGCCATGGGATGAAGACTTTCTCGCCGAACAATGGCGCCAGCAGCAGTTTCCCGGTGCGCTGGACGACCTGCGTGATTACCTCCCGCTCGAGGGCACCCTGCGCCGGCTCTGTCTGTTCTGTGAGCGCATGTTCGGGATCCGCATCGTCGAGCAAATCGGCGGCAGGCACTGGCATGACGATGTACGGCTGCTGGAAATCAGCGAGCACGAGCAGATCATCGGCTACATCTACCTCGACCCGTTTCACCGCGAAAACGCTGCGGATTTCGCCGGCACCTCCACGCTGCGCAACCGCCGGATCAATGCCGAAGGGCGCCCGGCGCTCCCCATTGCTGTGCTCTACAGCAATTTCACTCCGGCCACTGACAGCCATCCGTGCCGTCTCGAACTCGACGACCTGCAGGTACTTTTTCATGAGTTTGGCCACTGCCTTCAGCACGTACTGACGCGTTCACCTCATCACACCCTGTCCGGCATCCTGCAACTGGGCCATGAGGCAGCGGAATTCTCCGGGCAACTGTTCGAGCAGTGGTGTCAGTCGCGAGAGTTTGTGCTGTGGCTCGGCGCGCATTTCCAGACCGGCGAACGCCTGAGTGCCTCACGGGTCGACGCCGCCCTGACGGCCAGTCAGGCCCACGCCAGCCGGCACAAAGCCTTGCTGCTGATGGGCGCGATCATCGATTTCGAGCTGCACCTGACCCACGGCGATGGCCGCTCTGTCGAAACGGTTTGCGCCGACGTGCAGCGGACAATGGCTCACCTGCAACTACCGGACGGTCACCGGTTCGCCAATGGTTTCGATTACATGGTGACCCAGTACGACGCGTCGGTTTATGCCTATATCTGGTCGGGAGTGCTGGCTCAGGAAGCGTTCAAGCGTTTCAGCCGCGACTGGGTGTTCAACGCGCAAACCGGCCGGGCATTACGCGAAACGTTCTTTGCACCCGGGGCCGGACGCCCCTTGCTGGAAGCGGTAGAAGCATTCGTCGGCCGGCCGGTCAGTGAAGACGTGGGTGCCGGCCGTTCGATCATCCGGCGGGTTACTTCAGATTGACGGTCTGGAACCAGCTCTTCATCGAGCAAGTAGCGAACGCACTGGTGCTGCAATCGCCATTGGCCAGCGCGGTACGCAGCTTCTCGACATCAGCCTGCATGACGTAGCGAACGCCGTCCTTGAAGTGACCGCTTTCACCGAAACCGCCCTGGGTCATTTCGTTCAGGGCGTCTTCCTTGCTCCAGCCCTGCACCACGATGCGGTACATCGCGGCCATCAGGCCGGTGCGGTCGGAGCCGTGCTTGCAATGCATCAACACCGGGCCGTTGGCTTCGGCGGTCTGGATCGCGCGCAAGGTCTTGAGCACGTCGCTGTCATCGACATGATTGGTGCGATACGGCAGTTGCACCTGATTGATGCCAGGAGCGTTCAGCCAGCTCGAATCCGCTTCCGGCAGAAAGTTGATGACCGTGGCCACTTTCAGGTTTTGCAGCAACGGCACGGCACCGGCGTCAGGCAGCGCACTGCGATAAAGCGTGGGCGACATCTGAAAGAAGTTGTATTTCACTTCGACCGGTTGCGCCCATTCCGGAGGACGAGAAACCGGCGCATCTGCGGCATGGGCCGGGATCGAGCCGAGCAGGGCAAGCAGCGAGAAACAGATCGCAGAGGAAAAACGCTTCAAGGACATGCTGAGTGGTGACCGTGTGGGATTCGTCAGTGAGGGCCGCAGCTTGAGGGTTGTCCAGTCAAATCCCTGTGAGGCGTTTGTCAAAGAAACGTGAAGCCAGGGACATCCTTCGTCGCAAATCCGGGCTTTTTTTCGGCTGAATCGATTCATCCGGTTGGTTAGGCTGCTACCATTTGTCACATCATGTTGCAGACGCGTCCCCCTTTTCCGGGTCATTTCCGGCCACGTCGCAACCGACCACTCAAAAGCCGTCCCCAGAAGCGGCTGATAACCATCAATGCCTGATGAGGTGTACCCCATGTCTGATCAAGATCGAGACAACCCGCGGCGTGAGTTTTTGCGCAAATCCCTGACCCTGATCCCGGTGGTCACCCTCGCCGGCACCGGACTCGGTAGCAGCGTGCTGCAAGCCGCCCCGGAAAGCGCACCGGCTGCGGCACCGGCAAAACCGGCCGGCGCTGACGCGGGCGTCTATCAGCCGAACTACTTCACCGCCGAAGAGTGGGCATTCATCAATGCCGCCGTCGCGCAACTGATCCCCAACGATGCCCAGGGCCCTGGCGCTCTCGAGGCTGGCGTGCCGGAATACATCGACCGTCAGATGAACACGCCGTACGCCGCCGGTGCTCTCTGGTACATGCAAGGCCCGTTCAATGCCGACGCTGCGCCCGAGATGGGCTGGCAGAGCAAACTGGTGCCAAAAGAGATCTATCGCCTCGGCATCGCCGCCACGGATCAGTGGGCAAAATCCCTCAATGGCAAAACATTTGCCGAGCAAGACAGCGCTACCCGAGACGATCTGCTCAAGCAGCTTGAAGCCGGAAAACCGCAATTCGACGCTGTTCCCGCGAAGATTTTCTTCAATCTTTTGCTGCAAAACACCAAGGAGGGGTTCTTCTGCGACCCGATCCACGGTGGCAATAAAGGCATGGTCGGCTGGACCATGATCGGCTTCCCCGGCGCCCGCGCCGATTTCATGGATTGGGTGGAACGTAACGAGCAATACCCCTTCCCGGCAGTTTCGATTCGCGGCGAGAGGGCGTGAGCATGGCAACGGTAATGAAGAAGGTCGACGCAGTGATCGTCGGTTTCGGCTGGACAGGCGCAATCATGGCCAAGGAGCTGACCGAAGCCGGTCTCAACGTGCTGGCGCTGGAACGCGGGCCGATGCAGGACACCTACCCTGACGGCAACTATCCCCAGGTGATCGACGAACTCACCTACAGCGTGCGGAAAAAACTCTTCCAGGACATCTCCAAAGAGACCGTCACCATCCGTCACAGCGTCAATGACATCGCCCTGCCGAACCGCCAGTTGGGCGCGTTCCTGCCGGGCAATGGCGTGGGCGGCGCCGGGCTGCACTGGTCGGGCGTGCACTTTCGTGTCGATCCAATCGAGCTGCGCATGCGCAGCCACTACGAAGAGCGTTACGGCAAAAGCTTCATCCCCAAGGACATGACCATCCAGGACTTCGGCGTCAGCTATGAAGAACTGGAACCGTTCTTCGATTTCGCCGAAAAAGTCTTCGGCACCTCCGGCCAGGCCTGGACCGTGAAAGGCCAACTGGTCGGCCAGGGCAAGGGCGGTAACCCATACGCGCCGGATCGTTCGAACCCGTTTCCGCTGGAAGCGCAGAAGAACACGGTTTCCGCACAACTGTTCGGCAAAGCGGCTACCGAAGTCGGTTACAAACCCTACAACCTGCCTTCCGCGAATACGTCAGGGCCGTACACCAACCCTTACGGCGCGCAGATGGGCCCGTGCAACTTCTGCGGCTTCTGCAGCGGCTACGTTTGCTACATGTATTCCAAGGCGTCGCCGAACGTGAATATTCTGCCGGCGCTGAAACCGCTGCCGAATTTCGAACTGCGGCCCAACGCCCACGTCCTGCGGGTCAATCTCGATAGCACGAAAACCAAAGCCACCGGCGTCACCTACATCGACGGCCAGGGTCGCGAGATCGAGCAACCGGCGGATCTGGTGATCCTCGGCGCGTTCCAGTTGCACAACGTGCGCCTGATGCTGCTCTCCGGCATCGGCAAACCGTACGACCCGGTCAGCGGCGAAGGTGTAGTCGGGCGTAACTTCGCCTACCAGAACATGGCGACCATCAAGGCGTTCTTTGACAAGGACACCCACACCAACAACTTCATCGGCGCCGGCGGCAACGGCGTGGCGCTGGACGACTTCAACGCCGACAACTTCGACCACGGGCCACACGGTTTCGTCGGGGGCTCGCCGATGTGGGTCAACCAGGCCGGCAGCCGTCCGATTGCCGGCACCTCCAACCCGCCGGGCACCCCGGCCTGGGGCAGCGACTGGAAACGCGCGACCGCCGATTACTACACCCACCAAGTGTCGATGGACGCTCACGGCGCGCATCAGTCCTACCGGGGCAACTACCTCGATCTGGACCCGGTGTACCGCGATGCCTACGGCCTGCCGCTGCTGCGGATGACCTTCGACTGGCAGGAAAACGACATCAAGATGAACCGCTTCATGGTCGAAAAAATGGGCAAGGTCGCGCAAGCCATGGGCCCGAAAGCCATTGCCGTGCTTGGCAAGAAAGTCGGTGAGCACTTCAACACTGCGTCGTACCAGACCACCCACCTCAACGGTGGCGCGATCATGGGCACCGATCCGAAGACCAGCGCGCTGAACCGCTACTTGCAGAGCTGGGACGTGCACAACGTGTTTGTCCCGGGCGCGTCGGCATTCCCGCAGGGCCTGGGTTACAACCCGACCGGGCTGGTCGCCGCGCTGACCTACTGGTCGGCGAAAGCGATCCGCGAGCAATACCTGAAAAACCCCGGCCCGCTGGTTCAGGCTTAAGGAGCGATGACCATGAAAACTCTCGTTATCGCGACCCTGGCACTGCTCGGCAGCGCTTCCCTTTACGGCGCCGAAGTTGATCAATCCTTGATCAAAAAAGGTGAATACCTCGCCCGTGCCGGTGACTGCGTGGCTTGCCATACGGCCAAGGACGGCAAGCCGTTCGCCGGCGGCCTGCCGATGGAAACCCCGATCGGCACGATCTACTCGACCAACATCACCCCGGACAACACCGGGCTGGGCGGCTACAGCTTCGAGGAGTTCGACCAGGCTGTGCGTCATGGCGTCGCCAAAAACGGTAGTACCTTGTACCCGGCGATGCCGTACCCGTCCTACGCCCGTGTCAGTCAGGATGATATGCAGGCGCTCTACGCCTATTTCATGCACGGCGTTGCACCGGTGGCGCAGGAGAACAAGGCCAGCGACATCCCGTGGCCATTGAGCATGCGCTGGCCGCTGATGGGCTGGCGCTGGTTGTTTGCGCCGAAGGTCGAGGACTACAAACCCGCGTCGGACGATGCCGTCGTCAGCCGTGGGGCGTATCTGGTAGAAGGCCTCGGACATTGCGGCGCCTGCCATACGCCACGGGCCCTGACCATGCAGGAAAAATCCCTGAGCGCGGCCGAAGGCAGCAGTTTTCTGTCAGGCAGCGCGCCGCTGGAAGGCTGGATCGCCAAGAACCTGCGTGGCGACCACAAGGACGGCCTCGGCGGCTGGAGCGAGGAGCAACTGGTGCAGTTCCTCAAGACCGGCCGCAGCGACCGCAGTGCGGTGTTCGGCGGCATGAGCGACGTGGTCACCCACAGCATGCAGTACATGACCGACGCCGACCTGACTGCGATCGCCCGATACCTGAAGTCGCTGCCGGCCAATGATCCTGCCGACCAGCCACATCAGTACGACGAGAAAGCCGCCAAGGCTTTATGGAACGGTGATGACAGTCAGCGTGGCGCGTCGGTGTACATCGACAACTGCGCGGCGTGCCACCGCACCGATGGCCACGGTTACACCCGGGTGTTCCCGGCGCTGGCGGGCAACCCGGTGTTGCAATCGGAAGACCCGACGTCGCTGATCCACATCGTGCTCAAGGGCGGCACGCTGCCTGCGACGCACACTGCTCCGTCGACCTTCACCATGCCTGGCTTCGCCTGGCGTCTGTCGGATCAGGAAGTGGCGGATGTCGTGAGTTTTATTCGTGGAAGTTGGGGTAACAAGGCCTCCGCCATTACTGCGAAAGATGTTGCCAAGTTACGAACCGACGATATGACTACAACATCAGCCGGCGACCTTGGACAAGTAACCAGTCACAACTAAGCACAACAACCCCTGCATGATCAATCATGCAGGGGTTGTTCATTCAATAGTTGTTACGGATTGGTAATACTGGCATAGGCTTTGGCCAGGGCAACCAGCTTGGCTCGATCCTGCTCACCGATCTCACCGTCGCGATCCACATCGTGCTCCAGACGGCCAATGCTGAAGGTATGGCCGCCATCCCTGGAGGTCGCGGTGACGAAAATCGGGTCAACCAGCATTTCAGTCTGTACGCCGGCTTCGGCATCCCAACCCAACTCTTTACGCGCAAGTTCCATGGAAACCAGTGTATTGGGCTCCGATGGGCCGGGTTGCATCAATTGCAGAAAAATACCGCGCGAATTAAAAAACGACATCATCAATTCCTTTTGTCTTTTATATGATCAAGTGTTGTGAAGCGGAGTGAATACTACGAACTTGAACAGTAAACGAACAGCCAACTTATGTTTCTTTAATTTTCGCAACTACAACTTTACATCTAAATAAACTTACAACTAACCGCGCGATTTCTTGATGGACGGCCGAACGGTAGTGGATCATCTGCCACCTTGCGGATACTGTATGCATATACAGACAAAGGACACCTGTGATGACCAGCCTCTTGCCCCCGCGCGGTCGCGGCACCGCGACCAACCCGCACAACCGCTTCGCACCCAGTCGTTCGGTGGCCGAAGACGATGGCTGGTATCAGGAAGTGCCACTGACCCAGGGCACCGAAGTCAGCATCGAAACAGCGAAAACCATCATCACCCGCAACAGCTCGCCGGACTTGCCCTTCGACCGCTCGATCAATCCCTATCGCGGTTGCGAACATGGCTGCATTTATTGCTACGCGCGGCCGAGCCACGCCTATTGGGACATGTCGCCGGGGCTGGATTTCGAAACGAAGCTGATCGCCAAGACCAACGCCGCCCAGGTGCTGGAAGAGCAGCTTGGGAAAAAAGGCTATCAATGTGCGCCGATCAATCTGGGCTCCAATACCGACCCGTATCAACCGATCGAACGCGAACACAAAATCACTCGCCAGACCCTCGAAGTATTACTGCGCTACCGGCACCCGGTGACCATCGTCACCAAGGGCTCGCTGATCCTGCGTGACCTCGATCTGCTCACCGAACTGGCGCAGCAACGGCTGGTGGCGGTGATGATCAGCCTCACCACCCTGGACGATGAGCTCAAACGCATTCTCGAACCCCGCGCCGCCGCGCCCAAGGCCCGGTTGCGGGCGATCCGGGTGATGCGCGAAGCGGGTATCCCGGTCGGTGTGCTGTGCTCGCCGATGATTCCGATGATCAACGACAGCGAAATCGAAAGCCTGCTGACCGAAGCCCACGCCGCCGGTGCCCAGAGCGCCGCGTACATGATGCTGCGCCTGCCGCTGGAAGTGGCGCCGCTGTTCGAGGAATGGCTTGAAGCACATTACCCGCAGCGCGCCGCCCATGTGCTGAGCCTGATCCGCCAGAGTCGTGGCGGCGAGCTGTACGACAGCCGTTTTGGCGCACGGATGCGCGGTGAAGGGCCGTTCGCCGACCTGCTCGCGCAACGCTTCGCCAAGGCGTTGAAACGCCTGGGACTCAATCACCGCGAAGGTTTCAATCTGGATTGCACAGCCTTTTGTCCGCCGGGTCGCCAGATGGCGCTGATTTAGGGACAATTGGCCTATGGTTGAGTGGAGGGAATTGCTTGCCCGGTTACGCTGGTCACGTTTTTTGTGACCTGGAACACACGTTCTAGAGCGCTTGATTCAGTTTGAGTTAAGTTTCGGCGGTTACCTTGTTCATCGAGTGACTGACGGGTCGGGATGACCCGGATGTTTTTAAACAGCCACTGGCTTCATACCGGAATACACGGGAACGACTCCCCGAATCCGCCAAAGAGGATGAATCATGAGTGACAAGGATAAACAGCCGTTGGCTGCGTCGGCGCAAGCCGTCCCTGGGGCGGAATCCGCCGATGCAGCGCTGCGACATATCGTTGACGGCTTTTTGCATTTTCATCATGAGGTCTTTCCGCAACAGGAAGAACTCTTCAAGAAACTCGCCACGGCCCAGTCGCCACGGGCGATGTTCATCACTTGCGCCGACTCGCGCATCGTCCCGGAACTGATCACCCAGAGCTCCCCCGGCGATCTGTTCGTGACCCGTAACGTCGGCAACGTCGTTCCGCCCTACGGCCAGATGAACGGTGGCGTTTCCACCGCCATCGAATACGCGGTACTGGCGCTTGGCGTGCAGCACATCATCATTTGCGGCCACTCCGATTGCGGCGCCATGCGCGCAGTGCTCAATCCGGACAGCCTGGAAAAGATGCCGACAGTCAAAGCCTGGCTGCGCCATGCCGAAGTCGCGAAAACCATGGTGCATGACAACTGCAACTGCACCGACGAAAAAGAAAGCATGCCGATCCTCACCGAGGAAAACGTCATCGCCCAACTGCAGCACTTGCGTACCCATCCTTCGGTAGCCTCGCGCATGGCGAACGGTCATCTGTTCATCCATGGCTGGGTCTACAACATCGAAACCAGCGAAATCAAAGCTTACGACGCGGATCAGGGACGCTTCCTGCCGCTCGATGGCAGCCATCCGATTCCGGTGGCGACGCCCAAAGCGCGCTTCTAAATCCTCCTAAAAATCCGTGTGGTCTGACGCCGGTCGCTGTTTCAGCGGCCAGGCTTCGCCACGCCTGAAGAAAACTTCGGGAGAGTCATCATGCGTGCGGCTCAATTGAAAGCTGTGTTGCCACGGGAGCTGCTGGCTTCGGTGGTGGTGTTTCTGGTCGCCCTGCCACTGTGCATGGGCATTGCGATTGCTTCGGGGCTGCCGCCGGCCAAAGGTTTGATCACCGGGATCATCGGTGGACTGGTGGTGGGTTGGCTGGCGGGTTCGCCGTTGCAGGTCAGCGGGCCGGCAGCGGGTCTGGCGGTGCTGGTGTTCGAGCTGGTGCGCCAGCACGGGATCGAGATGCTCGGGCCGATCCTGTTGTTGGCGGGATTGCTGCAACTGGTGGCCGGGCGCCTGAAGCTCGGTTGCTGGTTTCGGGTCACGGCGCCAGCGGTGGTCTACGGGATGCTCGCCGGGATCGGCGTGCTGATTGTGCTCTCGCAAGTGCATGTGATGCTGGATGCCGCGCCGAAGCCCTCGGGGCTGGACAACCTCACAGCGTTCCCCGGTGCGGTGGCCCAGGCCTTGCCGTCGTTTGGATGGCAGGCCGGGTTGCTCGGGCTATCGACCATCGCCGTGATGTGGCTGTGGGAGAAATGCCGTCCACATTCACTGCGTTTCATTCCCGGCGCGCTGCTCGGTGTCGGGCTGGCGACAGGCGCCAGTCTGTTGCTGGCGCTGCAAGTGAAGCGGGTTGAAGTACCGGCGAACCTGGCAGAAGCCATCGACTGGCTGAAACCGGCGGATCTGCTGAGCCTGGCCGATCCGACCCTGCTGATTGCCGCGTTTGCCGTGGCCTTCATCGCCAGCGCAGAAACCCTGCTCTCCGCCGCCGCGGTGGATCGCATGCACAACGGCCCGCGCTCGGACTTCGACCGCGAACTGTCGGCGCAAGGGGTCGGCAACATGCTCTGCGGGCTGGTCGGCGCGCTGCCGATGACCGGGGTGATAGTGCGCAGCTCGGCCAACGTCCAGGCCGGCGCCACCACGCGCTACTCGACGATTTTCCATGGCCTGTGGCTGTTGGCCTTCGTGTTGTTGCTGTCGAGTGTGCTGCAAAGCATTCCGGTGGCGAGCCTGGCTGGGGTGCTGGTCTACACCGGTTTCAAACTGGTGGATCTGAAAGCCTTTCGCGGTCTGGGGCGGTATGGCCGGATGCCGATGTTCACCTACGCCGCGACGGCGCTGGCGATCATTTTCACCGACCTGTTGACCGGCGTGCTGATCGGTTTCGGTTTGACCCTGGTGAAACTGGCGTTCAAGGCTTCGCGGCTGAAGATCAGCCTGATCGATCTGCCGCAGGACGGGGAAATGGAGTTGCGTCTGGTGGGCGCGGCAACATTCCTCAAAGTGCCGGCGCTGACTCAGGTGCTCGGCAGCATTCCTGCGGGCACGACGGTGCACGTGCCACTCAACAACCTGAGCTACATCGACCATTCGTGTCTGGAATTGCTGGAAGAGTGGGGCCGGGCCAATGCGGCCAAGGGTTCGAAGCTGTTGATCGAGTCGCGGGGATTGAAGCGACGGCTTGAGGGACGAATCCGTACCACCACCGGGATCGGTGCGGCAGGCTGAAAACATTTGGGGGAACAGAGCAATCTGTTCCCCCAATCGTTTGCGCAGAGATCAAGCCGCAGGCTGATCCAGTTCCAGGCCCACGCCCAGACGGCGACTCATGCACGGCCAGCGTTTCCACGCCGCACCGGTGTCCGGGCTGCTGAGTTTCTCGCGGTAGGCTTCCACCGACTCCAGCGCAAAGCTGTCGTCGTCGAGCATGCTGTCCACCGCGTGGTGCACCACTTCATCAAGTTGATTGGCAAATTCCTCACCGAGCAACTGGTGAGCAATCAGATTGGCGACCGTCATGTCCAGGGGGATCAGTGGCTGGCCGAAATGCTTGATGTACAGGTCGTTGACCTCTTCGACAAAGCGGTGCGCCAGATAGGCTTCGTCCAGCAGACTGTCCAGGCCGACCGGCGGCTGGAGAAAGTACTGTTCGGCGATTTTCAGCACCGGTTTGATCTGTGACTCGATTCCCGCTTCCCTGGCGACTTCATTGGCTGCATCCAGCAGGTCTGGCACTTCATCGATGTAGGCGGCGACAAAACGCGTCAGCACGCCATTGGCGTCGGTTTCCGGCAACTGGATCGCCGGGTGCAGGTGTTGCAGTTGGGCTTCCAGCTGACGGGTCAGCTTTCCGGTTTCAATCTCGTGTTGTCGGGCTATGTGGATCTGCTCGCGCAATGCGGCGGTGTTCATGAAAACTCCAGGAAACAAGGCAATGAAATAGGGAAGACATAACTTAGCTGGCTTACGAAAAATGCTAAGACGCATTTGTCATAATTATTTCATCCTTGATACACCTGCGTTATATCGGTTTGCCACCACTCGTCTGCATCCTTCTCCATTCGTGCCCCGGAACGCAAGTGCCAGCTGTTTCACTCGATTGACGTCCGCGCATTGCATTTTTCAGCCGCTGTCTATACTCGCCATTGAATGGAGTTAGCTGATGACGCCCGACTGCACCCGCAGCAAGGCCCGGCGATTCAAGTTCGTAGTCTGATGCAGCCGCTCCCTTGCCGCAGGCGAAAGCCGGCGGGATAACAAGAACGATAAGGGGAACCCGCAATGATGCGACATCCACACGTCTGGATGGGCCTCCTGTTGTGGTCGATTTTCAGCCCGGTGCACGCTGCCTGGACTGTGAATATGGCGCCTGGAGCGACTGAAATCAGTCACGCAGTATTCGACCTGCACATGACCATTTTCTGGATCTGTGTGGTGATCGGGATCATCGTCTTCGGCGCCATGTTCTGGTCGATGATGGTGCACCGCCGTTCTACCGGGCAGGTCGCCGCAAAATTCCACGAAAGCACCACCGTCGAGATTCTCTGGACCGTCGTCCCGCTGCTGATCCTGGTGGCGATGGCGGTTCCGGCGACCGCCACCCTGATCCGCATGTACGACACCAGTGAGCCGGATATCGATATCCAGATCACCGGCTATCAGTGGAAGTGGCACTACAAATACCTGGGCCAGGACGTCGAGTTCTTCAGCAACCTGGCCACCCCCGCCGAACAGATTCACAACAAGGAAGCCAAGGGCGAGCATTACCTGCTCGAGGTCGACAAGCCGCTGGTGCTGCCGACCGGGGCCAAGGTGCGTTTCCTCGTCACCTCTGCCGACGTGATCCACTCCTGGTGGGTGCCGGCCTTCGCGGTCAAGCGCGATGCGATCCCCGGGTTCGTCAATGAAGCCTGGACGCGCATAGACAAGCCCGGCCTCTACCGTGGCCAGTGCGCCGAGCTGTGCGGCAAGGATCACGGCTTCATGCCGATCGTGGTCGAGGTCAAAGAGAAAGCGGACTACGAAAAATGGCTCGCCGATCGCAAGGCCGAGGCTGCGCAGCTCAAAGAGCTGACGAGCAAGGAATGGACCCTCGACGAGCTCAAGGAGCGCGGCGACAAGATCTACCACACCACCTGCGTAGCCTGTCACCAGGCCGAAGGCCAGGGCCTGCCGCCGATGTTCCCGGCGCTCAAGGGCTCGCCGATTGCCACCGGGCCGAAAGCCGATCACCTGCACCGCGTGTACTTCGGCAAACCGGGCACCGCCATGGCGGCGTTCGGCAAGCAACTCTCGGAAGTCGATATCGCAGCGGTCGTGACCTACGAACGTAACGCCTGGGGCAACAACAAGGGCGACATGGTCACGCCAAAAGAAGTGCTGGAGCTGAAACAGGCGGAAAGCAAATGAGCCGGTCTATTGCGTACTTCGTGAACCGGCCGGGGCAAGGCGCCCCGGCCTGCCAAGTCCACTCACTTGAAGGAGACCGGCCATGAGCGCTGTCATCGATGACCACGGTCATGCCGACCACGCCCACGGCCCCGCCAAAGGCCTGATGCGCTGGGTGCTGACCACCAACCACAAGGACATCGGCACGTTGTACCTGTGGTTCGCGTTCTGCATGTTCCTGCTCGGCGGCTCGTTCGCCATGGTGATCCGTGCCGAGCTGTTCCAGCCCGGTCTGCAGATCGTCGAACCGGCGTTCTTCAACCAGATGACCACCATGCACGGGCTGGTGATGGTGTTCGGTGCGGTGATGCCGGCGTTCGTCGGCCTCGCCAACTGGATGATCCCGTTGATGATCGGCGCACCGGACATGGCGCTGCCACGGATGAACAACTTCAGCTTCTGGCTGCTGCCGGCGGCGTTCCTGCTGCTGGTCTCGACCCTGTTCACCGCCGGCGGCGGGCCGAACTTCGGCTGGACCTTCTACGCGCCGCTGTCCACGACTTATGCGCCGGAAAGCGTGACCTACTTCATCTTCGCCATCCACTTGATGGGGATCAGTTCGATCATGGGCGCGATCAACGTGATCGCCACCATCCTCAACCTGCGCGCCCCCGGCATGACGCTGATGAAAATGCCGCTGTTCGTCTGGACCTGGCTGATCACCGCGTTCCTGCTGATCGCGGTGATGCCGGTACTGGCCGGGTGCGTGACGATGATGCTGATGGACATCCACTTCGGCACCAGTTTCTTCAGTGCCGCCGGTGGCGGTGACCCGGTGCTGTTCCAGCACGTGTTCTGGTTCTTCGGCCACCCCGAGGTGTACATCATGATCCTGCCGGCCTTCGGCGCCGTCAGCCAGATCATCCCGACCTTCTCGCGCAAGCCGCTGTTCGGCTACACCTCGATGGTCTACGCCACGGCGAGCATCGCGTTCCTGTCGTTCATCGTCTGGGCGCACCACATGTTCGTGGTGGGCATTCCGCTGGTGGGCGAGCTGTTCTTCATGTACGCGACGATGCTCATCGCGGTGCCGACCGGGGTGAAGGTGTTCAACTGGGCCAGCACCATGTGGCAAGGCTCGCTGACCTTCGAGACGCCGATGCTGTTTGCCGTGGCGTTCGTGATCCTGTTCTCCATCGGCGGTTTCTCCGGGCTGATGCTGGCCATCGCCCCGGCGGATTTCCAGTACCAGGACACCTACTTCGTGGTGGCGCACTTCCACTACGTGCTGGTGCCGGGGGCGATCTTCGGGATCTTCGCCTCGGCTTATTACTGGCTGCCGAAATGGACCGGCCACATGTACGACGAGACCCTGGGCAAGCTGCACTTTTGGCTGTCCTTCGTCGGCATGAACCTGACCTTCTTCCCGATGCACTTCGTGGGACTGGCGGGGATGCCACGGCGGATTCCGGACTACAACCTGCAGTTCGCCGACTTCAACATGGTCTCGTCGATCGGCGCGTTCATGTTCGGCGCCACGCAGATTTTCTTCCTGTTCATCGTGATCAAGACCATCCGCGGCGGCGAGCCGGCACCGGCCAAACCGTGGGATGGCGCCGAAGGCCTGGAGTGGAGCGTGCCGTCGCCGGCGCCGTATCACACCTTCACCACGCCGCCGGAAGTGAAATGAAACCCCTAGCCCTTGAGGGCCGCCGCCATGGCTGACTCGATATCGCTAAAGAAACTGGTGACCCGACTGCTCGGCGTGGTGGTGGCGATGTTTGTCTTCGGTTTTGCCCTGGTGCCGATCTACGACGTGATGTGCAAGGCGTTCGGCATCAACGGCAAGACCGCCGGGCAGTACGAAGGCGAGCAGGTTGTGGACAAGTCCCGGCAGGTGCGGGTGCAGTTCCTGTCGACCAACAATGTCGACATGCCTTGGGATTTCTATCCCAAGCATGACGAACTGACGGCCAACCCCGGCGCGGTCAACGAGATGATCTTCATCGCGCGCAATCCCACCGACAAACCGATGAGCGCCCAGGCCGTACCGAGCATCGCCCCGAGCGAAGCGGCGGCGTATTTCCACAAGACCGAATGTTTTTGCTTTACCCAGCAGGTGCTGCAGCCCGGTCAGCAGATCGAGATGCCGGTGCGTTTCATCGTTGACCGCGACATGCCCAAGGACGTGAAGCACCTGACGCTGTCCTACACGCTGTTCGATATCACCGCCCGACATCCTCCGGTGGCTGCAAACACTGGCGGTTAAGCGTGCCCGATAAGGAGAACAATAAATGGCAACTCATGAGCACTATTACGTCCCGGCCCAGAGCAAATGGCCGATCGTCGCGACCATCGGCATGGTCACCACGGTGTACGGCCTGGCGACCTGGTTCAACGATCTGAAGGCAGCGCGCCCTGAATCCCACGGCCCGCTGATCTTTTTCGTCGGTGGCCTGTTGCTGGCGTACATGCTGTTCGGCTGGTTCGGCACAGTGATCAAGGAAAGCCGCGCGGGGTTGTACAGCCCGCAGCTGGACCGCTCGTTCCGCTGGGGCATGAGCTGGTTCATCTTCTCCGAGGTGATGTTCTTCATCGCCTTCTTCGGCGCGCTGTTCTATGTGCGGCACATTTCCGGTCCGGCGTTGGGCGGCGAAGGTACCAAAGGCATCGCCCACATGCTCTGGCCGAACTTCCAGTTCACCTGGCCGCTATTGCACACGCCGGATCCGAAACTGTTCCCGCCGCCCAAGGAAGTCATCAGCCCGTGGGGCCTGCCGCTGATCAACACCATCCTGCTGGTGAGCTCCAGCGTGACCATCACCATCGCTCACCACGCCCTGAAGAAAGGTCATCGCGGTGCGCTGAAGCTGTGGCTGTTGATCACCGTGCTGCTGGGTTGCGGCTTCCTCGCCTTGCAGGCCGAGGAGTACATGCACGCCTATCACGAGCTGGGCCTGACCCTCGGTTCCGGCATCTACGGCGCGACGTTCTTCATGCTCACCGGGTTCCACGGCGCCCACGTGACCATCGGCACGATCATTCTGTTCGTGATGCTGATGCGGATCATGCGCGGCCACTTCGACAACGAGCACCAGTTCGGCTTCGAAGCCGCGAGCTGGTACTGGCACTTCGTCGATGTGGTGTGGATCGGCTTGTTCATCTTCGTTTACGTGCTCTGAAGGACAGAGCTACCAAGGCGCGTGCGACACCAGTTGGCCGCTGTAGAAACCCCAGGCAATCAAGCCGACGGTGCAAGCGGCCAATGCCACCCGAACACTCAAGGCGATGACCAGGCGATTCGAGCTGCTGTCGTCCTTGACCAGGAAAAACAGGCCGCTGAACAGGCTGATCACCGTGGCAATCAGCATCAGGACGATAGCTGCTTTGAGCATGGGAAGACTCCGGGGGTACAGGCGATGCAATCAAGTATAGCGGTCGCATTCACTGCTTTTCTGGCGCGGCCATGAAGCGCTTTCGGCCGGGCGTCGTGCCGACGCTGGTGGTCGCCTTGCTGCTGCCGCTGCTGATTTCGCTGGGTTTCTGGCAGTTGGGCCGGGGCGCGGAGAAAACCGCCCTGCTCGCCAGCTACGCCGAACGCCGCGCCGCCGAACCGATGGCCAGCACCGAGCTCGTGCACAGCACCGATCCGGCCTTTCGCCGGGTGCATCTGCACGGCCAGTTCGATGCCGCCCACAGCCTGCTGCTGGACAACCGTCAACGTGACGGCAAGGTCGGCGTCGAGCTGCTGCAACCGTTTCAGGATCAGCGCACCGGCCTGTGGCTGCTGGTCAATCGTGGCTGGCTGCCGTGGCCGGACCGGCGCGTTACCCCGCAATTCAAGACACCGGCCGATGCCGTGAATGTCGACGCCTGGGTGTATGTCGCCCCCGGCGCGACCTTCCAGTTGCACGCCGACCCGGTCAGCAGCACCTGGCCGCAAACCGTCACCGCCGTCGAACCCGCCAAATGGTGGAAAACCCTCGAGCGCGACGGCTTCGCCTATGAATTACGCGCAGAACCCGGCCCCGCCAGCTATCAGGTCGACTGGCCGGTGGTTGCCATGGGCCCGGAAAAACACCTCGGTTACGCCGTGCAGTGGTTCGCCATGGCCACCGCCCTGTTCGGTCTTTACCTCTATCTCGGCTGGCACAACGCAAAGGAGAAACACCATGGGAGCGGCCATGAATCCACCCAGCATGTCTGAAGCAAAAGCCCCGGCCAGTCGCCGTCGCGGCCGCATTCAACTGCTGCTGATCCTGCTCGGCGTGATCGGCCCGATGATCCTCGCCACCGGCATGTACAAGCTGCAGTTCTGGGTGCCGGACGGTCGCAGCTATCACGGTGAACTGATCGGCAACGGCCAGAGCCGTGCCGACCTCGGCGTAGCGGCTGACGAAGAACGCTGGCAGATGCTGGTAACCGCGCCGAAGGACTGCGCGGTGGACTGCCAGCAACTGGTGTACCTGGCGCGGCAGATTCAGATCGGCCTCGGCCGCGATGCCGGTCGCGCCAGCCATGCACTCGCTTCCGCGCAACCGCTGACGGCCGACTACGAAGCCAAGCTGAGCCGCGAATATCCGCAACTGCAACGCTATCCGCTGGACACCGCCGCGTTCGGCAAAGCCACCGGTGACAAAACCACGCCACAGCTGTGGATCGTCGATCCCCACGGCAATCTCGTGCTGCGCTACGACCCGAGCGTCAAGGGCAAGGATCTGCTCAACGACCTGCGCCACCTGCTGAAACTGTCGAACATCGGATAAGGGCATCGTCATGGCCAAACCTGGATTTCGCCTCGCGCTGTTTGCCACCCTGCTCGCACTGATCGTGGTGCTGCTCGGCGCCTACACCCGCCTGACTCACGCCGGACTCGGCTGCCCGGACTGGCCCGGCTGCTACGGGTTTATCAGCGTGCCGAAAAGCGAAGCCCAACTGGCCCATGCCGAACTGCATTACCCCGACTCGCCCGTGGAGGCGCACAAAGGCTGGAACGAGATGATCCACCGTTACTTCGCCGGCACCCTCGGCATGCTGATCTCGATTCTGGCCGGGCGGGCGTGGGTTAACCGCCGTCATCCGGGCCAACCGCTGAAGCTGCCGCTGTTTCTGCTGGCGGTGGTGTTCGCCCAGGCCG
Source organism: Pseudomonas sp. GW821-FHT11G12 (assembly GCF_058808055.1). NCBI lineage: Bacteria > Pseudomonadati > Pseudomonadota > Gammaproteobacteria > Pseudomonadales > Pseudomonadaceae > Pseudomonas > Pseudomonas sp. GW821-FHT11G12. The sequence continues at coordinate 43,862 of NZ_JBXARH010000002.1, forward strand.
CGTTCGGCATGTGGACGGTGACGCTCAAGCTCTGGCCGCAAGTGGTGACCGGGCATTTGCTTGGAGGCTTCGCGACCTTGAGCCTGCTATTTCTGCTGACATTGAGACTGTCCGGCGTGCTGCCGGCGCTGACCGTGCCCAAGCGTCTTCAATATTGGGCCACCGCCGGGCTGCTATTGGTAATAGGTCAGATCGCCCTCGGCGGCTGGGTCAGTTCCAACTATGCGGCAGTGGCCTGCATCGACTTCCCGACCTGCCACGGCCAATGGCTGCCGCCGGCGGACTTCGCCAACGGCTTTCACCTGACCCAACACATCGGCCCCAATTACCTCGGCGGGCAACTCGACAGCGATGCGCGCACGGCGATTCACCTGACCCACCGCATCGGCGCCCTGCTGGTGACGATTGTCCTGCTCGGTCTGGCCTGGCAACTGAAAGTCGTGGGCATGACGCGGCTGGCCGGGCTGGTGCTGATCGCCCTCGGCGCGCAGATCACCCTCGGCATCAGCAACGTGCTGTTTCACCTGCCGCTGCCGGTGGCCGTGGCGCACAACGCCGGCGGCGCTGCCCTGCTGCTGACCATGGTGCTGGTCAACTATCACGCGCGAACCAGTCTGGTTCGGGTCAAGCAACCGATGCTTGCGCGCTGGCACCTGAGCCCGCGTAAACAGTCGGCGGCGCCCATCACGATAAAAGGAGAGACGCCATGGCGATTCTGATCGGCGAACGTCCCGCGCAGGCGTTGTGGCGAGACTATCTGGAGCTGACCAAACCGAAAGTTGTGGTGCTGATGCTGATCACCTCGCTGGTCGGCATGTTCCTCGCGACCCGCGCTGGCGTGCCGTGGACGGTGCTGGTGTTCGGCAACCTGGGGATCGCGCTGTGTGCCGGTGGTGCGGCGGCGGTCAATCATGTGGTGGACCGGCGCATCGACGCCGTCATGGCGCGCACCCATAAACGGCCGCTGGCCGAGGGCCGGGTTTCGCCCACGGCGGCACTGACCTTTGCACTGGTGCTGGCGCTGCTCGGCCAGGCCTTGCTGCTGACCTTCACCAATCCGCTGACCGCGTGGCTGACCCTGGCCTCGCTGCTCGGCTACGCGGTGATCTACACCGGATTCCTCAAGCGCGCGACGCCGCAGAACATCGTCATCGGCGGCCTCGCCGGCGCCGCACCGCCGCTGCTTGGCTGGACCGCCGCCACCGGCCACGTCAGCGCCGAACCGTTGCTGCTGGTGTTGATCATCTTCGCCTGGACCCCGCCGCACTTCTGGGCGCTGGCGATCCACCGCAAGGAGGAATACGCGAAAGCCGACATCCCGATGCTGCCGGTCACCCACGGCGAGCACTACACCAAGGTGCACATTCTGCTGTACACCTTCGCCCTGCTGGCGGTCAGCCTGTTGCCGTACGTGATCCACATGAGCGGCGCGCTGTACCTGATCTGCGCCCTCGGCCTGGGCGCAAGGTTTCTGCAATGGGCCGTGGTGCTGTACCGTGGCACTCGGCCGCACGCGGCGATCAACACCTTCAAGTACTCTATCTGGTACTTGTTTCTGCTGTTCATCGCCCTGCTCGTAGACCACTACTTACTGTTGAACCTATGACTCGAACCCAGAAAACCGTCTTCATCCTCGTGGCCGTGATCGCGCTGATCCTCGGCCTGACCGTCAACAAAGTGCTGAGCGGCAAGGGCCAGGGCGACCCGACGGCGCTGATCGACGCCGGCATCATCCTGCTGCCGCAAAGCCGCAACCTGCCGGACGTGACGATGACCAATCAGGACGGCCAACCGGTCACGGTCAACGAGCTCAAGGGCAAGTGGAGCCTGCTGTTCTTCGGTTACACCTTCTGCCCGGACATCTGCCCGACCACCCTCGCCCAACTGCGCCAGATCAAGAGCGAATTGCCGAAGGATGCTGTGGACAAGTTGCAGATCGTGCTGGTCAGCGTCGACCCGAACCGCGACAACCCTGCGCAGTTGAAGCAGTACCTGGGCTACTTCGATCCGCAGTTCATCGGCCTGACACCGAAGTCGATCGAGGAGCTGCAGAAGGTAGCCAACGCGGTGAGCATTCCGTTCATTCCGGCGGACACCAGCAAGCCGAACTACACCGTTGATCACAGCGGAAACCTTGCGGTGATCGGGCCGGACGGGACGCAGCGTGGGTTTATTCGTGCGCCGTTGAACAACGCCAAACTGGTCGCGCAGTTGCCGGTGATGTTGAACCGCAAGTAAACGCTGAATGCACAAAAAAGGGGACGCCACTGGCGTCCCCTTTTTCGTTTTTGATCGTTCCCACGCTCTGCGTGGGAATGCAGCAAGGGACGCTCTGCGTCCCAGTGGACGCGGAGCGTCCGGGGATGCATGCCCACGCAGAGCATGGGCACGATCAGATTAGAACGCCGGCAACACCGCGCCTTTGTACTTCTCGGTAATGAATTTCTTCACTTCCGGGCTGTGCAGGGCAGCGGCCAGTTTCTTCATGGCGTCGCTGTCCTTGTTGTCCGCACGGGACACCAGAATGTTCACGTAAGGCGAGTCGCTGCCTTCGATGATCAGCGCGTCCTTGGACGGATCCAGCTTGGCTTCCAGCGCGTAGTTGGTGTTGATCAGCGCCAGGTCGACCTGGGTCAGCACGCGCGGGATGGTCGCGGCTTCCAGTTCACGGATTTTCAGGTCTTTCGGGTTCTGGGCGATGTCCTTGACGGTCGACAGGATGTTGGTCGGATCCTTCAGGGTGATCACGCCAGCCTTGGCCAGCAGCAACAGCGCACGGCCGCCGTTGGTGGCGTCGTTCGGGATCACCACGTTGGCGCCGCTTGGCAGCTCGTCGAGCTTCTTGATCTTGCTGGAGTAAGCGCCCAGCGGCTCCAGGTGCACGCCGGTCACGGCGACCAGGCTGGTGCCCTTGGCCTTGTTGAACTCATCGAGGTACGGCTGGTGCTGGAAGAAGTTGGCGTCCAGACGCTTCTCGGCCACCTGCACGTTCGGCTGGATGTAATCGGTGAAGACCTTGACCTTCAGATCCACGCCTTCTTTGGCCAGAACCGGCTTCACGAATTCGAGGATTTCCGCGTGCGGCACCGGGGTGGCGGCAACGGTCAGGGTTTCGTCGGCGTGAGCCGAGAACGCTGCAACGGCAGCCAGGGCAACGATCAGTTTTTTCATTCAGCTAACTCCTTTTTACGGCGCCCGTCTGGCGCCTGCCAGCGAATGGCCGGCTCATGTCATTACAAAACCGGTTATTTGCGCGAAAAGTGAACGACCAGTCGGTCGCCTGCCATTTGCAGCACTTGCACCAGAATCAGCAGCAACACCACGGTGACGATCATCACGTCGGTCTGGAAACGCTGGTAGCCGAAACGAATCGCCAGGTCACCCAGGCCACCGGCGCCGACCACACCGGCCATTGCGGTGTAGGAAACCAGTGTAATCGCCGTCACCGTAATCGCCGCGAAGATGCCCGGACGGGCCTCCGGCAACAAGGCGTTCATGATGATCTGCCGAGTGGTCGCGCCCATCGACTGGGTCGCTTCGATAATGCCGCGATCGACTTCACGCAGGGCGGTTTCCACCAACCGCGCGAAGAACGGCGTTGCACCCACCACCAACGGCGGAATCGCACCGGCCACACCCAGCGAGGTGCCGGTGATCAGTACGGTGAACGGGATCATCACGATCAACAGAATAATGAACGGCAACGAACGCAGAATGTTCACCACCAGCGACAGCAGCGCATATACGCCCTTGGCTTCAAGCAACTGACGCGGGCTGCAGAGGAACAGCAACACGCCCAGCGGCAGGCCGAGCAACACGGTGAACAGCAGCGAACCGCCGAGCATCATCATGGTGTCGCCAGTGGCCAGCCAGATTTCGTACCAGTCGATATTGGTGAAGAAACTCATCAGGTCTGCCATTAGCGCAACACCTCCATGTGAACGTCAGCGGCGGTGAAGCGGGCGAACGCCGCGTCCATGTCGCCACCGGTGACGGCGAGGGTCAATTGCCCGTAAGGAATGTCTTTGATGCGGTCGATACGACCGGCCAGGATGCTGTAGTCCACACCGGTTTCCCGGGCGACGGTTCCGAGCAACGGCGCGTAGGTCGCTTCGCCCTGGAAGGTCAGACGTACGATGCGGCCCGGCACGTGAGCGAAGTCATCGCGCTGCTCGCTTTCGTCGATCTGCTCGTCTTCCTGGACGAAACGCTTGGTGGTCGGGTGCTTCGGATGCAGGAACACGTCGGCCACCGAGCCTTGCTCGACGATCACGCCGGCGTCCATCACCGCCACCTGATCGCACACACGGCGGATCACGTCCATCTCGTGGGTGATCAGCACGATGGTCAGCTTCAGCTCACGGTTGATCTCGGCCAGCAGTTGCAGCACCGACGCGGTGGTCTGCGGGTCGAGGGCGCTGGTGGCTTCGTCGCACAGCAGGATTTTCGGCTTGGTCGCCAGGGCACGGGCAATACCGACGCGCTGCTTCTGGCCACCGGACAACTGCGCCGGGAATTTTTTCGCGTGATCGGACAAACCGACGCGCTTGAGCAACTCGGCCACACGCTGGTCGATCTCGGCGCGGGACAGTTCACCGGCGAGGGTCAGCGGCAGCGCGACGTTGTCGGCCACGGTCTTGGACGCCAGCAGGTTGAAGTGCTGGAAGATCATCCCGACTTGCTGACGGAAACGGCGCAGGCCGTTGGCGTCCAGCGCGGTGACTTCTTCGCCGTCGACAATGATCTTGCCGCCACTGGATTCTTCCAGGCGATTGATCAGACGCAGCAGGGTACTTTTTCCCGCACCGGAATGGCCAATCAGGCCGAACACCTGACCGTTCTCGATGGAGAGACTGGTCGGATGCAGCGCGGTGATGTCCTTACCGGCGACGCGGTAAGTCTTATGGACGTTTTGAAACTCGATCACGTAGCGAACCTTGTGGGGCGCGTTGGAAAAGGATCAGCGGTTAGCCGGGCGCGCATTTTAGCCTGTCCGTATAGAGGTTATTAGCATTTATTCCGCATTCAACCTTTCATTTGGCAATAACGCGATCAAAGGTCATAAAAAAGGAACGGCAAAAACCCTCGTCAGTCACTAGTTAAGCGACTTGAAACTCCGGGTACCGTGCCCGGGAACCACTCAAGAGCCCCGGCGCGACCGGGGTCAAACGAGGAGTTTACGTCTGATGAGTACCAAAAAGCCTGCCAACGACAAAAGCCAACTGGCCGGGACCAACACCCCGGATCGCGCCAACACCAACGCCAAACTCGACAGCCTGGAAAAGTTTCGCTCCGACGCCACCGGCCAGGCCCTGCGCACCAATCAGGGTGTGAAGATCGCTGACAATCAGAACACGCTGAAGGCCGGGCCCCGTGGGCCGTCGCTTCTCGAAGACTTCATCATGCGTGAGAAAATCACGCACTTTGACCATGAGCGGATTCCCGAGCGTATCGTCCATGCCCGCGGCACGGGTGCACATGGTTTCTTTCAAACCTACGAGAACCATTCCGCGCTGACCAAGGCTGGTTTCCTACGGGACCCGGGGAAGAAAACCCCGGTTTTCGTACGCTTTTCCACGGTGCAAGGGCCACGCGGCTCCGGCGATACCGTACGCGACGTCCGTGGTTTTGCCGTGAAGTTCTTCACTGACGAAGGCAACTTCGATCTGGTCGGCAACAACATGCCGGTGTTCTTCATTCAGGACGCGATCAAGTTTCCCGACTTCGTCCACGCGGTAAAACCCGAGCCGCACAACGAAATGCCCACCGGCGGCTCGGCTCACGACACGTTCTGGGACTTCGTGTCGCTGGTGCCGGAATCGGCGCACATGGTCATCTGGGCCATGTCCGACCGGGCCATCCCGAAAAGCCTGCGCAGCATGCAGGGTTTCGGCGTGCACACCTTCCGGCTGATCAACGTCGAGGGCAAGTCGCGCTTCGTCAAATTCCACTGGCGCCCCACCGCCGGCACCTGTTCGCTGGTGTGGGACGAAGCGCAGAAGCTGGCGGGTAAAGACACTGACTACCATCGGCGCGACCTCTGGGAGGCCATCGAGACCGGGGACTACCCGGAATGGGAACTTGGCGTACAAGTCATCGAGGAGGAAAACGAGCACGACTTCGATTTCGACATCCTCGACCCTACCAAACTGATTCCCGAGGAAATCGTCCCGATCACGCCGCTGGGCAAGATGACCCTCAACCGCAACCCCGACAACTTCTTCGCCGAAACCGAACAGGTCGCGTTCTGCCCCGGCCATATCGTGCCGGGCATCGACTTCTCCAATGACCCGTTGCTGCAAGGTCGGCTGTTTTCCTACACCGACACACAGATCAGCCGACTCGGCGGGCCGAACTTTCATGAGCTGCCGATCAATCGCCCGGTCGCGCCCTTCCACAACGGCCAGCGCGATGCCCAGCACCGCACGGTAATCGACAAGGGTCGCGCGTCCTACGAGCCGAACTCGATTGATGGCGGCTGGCCGAAAGAAACTCCACCGGCCGCGCAGGACGGCGGGTTCGAAAGCTACCCGGAACGCATCGACGCCAACAAGATCCGTCAGCGCAGCGAGTCGTTCAGCGATCACTTCTCCCAGGCGCGGCTGTTCTTCAAGAGCATGAGCAAGCACGAACAGGAACACATCATTTCGGCCTACAGCTTCGAACTGGGCAAGGTTGAGCGGGAGCACATTCGGGCCCGGGAAGTGAACGAGATTCTGGCCAACATCGACCTGGAACTGGCCAAGCGCGTGGCGCACAACCTTGGGTTGCCAGCGCCGGCCAAAGGCACGGTCGAGGCACGCAAGACATCTTTGGATCACTCGCCGGCCCTGAGTCAGGCCAACCTGTTGCCGGAGAACATCAAGACGCGAAAAGTGGCGATTCTGGCGGCCAATGGTGTCGATGGTGCAGCGATCGATGCGATGAAGAAAGCTCTGGCAGCGGAAGGCGCGCACGCCAAATTGCTCGGCCCGACCTCGGCGCCGGTAAAGACAGCCGATGGCAAAAGCCTGGCGGTTGATGCGTCGATGGAAGGTTTGCCTTCGGTGGCGTTCGACGCGGTGTTCGTGCCGGGTGGCGCGGCGTCGGTCAAGGTGTTGAGTGGTGACGGCGTGGCGTTGCATTACCTGCTGGAGGCTTACAAACACCTGAAGGCAATTGCGCTGCAAGGCGACGCCAGGCAGTTACTGGATGTGTTGAAGCTGGAGGTGGATGCCGGGCTGATCGAGGGCAAGGATGTGAAAGCGCTGACCAAGTCGTTCTTTGCGGCGATCGGGCAGCATCGGGTCTGGGATCGGGAAGCGAAGGCCAAGGCGATTCCGGCCTGAAAAAAACCGCAGCCTGCGAAATGCAGGCTGCGGTCATTCAAGGTTTGCGTGGGCTCAAGACCATCTGTGCCGGAACTGTGCGCAAGATCTGTTTCTCGATCTGCAGATCGAAATCCGGATCGAGCTTCTTCACGCGCTTGGTGATCAACGTCGCCAGCCATGGGTAATCATTGGTGCGCGGCGCCTGAATGCTCACCGCACAGTCGTAATTCACCACATCGGCGGCGATCGCGTCGAGTTGACGGCGAAGTTTGCGGCTATCGGTGATATTCAGCGCAACCGTGGTGCTTTCGGCGGTCGGATCGATCACCTTGGCTTTCGGCTTGGCTTCGGCGGCCTGAAGTGCCGCTTCGGCTTTCTCCAGCTCAGCCTTGCGGGCTTCGGTGATGGCGCCGTTGACGCCACCGGTCAGCGCCGGGGCCTTGGGCATCAGCGCGCGGGCGCGGGCCAAAGCAGTTGCGGCAGCATTCACATCGCCCTTCTGCAGGACGATCTGGCTGCGGCGCAGATAGGCTTCGGCCAACTGGCGCTGGTATTGCTCAAGGGACTGATCGTTGGGCGTTTCGGCCTGCAAGGCTGCCAATTGGTCTTCGGCTGTGGCCAGTTCGCTGCTGGCCAGGCTTTGCTCCAGCTGTGCGATGGCCGTGGCCCGCGCATCGGGGGCTTCGGCCACCGGCGGCGTGCTTTGGCAGGCGCCCAGCAGCACTGAAAATGCGACAAGGAGCAGATAACGGGAGGCGAACGGCTTCATTCCTGCGACTCTCTATTTGCGCAAAAAACGAGCAAGTCTACACCCCTCGACGGGGCAGAACAAAACTCAGCAGAAACAGTGCGGCCGCCGTCACAACGATTGACGGGCCGGCCGGGGTGTCCTTGAACCAGGACAACGCCAGCCCGCCACACACGGCGAGCATGCCCAGCAGGCTCGCGCCCAGTGCCATCTGCTCCGGCGAGCGGGCGTGACGTTGTGCCGCAGCTGCCGGGATGATCAACAACGACGTAATCAGCAACACACCGACGATTTTCATCGCCACGGCGATCACCACTGCGATCAGCAACATCAGCGCCATGCGCAAACCAGCCACCGGCAGGCCTTCGACCCGGGCCAGCTCTTCGTGCACGGTGATCGCCAGCAGCGGCCGCCACAGCGTCACCAGCAGCACCAGCACCGCCGCGCTGCCACCGAGGATCCATGCAAGGTCAGTCGGACTGATCGCCAACAGATCGCCAAACAGATAGGCCATCAGGTCGATCCGCACTTCATGCATGAAGCTTAGTACCACCAGCCCGAGAGAGAGCGTGCTCGGCGCAAGAATGCCCAACAACGTGTCGGACGCCAGTGGCTGACGTTGTTGCAGGGTTACCAGCAGCACCGCCAGCAGCAGGCAGCCCACGGTGACCGCAACGGTCGGGCTGACATCCAGCAGAAAGCCCAGCGCCACGCCGAGCAGCGCGGCGTGGGACAGGGTGTCGCCGAAATAGGCCATGCGCCGCCAGACCACGAATGAGCCGAGCGGCCCCGCGACCACCGCCAGCGCCAGACCTGCAAGCAGGGCGTAAAACAGAAAATCAGCCATGCTTGCAGCTATCTCCGTGAACGTGAGGTTGGCCCGTCACAGGCCCTTTGACCACCGAACCGTGCAGGTCGTGGGCGTGGTCGTGATGGTGGTGATAGACCGCCAGGCTCGGCGCGTGATTGCCGAACAACTCGACGAAAGCCGGGTCGCCACTGACCTGCTCGGGATGCCCGGAGCAGCAGACGTGACGGTTGAGGCACACCACCTGGTCGGTGGTGCTCATCACCAGATGCAGGTCGTGGGAGACCATCAACACGCCGCAGCCATGACGGTCGCGCAGGCGGGTGATCAGGCTGTACAGCTCGGCTTGCCCGGCCACATCGACACCTTGCACCGGCTCGTCGAGCACCAGCAGTTCCGGCTCGCGCAACAGCGCCCGGGCCAGCAGCACGCGCTGCATTTCGCCGCCGGAAACGCTTTGCACCGGGCTGTCGATGACGTGCTCGGCGCCGACTTCCTTGAGTGCCGCCAGCGCACGCGGACGATCAACACCCGGCACCAGCCGCAGGAAGCGCAGCACTGACAGCGGCAAGGTCGGATCGACGTGCAGTTTTTGCGGCATGTAGCCGATGCGCAGTTTCGGCTTGCGCCAGACGCTGCCGCTGTCGGGCTTCAACAGCCCGAGCACGGCGCGCACCAGCGTGGTCTTGCCGGCGCCGTTGGGGCCGATCAGGGTGACGATCTGCCCCGGTTCGACGCTCAGGTGAATGTTGTCCAGCACGTTCTGCCCGGCAAACCGGACAGCCACCTGCTCCAGACGGATCAACGCATCACTCATCAAGCCCCCCGGCAACCGGAGCAGAGGCCGACCACTTCGACAGTCTGGGCCTCGACGATGAAGCCGACGTCCTTGGCGCTGTGGACGATCGCATCGCTGATGGTTTTTTGCTCAAGCTCGATGGCGGCGTGGCACTCGCGGCAGATCAGGAACTGCCCCTGGTGCGAATGTTTCGGGTGAACGCAGCCGACAAAGGCGTTCAGCGAGGAGATGCGGTGAACCAGGCCATTTTCCAGCAGGAAATCCAGTGCGCGGTACACGGTCGGCGGCGCGGCGCGGCGGCCATCCTGCTCGCTGAGCACAGCGAGGATGTCGTAGGCACCCAGCGGCTTGTGGCTCTGCCAGACCAGTTCCAGCACCCGCCGACGCAATGCGGTCAGGCGCAGGCCTTTCTGTGCACACAAGGCATCGGCCTCGGACAGGGCGCTGTGGACGCAATGGGAGTGGTCGTGGGGACGGCTGGCAATCGGGGTAATAGGCATGAGCGGCGACGAGTTTGGTTAGAGACGTTATTATGTTACCCGTTCTCGCCTCCTTGAGTGGTCATCGTGTCCCGACTTTTTTCTGTTTTTGTGGCATTTGTCGCCAGTTTTCTGCTGATCGGTTCGGCCCAGGCCGAAGTCAGAGTCCTCACCAGCATCAAGCCGCTGCAATTGATTGCCGCCGCCGTGCAGGACGGCGTGGCGATTCCCGAAGTGCTGCTGCCACCGGGGGCTTCGCCGCATAACTATGCGTTGCGCCCGTCCGACGTGCGCAAGGTGCAATCGGTGGACCTGCTGTACTGGATCGGCCCGGACATGGAAGGTTTCCTGCCACGCGTGCTGAATGGTCGTACGCTGCCGAGCGTCGCGGTGCAGGACCTGTCGGGCATGAAGCTGCGTCGCTTCGCCGAAGACAGCCACTCCCACGCCGAAGACGCCGACGAGCATGATCATGATCACCGCCCAGGTACTCTCGATGCGCATTTGTGGCTATCGCCGGTGAACGCGCGGGTTATTGCCGACAAGATGGCCGCCGACCTGAGCGCTGCCGACCCGGCCAATGCCGAGCGCTATCAAAGCAACGCCAAGGCGTTCGACGCGCGTCTCGATGCGCTGGATCAGCGTTTGAAGAAGCGCCTGGCCAGCGTTGAAGGCAAACCCTACTTCGTCTTCCACGAAGCCTTCGACTACTTCGAAGAGGCCTACGGCTTGAAACACACCGGCGTGTTCAGCGTTGCGGCGGAAGTGCAGCCAGGCGCCCAGCATGTCGCGGCGATGCGTGCGCGCTTGCAGGAAGTCGGCAAGACTTGCGTGTTCAGTGAGCCGCCGTTGCGCCCACGCTTGGCCGAAACCCTGGTGGCGGGCCTGCCGGTGAAGCTGGCGGAGCTGGATGCGTTGGGCGGCTACACGCCGGCAACTGCTCAGGGTTATGAGCAAGTGCTGGAGAAGCTGGGGAATGATCTGGCAGGGTGCCTGGAGTCGCTCTAATACAAAAAAACCGCAGCCTGCACAGGCTGCGGTTTTTTTCTTTTACAGGGCAAACGGCAGCTGTGTGCTGACCTGCTGACGCTGCGCCAGACGCTGCTCGAACTCCTTCGGATCGTGAATCAGCACGTCTTGCCCGGCGAACGATTCCGCCGCAATCAACCGCGACAGCCAGAACCGCACGCACGCCACTCGCAGCATGGTCGGCCACAACTCGGCCTCGGCCGCAGTGAACGGGCGCAGTGCCGCGTAGGCACCGAGGAAGGCCCGCGCACGCGGGCCGTCGATCAGGCCATCATCGTCCGAACACCAGTCGTTCAAGGCAATCGCCACGTCGTAGAGCATCGGCCCGGAGCAGGCGTTGTAGAAGTCGATCAGCCCGGTCAGGTGCGTGCCTTCGAACATCGCGTTGTCGCGGAACAGGTCGGCGTGGATGTTCGCCCGCGGCAGCGCGAGAATTTTGTCTTTCTGTTGCGTGATTTCGTCCAGCGCGGTTTGCAGCAGAGCGCGCGGCGCGTCGCTCAGATGCGAAAGAAACTGCGTGCCCTCTTCCAGCATCCAGTCCAGACCACGATCGGTCTTGCGTTTGATCATGTTGTTGCCCTGGGTTGCCAGGTGCAGGTGCGCCTGCAAGTCACCGACCTGCGCGCAATGCTGGGCGTTGGCCTGCTTGATGTGCTTGCCGGCCAGGCGCGGCTGCAACAGCGCCGGCTTGCCTTTCAGCTCACGCAGGGCCACGCCGTCAGTGGTGCGCAGCGCGTAGGGCACCGGCAGGTCGGCTTCGTGGAGGACGTCGAGCAGGTCGATGAAGAACGGCATTTCCTGCACCGGGCCGCGCTCGACCAGGGTCAGGACGAACTCGCCCTTTTCCATGCTGATGAAGAAGTTGGTGTTTTCGCTGCCGGCGGCGATCCCCTGGAAATCGAGCAGACGGCCGAGCCCGTAAGGGGCGAGAAAGGTTTCCAGCTCGGGCCGAGCCAGGGGGGTGAACACAGACATGGTTAAAAACTGCTCAGTTCTGGCGCCGCCATCGCGTCGGCGCCGGTTGAAATTAAGAAACTACTTCCACTCGAAAATCTTCCACGCGGGGATCAGCATATCCGGCTGGTCCGAGCGGATGAAGTTTGCATCAGTACCGTCCGCGCGCACCAGAAAATAGGGCGGGAAACCCTTCTGGGTCACCTTGATCGCGTACAGGAAACCGTTCTGCCGGTACTCCTGGATGGTCTTGTCACCTTCGGTACGGATGGTGACCTCCGGTTCCGCTGACGGCGCATCATCCGCCGCGATCGCGGCCAGTGGCGTGGTTGCAATCAAACTGACCAGCAGCAAGCGATTTAACGTACGCATGATAACCTTGTCCCTTTGTCGTCAACGGTCCCGCTATTCTAGCGCCGGACCCGCCGAAAAGGTTGATCCTGCTCATGAGCCAAGCCCCCCTCGTCCTGGTGGACGGTTCGTCTTACCTGTACCGCGCCTTTCACGCGCTGCCACCGCTGACCACCTCCAAAGGCCTGCCGACCGGCGCGGTCAAGGGCGTGCTGAACATGCTCAAGAGCCTGCGCAAGCAGTATCCGCACAGCCCGTTCGCCGTGGTGTTCGACGCCAAGGGCGGGACATTTCGCGATGAGATGTACGCCGAATACAAGGCCAACCGCCCGAGCATGCCCGACGACATGCGCGTGCAGATCGAGCCGCTGCACCAGAGCGTGAAAGCCCTCGGCTTCCCGCTGCTGTGCGTCGAAGGCGTCGAGGCCGATGACGTGATCGGCACCCTGGCCCGCAGCAGCGCGGCCGCCAATCGTCCGGTGATCATCTCCACCGGCGACAAGGACATGGCGCAACTGGTCGACGGCCACATTACCTTGGTCAACACCATGTCCGGTAGTTCGATGGACGTGGAGGGCGTGAAGGAGAAATTCGGCGTCGCTCCGGAGCAGATCATCGATTATCTGGCCCTGATGGGCGACTCTTCCGACAACATCCCCGGCGTTCCCGGCATCGGGCCGAAAACCGCGTCCGGCCTGCTGGTCGGCGTCAACGGCGGCCTGACCGAACTCTACGCACAGCTCGATATCGTGCCGACCCTGCCGATCCGCGGCGCCAAGACCCTGCCGGCCAAGCTCGAAGAGCACAAGGAGATGGCCTTCCTCTCCTATCAACTGGCGACCATCAAGGTCGACGTGCCGCTGGACATCGGCCTCGACGACCTGCAAATGGGCCCGGAAGACCCGGCCCAACTGCTTGAGCTCTACACCCTGCTGGAGTTCAAGAGCTGGATCAACGATCTGGAACGCGACGCCAAGCGTCTGGAACTGAGCAGCACCGCTGCCCCTGAGCCGGCCGCCGATCTGTTCAGCGCACCTGCGGAAGAAGCGCCGGTCGCTCCGGCTGAAGCCGCGTACGAAACCATCCTCGATCAGGCCCGTTTCGACGTCTGGCTGGAAAAACTGAAGAACGCCAAGCTGTTTGCCTTCGACACCGAAACCACCGGCGTCGACGCCCAACAGGCGCAACTGGTCGGTCTGTCCTTCGCGGTGCAGGCCAACGAAGCGGCCTACATCCCGCTGACCCACTCCTACATCGGCGTGCCGGAGCAGCTGGATCGTGACACCGTGTTGCGCGCGCTCAAGCCGATTCTGGAAGACCCAAGCAAGCTCAAGGTCGGCCAGCACGCCAAGTTCGACATGAACATCCTGGCCAACTGCGCCATCGGTGGCGATCAGAGCCAGGGCATCACCGTGCGCGGCATTGCCTTCGACACGATGCTTGAGTCCTACGTGCTCAACTCCACCGCCACCCGTCACGACATGGACAGCCTGGCGCAGAAGTACCTGGATCACACCACCGTGAGCTTCCAAGACATCGCCGGCAAAGGCGCCAAGCAACTGACCTTCGACCAGATCGCTCTGGAACAGGCCGGGCCGTATGCCGCCGAAGATGCCGACGTCACCCTGCGCCTGCACCAGACGCTGTTCGAAAAACTCAGCGCCATCCCGAGCCTGGCCAGCGTGCTGACCGACATCGAGATCCCGCTGGTGCCGGTGCTGGCGCGCATCGAGCGTCAAGGCGCGTTCGTTGACGCGGCACTGCTCGGCGTTCAGAGCATCGAGCTGGGCGACAAGATGGTCGCGCTGGAGCGTGAAGCGTTCGAAATCGCCGGTGAAGAGTTCAACCTGGGCTCGCCGAAGCAACTCGGCGTGATCCTCTACGAAAAACTCGGCCTGCCGGTGCTGAAGAAAACCGCCAAGGGCCAGCCGTCCACCGCCGAAGAAGTGCTGGCGAAACTGGCCGAAGACGATCACCGCTTGCCAAAAGTGCTGATGGAACACCGTTCCATGAGCAAGCTGAAAAGCACCTACACCGATCGCCTGCCGGAGCAGATCAACCCGCGCACCGGGCGTATCCACACCTCGTATCATCAGGCTGTCGCGTCGACCGGCCGCTTGTCGTCGAGCGATCCGAACCTGCAGAACATTCCGGTGCGTACCGCTGAAGGCCGACGCATTCGTCAGGCGTTCGTCGCGCCGAAAGGCTACAAACTGCTGGCGGCGGACTACTCGCAGATCGAATTGCGGATCATGGCGCACCTGTCCCGCGACGAAGGCCTGATGAACGCCTTCCGCAACAACCTGGACGTGCACACCGCCACGGCAGCCGAAGTGTTCAAGGTCGAGCTGAACGAAGTAACGTCCGACCAGCGCCGTGGCGCCAAGGCGATCAACTTCGGTCTGATCTACGGCATGGGCGCGCAGAAGCTGGGCAAGGACATCGGCGTCGACACCAAGACCGCCAAGGCCTACATCGACACCTACTTCGCGCGCTACCCGGGCGTTCGTGAATACATGGATCGCACCCGGGCGCAGGCAGCAGATCAGGGCTACGTGGAAACGATCTTCGGCCGTCGTCTGTACCTGCCGGACATCAACTCCAACAAGCCACAGGAACGCGCTGCCGCTGAACGCACGGCGATCAACGCGCCGATGCAGGGCACCGCAGCGGACATCATCAAGAAAGCCATGGTCGCGGTGGATAACTGGCTGAGCGCTTCGGGGCTGGACGCCAAAGTCATCCTGCAGGTGCACGACGAACTGGTACTGGAGGTTCGCGAGGACCTGGTCGACCAGGTTCGCGACGAAATTCGCGTCCACATGAGTGAAGCGGCGAAACTGGACGTGCCGCTACTGGTGGAAGTCGGGGTTGGCAACAATTGGGACGAGGCGCACTGAGGCCTCTGGGACGGGGTTTTGCCGCGACATGACGTCGCGGCAAAGGCATCGGAGGGGGCTTAGTTCTGATCGTTCTTGAGCTTATTCCAAAGTTTTTTGAAAAGAATCTGAACTAATCTTGCGACAGGCCACTCAGAGTTACTGAATGGCTGGTGAAGCCCTTCGATGCTCCTATGTTGTGTTAAGTGTTGGCAGATATCTGAACCCCGCCCTAGCGGTTCGGAACTTGAACCCCGGAACTTCTCCCTCCCCATATGAAGTCCGGGGCTTTTTTTTGCCTCAAAACTGCCTGTGGCGCCGCCAGACTGCGTTAAAAGCATCGCTAAAAATGCTCATTTAGGTCCCCTAAACTCCGCTTTTTAGCGATGCTTTTGCCTTGCCTGACAACACCACAGACAGTTTTGAAATCCCCTTACTCTGCCGCCGCTTCTGCGCCTTTGTCTGCCAGTTCCATCCAGCCCGCCAGCACAGTGTAGGCCTCTTCCAGGCCCATGCGTTTTGGTGCGGAGAACAGCTGGATTGTCACCAGATCACCCCAACCCTTACGAATTTCCGACTGCACCTTGAGCAGCGTGTTCTTCGCTGCGCCGTAGGTCAGCTTGTCCGCTTTGGTCAGCAGAATGTGCATCGGCATGCCAGCCGCAACGGCCCAGTCGAGCATCAGCAGGTCGAAGTCGGTCATTGGATGACGGATGTCCATCATCAGAATCAAACCCTTCAAACTCTCGCGGCCACCGAGGTAAGCCTCGAGGTGACGCTGCCAGTGTTGCTTGAGCGGGATCGGTACTTTTGCATAACCGTAGCCCGGCAGGTCGACCAGACGCCGTTCATCGTCTAGCTTGAAGAAGTTCAATAGCTGTGTGCGACCCGGGGTTTTCGAGGTGCGCGCCAGGCTGGCGTGAGTCAGTGTGTTCAGCGCGCTGGATTTACCGGCGTTGGAACGACCGGCGAACGCCACTTCGAAGCCTTCGTCGTCGGGGCACTGATCGACTTTGGCGGCACTGAGCATGAACGTGGACTGTTGGCACAGGCCGAGGATGGGATTCTTGAGTTGCATGGGATTTCCGATGTGGGCGGCGCCGGGATTGGGCGCGGAACGCGGTGTCGCTTCCGTTTCAGTGACGCCAGTATATAATGCCGCAGATTTTGTGTGTGCTTTGTCCCAGCGAAGGATGAAGTTCACGAGAGCGACAGACCTTGATTGCGCATTAGAACGCAGAACGCTCTCAACCCTGAAAAGGTCGTTTTATGACGAAATGGCTGCTGGCTGCCGGAGTCTTGATGCCGCTTTACAGCGCACAGGCTACACAGGATCCGGAAGCAGTGTACAACCGTGTTTGTGGTGCCTGTCATTCCGGCCAACTACCCATGGCGCCCAGAAGAGGCGATCAGGAAGCTTGGACGCCGAGGTTGGCGAAAGGTATGGAGACGCTGGTGCAACACGTGACCCAGGGTTTCAAGGCGATGCCGCCGCGTGGTTTGTGCATGGACTGCAGTGCCGAGGATTACCAGGCCATCATCCTCTGGATGAGCGGAAGTAAACCCGGTCCATAACTCTTAACCCTTAGCCGTAGTTGGATTAGCTGATGAACAAATTGATCGTGAGTCTGCTGTTGACCGTGGGAATCTCAGGCTTCGCCCATGCTGCAGGTGATGCCGCCGCAGGCCAGGCGAAAGCCGCCGTTTGCGGGGCCTGCCATGGCCCGGATGGCAACAGCATGGCGCCAAACTTTCCAAAACTGGCCGGACAGGGTGAACGCTACCTGACCAAGCAGTTGCACGACATCAAGTCGGGCAAGCGCACCGTTCTGGAAATGACCGGGCTGCTGACCAACCTGAGCGATCAGGACCTGTCCGACATCGCCGCCTACTTCGCCAGCCAGAAAGGCAGCGTCGGCGCCGCCGATCCGAAGATCGTCGCTCGCGGTGAAGCCCTGTTCCGTGGCGGCAACCTGGAAAAAGGCCTGCCAGCCTGCACCGGATGCCACTCGCCAAACGGCGCCGGCAACGCAGCCGCCGGTTTCCCGCACCTGGGTGGCCAACACGCTCAATACATCGCCAAACAGCTGACCGATTTCCGCAAGGAAGAAGCCGGCCGCAGCAACGACGGCGATGCCATGACCATGCGCACCATCGCTCGCAAGCTGAGCGACGAGGACATCGCGGCGGTCTCCAGCTACATTCAAGGCCTGCACTAAGGTCACTGCGATGGTGATTCGAGCGTTGCGCGCGAAGGACAACGCCTGCCACGTTAACGCTCGATTAATCCGTGGCATGAAGTATAAAAAGGGTGGCTTTGGCCGCCCTTTTTTGTGGCCGCTGCCGTTACACTACAGAACTCATGCCCGCCAGGATCTGTCTGAAAACAGGTCGCGCGAGGCGACCCAATTTGCCCAGGAGTAAAGCATGCGTAATCTGATCATCAGCGCCGCCCTCGTCGCTGCCAGCCTGTTCGGCGTGACGGCCCAGGCCGCCGAAGCACCTGCCGCCCCGTACGTCGAACTGAGCAATCCGGTGCCGGTTGCCGTGCCTGGCAAGATCGAAGTGGTGGAACTGTTCTGGTACGGCTGCCCGCACTGCTACGCCTTCGAACCCGTGATCAATCCGTGGGTTGAAAAACTGCCTTCAGACGTCAACTTCGTGCGCATTCCTGCCATGTTCGGCGGCCCGTGGGACGCTCACGGTCAAATGTTCCTGACCCTGGAAGCCATGGGCGTCGAGCACAGCGTTCACGCTGCCGTCTTCAACGCGATCCAGAAAGAACACAAGAAGCTGACCGACAAGAACGACATGGCCGACTTCCTCGCCACCCAAGGCGTAGACAAGGACAAGTTCCTGGCCACCTTCGACTCCTTCGCCATCAAGGGCCAGATCATCAAGGCTCGCGAACTGGCCAAGAAGTATGAAATCTCCGGCGTTCCAACCATGATCGTCAACGGTAAATACCGTTTCGACATCGGCTCCGCCGGCGGCGCCGAAGAAGCTCTGAAGCTGGCTGACCAACTGGTCGCCAAAGAGCGAGCGACCAACAAGGCAGCCGCCAACTAAGCGCGGCAATCGCCATGCGCCGCTGGGGAGCCGAACGTCTCGTTGGCCTGCATGATCCGCAGGTCAACGAGCATCACCTGGAGTCCACGGGCCTGCCCGCAGACAGCCGTTTGCGCCTGCTCAGCTTCAACATCCAGGTCGGCATCAGCACCGAGCGTTATCGGCACTACCTGACCCGCAGCTGGCAGCATCTGCTGCCGCACCCCGGACGCTCCGGCAATCTGCAAAAGATCGGCAATCTGCTCGGCGACTTCGACCTGGTCGCCCTGCAGGAAGCCGATGGCGGTAGCCTGCGTTCAGGCTACGTCAATCAGGTCGAACACCTGGCCCATCTCGGCGCCTTCCCGTACTGGTATCAACAACTCAATCGCAACCTCGGCCGACTGGCCCAGCACAGCAACGGTGTGCTCAGTCGTCTGCGCCCGTGGGCGATCGAAGACCACCCGCTGCCGGGGCCGAAAGGTCGCGGGGCGATTCTGGTACGTTTCGGCGAAGGTCCCGAGGCGCTGGTGGTGGTGATGATGCACCTGGCGCTCGGCGCCCGGGTACGCACGATGCAACTGGCCTACATTCGCGAGCTGATCGGCGGCTACAAGCATCAGGTCCTGATGGGTGACATGAACACCCACGCCAGCGACCTGCTCCAGCACTCGCCCTTGCGCGACCTCGGCCTGCTGGCCCCGCAACTCGAAGCGACGTTCCCCAGCTGGCGCCCGCAGCGCTGCCTGGACCATATTCTGCTCAGCCCGACCCTGACCCTGGAAAAGGTCGAAGTGCTGGCGCAACCGATTTCCGATCACCTGCCCGTCGCGGTAGAGATTCGTCTGCCGGGTTCGCTCACGGCCGATGCATTGCCCGCGTTGAGTCCTGCCCCTCGCGGAACGCCTGAATGAGCGACGAAGCCCAGCGCTGGAAAGAGAAATACCTCAAAAGCATCGAACAACAGGAAAAGCTCGAACGTCGATGGGACGCCCGGCTCGACCTGCTGCGCCGCGGCCTGGTGCGCAGCACGCTGGCGGCGGAAGGCACCGACCGCGTCGTCGACCAATGCATGAAAGAAATGCGCGACGTGGTGCGCACCGACGACATGGACGCCGGCCTCGCCGCCCTGTTGCCGCGCCTTGAAAAAGCCGTGCTCGACTCCGAGCAACGCCGTGAAACCCGGATCAATCAAGTCAGCACGGCCCTGAATTCGCTGGTGACTCAACTGCAATCGCTGCCCCTGCCCCGGGAAGTCGCCCAGCCACTGAAGAAGTTCGCCAAGCAGCTGGATGGCCGGGTCAGTCAGGCGCGGGAAATGCCGCTGCTGCTCAGTGAACTCAGCGGCTTGCAGGGCAAGGCCCTGAGCCAACTGGAGACCCCGGCGGAACCGGGACGTCCGGGGCTGTTGCAGCGCCTGTTCGGCAGCCGCGACAGCGAGGAAGCGCCCGCACCGGTGGCTCAGCCTGCCGTGGCTTCTCCAGCCGCTCAGCCGGAGCAACCACCCGCTGCACCTGAAAGCACGCCAATGCCAGAAGCGCCTGTCGCAATCGTCGAACCGGCAGCCATTGCGACCGTCATCGAAACACCGGTCACCGCACCTCTGGTCGCGCCACTGCAAGCTTCAGCACCAGCACCAGCACCAATATCAACACCCGAGCCTGTTGCAGAGCCGGAAGTGGTTGCCTTCGAGCCTGCCCGGATCATTACAGAAGTCGTCACCGCTCCCAGCGAACCGGAACCCGCCGAGCCAGAACCCGAGCCGCAAGCCTTCACGCCACCTCCGGTCTTCGCGCCGGCAATGCCGGCGGCCTTCAACCCTGACGAACTGATCCACCCCGGCGACAACCCGCCCCCGGTCATCCTCGACAGCCTGCCCTTGCCCGAACCAATCGCGCAGGCATTGGCGGCCATCGATCCGGAGCAGTCCGAGCAGGACATTCTGTATGCCTTGCCGGACTCGCCCGAACCGTCCTACAGCTCGGTGGCCAAACACATCGAAGACACGCTGATCGGCCTGCTGGACGATCTGACCTTGCCGGAACGCCATCGCCCGCAAGCCGAGGCCATGCGCGATCGGCTGAAACATGGCCTCAACTGGTACGAATTGCTACCGATCCTCGACGATCTGGCGACCCTGATGTTGGCCATCACCGACAGTGGGCAGCACGAGTTCGAGGCCTATCTTCAGCAACTCAACGAACGCCTCGAAGCGTTCCAGAGCAACCTGCAGGCCGCCAGCGAAGGTCATGCCG
Source organism: Pseudomonas sp. GW821-FHT11G12 (assembly GCF_058808055.1). Classification (NCBI taxonomy): domain Bacteria; kingdom Pseudomonadati; phylum Pseudomonadota; class Gammaproteobacteria; order Pseudomonadales; family Pseudomonadaceae; genus Pseudomonas; species Pseudomonas sp. GW821-FHT11G12. Next base: position 64,522 of record NZ_JBXARH010000002.1, read on the forward strand.
ACAACAGCTCCGCGGCGCGGGCGATGGACACGCAGATCCGTGAACAGGTCGACGGCCTGCAAAACAGCGTGCAGGAAGCGGCGGACCTGAACGATCTCAAGCAGGTATTGGAAAACCATCTCGAAGGCCTGCTCGGCACGATGGACCAGCACCAAAAACAACGTGACGCCCGTGAACAGGAAGTGGCCGGACGCCTGAAAAGCCTGGCCGAGCGCGTGGCGCACATGGAACAGGAGGCCCTTGGTTACCGCGAACACCTCGAAGAGCAGCGCCAGAAAGCCCTGATCGATCCGCTCACCGGCCTGCCCAACCGCGCCGCCTGGAGCGAGCGACTCGACCACGAAATCGCCCAATGGCAGCAGCACGGCAACACCCTCAGTTTGGCGATGCTCGACCTCGATCACTTCAAACGCATCAACGACAACTACGGGCATCTGGCCGGCGACAAGGTGTTGAAGATCATCGCCACGGTGCTGCGCAAGCGCCTGCGCGGCAGCGATTTCATTGCCCGCTTCGGCGGTGAGGAATTTGTCCTGCTGCTGCCGGCCACCCCGCCGGCCGTCGGCGCCAAACTGCTGGAAACCCTGCGCGCCTCCATCGAGGCCTGCCCGTTCCACTTCAAGGGTGAGCGAGTCACGATCACTATTTCCATGGGGCTGGCGGCGTTCAGGCCGGGAGAACACAGCGATCTGGTGCTCAAAAGAGCCGATCAGGCGTTGTACCGGGCCAAAAACGCGGGTCGCAACCGGGTGGAGCTGGGCTGAAGACAATTGTTCCATTTCATTTAAATCAGCCCTTTTGCCGTTCGCACGCAAGTCAATACGTTACACTGTTGCATTATCGACTTGCGTGTACTGCCATGAAATTCCTTGCTCTCATCGCGTCGCTGCTCGTTCTGGCCGGTTGTGCCAGCGGCCCGCGCTACGACACCAGCCACCCTTCTGCCAATCACGACAGCCGTGCGCAGTTCGTGATCGTGCATTACACCTCCGCCTCCCTCGAGCGTTCGCTACAACTGCTGACCCACGGTGAAGTCAGCAGCCACTACCTGATCGGCGACGACAAGAACGGCACGATCTACAAGCTGATGGATGAAAACCTGCGTGCCTGGCATGCCGGCGAAAGCGAATGGCAGGGTCGTACCTGGCTCAACTCAAGCTCCATCGGCATCGAAATCGTCAACCCCGGCTTCAAGGACACTCCGACCGGGCGCATTTGGTACCCGTACAGTGAAGCCCAGGTGCAGTCGCTGATCGTGCTGCTCAAGGACATCAGCAAACGCAACGGCATCAGCCCGGACCACATCATCGGTCACAGCGATATCGCACCGTTGCGCAAGCTTGATCCGGGCCCGTTGTTCCCGTGGAAGCGCCTGGCCGCCGAAGGTCTTGGCTTGTGGCCCGATGAACACGCCGTAGCCCGCCAGCAAGTAAGGTTCGACGTCGAGTTACCGAGCATCAGTTGGTTCCAGGCGCAGCTGGCACGCCTGGGCTACGCAACGCCGCAGAACGGCGAGCTGGACGTGGCGACCCGCCATGTACTCGCAGCCTTCCAGATGCACTTCCGCCCTTCCCGCTTCGACGGCACCCCGGATGCGCAAACGGCAGCCTTGCTGCTGGTGCTGAATCAGACAAAATAATGACGCCCGCCCGACGGTCAGGGCGAAAGTGCAATCAGCAGCTATAACTCATTGGTAATTCTTCGGATATCCATGATGGTTGCTACCCGAGAGACGCTGCGTAGCTGGTTTTATCGCCCCTGGTTTCTGGCGATGCTGGCGGCTGTCCTCAGTGCGAGTCTGCTGATCACCGGCGGGTTGTTCGTGGCCGTGCATCAGGTCGAACAAAGCGAAAGCCAGGAAATGAACGCCCAGGGCGAGCGCTTCCTGGCCCGACTGGAACAGTTGTTCGGCCAGTTGCGTGAAAGCCTCGACGACCTTGAGGCCCAGCCCCTGCGCAGCTGCGACGACGAGATGATCGCCACGCTGCAGCAAGTGACCTTCAACTATCGCTTCGTCTATGAAGCCGCCTACATGGACGCCTCGCGGATCTGCTCCAACCGTCCGCGTCAGGAAGGCCTGTCGGTCGTGCGCCCGCCCGACATCAAGGGCCCGACCTACAGCTACTGGCTGAACACCACCACCGAACCCGATGAAAATCGCGCGGCGCTGATGCTCGGGCGCGGCAACTTTCGCGTGGCCACCTCACGCGGGCACCTGACCGACATGGTCGATCTGTCCCCCGGCAGCAGCCTGCTGGTGGTGCTGGACCATGGCAGCCGGGCGATTCCGGTGCTCGGCGTGCCACAGACATGGCCGCCCACCGAGCCATGGCCTCCGAAGAGTCTGGACGCCCTGCAAGTCACCCAGAGCCATCTGATCTATCGCATGCCCACCGACAACCCGGAATATCAGTTGGTACTGATTACCCCGCGCACCGGCATGCACATCCCCGAGCTTTGGTGGTGGATGGTGCCGGTCTGTCTGCTGCTGGGCGTGCTGGTCGGGCTCACGGTGTTCTGGCTGGTGCGTCAGCATCAATCACTGGATGCCGAACTGCACGGCGCGATCCGCCGCGGCGAATTGCAGGTGCTGTATCAACCGATCTTCGACCTCGACAGCCGCAACTGCGTCGGCGCCGAAGCCTTGCTGCGCTGGCGCCGGCCGGACGGCACGCTGACCAGTCCCGACCTGTTTATCCCGATGGCGGAAAACACCGGGCAGATCCGCCAGATGACCGACTTCGTCCTCCAGCGCCTGCTGGAACAACTGGGCCAATTACTGCGGGCCAATCCGCAGCTGTACATCTCGGTGAACCTGGCGGCGTGCGACGTGATGGTGCCGCGTATCGGCCAGGTCATGGCGCGGCTGTTGACGCTGCACCGGGTGGCGGCACGGCAGATCGCCTTTGAAGTGACCGAGCGCGGCCTGATCGATGTGGTGGTGGCCCGGGAAAACCTGCAAGCGCTGCGCGATGTTGGCCATCAGGTGCTGATCGACGATTTCGGCACCGGCTATTGCAGCCTCGCCTACCTGCAAACCCTGCCGGTGGATTGCCTGAAAATCGACAAGGCGTTCATCGATGCGCTCGGCCATGACGCCGCCAGCAGCGGCGTGGCACCGCACATCATTCACATGGCCCAGGCACTGGATCTGAAAGTGATCGCCGAAGGGATCGAGTATGAGTCCCAGGCGGCGCTGCTCAGCAGCGAAGGCGTGAAGTTCGGCCAGGGCTGGCTGTTCGCTCACGCCTTGAGCGCCGTGCAATTCATCGAGCTGATCACCCGAGGACGGCGTCTCGCCGGCCGCCGGATGGATGACGAGGCCTAGACCGCCAGCGCCATGTAGAACTGCGTGCCCTGCCCCGGTCGCGAATAGACACCCATCCGCCCGCCGTGCAACTGGACGATTTCCTTGCACAGCGCCAGCCCGAGCCCGGCCCCGCCCTTCTTGCGCCCGACCTGAACGAACGGTTCGAAGATCCGCCCTTGCTGGCCGTAGGCAATACCTTCGCCATTGTCCTCGACGCTGATGATCACCCGCTCGCCATGCCGGCGCGCCTGCAAACGGATCAGCCCGTCGCGGGCGGTATGGCGCAAGGCATTGTCGATCAGGTTGTCCAGAACTCGATCCAGCTGGGCCTGATCGGCCTGCAAACGCGGTAGCGGGCCTTGCACCTCAATGTTCAATGCAACGCCCTTCTGCGCTGCCGAGTCGGCAAAACGCGATTGCGCCTGGGCCAGCAAATCCTCGATGGAGCACGGCGCCAGCGCGAGTTTCTGCAGGCCGCTCTGATAGCGCGAAAAATTCAGCAGATCGTTGATCAACTGCATCAAGCGCTGCATCTCTTCATTGACGGTGTCGAGCAGATCGGACTCCCGGGATTCCGCCGGAAACTTCGCCCGCTCGCGAAACAGCCCGAACGCCATGTGCATGCCGGTCACGGGCGTGCGCAGTTCGTGTGATGCACGCAACACGAATTCGCTGCGCACCCGCTCGAAGGCCCGCTGCTCGGTGACGTCATGCAGCACCATCACCGCGCCGAGGATATGCCCCTGAGTGTGGCTGACTGGCGTGAGGCTGTAGGTCAGCAGTCGCGACTCGCCGTCGACCTCGATGCTCAAATCTTCCGGTGCACGCTCAAGGGTGCCGCCACGCAGCACCAGTTGCAGCTGCGCATCCAGTTCCGGGCGCTGAAGCGCAGTGCCCAGGCCCTCGCCAAACCGGTCGCTGTCCCAGCCCAGTTGTCGCTGAGCCACCGGGTTCAAGTGCTCCAGGTGCCCCTGGCGGTCGATCATCAGCAAGCCGTCATCGATGCTGTCGAGCACGGCCTGCAAGCGTTGCTGGCCGGCCAGCAGTTCATCGACATTGGTCGCCTGATGCTCGCGTAGCGCTTCGGCCATCAGCCCGAAACGCCGGGTCAGCAGGTTGATTTCCATGGCCGAGGACACCGGCAGGGTCACTTCGAAATTGCCCTGGCCGATGTTGTCCGCTGCTTTCGCCAGTGCCTCGATCGGTGCACCGAACCGACGAGCGATCCCCTGGGCGGTGATGAAACCGATGATCAACACCGCCAGTCCCACCAGCCCGAGCAGGCCGGCGATCAGCAGCGCCCGGTCGCGGGCGGCGTGTTGCACGGCGTTGATGTTATCCAGTGCGTGCTTGTGCTCGGCGATCAGACCGTTGCGCAGGGTGTTGAAGCGCTCGCGCAAGTCGCCACCGCCACTCAGGGCCGCGCCTGGATTGCGGGACACGTCGAACGCCTGAAGAAAGCTCAGGTAATCGGCCTTGGCCTGACTGAATCCGTATTGACGGTCGTCGTCTTTCTGCTCCTGGGCGATACCCTCGTCGAGCAGCTCGAAGTAATGCTGTTTCGACGCTTCGAAGGCGGCTGGATCGGGCTTCTCGGCGAGCATCATGATCAGTTGATCGCCCAGGGTCTGGCGCAGCTTGAGCCCCAAATCAAGGGTGACGAAGTTATTGCGGATCAACGCCTCCTGAGTCCCGGCCATTTGCATCACGCTGACCAGCCCGAGCATCAGCCCGAGCAAGGCCACGGTGATCAGCGCGGAAATGCTCAGGAACAAGCGGGTCCGCAACTTCATCGCCAGTTTCATCGGCGCACGCTCACAAGTTGTACTGCTTGCGCTTGCGATACAGGGTCGAGGCGTCGATCCCCAGGGTCTTGGCCGCCTGGTCGAGGGTGCCGGCGGTCGCCAGTACCGCGCCGATGTGAGCCTTCTCCAACTCGTCGAGGCTCAGGGCCGCGCCGACCCGAGGCGCATTGTTGGCGGGTTGCTCGGCCATGCCGAGGTGGCTGATTTCCACGCGCTCCTGCGGGCAAATGATGCTCGCCCGCTCGACCACGTTGCGCAGCTCGCGGATGTTGCCGGGCCAGCGGTAACCCAGCAGCGCTTCCCGCGCCTCGTCACTGAAACCCCGGGCCGGCCGCGCGTATTCCTTCACGAAGCGAGCAAGGAATCGGTCAGCCAGAGTCAGAATGTCTTCAGCGCGTTCGCGCAGCGGCGGCAGATGCAGGGTGATGACGTTCAGACGATAGAGCAGGTCTTCGCGGAAGCGTCCATCGCGCACCATGTCTTCAAGATTGAGGTTGGTGGCCGCAAGGATGCGCACGTCGGCGCGACGCGTGACGGGATCCCCTACCCGCTCGTATTCCTTGTCCTGGATGAAACGCAGCAACTTTGGCTGCAAGGTCAGTGGAAAATCGCCGATCTCGTCGAGAAACAGCGTACCGCCATCTGCCTGATTCACCCGACCCAAGGTGCTTTCGCTGGCCCCGGTGAACGCGCCGCGACTGTGACCGAACAGCTCGCTTTCCATCAGTTCGGCGGTCAGCGACGGGCAATTGATGGTGACGCAGGATTTCTTCTCGCGCTTGCTCCAGCCATGGATCGCCCGGGCCAGTTCACCTTTACCGGTGCCGGACTCGCCAAGGATCAGGATATTGGCGTCGGTGCTCGCCACCTGCCGCGCGGTTTCCAGTACGACTTTCATCGCCGGGCTGTGGGAATCGAGACCGTCCCTGGGTTTGCGGATCTCGCCTTCGAGGGCTTCCAGACGCGCCGAGAGCTGGCGCACTTCCAGCTGCTTGGCAGTGGCCAGACGCAACTGGTCAGGGCTGCACGGCTTGACCAGATAGTCGGCGGCACCCGCCTGAATCGCGTCCACCGCCGTGTCGACGGCCGAATGAGCGGTGACGATGACCACCCGCATCCACGGCGCCTGAATGCGCATCTGCGCCAGCACGTCGAGGCCGTTGTCTTCGCCCAGACGCAGATCGAGGAAGCACAGATCGAACACCTGACGCTGCAACAGCGCGTCAGCCTGGGCCGCGCTGTTGGCGGTGGCGACGGTATAACCTTCGTCTTCGAGGCAATAACGGAAGGTTCGCAGGATGGCGGATTCATCATCCACCAGCAGAATGCGGCCTTGGTGCTCAGTGGCTGATTCCATTTTTCCTACGCTCCATAAGTGAATGTCTTGGTTTAGTCCCGGAAAAATCGGGCAAGTTGCATGGTCGATTCTGATCGATTCCAGTCATAGCAGGGTAGCTCTCTCCTGCCCTCACAGCTAATCCACTGAATTTGTTGAATTTTTAAACAATCAGCGGTTTTCAGGCATTTGCCTGCGTCCTTTTCTGACATCCGCACCCTGCTCTCAATTCAAAAAGAATGATTTCTCCTACGAAACAATCGTGCATTACGCACGACCGTGGCGGAGCCATCGTGCAGGATGCGTCGTCAGGATTTTTCTATTCATCTTTAACTATTTGATTTTATTGATTTTTTTCAAACAAAAAAGCTGGCATGCAGGCTGCAATACCTCTCTCAGCCCGGGCAGATATGCACTGCCCTAACCGAATAAGAGTGAGGAACCCAGGATGACTCGCCAACGTGCCGCCCAAATGTGTATTTCGCCCCTGCATCTACAGCAGGGCCTGTTTGGCGCACTTGCGCTGCTGATCACTCTGATCGCTTGCCAGCAATACCTGCGCTGGGAACAGAGTCAGCAACCTGAGCCCTTGATTTCGATGCAGCACGCGGCACAAACGCACTTCAGCGCCGTCAGCAGCAGCCAGGCCGATAGCGGCGCGATGCGCATGATGGATGTCGACCAGCCACAACCCCTGGGCGACCTACCACGCGAAGAACGCTGGGTTTTCTGATCAACGAATCTGGGCGCCCCCGCGCCGAGACCGGCAACACCCCTAAATAGAAACAAGGAGAATCACCATGTTGAGCTGGGCAATCACATTCCTGATCATTGCCATCATCGCTGCAGTACTGGGCTTCGGTGGTATCGCGGGCACCGCCACGGGTATCGCCAAGATTCTCTTTGTCGTGTTCCTGGTGATGTTCATCGCCTCGTTCTTCTTTGGCCGTCGCGGCCGAGGTTGACCATGAGTGCTTTAAAGACACTGGCAGCCGCCCTGCTCCTGGGCGGCAGTGCCATGGCGATGGCGGCCAATGATGGCCAGGCGCGGGTCAACGAACTGTTGAGTTCGGACCCGCACTACAGGGAAACCTGGGAAGGCGTGGTGAAGAAGGAAGAACGCCTGCCGGAATGGGTGATGAACCTTTCCGGTACGCCGGACCAACAGATGAATGCCGTCACTGAAGACGGCGACAAGTACCTGGTCGGGCCGCTCTGCGAATCCCAGGACAAGTGCCTCAACCACCGCTTGATCGTCGCGTTCAGCTTCGACAAGAAACACGCTTACGCCATGCTGGTCGATGTGCCCGAAGGACTGCCGGCCGACAAGTCGCCAACGCGACATGCGACCTACCGCTTCCTCGGCAAACCCGATCAGGGCATGCAGGATCTGTTGATGGAAACGCTGAAGAAAGATCCGAACTGGTATTGAACATGAGGGCAGCAACGCGCTGCCTTCCATTGCGCCCGCCCGAGGAAGGCCGGCGCATGACCAGGGGGCCGGGACGTTCTGACTGTTTCAGGGTCGGAGTGACCTACGGGTACAGGGAGTGCCTGCGATGAGGGCCGGGTCAGGGTAAAAGCTGCGACGCAAGTTCGCCAACCCGGGGTGGTTCGACGGACTTGCGCTGAGCTTTCAAAGTGACAAAACATTGATCCAGAGCGTTCTGCCCATCTTTTTATCGATCACACTGCGCGCGAAAAGCGTTTCGCGGTGTTTCGTCGCGACCGTATATCGAGAAAGAGTCGATTGAGCCAGTCGGACTTTTAGTTTCCAAACGTAGGCTTTTTCCTAAATTTTTCGTCGAAATCACTCGTTCAAAAAATAACCAACCTACGCTGTAATGGCCGGTTCACGGCACTTATGCCTGCTGAAATGTCGTATTCGAACCGGTTGGGACGCCAGTTTCATTTAAAAAAGCTCATGCCGATTCGGCATAGGGTAGGCGTTTACGGCATTAGACGGCGCAACCTTGCATCGGAATAGTTGCGCCTTTTTTCGCCTGCCGGAGAGCCGTAAACACGCGGCCCGGGGCACCTTATACGGAGGCAGATGCACAAACTTTTCCGCTAAAGAGCGTTCCAGTTCCTGCATGTGCCTGAGTCAAACGCAAGTAAGGGTAAAGATAATGAAGAAGGCAAAGCTTAGCCTCGCCTGGCAGATCCTCATCGGTCTGGTATTGGGGATTGCAATCGGTGCGTTGCTCAACCATTTCAGTGCCGAGAAGGCCTGGTGGATCAGCAACGTCCTGCAACCGGCAGGCGATATCTTTATCCGTCTGATCAAGATGATCGTAATCCCGATCGTCATCTCTTCCCTGATCGTCGGCATCGCCGGCGTGGGCGACGCCAAGAAGCTCGGGCGCATCGGCCTGAAGACCATCATCTACTTCGAAATCGTCACCACCATCGCCATCGTCGTCGGCCTGCTGCTGGCCAACCTGTTCCATCCGGGTGCCGGCATCGACATGAGCACCCTGGGCACTGTGGATATCTCCAAGTACCAGGCGACCGCCGCCGAAGTACAGCATGAACACGCGTTCATCGAGACCATCCTCAACCTGATCCCGTCGAACATCTTCGCGGCCATGGCCCGCGGCGAAATGCTGCCGATCATTTTCTTCTCCGTGCTGTTCGGTCTCGGTCTGTCGAGCCTGCAGTCGGACCTGCGCGAGCCGCTGGTGAAGATGTTCCAGGGCGTCTCGGAAAGCATGTTCAAAGTCACCCACATGATCATGAACTACGCGCCAATTGGTGTGTTCGCTCTGATCGCGGTGACCGTGGCCAACTTCGGTTTCGCCTCGCTGCTGCCGCTGGCCAAACTGGTGATCCTGGTTTACGTCGCCATCGCCTTCTTCGCCTTCGTGATTCTGGGCCTGATCGCCAAGATGTTCGGTTTCTCGGTGATCAAGCTGATGCGCATCTTCAAGGATGAGCTGGTGCTGGCTTACTCCACCGCTTCCTCGGAAACCGTGCTGCCACGCGTGATCGAGAAGATGGAAGCCTACGGCGCACCGAAAGCCATCTGCAGCTTCGTGGTGCCGACCGGTTACTCGTTCAACCTCGACGGTTCGACCCTGTACCAGTCCATCGCCGCCATCTTCATTGCCCAGCTGTACGGCATCGACCTGTCGATCAGCCAGCAACTGCTGCTGGTCCTGACCCTGATGGTTACCTCCAAAGGCATCGCCGGCGTACCGGGCGTGTCCTTCGTGGTACTGCTGGCCACTCTGGGCAGCGTGGGTATTCCGCTGGAAGGCCTGGCGTTCATCGCCGGTGTCGACCGTGTGATGGACATGGCGCGTACCGCCCTGAACGTGATCGGCAACGCCCTGGCGGTACTGGTTATTGCCCGTTGGGAAGGCATGTACGACGACGCCAAGGGCCAGCGCTACTGGAACTCGCTGCCGCACTGGCGCAGCAAGGAAAAACTGCCGGCCGGTGACGTTTCCAAGAACTGATCCCCGCCCGCAAGGCACCCTGACAAACCCCGGAGAAATCCGGGGTTTGTCGTTTCTGGCGACCCCGCTATCATTCGCCGCATCTTCCGGGGGATTTGACTGATGCTTAATGGCCTGTGGCTTGGCTTCTTCATCGTGGCTGCCGTTTCGGCGCTGGGGCAATGGCTGATCGGCGGCAACGCCGGGATCTTCGCGGCGATGGTGGAAAGCATTTTTGCCATGGCCAAGCTGTCGGTCGAGGTCATGGTGCTGCTGTTCGGCACCCTGACCCTGTGGCTGGGCTTTCTGCGCATCGCCGAGAAGGCCGGGATCGTCGAGTGGCTGGCCAAAGCCCTGGGCCCGCTGTTCCTGCGACTGATGCCGGAAGTACCGGCGGGGCATCCGGCCATCGGCCTTATCACCCTGAACTTCGCCGCCAACGGCCTGGGCCTGGACAACGCTGCCACGCCGATCGGCCTCAAGGCCATGAAGGCGCTGCAGGAGCTCAATCCCAGCTCGACCATCGCCAGCAACGCGCAGATCCTGTTCCTGGTGCTCAACGCTTCGTCCCTGACCCTGCTGCCGGTGACGATCTTCATGTACCGCGCCCAGCAAGGCGCGCCGGACCCGACGCTGGTGTTCCTGCCGATCCTGCTGGCCACCAGTTGCTCGACCATCGTCGGCTTCCTGTCGGTGGCGTTCATGCAGCGCCTGCGGGTCTGGGACCCGGTGGTGCTGGCTTACCTGATTCCCGGCGCGCTGATCCTCGGCGGCTTCATGGCGCTGCTGGCGACGATGTCGGCCACCGCGCTGGCGGGCCTGTCGTCGATCCTCGGCAACTTGACGCTGTTCGGTCTGATCATGCTGTTCCTGGTGATCGGTGCATTGCGCAAGGTGAAGGTTTACGAAGCGTTCGTCGAAGGTGCGAAGGAAGGTTTCGACGTCGCGAAGAACCTGCTGCCGTATCTGGTGGCGATGCTTTGTGCGATCGGCGTATTACGCGCGTCAGGCGCTCTGGACTTCGGCCTCGACGGCATTCGCCATCTGGTGGAGTGGGCAGGGTGGGACACACGGTTCGTCGATGCGCTGCCGACCGCGATGGTCAAACCGTTCTCCGGCAGCGCCGCCCGGGCGATGCTGATCGAAACGATGAAGACCTCGGGCGTGGACAGCTTCCCGGCGCTGGTGGCCGCGACAATCCAGGGTAGCACCGAGACCACCTTCTACGTGCTGGCGGTGTACTTCGGCGCGGTGGGCATCCAGCGCGCCCGGCATGCCGTCGGTTGCGCGCTGCTGGCCGAGCTGGCCGGTGTGCTCGGCGCTATCGGCGTCTGCTACTGGTTCTTCGGCTAATCCTCAAGGCCGGGCGGTCGGCACGACCTTCTGGCCTTGTTCCACCGCCCACGCCACCACCTTCGCCGTCAGCCGATCACTGGCCTGACCGAATCCGGCCACCACCGCCGGGACTTTCACATCATTCAGCGGCTGGCGCTCTTCGAAGCGGCGGCTGGCGAGGATGCGCTGGTCATAACCGCGCACCAGCAACGCATCCACCCGCACCACGACGCTGGCCTGCGTGCCCTGATACTCGGTCTGAAACGCCTGCAGGCTGCCGCCCAGCTCCAGATCCGCCTGGAAGTTGCTGTCATCGGTACTCAACAGCGACACCCGGCCGTCACGCTGGAAACCATCGAGCAGCCGATTGCGCACCAGCACCGGTGCCGGATCGCTCCAGCGCGAGGCCTTGTAGCTGCTGATCACGTCCCCCTGGGGAATCACTGCGATGCTCGGCCGATTGAGCGCTTCGCTGGCCTGCAATTTGTTCAGACGCAGCGACCAGTGCTGAGTCGCCGCCGAACTGGCCGAGGCGGGCGCCTGTGCGGCCGGTAGGCGGTAGACGTCCAGCGGTTCGGACTTGGGCAGGATCGAGCACGCGCTGATCAGCGAAAGGCCGGCGATGAGGAGGGCGAGGCGAGTCAGCTTCATGGCGTGAACTCCTTGTTCTTGTCACTGCCCAGCAGGTAACCGCTGGGGTTGGCCTCCAGACGTTGGGAAATGGCCCGCAGCGAGGACAGGGTTTCACGCAGTTCACGCACCGCCGGCGCCAGGCCGTTGAGGCCCTGCATGCCGCTGTCGAGGGAGTTCTGATTCTTGCTCAGCAAGCCGTTGATGGTGGCGCTGCTCTGTTCCAGCGACTTCATCGCCTGCTCGGCGCTGCCCAGAGCCTGTTTGCCCTGATCGTTGAGCAGGCCGTTGGCGTTGCGCATCAGCGCGGATGTCTGCTCGAGCATGCTGCCGGCCTGCTTGCCGACGGTTGCCAGTTGCTGCATGGCCTGGCGCAGATCGCCGCGCTGATCGTTGATCGAACCGGTGGTCTGTTCCAAGTGCTCAAGGGTTTTGCTCACGCGCTCGATGTTGTCGGCGGAGAACATCTGATTGGCGTTGCTCAGCAGCGTACTGACCCCGCTCATCAGGTCATTGCTGTCATTGAGCAGCCGCGAGATAGGCGAGGGCGAGGCGACGATGGTCGGCAGGTTGCCGTCCTTGCCGCGCAGTTTCGGGCTCTCTGGCGTGCCGCCGCTGAGCTGGATGATCGACGTGCCGGTGATCCCGGCCAGCGCCAGTTTGGCGAGGGTGTCTTCCTTGACCGGCGTGTCGCCACCGAGGCGAATCCGCGCCAGCACCCGGCGCGGGTCCTGCGGATCGAGCCGCAGACTGACCACATCGCCGACCTTGATCCCGCTGTACTGCACCGGGCTGCCCCGGGACAGGCCGCTGACCGCCTCGTTGAAGACGATTTCGTAATCCTTGAACTCGGTGTCGACGCTGGACTTGGCCAGCCACAGACCGAAGAGCAGGGCACCGGCCACCACAATCACCGTGAACAGGCCGATCAACACATGATGGGCTCGGGTTTCCATGTCAGACCTCGTTGAGCAGTTTGGCGGCGTCCAGCGCCGAGCGGCCGCGAGGGCCGTGGAAATATTCGTGAATCCACGCGTCGTCGGTTTCCGAGACCACGTCGATGGGTCCGGCCACCAGCACTTTCTTCTGCGCCAGCACCGCCACCCGGTCGGTGATGGTGTAGAGCGTGTCGAGGTCGTGGGTCACCAGAAACACGCTCAAGCCCAGCGCATCGCGCAGGGTCAGGATCAATTGGTCGAACTGCGCCGCGCCAATCGGATCGAGGCCAGCGGTGGGTTCGTCGAGAAACAGGATGTCCGGGTCCAGCGCCAGCGCCCGGGCCAGCGCCGCCCGTTTGATCATGCCGCCGGACAGCGACGACGGGTATTTATCCGCCGCCGACAGCGGCAACCCGGCCAGCGCCAGTTTCACCGCCGCCAGATGCTCGGCGTCTTCGCGGCTCAGGCCGGCGTGTTCGATCAGGGGCAGGGCGACGTTCTCGGTGACCGTCAGCGAGGAGAACAGCGCGCCTTTCTGGAACAGCACGCCAAAACGCCTTTCGACCAACGACCGCTCGTGCTCGGAAAGGCTCGGCAGGTTCTGACCAAACACTTTCACGTTGCCTTCGCTGGGCCGGCGCAAGCCGACGATGCTGCGCAGCAACACCGATTTACCGCTGCCGGAACCACCGACCACGGCCAGAATCTCGCCTTTGTACAAGTCCAGGTCGAGGTTCTCGTGCACGCTCTGGCTGCCGAAGCGATTGCACAGGCCACGGACTTCGATCACCGCCTCGGACGGCATGCGGGGTAGACGACTCACCAGCCCATCTCCATGAAGAACAGCGCGGCGACCGCATCGAGCACGATCACCACAAAGATCGATTGCACCACGCTGGAGGTGGTGTGGGCGCCGACCGATTCGGCGCTGCCGCTGACCTTGAAGCCTTCCAGACAACCGATGGCGGCAATCAGGAACGCGAAGATCGGAGCTTTGACCAGGCCAACCAGGAAATGTTGAATCCCTATGTCGCTTTGCAGCAGCGACAGGAACATCGCCGGCGAGATATCCAGCGACACCGCACAGACCACGGCGCCACCGATGATCCCGCAGATCATCGCCAGAAAGGTCAGCATCGGCAGCGCCACCAGCAAGGCCAGCACGCGCGGCACCACCAGCAGCTCCATGGGGTCGAGGCCGAGGGTGCGAATGGCGTCGATTTCCTCGTTGGCCTTCATCGAGCCGATCTGTGCGGTAAAGGCACTGGCGGTGCGGCCGGCCATCAGGATCGCCGTAAGCAATACGCCGAATTCGCGCAGGAAGGCGAAACCCACCAGATCCACGGTAAACACGCTGGCGCCGAAACTGGCCAGCACCGTCGCCCCGAGAAACGCCACCACCGCGCCGACCAGAAAGGTCAGCAGCGCCACGATAGGCGCAGCGTCGAGGCCAGTCTGTTCGATGTGCGCGATCATCGGCGTGATCCGCCAGCGCTTGGGCCGGAACAGGCTGCGGGCGATGGTTTCGAGGATCAGGCCGACGAAGCCGAGCAGTTGCAGGGTGTCTTGCCAGACCGTATCGACAGCCCGGCCGATGCGCGTCAGCAATTGTACGCTGACGCTGATTTCCGGCTCCTTGATCGGCACGCAGAAGTCGGTCAGCGAGCGATACACGGTTTGCAGCAACGCGCGGTCGGCAGTGGAAATCGTGCAATCGGGGTGTTCGGCGGATTTGCCCAGTCGCTCGGAGCCAAGCAGCTCCACCAGCAGCGAAGCGCCGGCGGTGTCGAGGGCGCCGAGGCCGTTGAGGTCGATGGGAGTGCTGGCGTCGTACTGACCGCGGAGCGTTTCGCTCAGGTGCTTGAGCTCGGCGTAATGAGCAAGCGTCCAGTCCCCGGTGACCCGCAGGCGGGCAGGGGTGATCGAGGTGTCCAGTCGGGCATTACCGGTCATCGAGCTGCTGGTCATAAGCTCCGTGCTTGTTCGGCTAAATTCGCGAACCTACGTAATAGCACGAACCGGATTACTTTTCTTTGGTCGGTGTGCTGTCCGTGACTTCGAAACGCAGAACGCCGATCACCTGGCCGTCTTCGGTCAGCACTCGCACCTGCCAGTCACCGACCGGGTTGCCAGGGAAAACCTGCTTGTGGGTCCACGCCCGGTAGCCTTCCTTGCGCCCGCCATGAATGTCGAGGGCGATCCGGTCGACCTCTTTGCCGTTGAACTGCCACACGTGATAAATCCGCTCATCAAGCCCGCGCGGTGCGTTGATCGCGGTGTAGGCGTAGAGCCCACCGCCACGGATCTGCTCGGCGCTGACTTGTTCGAGGCTGGCGCCGGGGGTGCGATCCTGCAACTGGGTGCTGATCGCCACGTCAGTCATCCACAGTGTCGCTGGCGGCACCCACGAACGCAGGACCCAACCTACGCCGCCGATACCGATGGTGATGCTGAGGATCGCCAGCGCATTGCGCACGGTGCGGATCGGGAAGATCGACGCCAGGCTCGGAAACGACAGCACCACGGCAGTCCCCAGCGCCCATTTGAAGCTCTGCGACGTGGTCAGGTGCATGATCACCGGCAAGGCGGTGAGCAGGGCGGCGAACAGGGTCAGGGTGTGCAGCGCGAGGAACGCCCAGCGCCGCGGCGCCAGCCATTTGTAGTAGAGCGGATCGACGATCGAGATCAGCGCGGCGATGCACAGCAGACCGGTGAACACCAGTTGGCCGCTGTTCCAAGTGGTGGTGATGAAGAAGAACGGCAGGACGAAAAACAGGCTTTCCTGGTGGATCATCTGCGTCGCGTAACGCAGCAGTGGCTGAGGGATTTCTCGTTTGAAGACCCGCGTGAACAGCTCGGTCAGGCTGTTTTCCAGCATTAGCCAGATCCAGCTCAACAGCATGATCGTGGTGATCCAGCTCGCCAGCCCCTGTTGCCGGTCGACCAGAATGAAACTGCCGACCCCGGAGATGAAACCACCGAGCGCAATGACCCCGGGATAGCGCTTCATCAGTTCGAGGATGCGCTGGATCAGGAGGGTCAATTTGAGCATTTGGGCGGTTCACGACAGTCGAGGAAAAAAACCTCGACAGAGTACCGCCCGCCGGGCCCCGTGGCGAGGCTGCCGATCAGTAAAAACCCACGGGATCACGGCTTGGCCGGGGGACGACGATGCAGTCGCCAGCCGAACAGAATCAGCAGCAGTACACCCAGCCCGCCCGCAATCAGCCACAACACCTCGTCATCACTGAGCAAGGGCTTCTCGATCCGCAGGTATCCCGGCTGCAGCAGCAATTCGCGCATGGCCTTGTTCGCCGCTTCCAGCGTCACGCCTTGCAGTTCCAGGGCAGGGTCGGCGAAACGGCCGTCCTCGTAGTCGCCCAGGGCGCTCCAGTAATAGTCGGCCATGGCGCTGTTGCCCTGCACGGCCCAGGCCTGATGGGCGATAGCCGCCTGTTTGAGGCGATTGAAGGTGTCGGCGTCGAGGCCGTTTTTCAGCAGGTCGGCCTTGAGATCTTCCAGCACTTGCTCGGCTTCAGCGATATCACTGCGGTCCAGATCGGCGTTGAGGCTCATGAAACCGACGCCACCGAACACCTCACGCTCGGCCCACGGGCCGTAGGACAGACCATGGTTCAGGCGCAGTTGGCGGTAGAGCGCCCACTCCAGGTACTCCTTGAGCAGGTCGAAGGTCTGGTCGTACTGATCGTCCAGCACCGGCTCCGGCACCAGCCAGTGCAGCTTGGCGCTGTTGCCGATGAAACCGCGAGTGATCGTGCGTTCATGGGCGGCGCTGGCGCGGATGTCGGGCAAGGGTCGGTGTTCGCTCGGGTCGACCGCTTCCAGCGCTCCCCACGCCCGCTCCAGATAGGCCGGCAGCAACTTGTCGAGGTCACCGACGACGATCAGGGTCATGTTGTTCGGCGCGTACCAGGCCTTGCGCACCTTCTCCAGTTGCGCGCGGGTCAGGCCATCGACCTCGGCCCGTTGCGGACATTTCAGGCCCAGCTCGACCGCCAGTTGATTGCTCGCGGTGTGGCCCAGATCCTGGCGGTCGAGAAAGCGTTGCAGGCGGGTGTAATGCCCGCCGTCCTCGCGCTCGACCACCCGTTTGGCGGCGTTGATCGCGTTGTCGTCGAAGCGGGTCTGGGTCAGCAGATCCAGCAGCAGATCGAGGACCTTGCGCTGGTTTTTCGCCGGGGCTTCGATCACGAACGTGGTGTCGGCGTTGCTGGTGAAGGCGTTCCAGTCGCCGCCGAGGGCCTGCATGCGCTCTTCGAGGCCACCTTCGCCAGTGGCGTCGATGCCGCTGAACAACAGGTGTTCGAGCAGGTGCGGCAGCTCTTTCTCATTGCAGTCGAAATCGTCGAGACCGACGCCCACCACCAGCCTGATCGCCACATGCCCGCGTTCAGTGCCGGGCTTGAGCAGCAATTGCAGGCCGTTGGGCAGGGCATAGCCTTCGACCTGAAAGCGATCCAGGGCGAGGGCGGGCAGGGAACCGAGCAACAGACAAGCGAACAACAGGCAACGCATAACGAGCTTCCATACAGCTTAATGGGAGATCCGTGTCGTCAGTCCGGCCGTGAGGCTGAACCTTGAGTTACTGACTGACCACAGCCCCAGACGTTCAAGGCGAATGCGTGATGTCCGCCATATCGTCGGTCTCGAGCGCTCCGGTATCGGCGGTTTCCAGCACCACGTAGGCGCTGCTGCAGAACAGCGAGTTCAAGCGTTTCATGTCGGCAATCAACTCCAGGTGCAGCGAACTGGTCTCGATACTTTGCACGATCTTGCGTTGCAAACGGCTGACATGCGCATGGGCCAGACGCCGCTCCTGCGCGCGAAAGCGGCGTTTTTCGCGCAGCAACTGGCGGGCGCTTTCCTTGTCACCGCTGAGGAACACCGACAGCCCCAGCCGCAGATTGGAGATCAACTGGCTGTGCAGCCCGGCCAGTTCTTCCAGCCCGTCTTCGGAAAACGAGCGGCGCTGGGAGGTCTTCTGCTGCTGCACCTTGCGCAACATGCGTTCGATCAGGTCGCTGGCAAGTTTGAGGTTGATCGCCAGCTCGATGATTTCCGCCCAGCGCCGACTGTCCTGCTCGCCAAGATCTTCACGGGGCATTTGCGCCAGATACAGCTTGATCGCGCTGTACAGCGCTTCGACGTCATCGGTCAGCTTGCGCATTTCCATGGTGACCGCGGTTTGTTTGCCGCGCAGTACATCGAGGGTCGCGTCGAGCATGTTGTCGATCAGATCACCCATGCGCAGGGTTTCCCGGGCGGCGTTGGCCAGCGCCAGGCTCGGCGTGACCAGCGCTGTAGGGTCGAGATGACGCGGCTTGGCGGTGCCGTTGACCTCCGGGCGCTCCGGCAACAGCCAGGCGCACAGCCGCGCCATGGGCGCGACGGTTGGCACCAGGATCAGGCAGCGCACGGTGTTGTAGAGCAGGTGGAAGCCGATGACCATTTCCTGCGGACTGAAATCCAGGCTGTCGATCCAGTGCACCAGTGGGTCGAGCACCGGAATGATCAGCAACAGACCGATCAGCTTGTACAACAGGCTGCCCAGCGCCACTTGCCGGCCGGCGGCGTTCTGCATGCTGGTGCTCATGAACGCCAGCACGCCGCTGCCGATGTTGGCGCCGATCACCAGACCGATCGCCACCGGCAGGCTGATCACATTGGCCCCGGCCAGCGTCGCGGTCAGCAGCACGGCGGCGAGGCTTGAGTAGGAAATCATCGCGAACAACGCGCCGACCAAGGCGTCGAGCAGAATGTCGCCGGTCAGCGAAGCGAAGATCACCTTCACGCCTTTTGCGTGAGTGATCGGCCCGGCGGCCTCGACGATCAATTGCAGCGCCAGAATGATCAGCCCCAACCCGATGGCCACACGGCCCATCTGCCCGAGCCGCGTCTGTTTGCGCGACAGAAAGAAAATCACCCCGAGGAAAATCAGCAGCGGCGACAGCCACGACAGATCGAACGTCAGCACCCGCGCCATCAGCGCCGTACCGACGTCGGCCCCGAGCATGGTCACCAGGGCCGGGGTCAACGCCATCAGGCCCTGGCCGACGAAGGAGGTCACGAGCATGGCGGTGGCGTTACTGCTCTGCACCATCGCGGTCACAAGGATACCGGCGATGAAGGCCAGCCAGCGCCTGGACATGTTCTGGCCGATCACATGGCGCAGATTGGCGCCGTACACCCGCAGGATGCCGGTTCGAACGATGTGCGTGCCCCAGATCAGCAGGGCCACGGCAGAAAGCAAATTGAGCAGGGTGAGCATGCAGACCCCCTGTAGTTGCAGCGCCCCAAAGGGGCAAGTTGACGATACCGCGCGGTTTCTACGTGTTGTTCTTAAGCTGTAGTTGGCTAACGGTCCGGGCGCCAGCATTGCACAGCTAAAGTGCGGATTGAAACAAAAGCGTCATGAAAACAGGTTCATGCAGCCAAGAAAAAAGGGCCCGAAGGCCCTTTGATCTTTTGCACAGCGTTCGGGTTACTGACCCGGAATATCCTTGCGCAGTTTCACCGGATCCTGCTGTTGTTTCTTCTTGGCCATCGCGCCGCGCAGCTTGATGTTGATCGCTTCGACCGCCAGCGAGAACGCCATGGCGAAGTAGACGTAGCCCTTCGGTACATGCACGTCGAACGCTTCGGCGATCAGCACGGTGCCGACCACCAGCAGGAACGACAGCGCGAGCATTTTCAGCGACGGGTGCTTGTCGATGAACTCACTGATCTTGCCCGAGGCCAGCATCATCACCAGCACCGCCACGATGATTGCCGCGACCATGACCGGCACATGGGACACCATGCCGACAGCGGTGATCACCGAGTCCAGCGAGAACACGATGTCGATGATCGCGATCTGGATGATGGTGTAGAGGAAGTTGCCGCCCTTGCCGCCAGGCGTGTCGTCGCTTTCGTCTTCACCTTCCAGCGCGTGGTACATCTCCTGGGAGCTTTTCCACAGCAGGAACAGGCCACCGAAGAACAGGATCAGGTCACGTCCGGAAATGCCCTGGCCGAACACCACGAACAGGTCGGCGGTCAGGCGCATGACCCAGGTGATCGACAGCAGCAACAGGATCCGCGTGATCATGGCCAGGCCAAGACCGAAGATCCGGGTGCGCTGCTGCATGTGTTTGGGCATGCGGCTGACCAGGATCGAAATCATGATGATGTTATCGATGCCCAGAACGATTTCCAGGGCGGTCAGGGTAAAGAAGGCAACCCAGATCTCAGGGTTGGTCAGCCATTCCATGTGTATTCCTTTGAGCGTGTGTTAAACCAAGACGCCAGCAGACAGCTGGCGTTTGGTTGAGTTGATGCCGTTACAAAGTGCTGAACAGCGGGAAAGTCCCCAACAGCAAGGCTGCGACCAGTATGCACAGGCAAACCAGCACTGCCCACTTCAGGGTGAAACGTTGGTGATCGCCGAACTCGATCCCGGCCAGTGCGACCAGCAGATACGTCGACGGCACCAGTGGGCTCAGCAGGTGAACCGGCTGGCCGACAATCGAGGCACGGGCCATTTCCACCGCGGTGATGCCGTAATGGCTGGCCGCTTCGGACAATACCGGCAACACGCCGTAGTAGAACGCGTCGTTCGACATGAAGAACGTGAACGGCATGCTCACCAGCGCCGTGATCACCGCCAGGTACGGGCCGAGGAAATCAGGGATCACCGCCAGCAGGCTTTTCGACATGGCATCGACCATGCCGGTGCCCGACAGGATACCGGTGAAGATGCCCGCCGCGAAGATCAGACTGACCACCGACAGCACGCTGCCAGCGTGAGCCGCGACGCGGTCTTTCTGCTGTTGCAGGCAAGGGTAGTTAACGATCATTGCAATACTGAACGCCACCATGAACAGCACCGGCAGCGGCAGCAGGCCGGCGATCAGGGTGCACATCAGCGCCAGGGTCAACAGGCCGTTGAACCAGATCAGCTTCGGACGGCGGGCATCCGGGAATTGCGACACGCTGATTTCGCTGTGATCGATCTCGTCGCCGATCAGGTGCAGCTCACCCAGACGCGCACGTTCACGTTTGCCGTAGAAGTAGGCAATGATCAGGATCGCCACCACACCGGCCGCCATCGCCGGGATCATCGGCACGAAGATGTCCGACGGGTCCACGTGCAGCGCACTGGCGGCACGGGCGGTCGGGCCGCCCCAGGGGGTCATGTTCATCACGCCGCCGGCGAGGATGATCAGACCGGCCATGATCCGCGGGCTCATGCCGATGCGGCTGTAGAGCGGCAGCATGGCGGCCACGCAGATCATATAAGTGGTCGCGCCGTCACCATCGAGGGAAACGACGAGCGCCAGTACGGCGGTGCCGACCGAAACTTTCAGCGGGTCGCCCTTGACCAGTTTGAGGATCTTGCGCACGGCCGGGTCGAACAGGCCGGAGTCGATCATCAGGGCGAAATACAGAATGGCGAACATCAGCATCACGCCGGTCGGCGCAAGCTTGGTAATACCTTCGAGCATCATCGGGCCGATCTTCGGCGCGAAACCACCGAACAGGGCGAACAGGATCGGGATGATGATCAGAGCGATCAGCGCAGACAAGCGCTTGGTCATGATCAGGAACATGAACGTGATGACCATGGCAAAGCCAAGGAAAGTCAGCATGGGAATACTCCAGGCGTAGCGCGGCTAGGTAAGTGAGCGGATCGGGCGAGATCAGCGCAGAACGGGAAGCACGAGACGTACGGGCGGAGTTGGAGCGAGGAGGCGGGTAACAGAGGACATCAGAATCACCATTGTTGTTGTTAATTGGGCCTGACGTGCGAGCAATCACACACGTTGGCCAACCGGTCTGTTGCCGGTAGTGGCGGCGATCCTAATCGGGGAACCTTTCAGCTACCTTTCGCCGCTGAAAGCTTTGGGCGAATGGTCAACCGGCCGTCGGATACGACTAGAGTCAATGAACACGGGAACGGGAGGGCGAGACGATGAGTGAATTGCACAGCGGCGGCTGCCATTGCGGACATATCCGCTATCAGTTCAGCGGAACGCTGCAGGACATCGCCCACTGTCATTGCTCGATTTGCCGGCGGGTCAGCGGTGGCATCGTCACCACCTGGATCACGCTGCCGGCGGCGAACTTCCAGTGGCTGGCCGGGACACCTTCGCGCTACGACTCCTCGACGAGTTGCGCACGGTTCTTCTGCCCGAACTGCGGCGCGCAACTGGCGCTGGTGACGTTGCTCAGCCCCGAGAGCATCGATCTGACGGTCGCCACGCTGGACCACCCGGAACAAGCCGCCGCCGAGCGGCACATCTGGACCGACAGCCAGTTGCCGTGGCTGCATCTGGATGAACATCTGCCAGGCGAGCCTGAAGAAACCATCTGATTAAAAAATAGACAGATCCAGCGGCCGCATCGCGCCCATCCAGATCGCGTGCTCGGTGTGGTCCAGCAAGTCATCGCCGGTGTCCGGGTGCAGGAACACCACCAGCCCCTTGCGGTTGAGCGCCAGCCACGGCAATACGTCGCCGATCAGCTCCGGGCCGAAGGCCAATTGGCAGCTCCAGTCCGGGTGCGGGCCGACCGGGCGTTCATGCACGCGGCCCATCTTCAATGGAAACAACGCCGCCGCCTGCTCACACAGCGCCCGCGCCTGTTCGATCGTGCTGGCGTCGTAATAAACGTGGGCGTGATAACCCTTGATCGTCTGCATCGCAAACCCTCTGAATCGGTTCGAACCCTCGTATGTCACACGCCCTACAAGGGAAAACAAAGAGACCTCAGCCATGAAAAATGCCGAAACCCCAGTGGTGAAAGTGGTGCTCTATGGTGCCATGAGTAGCCTGGGCAGTGCGTTGATGGCTGAACGGCTGCTGGGCGTGCACGTGAGTTTTGTCGCGGCGTCGGCGATCGAAGGCAACTCCATTCCCGTCAGCGACTGCGCGCTGCTGGCCTGCTCGGCCATCAACCAATCGACAAACTGCTGAATCAACGCCCCTCGGCGTTTGCGCTGCGGCAGCACCACGTAATAACCGAGGCGGGAGAGGGTGGTCTCGGCAATCGGCCGGCACAACAGACCCTGCGCCAGCAAGTTATCCACAAGGTGCCGCCAGCCGATGGCCACACCCTGACCGCCAATCGCCGCCTGGATCAGCAAGGTGTAATTATCGAAACGCAGTTGCCCCGGCGCCGGCGGCGTATTGATGCCGAGTTCGCGGAACAGGCCGCTCCAGTCGAACCAGTTGCTGCTGTTCTCGCCGCGCAGATGCAGCAGCGGAAACTCCAGCAAGGCCTGGGCCGGCAGGGGCCGGGCGCGATCCTTGAGCAATTGCGGGCTGCACACCGGGAACACTTCTTCGCTGAACAGCCAATGACTTTCGCCCTGTTTGAAGCGACCGTCGCCGAACAGCACGGCAACGTCGATATCCGGGCGCAGCATATTGTGATTGCGCTCGCTGGTGACCAGGCTGACATCGACCTGCGGATTGGCTTCGTGAAAACGATGCAGACGCGGCATCAGCCAGTACGCAGCGAAGGCGAAGTCGGTGGCGACCTGCAGCACTTCATGCTGCTGTTGTGCGCTGATCGCGCTCAATCCTGCGTCGATATTCTGCAAACCGAGGGTGACTTGCTCGAAAAGGATCGAACCGACCTCCGTCAGTTCGATACCTCGGTAGATCCGGTCGAACAGTCGCGTCCCCAGCTGTTCCTCCAGCCGTTTGATCTGCTGACTGATCGCCGGCTGGGTGGTCCCAAGCTCCACCGCCGCCGCGGTAAAACTGCGATGACGGGCTGCTGCCTCGAAGGCGCGCAGCAGGTCGAGGGACAAATCACCGAGGGCGTCATACATAAGCTGTGCTTATCCTAGTCATTGTCCGGCGCGGGCTTTACCGGATATTGCGGGGAATCCATGCTCGATCGCAGCAATGTCGCATAAATATTCACTATGGAATGCCGCGATCACATGAAGCGCAAGAACATTCTCTTCATCATGGCCGATCAAATGGCCGCGCCAATGTTGCCGTTCTACGGCCCGTCGCCGATCAAACTGCCGAACCTCAGCCGCCTCGCCGAACAAGGCGTGGTGTTCGACGCCGCTTATTGCAACAGCCCGCTGTGCGCGCCGTCGCGTTTCACCCTGGTCAGTGGCCAGTTGCCGAGCAAGATCGGCGCCTACGACAATGCCGCCGATTTCCCCGCCGACATTCCGACCTACGCCCATTACCTGCGCCGCCTCGGCTATCGCACCGCGCTGTCGGGCAAGATGCATTTCTGTGGGCCGGATCAACTGCACGGCTACGAAGAGCGCCTGACCAGCGACATCTATCCGGCCGACTACGGCTGGGCGGTGAACTGGGATGAGCCCGATGTGCGGCCGAGCTGGTATCACAACATGTCTTCGGTATTACAGGCCGGGCCGTGCGTGCGCACCAACCAGCTCGATTTCGACGAAGAGGTGGTGTTCAAGGCTCAGCAGTACCTGTTCGATCACATTCGAGAGGACGGCGACCAGCCGTTCTGCCTGACCGTGTCGATGACTCACCCGCACGACCCGTACACGATTCCCAAGGCGTTCTGGGATTTGTACGACGATGCGGATATCCCGCTTCCGACAACGCCGGATCAGCATTCACTCGACCCGCATTCCCAGCGATTGCTCAAGGTTTACGACCTGTGGGACAAGCCGCTGCCTGTGGATAAGATTCGCGACGCCCGTCGGGCATACTTCGGTGCGTGCAGCTATATCGACGCCAACGTCGGCAAACTCCTGCAAACCCTCGACGAATGTGGGCTGACGGACGACACCATCATCGTGTTCTCCGGCGACCATGGCGACATGCTCGGCGAGCGTGGGCTCTGGTACAAAATGCACTGGTTCGAAATGGCCGCACGGGTGCCCCTGTTGATAAGTGCGCCCGGTCAGTTCAATGCAGGCCGCGTCAGCGCCGCCGTGTCCACCGCCGACCTGTTGCCGACCTTCGTGGAACTGGCCGGCGGCAGCCTGGAACCGAACCTGCCGCTGGACGGCCGCTCGCTGGTGTCGCACCTGCAAGGGCAGGGCGGTCATGACGAAGTGTTCGGCGAATACATGGCCGAAGGCACCGTCAGCCCGCTGATGATGATCCGGCGTGGCGCCTTCAAATTTATCTACAGCGAAACCGACCCTTGCCTACTCTTCGATGTGGATAACGATCCACGGGAGCAGGAAGAACTCAGCCAATCACCGCAACATCGCCAGCTGTTCGACGATTTTCTCGCCGAATCGCGGGCCAAGTGGGACATCCCGGCGATCCACTGCAAGGTGCTCGAAAGCCAGCGGCGCCGGCGCTTCGTCGCCGAGGCGCTGACCCTCGGCAAGCTGAAGAGCTGGGACCACCAGCCGCTGGTGGATGCCAGTCAGCAGTACATGCGCAACCACATCGACCTCGATGACCTGGAGCGCAAAGCCCGTTATCCACAACCCTGCCAAAACCAATAACGTTAAGGGGAAGTCCATGGTCAAGTTATCCACAATCGTGACGGTCAGCCTGCTGGCACTGGGCAGCGCATCCGCGTTCGCCGAGAGCTGCGACACGGTGAAAATGGCCGACCCCGGCTGGAGTGACATCGCCGCGACCAACGCCATCACCGGGTTTCTGCTGGATGGCATGGGCTATAAGGCCAAGGTCGACACGCTCGCGGTGCCGATCACCTTCGGCGGCTTGAAGGACGGTCAGGTCGACGTGTTCCTCGGCAACTGGATGCCGGCGCAGCAGGGCTTCTACGACAAGTTCGTGGCCACCGGCGACGTCACGCAACTGGCGAAGAACCTCGACGGCACCGAATTCACCCTGGCCGTACCGGATTACGTGTGGGATGCGGGTGTGCATAACTTTTCCGACCTGAACAAATTCGCGGACAAGTTCGAGAAGAAAATCTACGGCATCGGCTCCGGCGCGCCGGCGAACATCTCACTGCAAGAGATCATCAAGAAGAACGACTTCGACCTCGGCCAGTGGAAGCTGATCGAGTCCAGCGAACAGGCGATGCTGGCCGAAGTCTCCCGGGCAGTGAAGAAGCAGAAATTCGTCACCTTCCTCGGCTGGACCCCGCACCCGATGAACGTGCAACTGAAAATGCATTACCTCAAGGGCGGCGAGAAATACTTCGGCGACACGGGTAGCGTCTACACCCTGACCCGCAAGGGCTACGCCGAGGCCTGTCCGAATGTGGGTAAATTGCTGACCAATCTTTCGTTCACTCAGGAGATGGAGAACAGCATCATGGCCGAGGTGGTGAACAAGAAGGTCAGCAATGCGGAGGCGGTGAAGGCTTGGATCAAGGCGAATCCGGGGGTGTTGGATAAGTGGCTTGATGGGGTGAAGACGGTGGATGGGAAGGATGCGTTGCCGGCCGTGAAAGCCAAGCTTTGATCGCGGCGTGCTGAACTCCCGAGTTCGCTCTAGATCTTTTCCCCCCTCACCCCAGCCCTCTCCCCCCAAGGGGGGCGAGGGGGAAAGGGAGCCGATCTTCGCGCCTTTCAAATCCTGAGCTCGACTTTGATTTTTCAGGTCGATGTAGATGGACCATCCTCCTCGGTCAGTCCCCTCTCCCTCCGGGAGAGGGCTAGGGTGAGGGGGAAGGATTCAACTGACACACGACGACATCCGAAACCACCCTGTTACCCTTGCACCATTCCCGCAAACCGAGAGGATCCATGGCCCTCCCCAGCCGCCGCTCACTGTTCCCCTTCCTGACCTGGCTGCCCCGGCAGACCCGCGCCAGCGTCGGGCGGGATCTGGTCGTCGGCCTCAGCGGCGCGATTCTCGCGTTGCCCCAGTCGATTGCCTACGCCCTGATCGCCGGTCTCCCACCCGAATACGGCCTCTATGCCGCGATCATCCCGGTACTGATCGCCTGCCTGTGGGGCTCGTCGTGGCATCTGATCTGCGGGCCGACGGCGGCGATTTCGATTGTGCTGTTCGCCAGTGTCAGCCCACTGGCCGTGCCGGCATCGCAGGACTACATCACCCTTATCCTGCTGCTGACCTTCCTCGCGGGGATTTTCCAGTGGTTGCTCGGCCTGTTGCGCTTCGGCGCGCTGGTGAATTTCGTCTCGCACTCGGTGGTGCTGGGTTTCACCCTCGGGGCGGCGGTGGTGATTGCCATCGGCCAGTTGCCGAACCTGCTGGGGCTGGACCTGCCGGCCAAGGCGACGGCGCTGGCCAGCCTGATGGATTTGCTGCGTCATCTCGGGGCTGTGGATAAACCGTCGCTGGCCCTCGGTGTTGCCACAGTGGTGATCGGTGCGCTGCTCAAACAATGGCTGCCGCGTTGGCCGACGCTGTTGATGACCTTGGTGCTCGGCAGCCTGGTGGTGTGGCTGTGGCCGGCGATGTTCGGCCATGTTCAGTTGGTCAGCGCTTTTGTCGGGCGTCTGCCGCCGTTCAGCGGGTTGCCGCTGGATATGGATCTGGTCCTGCGCCTGCTGCCCAGCGCCGTGGCGGTGGGTATGCTCGGGTTGGTCACCAGCCTGTCGATTGCCCGCTCGATTGCCGCACGCTCGCAACAGTTGCTCGATGCCAATCAGGAAGTCCGCGCTCAGGGGCTTTCGAACATTGTCGGGGCGTTCTTTTCGGGATCATTGTCCGCCGGCTCGTTCACCCGTTCCGGGCTGAGCTATGAGGCCGGGGCCTGTTCGCCGCTGGCCGGGGTGTTTTCGGCGTTGTGGGTGGCGTTGTTCGCGATTTTCGGTGCCGGGCTGATCGCGCACATTCCGATTCCGGCCATGGCCGGCAGCATTCTGTTGATCGCCTGGGGACTGGTGGATCATCGCGGCATTCGTGCGCTGCTGCGGGTCAGCCGGGCAGAGTTCGTGGTGATGGGCCTGACCTGCGTCGCCACTTTGCTGCTGGAGTTGCAGACGGCGATTTACGCCGGTGTGCTGGCCTCGCTGTTTTTCTACCTCAAGCGCACTTCGCAGCCGAGAGTGCAGCATTGGCGCGATGGCGAAGACGATGTGCTACGGGTCGGCGGCTCGATCTTTTTCGGCGCCAGCCACTACCTGCAAGTGCGCCTGCAACGGATGCACGGCGCGCGGGTGGTGATCGAGGCGCAGCAGATCAACTTCATCGACTATTCAGGTGTGGAAATGCTGCATCAGGAGGCCCGGCGCCTGCTGCGCCAGGATCGCAGCCTGACCTTGCGTCAGGCGCGACCGCAGGTGGTGGAGGAATTGCGCAAACTCGAAGGGCCGGAGAAATGCCCGATCCGCTTCGAGGACTGAAGGTGCCTTACAGCGCCAACTGCCGACGCAATTCAGCCAGAACCGGCGCAGTGTCCGGACGCACTCCGCGCCACAGGAAGAACGCCTCCGCCGCCTGCTCGGCCAGCATGCCCAACCCGTCCATCACCACGCCCGCGCCGTGCTCGCTGGCCCAGCGGCAGAACGCGGTCGGTTCCTTGCCGTACATCATGTCGTAGCACAGGGTCTTGCCCGGTTCGATCAGACTCGCGGCAATCGGCGGTACGTCGCCGGTGAGGCTGGCAGAGGTGGCGTTGATGATCACGTCCACGGGCTCGCGCAGCCAGTCGAAGCCGCTGGCCGACACCGGCCCCAGATCACAGAACAGTTCGGCCAGTAGCTCGGCCTTGTCCACCGTGCGGTTGGCGATGATCACCGAGGCCGGTTTCTCCGCCAGCAATGGCTCCAGCGCACCGCGCACCGCGCCGCCCGCACCCAACAGCAGAATGCGTTTGCCGGTGAGGCTGAACCCGGCGTTGACCGTCAGGTCCCGCACCAGCCCGGCACCATCCGTGTTATCGCCGAGCAGGCTGCCGTCGGCGAGTTTGCTCAAGGTGTTCACCGCACCCGCGCGCTGGGCACGAGCGGTCAGGCTGTTGGCCAGGCGATAGGCGTCTTCCTTGAACGGCACGGTCACGTTGGCGCCGCGACCGTCCTGGAAAAACGCCGTGGCGCAGCCGGAAAAATCGTCCAGCGGTGCCAGCAGGGTGCTGTAGTCGAGGCTTTGCCCGGTCTGCTCGGCGAACAATTTGTGAATCATCGGCGACTTGCTGTGGCCAATCGGGTTACCGAAAACGACGTAACGATCCATCAGAAATCCTCAGGCCTGGGCCAGCCAGTCGCGATCTTGCAGGAAGTAGTCGGTCAGGCGCGCTTCTTCGCTGCCCGGCTCGGCCTTCCAGTCGTAGGCCCAGCGCACTTGCGGCGGCAGCGACATGAGGATCGACTCGGTGCGCCCGCCCGATTGCAGACCGAACAGGGTGCCACGGTCGTAAACCAGGTTGAACTCGACGTAGCGGCCGCGACGGAATTCCTGGAACTCGCGCTGCTTGGCGGTGAACGCATCGTTCTTGCGGCGCTGCACGATCGGCAGGTAAGCGTCGATATATGCATCGCCGATGGCGCGCATGAAGGCGAAGCTGGTGTCGAAGTCCCACTCGTTCAGGTCATCGAAGAACAGACCGCCGATGCCCCGTGGTTCGTGGCGGTGCTTGATGTGGAAATAGGTGTCGCACCAGGCCTTGTAGCGCGGATAGACATCAGGGCCGAACGGCGCGCAGGCCTGCTCGGCAATGCGGTGCCAGTGGATGCAGTCTTCTTCATTGCCGTAGTACGGCGTCAGGTCGAAACCGCCACCGAACCACCAGACCGGCTCTTCACCTTCCTTCTCGGCGATGAAAAAGCGCACGTTGGCGTGGGACGTCGGCACATGCGGGTTGTGCGGGTGGATCACCAGCGACACGCCGAGGGCTTCGAAACCGCGGCCGGCCAGTTCCGGCCGATGGGCACTGGCGGACGGTGGCAGGCCACTGCCGAAGACGTGGGAAAAGTTGACGCCGCCCTTTTCGATCACCGTGCCGTTCTCGATCACCCGGGTGCGACCGCCACCGCCGGCCGCACGGGTCCAGGCGTCTTCGACGAAGCGCGTGCCGCCGTCTTCAGATTCCAGCGCCGCGCAGATGCGGTCTTGCAGGTCGAGCAGATAGGCCTTTACGGCGTCGGTGCGGGTCGTCATGGCATCACCTTGGATCGGGGCGTAACTGCGCGGCGCCCCGCGCAAATGGGCGCGTAGCATACCATCGCAGGCCGGCACGCCGCAGTTGACGAAGATCAAGCATGGGAGTTCGATAGGGGCCTTTCAGAACATCCCAAGGAGTAGGCAGATGGCCAAGCGAATCCAGTTCCGCGCCCACGGCGGCCCCGAAGTGCTCGAGTATGTTGACTATCAACCTGCCGAGCCCGGCCCGCATCAGGTTCGCGTAAGCAACAAGGCCATCGGCCTGAATTTCATCGACACCTACTACCGCAGCGGTCTGTACGCGCCACCGGCATTGCCGTCGGGTGTGGGCTCGGAAGGCGCAGGCATCGTCGAGGCGGTGGGCAGCGCCGTCACCCGGTTCAAGGTTGGTGACCGTGTGGCGTATGGCAGCGGCCCGCTGGGCGCCTACAGCGACGTGCATGTCTTGCCCGAAGCAAATCTGGTGCACCTGCCGGACGCCATCAGCTTCGAAACCGCTGCTGGCGTGATGCTCAAGGGCCTGACCGTGCAGTACCTGCTGCGTCAGACTTATGAACTGCAGGGCGGCGAAACCATTCTGTTCCACGCAGCGGCCGGCGGCGTCGGTTTGCTGGCCTGCCAATGGGCGAAAGCGCTGGGTGTGAAGCTGATCGGCACCGTCAGCTCGCCAGCGAAAGCCGAACTGGCCAAGGCCCATGGCGCCTGGGCAACCATCGATTACAGCCACGAAAACGTCGCCCAGCGGGTGCTGGAATTGACCGACGGGAAAAAAGTCCCGGTGGTCTACGACGGCGTCGGCAAGGACACCTGGCCGGCCTCGCTGGACAGCGCAGCGCCCCGTGGCCTGGTGGTGAGCTTCGGCAACGCATCCGGCGCGGTGGACGGCGTGAACCTGGGGATTCTGGCGGCGAAAGGTTCGCTGTACGTAACCCGGCCAACGCTGGCGACCTACGCCAACAACGCCGAGAACCTGCAACGGATGGCCGATGAGCTGTTCGGGATGATCACCAGCGGCAAGCTGAAAGTGGATATCAGCCAGCGTTACGCACTGGCGGATGCGGCGAAGGCGCAGACCGAGTTGTCGGCGCGGCGCACGACGGGTTCGACTGTTCTGTTGCCATAAAACCGATGGTGGCGGGGAGCAAGCTCCCCGCCACCAGGCTCTTCGGATTTCAGGACGGGCGCACAACCTTGCCGGTCGCCAGATCGCGAATCAGGCTCGGGTTCTTGCGCCCACCGAGCATTCCGCCCAGCACCAGATCGACCTGACCACGGAAATACTGCTCGACCCGCAAGCGACTCTTCGCCGCCGGTCGTCCTTGCGGATTGGCCGAGGTCGAGATCAAAGGCCCGACCAGCGAGCACAAGTCCCGCACTTGAGGATGATCGCTGACCCGCAAAGCCACGGTGTCATGCACCCCCGTCACCCACTCCGGCAACAGGTTCTGGTGCGGCACCAGCCAGGTGTTCGGCCCCGGCCAGGTACTGGCCATGCGATCGATCCAGTCCTGGGGGAAATCCTCGAACAGGAAATCGAACTGACGAATGTTGTCAGCGACCAGGATCAACCCCTTGTCCACCGAACGGTTCTTGATCGCCAACAGGCGATCCACCGCTTCTTCATTCCATGGATCGCACCCCAGCCCCCAGACGGCTTCGGTTGGATAGGCAATCACCGCCCCGGCGCGAATCTCTCGTGCGGCTTGTTGCACACGCCAACTGTTGACCATGAAAAACTCTCCGAAAACAGGTTTTGCGCAGTTTACCGATCTTCAATGTAAAACCTAGCTTACCCGCGCAAACCAGCGGCCGTTTTCGCACACGGCGCGGCCCTCCATCTCCAGTTCGGTCAATGCCGCCAGTACTTTGGGCAACGCCCAGCCACTGCTGTCGGCCAGGCCCTCACTGGTGTGTGGCGCTGCGTGCAGCAGGCGCAGCAACGGATTGTCCGTAGCCGGTGTAGTCGTGGATACCGACAAGTGCTGCCAGCCACGCAGGGCCTCGAGGATGTGCTCGATGGTTTCCACCAGCACCGCACCATCGCGGATCAGTTGATGGCAACCGCGCGCGCCGGGGTGATGGATCGAGCCCGGAATCGCATAGACCTCACGACCCTGTTCCGCCGCCAGTCGCGCGGTGATCAACGAACCGCTGGCCACACTGGCCTCGACCACCAGTACGCCGAGGGACAAACCGCTGATGATCCGGTTGCGCCTGGGGAAGTTGCTCGCTGTCGGTCCGGCGTCCAGTGGAAACTCCGAAATCACCGCACTGCCAGAGGCAATCATCGTGTCCGCCAGCCGCCGATTGCGCTGTGGATAAAATTTTTCCAGGCCGGTGCCCAGCACACCGACGGTTTGCCCGCCGACGTCGAGCGCGGCTTGATGCACGGCGGCATCGATGCCCAACGCCAGGCCACTGGTGATGACGAAACCGGCTCCGGCCAGGCTGCGGGCAAACGCCGTGGCGGTGTCCATGCCCGGACGTGAGGCGCGGCGACTGCCGACCATCGCCAGCTGCGGTTTTTCCAGGGTCAGCGGGTCACCGGCAACAAACAGCAGCGGTGGCGGATCGGCAATCTGCGCCAGCAATGCCGGGTAGTCCGGCTGGTCGAGCATCAGCAAATGCTGGCCCGGGCGCTCTAGCCAGGCCAATGCGCGGCTCGCGCCGTCACGCACTTCAGGACAACGGCGAGCGTCGGCGCTCGCCACCGGCAAACCCAGCGAACGCCAGGCACTGGCCGGCGCACTGATGGCCTTGGAGGCGGAGCCGAACGCTTCGAGCAACCGGGCAAAACGTTTCGGGCCGATTTCCGGCAAACGGTGCAGGCGCAAACGCGCTTCCAGTTCCGCAGGGGAAACCGGCGTACAGACAGGCATCATCATGGATCATCCTTGATCGTTATAAGCCCCGAACCTTTCGGAACAAGCTGTGGATAAGTCTGTTGGTAACTTGTGAAGCCAGCTAAGGATTTCGCACCTTGTCCAGCACCGCCAGCGAGCGCGATGCGTTGAGTACAAGGCCGTAACTGAGTTTGTCGTAGGTGCGGAACACCATCAGCAATCCGGCGCGTTCATCGGGGATTTTCAACGGCTGGCCGGTGATCCGGTCACGCACGGTTTCCCCTGTTTTCATCACCACCAGCACGTTGCCTTCGGCCAGACCATCGCGTTTGCCCTTGTTCAGGGTCACCACGTCCATCGCGCCGATCTGCGTCACGCCGCGCGGAACATCGATGATCAGGCCTTTGATGTCGGTGGTGGGAGCGCTGGGCATGAAGGTCGAGTTGATGGAACGCTCTTCGCCGCTGAACAAACGGTCGCCGAGGCGCACTTCCTGGGTCGTGCGTTGCAGGGCGAGGGTGGCGACGTCGCCTTCGGTGGCGATGATCTCACCGCCGCCGATGTCGTCGGCGTTGATCCCCAGGAACTCCTTGCTCTGCGGATCGGTGTAGACCTTGCCCTGGCGGAAGATGCCGTAGACAGGCTGATTCGGATCGAAATGGCCTCGGGCGAAGATCCGGTCGCCGGTGCCGCTGAGCACCCGCTCGGCATCGCCGGCAACGATGTACGGCGCCTTGTCGAAGTCCTCGACCTTGTCGACGATGCGGTTGCTCAGCAGAAAGCTGTTGATGGATTTGAGCGGAATGCTCGGGATCGCTTCGGCCACCGGGCTGCTGCGGATCCGTGGCGACAGCTTGATGGTGCCGCGCGACGCCCCGCGATTGAGGGTCAGGCGGGGCTGGCCGTTGACGTAACTGAGCGTCAGCGTGTCGCCCGGATAGATCAGGTTGGGGTTTTCGATCTGCGGATTGGCCCGCCACAGCTGCGGCCACTGCCAGGGTTCGCGCAAATATTTACCGGAGATGTCCCAGAGCGTATCCCCCGAAACCACCGTGTATTGCTGTGGAAAACCTTCCTTGAGTTGCACTTGCCCGTGCGCGGCGCCGGCCGAGGCCAGAAACAGCAGGGCGAGTAGTGATTTCCTCATGCGGTGAATCCCTTTATTATGTGCGTTCGCGTGAAACGCCAGAGCCCCCGTGGCTCGCTCCCTGCTCTATGCTTAAAAGCAAGGAGCTACGTTTCACAACGGTAGCCTGCATCTTCGGACCCGCCAGGCCATCGACCCGACTTTACCTCACACGTGCAGCAATCAAGCTTATGGCCATTTTGAACATCCTCGAATTTCCGGACCCGCGTCTGCGCACTATCGCCAAACCTGTGGCTGTAGTGGACGACGAAGTGCGTCAGCTGGTCGATGACATGTTTGAAACAATGTATGAAGCGCCGGGCATCGGCCTTGCCGCGACCCAGGTCAACGTGCACAAACGTATCGTCGTGATGGACCTTTCCGAAGACCGCACCGAACCGCGGGTGTTCATCAACCCCGAGTTCGAATCGCTGACCGACGAAATGGAGCAATACCAGGAAGGCTGCCTCTCGGTGCCGGGTTTCTACGAAAACGTCGACCGCCCGCAGAAGGTCAAGATCAAGGCTCTGGATCGTGACGGCAAGCCTTACGAACTGATCGCCGAAGGCCTGCTCGCCGTGTGCATCCAGCACGAATGCGACCACCTCAACGGCAAGTTGTTCGTCGATTACCTGTCCACGCTCAAACGCGACCGGATCAAGAAGAAACTGGAAAAGCAGCACCGCCAGAACGCTTGATGCCCCTCTCCAAAGGCTTGCTGCGGCAAGCCTTTTTCTTTTTATGAGACTCCCCCATGACTGAGCCACTGCGCATCGTTTTTGCCGGCACCCCGGAATTCGCCGCCGAACACCTCAAGGCCCTGCTGGACAGCCCTTACGAGATCGTTGCGGTCTACACCCAACCGGATCGTCCGGCCGGTCGTGGGCAAAAGCTGATGCCGAGCCCGGTCAAACAGCTCGCCCTGGAAAACAATATCCAGGTGTTGCAGCCGCCGACCCTGCGCAACGCTGACGCTCAGGCCGAGCTCGCAGCGCTGAAGCCGGACTTGATGGTGGTGGTCGCCTATGGCCTGATCCTGCCGCAAGTGGTGCTGGATATTCCGCGCCTGGGCTGCATCAACAGCCACGCCTCCCTGCTGCCACGCTGGCGCGGTGCGGCGCCGATCCAGCGCGCCGTCGAAGCAGGCGACGCCGAAAGCGGCGTGACCGTGATGCGCATGGAAGCGGGCCTGGACACCGGACCGATGCTGCTCAAGGTCGTCACCCCGATCAGCGCCGAGGACACCGGCGGCAGCCTCCACGACCGCCTCGCCGAGATGGGCCCGCCAGCCGTCGTGCAAGCGATTGCCGGTCTGGCCGCTGGCACCCTGGAAGGCGAAGTGCAGAACGATGAACTCGCCACCTACGCGCACAAACTGAACAAGGACGAAGCACGCATCGACTGGAGCCGTCCGGCCATCGAGCTGGAACGTCTGGTCCGCGCCTTCAATCCATGGCCGATCACCCACAGCACGCTCAACGGCGAAGCGCTGAAAGTGCTGGCGGCGACACTGGCCGAAGGCAAAGGCGCACCGGGCACCATCCTCGGCGCCAGCAAGGACGGCCTGCTCGTCGCCTGTGGCGAACAGGCGCTGTGCCTGACCCGCCTGCAATTGCCCGGCGGCAAGGCGCTGAACTTCAGCGATCTGTTCAACAGCCGTCGTGAGAAATTCGCCACCGGCACGGTGCTTGGCGCAGCGGTGGACGCGCAATGAACCCGCGTCTGGCCGCCGCCAAGGCACTCGCCGCTGTCCTGAGCGGCAAGGCTTCGCTCAACAGCTCCCTGCCGACACAACTGGACAAGGTCGAGGATCGCGATCGCGGCTTCACTCAGGACTTGGCGTTCGGCACCGCCCGCTGGCAGCCACGTTTGTCGGCGCTGGCGGAAAAACTTTTGCAGAAGCCGTTCAAG
Organism: Pseudomonas sp. GW821-FHT11G12; assembly: GCF_058808055.1. Lineage (NCBI taxonomy): Bacteria > Pseudomonadati > Pseudomonadota > Gammaproteobacteria > Pseudomonadales > Pseudomonadaceae > Pseudomonas > Pseudomonas sp. GW821-FHT11G12. Next base: position 100,205 of record NZ_JBXARH010000002.1, read on the forward strand.
GCTGCCGACGCCGATGTCGAGGCGCTGCTGCTGGTCGGTCTCTATCAGTTGCTCTACACCCGTGTCCCGGCTCACGCCGCCATCGGCGAAACCGTCGGTTGCGCCGACAAGCTGAAAAAGCCGTGGGCGAAAGGCTTGCTCAACGCCGTACTGCGCAACGCCCAACGCGAACATGAGGCGATCTTCGCCGAACTGGAGCGCGATCCGGTAGTGCGCACCGCCCACCCGCGCTGGCTGCAAAAATCCCTGAAGGCCTTCTGGCCTGAACAGTGGGAAGCCATCTGCGAGGCGAACAACGCGCATCCGCCGATGATTCTGCGGGTCAACCGTCGTCATCACAGCCGTGACGCCTACCTCGATCTGCTGATTGAAGCGGGCATCGCCGCGCAACCGTGCACCTTCAGCCGCGACGGCATCATCCTCGACGCCGCCGCTGACGTGCGCAGCCTGCCGGGTTTCGCCGAGGGCTGGATCAGCGTGCAGGACGAAGCCGCGCAACTGGCCGCCGACCTGCTCGATCTCGCACCGGGTCAGCGAGTGCTGGACGCCTGCTGTGCACCGGGCGGCAAGACCTGCCACATCCTCGAAGCCGAACCGGCGCTGGCCGGCGTGGTCGCGGTGGACCTGGAAGCCAAGCGTCTGGTGCGGGTGAAGGAAAACCTCGAACGCCTCGGCCTGAACGCCGAACTGATCGCCGCCGACGGTCGCGACACGGCGGTATGGTGGGACGGCAAACCGTTCCAGCGCATCCTGCTCGACGCGCCGTGCTCGGCCACCGGGGTGATCCGCCGCCATCCGGACATCAAGCTGACCCGTCAGGCCGACGACATCGCGGCCCTCGCGCAACTGCAAGGCGAGTTGCTCGACGCCATGTGGAAAACCCTCGAAGTGGGCGGCATCCTGCTCTACGCCACCTGCTCGACCTTGCCGACCGAGAACACCGAAGTCATCGGAGCATTCCTTGAGCGCACACCGGGTGCCCGGGAACTGGATCTGGCCACCGCTGCCGGGATCAAGCAGCCCCATGGTCGCCAATTGCTGGCCCAGCAGGGCGGGCATGACGGGTTCTACTACGCCAAGCTGATCAAGATCGCTGCCGCGCGCGGCTAAACGGATTCAATGGAGTGACGGGTTGAAAATCATCATCCTCGGTGCAGGGCAGGTCGGCGGTTCGCTGGCTGAACATCTGGCCAGCGAAGCCAACGACATCACCGTGGTCGACACCGATGGCGACCGTCTGCGCGACCTCGGCGACCGTCTCGATATCCGCACCGTGCAGGGCCGTGGCTCGTTGCCGAACATTCTGCGTCAGGCCGGAGCCGACGACGCCGACATGCTGGTGGCGGTGACCAACAGCGACGAAACCAACATGGTCGCCTGTCAGGTTGCCCACACCCTGTTCCACACCCCGACCAAGATCGCCCGGGTACGCGAAGCCTCGTACCTGACCCGCGAAGAGCAACTGTTCCAGAACGAGGCGATCCCGGTCGACGTGCTGATCAGCCCCGAGCAAGTGGTCACCAACTACATCAAGCGCCTGATCCAGCATCCCGGCGCCTTGCAGGTGATCGACTTCGCCGAGGGCCAGGCACAACTGGTGGCGGTGCGTGCCTATTACGGCGGGCCGCTGGTGGGCCAGCAACTGCGCCAGCTGCGCGAACACATGCCAAATGTGGAAACGCGGGTAGCGGCAATCTTCCGCCGCGACCGACCGATTCTTCCTCAGGGCGACACGGTGATCGAGGCCGACGACGAAGTCTTCTTCATCGCCGCCCGTGAGAACATTCGCGCCGTGATGAGCGAAATGCGCCGCCTCGACGAAACCTACAAGCGCATCGTCATTGCCGGCGGCGGGCAGATCGGTGAGCGGCTGGCCGAGGCCATCGAAAGCCGTTACCAGGTGAAGATCATCGAGATGAACCCGGCGCGCTGCCGTTATCTCTCCGATACCCTCGACAGCACCGTGGTGTTGCAGGGCAGCGCTTCAGATCGCGACCTGCTACTGGAAGAGAACATCGCCGACGCGGACATCTTCCTCGCCCTGACCAACGATGACGAAGCCAACATCATGTCGTCGCTGCTGGCCAAGCGTCTGGGCGCGAAGAAGGTGATGACGATCATCAACAACCCGGCCTACGTCGACTTGATCCAGGGCGGTGACATCGACATCGCCATCAGCCCGCAACTGGCGACCATCGGCACCTTGCTGGCCCACGTGCGGCGCGGCGATATCGTCAGCGTGCACTCCTTGCGCCGGGGCGCGGCGGAAGCCATTGAAGCGGTGGCCCATGGTGATTCGAAGTCGAGCAAGGTCATCGGCAAGGCCATCGAAAACATCGCCCTGCCACCGGGGACCACCATCGGCGCGATCATCCGCGATGAAGAAGTGATCATCGCCCATGACGACACAGTGATTGCCGCGGGCGACCATGTGATTCTGTTCCTTGTGGATAAAAAGCACATTCGCGACGTGGAGAAGCTGTTCCACGTGGGATTGAGCTTCTTCTGACCGACCAAGAGGCGAGACCGATGATCGAATCCCTGGAAAAAATGCTCGCCAAGGGTGTGGACAACTCTTTACTGCGCTTCGGTTTGGGCAAGGGTTATCTGGATCTGGGAGAAAACGCGAAGGCGGCCGAGCATTTCCAGCGTTGCGTCGGCTTCGATCCGAAATACTCGGCAGCATGGAAACTGTTGGGCAAGGCGCAGTTGGCGCTGGGTGATCTGGCGGCTGCACGCCAAGCGTGGGAGCAGGGGCTGGAAGCGGCCCGGGCCCATGGCGACAAGCAGGCGGAGAAGGAAATGATGGTGTTTCTGAAGAAGCTGGATCGGCAAAAGCCGTGACGGCTGTGGATAACCCGTTTTGTCAGGTTATCCACAATTGCACATCGCCGATCAGTACCAACGCGCCTCGCCCGGCGGACGCTTCTTGAAGCGTTTCATGCTCCACATGTACTGGCTCGGATAAGCCGCCACATAACGCTCGACCACCTGACTCATCGCTGCGCAGGACGTTTCGGTGTCGGTGCTGTACATCGCTTCCGGCGCGGCTTCCAGAATCACCTTGTAGCCAGAACCGTCCGGCAGACGCAGCGCATGCAGGAACACGCCGACGGCCTTGCCGCCAGCGAGCATGTTCGGCACGAACTTGCTGGTCAGGGCTTGGGTGGCGAAGAACGGCACGAAGATCCCGGCGGATTCGGCCGGTTCCGGGTCCGCAGGAATCCCCACCTGACCGCCCTTGCGCACTTCCTTGATGACGCTGAGGATGCCTTCCTTGGTCGACGCCGCCACGCGGTTGCCCAACTGCACCCGCTGCTTGCGCAGCAATTCATCCACAGCCTTGAGCTTCGGCGGACGATAGAAAATGATCGGTTTGCACTGGCTGCAATAGAAGTGGTTGAGCACTTCCCAGTTGCCCAGGTGGCTGGTGATGCCGACCACGCCTTTGCCGGACGCCAGCGCATCCTTGAGGATGTCGAGGCCTTCGACTTCGCGCACCAGGTCAATGGAACGCTGGGCCGGCCAGATCCAGGCGCAGGCGCTTTCGGTCAGGGACTTGCCGATGTCTTTCAGGCTCTGGCCGACCAGACGCTCACGTTCGGCCGGATCCATCTGTGGAAAACATTTGGCGAGGTTGATCCGCACCACATCGCGGGAACGGTTGGGGGTTTTCCACATGATCCAGCCGATCGCCGAACCCACGGCCTGCACGGCCCGCCACGGAAGCAGGGCAAACAGCCGCAGAGCGCCAACCAGCATGGCGCCTTTAAACTTTTCCACAGGTCACTCCTGATCTTGTGCTGTGCGCGAGGCGGCCATTCTAACCGGCGTTGACGAGCTGCGCGTAGCGGTCGCAGTCCTGAGTATGATCCATGACCATCCCCGAGGCCTGCATCAGCGCATAGCAAATGGTCGGACCGACGAAGGTGAAACCAGCCTTTTTCAGGCCTTTGCTCATGGCCACGGCTTGTGGGGTGATCGCCGGGACTTCGCTGCGATCCTTGAAATGATTGATCACCGGTCGGTTATCCACAAACGACCAGAGGAAGGCCACCGGATCCTCCAGCGCCAGCCACGCCTGGGCATTGCGCCGGGCGGCATTGAGCTTGAGGCGATTGCGGATGATCCCCGGATCGAGCATCAATTCATCGATTTCTGCGTCGCTCATCTGCGCCACGCGCTGTACGTCGAAGCCGAACAACACCTCGCGATACCGCTCGCGTTTACGCAGCACGGTGATCCACGAAAGCCCGGCCTGGAACCCTTCGAGCAAAAGCAACTCGAACAATCCCTGCGCATCGCGTAGCGGCGTGCCCCACTCCTGATCGTGGTAAGCCATGTACAGCGGATCTTCGTTGCACCAAAAGCAGCGTGGCATAAGGCTCCAGGGGGTGGAGGTGCGACTGAATCGGGTATACTCCCGCTCTTTAAATCGCAGCCCAAGAAACAGGTGAATTTCGTGAGCCAGCCTACGCCAGCCGTGCGTACCTTCCAAGACTTGATCCTCGCGCTCCAGCAATACTGGGCCGAGCAAGGTTGTGTGGTACTTCAGCCCTACGATATGGAAGTAGGCGCCGGCACTTTCCACACCGCGACATTCCTGCGTGCCATCGGCCCGGAAACCTGGAACGCCGCTTACGTACAGCCAAGCCGCCGTCCGACTGACGGCCGTTACGGCGAAAACCCGAACCGTCTGCAGCACTACTACCAGTTCCAGGTAGTCCTGAAGCCGAACCCGGACAACTTCCAGGAACTGTACCTGGGCTCCCTCAAGCATGTCGGCCTGGACCCGCTGGTCCACGACATCCGCTTCGTCGAAGACAACTGGGAATCGCCGACTCTCGGCGCCTGGGGTCTGGGCTGGGAAGTCTGGCTGAACGGCATGGAAGTGACCCAGTTCACTTACTTCCAGCAGGCGGGCGGCATCGAGTGCTACCCGGTGACCGGCGAGATCACCTACGGTCTCGAGCGTCTGGCCATGTACCTGCAAGGCGTGGACTCGGTCTACGACCTGGTCTGGGCTGACGGTCCGTTCGGCAAAGTGACCTACGGCGACGTGTTCCACCAGAACGAAGTGGAGCAATCCACCTACAACTTCGAACACGCCAACGTCGACAAGCTGTTCGAACTGTTCGACTTCTATGAAAGCGAAGCCAAGCGTCTGATCGAACTCGACCAGCCGCTGCCGTTGCCGAGCTATGAAATGGTCCTGAAGGCCTCGCACACCTTCAACCTGCTGGATGCGCGCCGGGCGATCTCGGTAACTGCGCGTCAGCAATACATTCTGCGCGTGCGCACCCTGGCGCGTTCCGTCGCCCAAGCCTACCTGCTGGCTCGCGCCAAGCTGGGCTTCCCGATGGCAACCCCGGACCTGCGTGACGAAGTACTGGCCAAGCTGGAGGCTGCACAATGAGTGCTCAAGATTTTCTGGTTGAACTGGGCACCGAAGAACTGCCACCCAAAGCCCTGAACACCCTGGCCGAAGCGTTCCTCGCCGGTATCGACAAGGGCCTGCAAGCCGCCGGCCTGAGCTACGAGACCAAAACCGTCTACGCCGCGCCGCGTCGTCTGGCTGTGCTGATCACCGCGCTGGCCACCCAGCAGCCGGATCGCAGCATCAACCTCGACGGCCCGCCACGTCAGGCCGCGTTCGATGCCGAAGGCAACCCGACTCAAGCAGCACTGGGTTTTGCCAAGAAGTGCGGCGTTGAGCTGAGCGAAATCGACCAGAGCGGTCCGAAACTGCGCTACAGCCAGAACATCGCCGGCAAACCGACCGCCAGCCTGCTGCCGACCATTGTCGAAGACTCGCTGAACGACCTGCCGATCCCGAAACGCATGCGTTGGGGTGCACGCAAGGAAGAGTTCGTGCGTCCGACCCAGTGGCTGGTGATGCTGCTCGGCGACCAGGTCATCGACTGCACAATCCTCGCGCAGAAGGCTGGCCGTGAATCCCGTGGTCACCGTTTCCACCACCCGGAAAACGTGCGCATCGGTTCGCCGTCGAGCTATCTGGCCGACCTGCGTGCCGCTTACGTGCTGGCCGACGCCAACGAGCGTCGCGAGATCATCAGCAAGCGCACCGAAGAACTGGCGACCCGTCAGGAAGGCACCGCGATCGTGCCGCCGGCGCTGCTCGACGAAGTGACCGCGCTGGTCGAGTGGCCGGTGCCGCTGGTGTGCTCGTTCGAAGAACGTTTCCTCGACGTGCCGCAGGAAGCGCTGATCACCACCATGCAGGACAACCAGAAGTACTTCTGCCTGCTGGATGCCGACGGCAAGTTGCTGCCACGTTTCATCACCGTGGCCAACATTGAATCCAAAGACCCGCAGCAGATCGTCGCCGGTAACGAGAAAGTGGTTCGCCCACGTCTGACCGACGCCGAGTTCTTCTTCAAGCAGGACAAGAAGCAGAAGCTCGAAGCGTTCAACGATCGCCTGCAGAACGTGGTGTTCCAGGAAAAACTCGGCAGCGTCTACGACAAGGCCGAGCGCGTTTCGAAACTGGCCGCGTACATCGCCGCACGCATCGGCGGCAACGCTTCGTGGGCTGCCCGTGCAGGTTTGCTGTCCAAGTGCGACCTGGCCACCGAAATGGTCGGCGAGTTCCCGGAGATGCAAGGTGTCGCCGGCTACTACTACGCCCTCAATGACGGCGAGCCGGAAGACGTCGCCCTGGCGCTGAACGAGCAGTACATGCCACGTGGTGCCGGCGCTGAACTGCCTGCCACCCTGACCGGTGCGGCCGTGGCCATCGCCGACAAGCTCGACACCCTGGTCGGCATCTTCGGCATCGGCATGCTGCCGACCGGCAGCAAAGACCCGTATGCCCTGCGCCGTGCGGCACTGGGTGTGCTGCGGATCCTGATCGAGAAACAACTGGATCTGGACCTGAACGACGCCGTGGCGTTCGCCGTGAATGCGTTCGGTGCCAAGGTCAAGGCTGCCGGCCTGAACGACGCGGTGCTGGAATTCATCTTCGACCGTCTGCGTGCACGTTACGAAGACGAAGGCGTGGATGTCGCCACCTACCTGTCGGTACGTGCCCTGAAGCCGGGTTCGGCGCTGGACTTCGACCAGCGCGTGCAAGCGGTTCAGGCCTTCCGCAAACTGCCGGAAGCGGCAGCGCTGGCGGCGGTGAACAAGCGTGTGTCGAACCTGCTGAGCAAAGTGGAAGGCTCCGTGCCGACCGACGTTCAGGCCAAGTACTTTGACAACGCCAACGAGTTCTCGCTGTACTCGGCGATCCAGCAGGCGGACCAGGCTGTACAGCCAATGGCCGCGGCGCGCCAGTACAACGAATCGCTGGCACGTCTGGCTGCCCTGCGCGAGCCGGTCGACGCGTTCTTCGACGCCGTGATGGTGAATGCCGAAGACGCCAACGTGCGGGCCAACCGTTACGCGCTGCTGGCGCGTCTGCGTGGCCTGTTCCTGGGCGTTGCCGACATTTCGCTGCTGGGTTGAGGGATTGCTGTTGAAACTGCTGATTCTCGATCGGGACGGAGTGATCAATTACGACTCCGACGCTTACATCAAGTCGGTGGAGGAGTGGATTCCGCTGCCCGGCTCGATCGAAGCGATTGCGCAGTTGAGCAAGGCCGGCTGGACGGTGGCGGTCGCCACCAACCAGTCGGGCATTGCTCGCGGCTACTACGACCTCGCCACTCTCGATGCCATGCACGCGCGCCTGCGCGAACTGGTGGCGGAGCAGGGCGGTGAAGTCGGGCTGATCGTGTATTGCCCGCATGGGCCGGACGAGGGTTGCGATTGCCGCAAGCCGAAACCGGGAATGTTGAAAACCATCGCGCAGCACTACAACGTGGCGCTGACGAATGTCTGGTTCGTCGGCGACAGCCTTGGTGACCTGGAGGCCGCCAAAGCCGTCGATTCACAGCCCGTTTTGGTAAAGACCGGGAAAGGCGAAAAGACTCAGGCCAAGACCTTGCCGGTCGGCACCCTGATTTTTGACGATCTGGCGGCGATTGCCGCAGAACTTATCCACAACTAGAGTACTTCTGAAGTTCCTGACCAGGGATTGATCGGGAGTGCGCTTGAACAGTCGGGCATCGCCCGTAACGGTAAACGTCGCCATGTCGATACTGCAGGCCATCAGAATCTTCCTCTTTTACCTGCTGCTGGGCACCACGTCCCTGCTGTGGTGCAGCCTGAGCTTTTTTATCGCGCCCTTTCTGCCGTTCAAGGCGCGTTATCGTTTCATCAACGTGTACTGGTGCCGTTGCGCCTTGTGGTTGACCAAGGTGTTCCTCGGTATCCGTTACGAAGTCAAAGGTGCGGAAAACGTGCCTGACCGGCCCTGCGTGATTCAATCGAACCACCAGAGCACCTGGGAGACATTCTTTCTCTCCGCTTATTTCTCGCCCTTGAGCCAGGTGCTCAAGCGCGAATTGCTGTACGTGCCATTCTTCGGCTGGGCCATGGCCATGCTGCGGCCGATCGCGATTGATCGCGACAACCCGAAAGCTGCGCTCAAGCAGGTCGCGGCAAAGGGTGACGAGCTGCTCAAGGACAATGTCTGGGTGCTGATCTTCCCTGAAGGCACTCGCGTTCCCCACGGCACCATCGGCAAGTTCTCCCGCAGTGGCAGCGCATTGGCGGTGAATGCGGCGCTTCCGGTGCTGCCGATTGCGCACAATGCCGGCAAGTTCTGGCCGAAAATCGGTTGGGGTAAAAAACCGGGTGTGATCACTGTGGTTATCGGTGAGCCGATGTACGCCGAAGGCACTGGCCCACGTGCCATCGCCGATTTGAACGACCGTGTGCAAGCGTGGAACGAGCAGGCGCAGCGGGAAATGGGTTCGCTGCCACCGGCTCCGCAGGCACCTGCTGCCAACGATCAGGTGGTTGTCTGAGATTTTGTGGATAACCTGTGTACGGATTGTTGGAAAAGCGTCGAAATCAAAGATTAAGTGACTGATTTACTTATATATTTCTGAAGCTGATAAATCACCGTAAAAGGTGCATAAGTTTTTTTCGGAAGTAAGAAAACCGGCTGATATAGCCGGTTTTTTTATGCCTGCTCTTCAGCGATCAGCGGCAGCTCAAGGCGGAATGTGGTGCCCTGATCGATGACGCTGATGCATTCGATCCGCCCACCATGGTGATCCACCACAGCCTTGACCATCGACAGCCCCAATCCCACGCCATCGATGCCTTGAGCCGAAGAAAAACGGCGGTACTGGCTGAACAGATCGGGCAGGTCTTCAGCCCCGATACCTTTGCCCTGATCGGTCAGTTCGCAATGCAGCCAGTCATCGTGGCATCGAACGCACAACCTGACCGTAGACCCGGCCGGGCTGTACTTGATCGCGTTTTCCAGCAGATTGAACAGCGCCCGGGTCAGCAGGCCCTGGTCCGCCAGCACCAGACGTTCCTGGGATTGCTCATCCATATCGTTCAGCAGTTCGATACGCTTTTGCTGGGCGATGGGCAGTGCCTGGTCCAGTACGTCCATCACCAGCATCGCAAACAGACTCGGCTGGAACTGATAGGCCTCGGATTCGGCCCGGGCCAGTAAAACGAATCCATCGGTGAGTTCCAGCGCTCGACGCACTTGGCGTTCGATCTGCTCGAACAGCGGTGAATCCGTTCCAGCCTGATGCCGGTGGACGTCGAGCAGGGCGAGGATCGCTGAATGCGGCGCTCGCAAGTCATGGGACAGAAAGCGCAGCAGCACACCGCGCTGTTCTTCGGCGGCGCGCTCGGCGCTCAGGTCGGTCAAGCTCAACAACCAGCCGATCGGCGTGTCGCCGTCCACCGGCAACAACGCCGCACGCTCCAGGCGCAGGCTGCGTTCCTTGTGATCGCGGAATTCCAGCAGGGGCAGCTCAGATAGCGGCGGGCGTGGCTCTGTGGACAACTCTGGATAACCCAGGCTCGCCAGTTGATCGAGGACGTCTTCGCCCACCAGATTATGATCGAACAGACTCCGGGCCTTGCGATTGCCCAACAAGACCTGTCCTCGAGGATCGCTGATCAGCGTTGCCACCGGCAGATACTCCAACCCATCGGCGATGAAGCGGCGAGTATCGCGGGTGCGGCTCATGGCTTGTTCAAGGGCCATGATCTGTCCCTGCAAACGGTCGGCGCTGGAAAAGGGCGCCCGGCGGCGTTCGGGAAACACCTTCGGCTCACTGTCCAGCCGCGACAGCTCCCAGCCGAAGTAGGTGAGCACCACACTCAGACGCCGCCAGTTCCAGATCAGATAACCGAACAGCATCCCCAGCGCCGAAGGCGTCGGCGACCACCAACGCCGCATTTCAGCCAGGCCGGCACTGGTCAGCAGCACGCAGGCAATCCCGCCGAGCGTCACCCAGATCGCCAGACGCGGTCGCCACAACAGCAACCCCAACACGCAAGCCACCAGAGCGACTGACAACATCGCGCCGGTGACGGGCGACGGGTCATGCAAGTTGACCTGCGCACGCCACGACAACAATGCAGTCAGCGGCAACAGCACTAGACTTATCCACACCCACTCGCGCACCAGTTGCCGAAACAGGCGTTGAACCTGACTTTGCACACGGCTTTCGTGGCGGCGTCGGTTAATCATGGAAAACAGGGCAGGGCGGGTTGAATGGTTTCATAGGCGACAGGTCTGAGGACGTAGACCCGAAGAATCATAGCGGCTCGACCCATGGTGTGCCGCTTACTTTCACTGCTTTGGTCGAACCGCCGGTGTCGACCCCCCATTACCCAAGCGACAAGGAATCCCGCGTATGCGCGTTGCGATACTGGACGATGAACCCGCCGAACTGCGCCGGGTCGAGCAGACCCTGCAACAGATGGCCGAGGCCGGTGAACAGCCCTGGTCACTGCACAGTTTCGAACGCGGAGAAGACCTGCTGCGGCAACTGCGCCGGGAAACCTTCGACCTGCTGATCCTCGACTGGCAACTGCCCGACCTCACCGGCCTGGCGCTGCTGCGCTGGACCCGCGAGCACATGGAGGCGCCACCGGCGGCCATCATGTTGACCAGTCGCGATGGTGAGAGCGATATCGTTCAGGCCCTGAACGCCGGGGCTGACGATTACGTCAGCAAGCCTTTTCGTCCAAACGAGTTGAAGGCTCGAGTCACCGCCGTACTGCGCCGGCACAGCCATCAACGCCCGAGCGTGGCCAATGTTCTGCGTTTCAATGATCTGGTGTTCGACGACGCCGAGCTGACCGTCACCCGCGAAGGCAAACCAATCATGATGACCGAGCGCGAGTATCGGCTCGCGCATTGCCTGTTCAGTAACCTCGGCCGACCTCTGTCACGGGACTATCTATACGAAAGATTCTGGCCCCACGAAGAAATGGCCTCGTCGCGACCACTGGATACCCACATCTATCGCCTGCGCAACAAGCTCGGGCTGACGGCGGATCGGGGTTGGCAGTTGCTGACGATTTATGGGTATGGGTATCGGTTGGAGAGTGTGGCGGCAGTCTCCCCATAAGTAGGGGGCCGCGGGATCCTTACCTTCTCATTTTTAAATCATTCATCCGAAGATGGATCTCTAAGCCTCTTCGCTGCTGATTCAATTTGTTTGATGCTGCTTTCCGGGACTGGTAGGTCCTCAGGCATGGTGCCCCCCAGCTCAACAATGGTTTCCCTGACTTTCCTGCCAACCTCAAAGTGCACTTGGTTGGCATTTCCTTTTCCATGAACGTTGTCACGAACCAATTTATCTTCAGCTTGTGTTGCTCGGAATAGATTGGCGGCGAGCTCCGTAGATCCCATGTGATCAAGAATTTTCTGGGTTTTCTTCAAACCTTTGCGCTGGTGGATCGCTTTCTGATCGAGTCCACCATAAAGACCTTTATAACCGTGATTCTGGAAGATGGCGAAATCCAGACCCGACTCGACACCTGCTTGCTGCGCGACCTCCACGAGCTGTTTATTGTGCTCACTTAGCTCATTACGTAACAAAATCCGTTTCTGGTCTTCACGCAACTGCTGGAACGAACCATCGTTAGCTAATTCCTGGCGACGAGTTTGAACGGCGAAGTACGTTTGCCCTGCAGCGATTACCGGCTTGGAGGGATCTCCGTTCTGGACCACTAGATAGCAGGCATAGCGCGAAAGCTTTACATCCTGTAACTCCCTTTGAGCACCAGAACCAATGGAAACCATTCCGAGCGAATCCTCGAAATGGTCTTCGACTTCCTGACCACTGTTTTGGCAAGCTTCTTTGGCTCGAGCCAGAACCGGTAGAAAATGCCGATATTCTGAGTACTCAAGCAGCTTGGCCAAGCGTCGTGCAGACCAATATTCCGCACCTTGATGATCCGTCATTTTCAGCTCTTCAAATGACTCGTGCCGCTCATTCATCTCAAAATCTCCCAGCTGGCCGTTAAGTATTGAGTGCAACTCCAATAGTTACTGCTTTGCTTTTGCACAGCCAGTAGGGACTTATCTGCTAACAAAAAGCCCCTGTTGACGCTCTGTCAGCAGGGGCTTCAATTCCATCCGAAATCTTAAAGGGATCAGAAATCCAGGTTGGAAACCGCCAGAGCATTGCTCTCGATGAAGTCACGGCGAGGTTCGACCGCATCACCCATCAGGGTGTTGAAGATCTGGTCTGCGCCAATGGCGTCTTCGATGGTGACTTTCAGCATGCGGCGCACGCTTGGGTCCATGGTGGTTTCCCACAGCTGATCCGGGTTCATTTCGCCCAGACCTTTGTATCGCTGAATGGTGTGGCGCTTGGTGCTTTCGGCCATCAGCCAGTCGAGGGCTTCCTTGAACTCGGTGACCGCTTTCTTGCGCTCGCCACGCTGGATGTACGCGCCGTCGTCGAGCAGGGTGCTCAGTTGAGCGCCGAGGGTGACGACAGTCTTGTAGTCGTTGCTGCCGAAGAAGTCGCGGTTGAAGGTGACGTAGTTCGACAGGCCGTGGGAGATCAGTTCGACCTCTGGCAGCCACACGCCACGTTCGCGGTCTTCACGCAGGCTGGCCTTGTAGACCAGACCGGACTTCTCGACGGTGCGCAGACGAACTTCGTACTGGGCCAGCCAGTCTTGCATCTTGGCGTGGTCGCCGAGCATTTCCAGGCTGACGGCCGGCAGGTAGATGAAGTGCTCGGTCAGCTCCTGCGGGTACAGGCGCGACAGACGCTTGAGGGTCTTCATCACCATGCGGAAGTCGTTCACCAGACGTTCCAGCGCTTCGCCGGAAATGCCCGGGGCGTCTTCGTTCAGGTGCAGGCTCGCATCTTCCAGGGCCGACTGCGTCATGTACTCTTCCATGGCGTCGTCGTCTTTGATGTATTGCTCTTGCTTGCCTTTCTTGACCTTGTACAGCGGCGGCTGGGCGATGTAGATGTAGCCGCGCTCGATCAGCTCCGGCAACTGACGGAAGAAGAAGGTCAGCAGCAGGGTACGGATGTGCGAACCGTCGACGTCAGCATCGGTCATGATGATGATGTTGTGATAGCGCAGTTTGTCGATGTTGTACTCTTCGCGGCCGATACCGCAGCCCAGCGCGGTGATCAGGGTGCCCACTTCCTGGGACGAGATCATCTTGTCGAAACGTGCTTTCTCGACGTTGAGGATCTTGCCCTTCAGCGGCAGGATGGCCTGGGTCTTGCGGTTACGTCCCTGTTTGGCAGAGCCGCCCGCGGAGTCACCTTCCACGAGGTACAGTTCGGACAGCGCCGGGTCTTTTTCCTGGCAGTCAGCCAGTTTGCCCGGCAGGCCGGCGATGTCCAGCGCGCCTTTGCGGCGGGTCATCTCACGGGCCTTGCGCGCCGCTTCACGGGCACGGGCGGCGTCGATCATCTTGCCGACAACCAGTTTGGCTTCGTTCGGGTTTTCCAGCAGGAAGTCGGAGAAGTACTTGCCCATTTCCTGTTCGACCGCGGTCTTCACTTCGGAAGACACCAGCTTGTCTTTGGTCTGGGAGCTGAACTTCGGATCCGGCACCTTCACCGAGATGATCGCGGTCAGGCCTTCACGGGCATCGTCACCGGTGGTGGCGACTTTGTGCTTCTTCGCCAGACCTTCCTGCTCGATGTAGTTGTTCAGGTTACGCGTCAGTGCGGAACGGAAGCCCACCAGGTGAGTGCCGCCGTCGCGTTGCGGGATGTTGTTGGTGAAGCACAACAGGTTCTCGTTGAAGCTGTCGTTCCACTGCAGGGCGATTTCCACGCCGATGCCGTCTTCACGCTGGATGTTGAAGTGAAACACCTGGTTGACCGCAGTCTTGTTGGTGTTCAGGTATTCAACGAACGCACGCAGGCCGCCTTCGTACTTGAACAGCTCTTCCTTGCCGCTGCGCTCATCCTTGAGGACGATGCCGACACCGGAGTTGAGGAAAGACAGTTCACGAATGCGCTTGGCCAGGATGTCCCAGCTGAAGTGAATGTTCTTGAAGGTTTCGCTGGAAGCCTTGAAGTGAATCTGGGTACCGGTGGTTTCGCTGTCGCCAACGATCGCCATCGGTGCCTGAGGTACGCCGTGGACGTAGGTCTGTTCCCAGATCTTGCCGCTGCGGCGAACGGTCAGTACCAGCTCTTCGGACAGCGCGTTCACAACAGAAACACCTACACCGTGCAGACCGCCGGATACTTTGTAGGAGTTGTCGTCGAACTTACCGCCGGCGTGGAGGACGGTCATGATGACCTCGGCGGCGGAAACGCCTTCCTCTTTATGCACGTCTACCGGGATGCCACGGCCGTTGTCTTTAACGGTGATGGACTCATCCGGGTGGATGATGATGCTGATGTCGTCGCAATGGCCGGCGAGGGCTTCGTCGATCGAGTTGTCGACCACCTCGAACACCATGTGGTGCAGACCGCTGCCATCGTCGGTGTCACCAATGTACATACCGGGACGTTTGCGCACGGCATCCAGGCCTTTCAGCACTTTAATGCTCGATGAGTCGTACGTATTTTCTTCGCTCAATGCCTTCACTCCCGATGGTCGTGGGTCTGGGTGATACGGCCCTGTTCCACGTGGAACAGAGCGACTGGCGTTTCCGTCTGCCAGCCTTCCCTCAATAATTCGTGATCTACACAGGTGATAAAGACCTGGCAGCGTAAGTCTTCCAGCAAGCGGCACAGCGCGCGACGGTGGCTTTCGTCCAGCTCGGACGGCAAGTCATCCACCAGATAAATACACTGGCCGCGTCGGGCCTGGCTCACCAGATGCCCCTGGGCAATGCGCAGGGCACAAACCACCAACTTCTGCTGACCCCGGGACAAGATGTCCGCGGCATTGTGAGCGCCCAATCTAAGACGCAAGTCAGCGCGTTGCGGTCCGGCCTGGGTATGACCCATTTGCTGGTCCCGCTGCAGGGAACCGGCAAGTACGGCACTCAATTCCCGGTCCTTGTCCCAGCCTCGGTAATAGCTGAGCGTCAAACCTTCGAGCTCAACCAGTTCGCTCAAGGTTTGTTCAAAGACTGGTTTCAAGGCTTTGATGTAAGCGCGGCGGTATTCATCGATTTCAGCGCTGGCCTGGCACAGTTCCCTGTCCCAAACCGCTTGCGAAACGGCGTCAAGTGTACCATGCCGCAGCCAGGAGTTTCTCTGGCGCAAGGCCTTCTGCAAACGCTGCCAGGTGGCCATGAACCGCGGTTCGACGTGGAACACGCCCCAGTCGAGGAACTGCCGGCGAATCTTCGGCGCACCTTCCAGCAGGCGGAAGCTGTCGGGGTTGATCAACTGCAGTGGCAGGATCTCCGCCAGTTGCGCGGCGCTGCGGGCATTCTGGCCGTCGATGCGGATCTGGAACTCGCCCTGACGGTCGCGAGAGATCCCCAATGCACTGTGGCCACCCTCGGCGAGCTCCACCTGACCGAATACGGTACAGGCGAGTTGCTCATACTGGATGACCGGCAATAGCCGCGTGCTGCGAAACGAACGGGCAAGCCCCAGCAGGTGAATGGCTTCCAGAACACTGGTTTTGCCGCTGCCGTTGGCGCCGTAAAGAATGTTGATTCGGGGGGAGGGGGAGAAGGTCACCGGGTGCAGATTGCGCACCGCGGTGACCGAGACGCGACTTAGCGACATCCAGAGTCAGCTGATTACAGACGCATCGGCATGACAACGTAAGCCGAATCGTCATTGTCGGACTCTTGCACCAGCGCACTGCTGTTGGAGTCGGACAGGATCAAGCGAACCTGCTCGGTGGTCATCACGCCCAGCACGTCGAGCAGATAGCTGACGTTGAAGCCGATTTCCAGGGAGCCGCCGTTGTATTCCACGCCTACTTCTTCTTCCGCTTCTTCCTGTTCCGGGTTGTTCGCCTGGATCTTCAGCTGACCGTTGGCCAGTTGCAGACGGATGCCACGGTACTTCTCGTTGGACAGAATCGCAGTACGGCTGAACGCTTCGCGCAGCGCCTGACGATCACCCAGTACCAGCTTGTCGCCGCCCTTCGGCAGAACGCGCTCATAGTCAGGGAACTTGCCGTCGACCAGTTTCGAGGTGAAGGTGAATTCGCCGGTGGTCGCGCGGATGTGGTGCTGACCCAGCACGATGCTGACGTTGCCGTCCGGCTCGGTGAGCAGACGCGCCAGTTCGAGAATACCTTTGCGCGGCACGATCACCTGGTGGCGATCCTGCTGACCGATGTCGGCCTGCATCGAGCACATTGCCAGACGGTGACCATCGGTGGCCACGGCACGGATCACACCGGTCGACACTTCCAGCAACATGCCGTTGAGGTAGTAACGCACGTCCTGTTGGGCCATGGCGAAACTGGTGCGTTCGATCAGGCGACGCAGCTTGCTTTGATCCAGGCTGGTGGTCAGCGAACCCGGGCCTTCTTCCACAGTCGGGAAGTCGTTGGCCGGCAGGGTCGACAGGGTGAAGCGGCTACGGCCGGCTTTCACCACCAGTTTCTGCTCGTCGACCTTGATATCGATCAGCGCATCGTTCGGCAGGCTTTTGCAGATATCCATCAGCTTGCGCGCAGGCACAGTGATGGAACCTGTTTCAGCCGGCTCCTCGAGTTGCACGCGACCGACCAGCTCGACTTCCAGGTCGGTACCGGTCAGCGACAGTTGCTGGCCATCGACGACCAGCAGCACGTTGGACAGTACCGGCAAGGTCTGTCGGCGCTCGACGACGCCTGCGACCAGTTGCAGGGGTTTCAACAGGGCTTCGCGTTGAATGGTGAAATGCATGGTCTAGTCCCTTGCCTTAATAAGCTGCGCTGGTGTTCATCAAGTGGTCAGTGTACGCAGCAGGTTCTTGTAGTCCTCGCGGATGTCCGCGTCGGATTCCTTAAGTTCGTTGATCTTGCGGCAGGCGTGCAACACCGTCGTGTGGTCGCGACCGCCAAACACATCACCGATTTCCGGCAGGCTGTGGTTGGTCAGTTCCTTGGACAGTGCCATGGCGACCTGACGCGGGCGAGCGACCGAGCGCGAACGGCGCTTGGACAGCAAGTCGGAGATCTTGATCTTGTAGTACTCGGCGACGGTGCGCTGAATGTTATCCACAGAGACCAGTTTGTCCTGCAACGCCAACAGGTCTTTCAGGGATTCGCGAATCAACTCGATGGTGATGTCGCGGCCCATGAAGTGCGAGTGGGCGATCACGCGTTTCAGCGCGCCTTCCAGCTCACGGACGTTGGAGCGAATGCGCTGCGCAATGAAGAACGCCGCATCGTGTGGCAACTCGACTTTGGCCTGGTCGGCCTTCTTCATCAAGATGGCTACGCGGGTTTCCAGCTCCGGCGGCTCGACGGCAACCGTCAGGCCCCAGCCGAAGCGGGATTTCAGGCGCTCTTCAAGGCCTTCGATTTCCTTCGGATAGCGGTCACTGGTGAGAATGACCTGCTGGCCACCTTCAAGCAGGGCATTGAAGGTGTGGAAAAATTCTTCCTGGGAACGTTCCTTGCGGGCGAAGAACTGGATGTCGTCGATCAGCAGGGCGTCCACCGAACGGTAGAAACGCTTGAACTCGTTGATCGCGTTCAGTTGCAGCGCCTTGACCATGTCGGCCACGAAACGCTCGGAATGCAGGTACACGACCTTGGCATTCGGGTTCTTCTTTAACAGGTGGTTACCCACCGCGTGCATCAAGTGCGTCTTACCCAGACCCACGCCACCATAAAGGAAGAGCGGGTTGTAGCCGTGCTTGGGGTTATCCGCCACTTGCCAGGCCGCCGCACGGGCGAGCTGGTTGGACTTACCTTCGACGAAGTTCTCGAAGGTAAAGGTGCGATTCAGGTAGCTGGTGTGCTTGAGCGCGCCTTCGACCTGCACCGTGCGCTGTTCGGCACGCACCGGCGCTTGCTGGGAGGCGGCGCCCGCCATCGGGTCGAAGCTGTCGCGGGACGGCTCTTCGCTGACTTCCTCGGTTTTTTGCGTCGCGCGCTTGGCCGGGGTTGGGGCCGGCGCGGGTGCCGGAGCACTGACGGGCGCGGAACTGGCTTGAGCCAGCGATGCAGCGGCCGCGGCCAGTGGCGCGTTCGGCGCAGCACGCGGCGCAGAACTGCGCTTGCTGCCTATTAATAAGGAGAGCGACGGCGCCAGGCCGTTGCCATGCTCATCCAGCAGTTCAAGGACGCGCCCCAGGTACTTTTCGTTGACCCAGTCCAGAACAAAACGGTTCGGTGCGTAGACACGCAACTCGTCGCCTTCGGCTTCGACCTGTAATGGACGGATCCAGGTGTTGAATTGTTGGGCTGGCAGCTCTTCGCGCAAAAGCTCCACGCACTGCTGCCAAAGTTCCACTGACACGGAAATCCCCTAATTTGAAAGCCGGTGAGGCAAAAACAAGCGGCCATTGTAGCGGCCAGCCGTCCACTTATCCACATGCAGGTTGTCCGGTGGACATGATTTATCAATGCCTTATCCGGTGAAAAAGCGACCAACGGTGTGTGAATAAGCTCTGTGGATAACCCCATCTGAGCACACTGGACAACTGGGGGTCGAACCCGGTGGATAACCAGCCTGTGGATAAACACCGTTTCCACCCACAGGTTATCCGATAGCGCAGCACAGGCTGAACACGGTTTTCCACTGTAGTTGTCATTCTCTGTACAGTGCTGAAAACAAGGCCTCGAGTCAGTTATCCACAGATGAGGCCGGGCCTAGCTTTTATAAGCTTTACAGAAAAGCTTTAAATACTTCGCTTCTTTATTTTTATATCTGGCTGGACGGAATTCACGAGCTGACAGCTCTGGAGATCTATTTATAAGGAAACGTTGGTTGGAAATTGACCTATTGGCTTGCTTTCTCTAGAATCCCCGGTCTCTTAAAACGGGGGCCATTCCGGCCCGTTGTGGACGAACCAGGTAACACGACATGAAACGTACTTTCCAACCAAGCACTATCAAACGCGCTCGTACCCACGGTTTCCGTGCTCGCATGGCTACCAAGAACGGTCGTGCAGTACTGTCGCGTCGTCGCGCCAAAGGCCGCGCACGTCTGGCAGTTTGATAATCCGGCACTGGAGGTGAGTCAGGACTTCAGTCGGGAAAAGCGTCTGCTTACTCCCCGGCATTTCAAGGCAGTCTTTGACTCCCCTACCGGCAAGGTTCCGGGGAAAAATCTCCTGCTCCTTGCGCGCAACAACGATCTCGATCACCCCCGTCTCGGGCTGGTTATCGGGAAAAAGAGCGTAAAGCTCTCCGTCGAGCGCAATCGCCTCAAACG
The DNA here is from genome assembly GCF_058808055.1 of Pseudomonas sp. GW821-FHT11G12. Taxonomy (NCBI): domain Bacteria; kingdom Pseudomonadati; phylum Pseudomonadota; class Gammaproteobacteria; order Pseudomonadales; family Pseudomonadaceae; genus Pseudomonas; species Pseudomonas sp. GW821-FHT11G12. The sequence continues at coordinate 119,820 of NZ_JBXARH010000002.1, forward strand.
TCTGATGCGCGAATCGTTTCGCCTGCACCAGGATTCACTGGTCGGCTGGGACATCGTTATCGTCGCGCGCAAAGGTTTGGGTGACGTAGAAAACCCCGAATTGATTCAGCATTTCGGCAAACTCTGGAAACGTCTGGCACACAACAAGCCGGTACCAGCAGTCAAAACCGAAACTGTAGGGGTAGACAGTCCAGATGCGTAAACTGGCACTCGTTCCGATCCAGTTTTATCGCTACGCCATTAGTCCCTTGATGGCCAGTCACTGTCGTTTCTACCCCAGTTGTTCTTGCTACGCGTATGAAGCCATCGAAAATCATGGCCTTCTGCGCGGTGGCTGGCTGACCTTTCGTCGTTTAGGTCGCTGTCATCCGTGGAATCCCGGTGGTTATGACCCGGTTCCACCTATCCCTACCTCCCGTTCTTCTTCGATGGCCGAGTAATCATGGATATCAAACGCACGATCCTGATCGTCGCCCTGGCAATCGTGTCCTACGTCATGGTTCTTAAATGGAACCAGGACTATGGTCAGGCTGCCCTGCCGACTCAGAATGTTGCTTCCAGTACGACTACATCCGGTTTGCCGGACACCGCCACTGGCAATAACGCTGCCGCCAGTGACGATATTCCGCGCGCCGCAAGCGATACCAGCGCACCTGCCGAAACGCCGGTCGCCGCCAGCAAGGATCTGATCCAGATCAAAACCGACGTGCTCGATCTGTCGATCGATCCACAGGGTGGCGATGTTGCTCAACTGACCTTGCCTCTGTATCCACGTCGTCAGGATCGTCCGGACGTTCCGTTCCAGCTGTTCGACAACGGCGGCGAGCGTACTTATCTGGCGCAAAGCGGTCTGATCGGCACCAACGGTCCGGACGCAAGCCCGGCCGGTCGCCCGATCTACTCCTCGGAGAAGAAGACTTATCAACTGGCTGACGGTCAGGACCAATTGGTCGTCGACCTGAAGTTCAGCAAGGACGGCGTCAACTACATCAAGCGTTTCACCCTGAAACGTGGCCTGTATGACGTGACCGTCACTTATCTGATCGACAACCAGAGCGCTCAGCCTTGGTCCGGTTCGATGTTTGCCCAGCTGAAACGCGATGCAAGCGCCGATCCATCGTCGACCACTGCTACCGGCACCGCGACTTACCTGGGCGCCGCCCTGTGGACAAGTTCCGAGCCGTACAAGAAAGTGTCCATGAAGGACATGGACAAAGGTCAGCTCAAGGAAACCGTCACCGGTGGCTGGGTAGCCTGGCTGCAACACTACTTCGTGACTGCATGGGTTGCTCCGAAAGGCGAAAACAACGTCGTTCAGACCCGTAAAGACAGCAAAGGCAACTACATCATCGGTTACACCGGTCCTTCGTTGACCGCTGCACCGGGTGCAAAAGTCGAGACCAGCGCTGTTCTGTACGCCGGTCCGAAAAGCCAGGCTGTGCTGAAAGAGTTGTCCCCAGGTCTGGAACTGACCGTCGACTACGGCATTCTGTGGTTCATTGCCCAGCCAATTTTCTGGCTGCTGCAACATATCCACGCCATCGTCGGCAACTGGGGCTGGTCGATCATCTTCCTGACCATGCTGATCAAGGGGATTTTCTTCCCTCTGTCGGCCGCCAGCTACAAGTCGATGGCCCGCATGCGTGCCGTTGCTCCGAAACTGGCAGCACTGAAAGAGCAACATGGCGATGACCGGCAGAAAATGTCGCAAGCCATGATGGAGCTGTACAAGAAAGAGAAGATCAATCCGCTGGGTGGCTGCTTGCCGATCCTGGTGCAGATGCCGGTTTTCCTTTCGCTGTACTGGGTTCTGCTGGAAAGCGTGGAAATGCGCCAGGCGCCGTTCATGCTGTGGATTACCGACCTGTCGATCAAGGATCCGTTCTTCATCCTGCCGATCATCATGGGCGCGACCATGTTCATCCAGCAGCGTCTGAACCCGACTCCTCCGGATCCGATGCAGGCCAAGGTCATGAAAATGATGCCAATCATCTTCACGTTCTTCTTCCTGTGGTTCCCGGCTGGTCTGGTGCTGTACTGGGTTGTGAACAACTGCCTGTCGATTGCTCAACAGTGGTACATCACGCGTAAGATCGAAGCGGCGACGAAAAAAGCCGAGGCGTAACTTACTCTGTGGATAACACCACTCAAAACGCCCCCTAGTGGGGCGTTTTGCTATCTGCCACTTTTGTCTGGATACCGGTTTATGAGCGCACCTCGTGAAACCATCGCAGCCGTCGCCACCGCTCAGGGCCGTGGCGGCGTGGGCATCGTTCGAATTTCCGGGCCGCTGGCCAGCGTTGCGGCCAAAGCCATCAGCGGCCGAGAACTGAAACCGCGGTTTGCCCACTACGGCCCGTTCCTCAGTGACGATCAACAGGTGCTGGATGAAGGTCTGGCGCTTTATTTCCCCGGGCCGAACTCGTTCACCGGCGAAGATGTGCTGGAACTGCAGGGCCACGGTGGTCCGATCGTCCTCGACATGTTGCTCAAGCGTTGCCTGGAACTGGGCTGCCGCCTGGCCCGTCCCGGCGAGTTCAGCGAAAGAGCATTCCTCAATGACAAACTCGACCTCGCCCAGGCCGAGGCCATTGCGGATCTGATCGAAGCCAGTTCTGCACAGGCTGCACGCAATGCCTTGCGTTCCTTACAGGGTGCGTTTTCCCAGCGTGTGCATAACCTCACCGAACAACTGATCGGCTTGAGGATTTATGTCGAGGCAGCCATCGATTTCCCGGAAGAAGAAATCGACTTCCTCGCCGATGGCCACGTGCTGAGCATGCTCGACAAGGTTCGTGACGAGTTATCCACCGTCTTGCGCGAAGCCGGACAGGGTGCATTGCTGCGTGACGGCATGACCGTGGTGATCGCCGGTCGTCCGAATGCCGGCAAATCCAGTCTGCTCAACGCATTGGCCGGTCGAGAAGCCGCCATCGTGACTGAAATCGCCGGCACCACCCGGGATATCCTGCGCGAACATATCCACATCGACGGCATGCCACTGCATGTCGTGGACACTGCCGGTTTGCGTGATACCGACGACCATGTGGAAAAGATCGGTGTCGAGCGAGCATTGAAAGCCATCGGCGAAGCCGATCGAGTGCTGTTGGTGGTCGATGCTACGGCCCCGGAAGCTGCGGATCCGTTCGCGTTGTGGCCAGAATTCCTTGAAACCCGACCAGATCCGGCGAAGGTCACCCTGATTCGCAACAAGGCTGATCTCACCGGTGAAGCCATTGCCTTGGAAGTCAGTGACGATGGCCACGTGACCATCAGCCTGAGCGCCAAGTCTGCCGGTGAAGGCCTGGACCTGCTGCGTGATCACCTGAAAGCCTGCATGGGTTACGAGCAGACCTCGGAAAGCAGCTTCAGCGCACGCCGTCGTCACCTGGAAGCCTTGCGTCATGCCAGTGCGGCTCTTGAACACGGTCGCGCGCAGCTGACTCTGGCGGGTGCCGGCGAACTGTTGGCAGAAGATCTGCGCCAGGCTCAGCATTCCCTCGGGGAAATTACCGGGGCGTTCAGCTCCGATGATCTGCTGGGACGGATCTTTTCCAGCTTCTGCATCGGTAAATAGCCCTTCCGTTGTCCACAGACAGGTCCATTCGCGACCTGTCTGTCTCTCCTCTTTGACTTCCCTTCCTCCAGTGCCGGACAGATTTTCTGTTCCTGAGCGGATTTTCCGCGTCCGCGATTCCTTCATTCGTCCGATTTCTGTGGATTAAGCCCTGTGAATAACTGCCGCTGAGGGCAGTTGATAACAGGGCCTGAAAACTGAACATAACTGCCTATGTGGATAACCACCTCATTCATCCACAGGCTTACACCGGTTATCCAAGGGCCTCCTGACCACATGGGCACAGGGTTTTGAATCGCTGTACATATTGAATATTAAGGTCTGTAGCAATCTATCCACAGAAATGTGGGGCAGTAAGAATAAGCTTTAAAACAAAGGTTTTATAAATTTCTCTCTTTTTTTATTCTTTTAACCGCGAGTTCTCCACAGCTGGTTAAATTTTGTGCAAAGGGTTCTTTAGGAAGGGCGAAGTCCCTATACTTGTCGACCAGGTCCAGAAACCTGATCTCAAACTATTCCTGAATTACCTACTTAAGCAGGCACGAGGTGCGTGGTGGATTTCCCTTCCCGTTTTGAAGTGATCGTCATCGGCGGCGGTCATGCCGGTACCGAGGCAGCACTGGCCTCAGCACGCATGGGTGCAAAAACCCTTCTGCTGACGCATAACGTGGAAACCCTCGGAGCCATGAGTTGCAACCCGGCCATCGGTGGCATCGGCAAAAGCCATCTGGTCAAGGAAATCGACGCCCTCGGCGGCGCGATGGCCATGGCCACCGATAAGGGCGGCATCCAGTTTCGCGTGTTGAACAGCCGCAAAGGCCCGGCGGTACGAGCGACCCGTGCGCAAGCCGACCGGATTTTGTACAAAGCCGCTGTCCGCGAAATTCTGGAGAACCAACCGAACCTGTGGATATTTCAACAAGCCGCTGACGACCTGATCGTCGAGCAGGAACAAGTACGCGGTGTTGTCACGCAAATGGGTCTGCGTTTCTTCGCGGATTCCGTGGTGTTGACCACCGGTACGTTCCTGGGCGGACTTATCCACATCGGTTTGCAGAATTTTTCCGGCGGTCGCGCCGGTGATCCGCCGTCGATTGCCCTGGCGCATCGTCTGCGTGAACTGCCGCTGCGTGTCGGTCGCCTGAAAACCGGTACGCCTCCGCGAATCGACGGCAAGTCTGTGGATTTCTCGGTGATGACCGAGCAACCGGGTGATACGCCGATCCCGGTGATGTCGTTCATGGGCAACAAGGAACAACATCCACGCCAGGTCAGTTGCTGGATTACTCACACCAACGCCCGTACCCACGAAATCATCGCCGCGAACCTCGATCGTTCGCCGATGTATTCCGCTGCCGGCGAGATTGAAGGCATTGGCCCGCGTTATTGCCCGTCGATCGAAGACAAGATCCACCGCTTTGCCGACAAGGAAAGCCATCAGGTGTTCATCGAACCGGAAGGTCTGACCACCCATGAGCTGTATCCGAACGGGATATCCACAAGCCTGCCATTCGACGTGCAATTGCAGATCGTGCAATCGATCCGCGGCATGGAAAACGCGCACATCGTGCGTCCGGGTTATGCGATCGAGTACGACTACTTCGATCCGCGCGACCTGAAGTACAGCCTGGAGACCAAAGTCATCGGCGGTCTGTTCTTCGCTGGCCAGATCAACGGCACCACCGGTTACGAAGAAGCCGGCGCCCAGGGTTTGCTGGCCGGCGCGAACGCCGCGTTGCGTGCGAAGGGCAAAGAAGCCTGGTGCCCGCGTCGCGATGAGGCGTACATCGGAGTATTGGTCGACGACCTGATCACCCTCGGTACCCAAGAGCCGTACCGCATGTTCACTTCCCGTGCCGAATACCGCCTGATCCTGCGTGAGGACAACGCGGACCTGCGTCTGACCGAAAAAGGTCGCGAGCTGGGTCTGGTCGATGACGCGCGTTGGGCAGCGTTCTGCAAGAAACGCGAAAGCATCGAACTCGAAGAGCAACGCCTGAAAAGCACCTGGGTTCGCCCGAATACGCAGCAGGGCGATGCGATTGCCGAGAAATTCGGCACGCCGCTGACTCACGAATACAACTTGCTCAACCTCTTGAGTCGTCCGGAAATCGACTACGCTGGTCTGGTCGAAGTGACCGGGCAGGGCGCCGAAGATCCACAGGTCGCCGAACAGGTCGAAATCAAGACCAAATACGCCGGTTACATCGACCGTCAACAGGACGAAATCGCCCGTCTGCGTGCAAGCGAAGACACGAAACTGCCTGTGGATATCGATTACACCAACATTTCCGGTCTCTCCAAGGAGATCCAGAGCAAGCTTGGCGCGACTCGTCCCGAGACGCTGGGCCAGGCTTCGCGGATCCCGGGTGTGACCCCGGCAGCGATTTCGCTGTTGATGATTCATTTGAAAAAACGCGGCGCGGGCCGTCAGTTGGAGCAAAGCGCTTGAGTTCTAAGGTCACTTCGCAACACGCCGAAGAGTTATCCACAGGAGCCCGCGAGCTCGGTGTCAATCTCACTGAAACCCAGCACGAATTGCTGCTGGGTTATCTGGCCCTGTTGATCAAATGGAACCAGGCCTACAACCTGACCGCCGTCCGCGATCCGGACGAAATGGTTTCCCGTCACTTGCTCGATAGCCTCAGCGTGATGTCGTTCATCGAAAACGGCCGTTGGCTGGACGTCGGCAGCGGCGGCGGCATGCCGGGGATCCCTTTGGCGATCCTGTACCCGGACTCGCAAGTGACCTGCCTGGACAGCAACGGCAAGAAAACCCGCTTCCTGACCCAGGTCAAACTCGAACTCAAACTGGATAACCTGCAAGTTATCCACAGTCGCGTCGAAGCGTTCCAGCCTGCACAGCCGTTCAACGGGATCATTTCCCGGGCGTTCAGCAGCATGGAGAACTTCACCAACTGGACTCGCCACCTCGGCGACGCCGATACACGCTGGCTGGCAATGAAGGGCGTCCATCCGGCCGATGAGCTGGTAGCATTGCCGGCAGACTTCAAACTCGATAGCGAACACGCCCTGGCCGTACCCGGTTGCCAAGGCCAACGCCATCTGCTGATACTGCGCCGCACGGCATGATTGGGAACACAAGCAAGAATGGCTAAGGTATTCGCGATAGCGAACCAGAAGGGTGGTGTGGGCAAGACCACCACCTGCATCAACCTCGCAGCATCCCTGGTCGCGACCAAGCGCCGGGTGCTGTTGATCGATCTCGATCCACAGGGCAACGCCACCATGGGTAGCGGTGTGGATAAACATGGCCTGGAAAACTCGGTCTACGACCTGCTGATCGGCGAATGCGATCTGGCCCAGGCCATGCACTACTCCGAACACGGTGGTTATCAACTGCTGCCGGCCAACCGCGATCTGACGGCGGCCGAAGTGGTGCTGCTGGAAATGCAGATGAAGGAAAGTCGTCTGCGCAGCGCGCTGGCGCCGATCCGTGAAAACTACGATTACATTCTGATCGACTGCCCGCCGTCGCTGTCGATGCTCACACTGAACGCACTGGTCGCCGCTGACGGGGTAATTATCCCCATGCAGTGTGAGTACTTTGCGCTCGAAGGTTTGAGCGACCTTGTGGATAACATCAAGCGTATCGCCGAACTGCTGAACCCGAACCTGAAAGTCGAAGGCCTGCTGCGGACCATGTACGACCCGCGCCTGAGCCTGATGAACGATGTATCGGCCCAGCTCAAGGAACACTTCGGCGATCAGTTGTACGACACGGTGATCCCGCGCAACATCCGCCTGGCCGAAGCCCCGAGCTACGGCATGCCGGCGCTGGCTTACGACAAGCAATCGCGTGGCGCGCTGGCCTATCTGGCCCTGGCGGGCGAGATGGTTCGCCGTCAGCGCAAAAATTCACGCATCGCCGCTGCTCAGCCAACTTAAGGAATCCCCATGGCCGTCAAGAAACGAGGTCTCGGACGAGGACTGGATGCACTGCTGAGCGGTCCGACTGTCAGCTCGCTGGAAGAACAAGCGGCGCAGGCTGACAGCCGCGAGTTGCAGCACCTGCCACTGGACCTGTTGCAGCGCGGCAAGTATCAGCCACGCCGGGACATGGATCCGCAGGCGCTGGAAGAGCTGGCGCAGTCGATCAAGGCCCAGGGCGTGATGCAGCCGATCGTGGTTCGCCCGATTGGTGGTGGCCGCTTTGAAATCATCGCCGGTGAACGTCGCTGGCGTGCAAGCCAGCAGGCCGGGCAGGAAACCATCCCGGCCATGGTCCGTGATGTGCCGGATGAAACCGCGATCGCCATTGCGCTGATCGAGAACATCCAGCGCGAAGACCTGAATCCGATCGAAGAAGCGGTGGCTCTGCAGCGCCTGCAGCAGGAATTCCAGCTCACCCAGCAACAGGTCGCCGAGGCTGTGGGTAAGTCCCGCGTCACCGTGGCCAACCTGTTGCGCCTGATTGCGCTGCCGGAAGTCATCAAGACCATGCTGTCCCACGGCGACCTGGAAATGGGCCATGCCCGTGCATTGCTCGGTCTGCCGGACAATCAGCAGGTGGAAGGGGCGCGACATGTTGTCGCACGCGGTCTTACCGTGCGCCAGACTGAAGCACTGGTTCGTCAGTGGTTGAGTGGCAAACCCGAGCCCGTCGAACCCTCCAAACCCGACCCGGATATCGCTCGCCTCGAGCAACGTCTGGCCGAGCGCCTAGGCTCTGCGGTGCAGATCCGCCACGGGAAGAAGGGAAAGGGTCAGTTGGTGATCGGTTACAACTCTCTCGATGAGCTTCAGGGTGTGCTCGCACACATCCGCTGAAACAATTCCTCTTGTAGCGCGCAGTCGGAAATCACTACCTGACAGTTGAATAGGGGCAGAACCGCCCCTATACTCTGCGCGCATTTTGTCGGCACAAATTATGCCAAGTTATTGAATTTCGGCAGCCGACCATTGGAGAGCAATAGTGATGGAAACCCGCAAGCCAAACCGCCTGCCGTTCCATCGCCTGGCGGTTTTTCCGGTGTTGATGGCTCAATTTGTCATTTTGCTCATTGCCGCTTTGGCGCTCTGGCAATGGCACGGAGTCGTTGCCGGATACTCGGGACTTTGCGGAGGCCTGATAGCCTTGCTGCCCAATGTTTATTTCGCTCACAAGGCATTTCGGTTTTCCGGCGCCCGAGCAGCCCAGTCCATCGTCCGGTCGTTCTACGCCGGCGAGGCAGGCAAACTGATTTTGACGGCAGTGCTGTTTGCACTGGTGTTTGCAGGTGTGAAGCCACTGGCGCCGATTGCTGTATTCGGCGCCTTCGTGCTGACTCAGTCGGTCAGCTGGTTCGCTCCCCTGCTGATGAGAACAAGACTTTCGAGACCTTAGGGCGTTTGAGGCAACCATGGCAGAAACAACCGCTTCGGGCTATATCCAGCACCACTTGCAGAACCTGACCTTCGGTCAGCTACCCAACGGCGGCTGGGGCTTTGCCCACACCGCAGCAGAAGCCAAGGAAATGGGCTTCTGGGCTTTCCACGTCGATACCCTCGGCTGGTCGGTCGCGCTGGGTCTGATTTTCGTTCTTCTTTTCCGCATGGCGGCCAAGAAGGCGACTTCCGGTCAGCCAGGTGCACTGCAGAACTTCGTTGAAGTGCTGGTCGAATTCGTCGATGGCAGCGTGAAAGACAGCTTCCATGGCCGTAGCCCGGTGATTGCACCGCTGGCACTGACCATCTTCGTCTGGGTGTTCCTGATGAACGCCGTCGACCTGGTACCGGTCGACTGGATTCCTCAGCTGGCCATCCTGATTTCCGGCGACCACCACATCCCGTTCCGCGCCGTGTCGACTACCGACCCGAACGCGACCTTGGGCATGGCGTTCTCGGTTTTCGCACTGATCATTTTCTATAGCATCAAGGTCAAGGGCCTCGGCGGCTTCATCGGCGAGCTGACCCTGCACCCGTTCGGCAGCAAGAACATCTTCGTTCAGGCGCTGCTGATCCCGGTGAACTTCCTGCTGGAATTCGTGACCCTGATCGCCAAACCGATCTCTCTGGCTCTGCGTCTGTTCGGCAACATGTATGCCGGCGAGCTGGTGTTCATCCTGATCGCTGTGATGTTCGGCAGCGGCCTGCTCTGGCTCAGCGGCCTGGGCGTTGTTCTGCAGTGGGCGTGGGCTGTGTTCCACATCCTGATCATCACCCTGCAGGCGTTCATCTTCATGATGCTGACCATCGTCTACCTGTCGATGGCGCACGAAGAAAACCATTAAGACCAGTCTCGACTAGTCTGATGTCCTTCCCGGTAAAACGGGAAGGGGCTCCTCACGGGGCACCATGAAACGATTTGTTTTACCGCTTTAATCTAAAAAACCTAAACCATACGACGTAAAAGTCGGGAGGAAAGATGGAAACTGTAGTTGGTCTAACCGCTATCGCTGTTGCACTGTTGATCGGCCTGGGCGCACTGGGTACCGCAATTGGTTTCGGCCTGCTGGGCGGCAAGTTCCTGGAAGGCGCAGCGCGTCAGCCAGAAATGGTTCCAATGCTGCAAGTTAAAATGTTCATCGTTGCCGGTCTGCTCGACGCCGTAACCATGATCGGTGTTGGTATCGCTCTGTTCTTCACCTTTGCGAACCCGTTCGTTGGTCAAATCGCTGGCTAATCATTCGGATTTTCCGAGTGATTTGGTGTGATGGACAACGTAACTGCGAGGTGTTGGCGTGAACATTAATGCGACCCTGATTGGCCAGTCCGTTGCGTTCCTGATTTTTGTACTGTTCTGCATGAAGTTCGTATGGCCTCCGGTCATCGCAGCTCTGCACGAACGTCAAAAGAAGATCGCTGATGGTCTGGACGCTGCCAGCCGAGCAGCTCGCGACCTGGAGTTGGCCCAAGAGAAAGCGGGTCAGCAACTGCGCGAAGCGAAAGCTCAGGCAGCTGAAATCATCGAGCAAGCCAAGAAACGCGGTAACCAGATTGTCGAAGAGGCCGTTGAAAAGGCCCGCGTCGACGCTGACCGTGTGAAGGTTCAGGCTCAAGCCGAGATCGAACAGGAACTGAACAGTGTCAAAGACAAGCTGCGCGCCCAAGTGGGCTTGCTGGCTGTCGGCGGCGCCGAGAAGATCCTGGGTGCCACAATCGATCAAAACGCGCACGCAGAGCTGGTTAACCAACTGGCTGCTGAAATCTAAGCGAGGGCGATCATGGCAGAACTGACCACGTTGGCCCGACCTTACGCTAAGGCGGCCTTCGAGCACGCTCAGGCCCACCAGCAACTGGCCAATTGGTCAGCCATGCTCGGCCTGGCTGCAGCGGTGTCGCAAGACGACACCATGCAGCGCGTGCTCAAGGCCCCGCGACTGACGAGCGCAGAAAAGGCCGCCACGTTCATTGACGTGTGCGGCGACAAGTTTGATGCCAAGGCACAGAACTTCATCAATGTCGTTGCCGAAAACGACCGTCTCCCGCTTCTGCCGGAGATTGCTGCTCTGTTCGACCTGTACAAGGCCGAACAAGAGAAATCGGTAGACGTTGAAGTGACCAGTGCTTTTGCATTGAACCAAGAACAGCAAGACAAACTCGCCAAGGTTCTCAGTGCACGACTCAACCGGGAAGTGCGCCTGCAAGTTGCGGAGGATGCTGCCCTTATAGGTGGTGTCGTTATCCGCGCCGGCGACCTGGTTATCGATGGCTCGATTCGCGGCAAAATCGCGAAACTTGCCGAAGCATTGAAATCTTGAGTTTGAAGGGGCAGCAGAGCAATGCAGCAACTCAATCCTTCCGAAATAAGTGAAATTATCAAGGGCCGCATCGACAAGCTCGATGTGACCTCCCAAGCCCGTAACGAAGGCACTGTCGTCAGCGTATCTGACGGCATCGTGCGGATTCACGGTCTGGCCGACGTCATGTACGGCGAGATGATCGAGTTTCCGGGCGGCGTCTACGGTATGGCCCTCAACCTGGAGCAAGACTCCGTAGGTGCCGTTGTATTGGGCTCCTACCAGTCTCTGGCTGAAGGCATGAGCGCCAAGTGCACCGGCCGCATCCTCGAAGTTCCGGTTGGTAAGGAACTGCTGGGTCGCGTTGTCGACGCACTGGGTAACCCTGTTGACGGCAAAGGTCCGCTGAACAACACCTTGACCGACGCGGTCGAGAAAGTTGCTCCAGGCGTGATCTGGCGTAAGTCGGTAGACCAGCCTGTACAGACTGGCTACAAGGCTGTCGATGCCATGATCCCTGTCGGCCGTGGCCAGCGTGAGCTGATCATCGGTGACCGTCAGATCGGTAAGACCGCTCTGGCGATCGACGCGATCATCAATCAGAAAGACAGCGGCATTTTCTGCGTCTACGTTGCAATCGGTCAGAAACAATCGACCATCGCCAACGTGGTTCGCAAGCTGGAAGAAAACGGCGCCCTGGCCAACACGATCATCGTGGCTGCCAGTGCTTCGGAATCTCCTGCACTGCAATTCCTGGCACCGTACTCCGGTTGCACCATGGGTGAATTCTTCCGCGACCGCGGTGAAGACGCGCTGATCGTTTATGACGATCTGTCCAAGCAAGCAGTGGCTTACCGCCAGATTTCCCTGCTGCTGCGCCGTCCACCAGGCCGTGAAGCTTACCCAGGCGACGTGTTCTATCTCCACTCCCGTCTGCTGGAGCGCGCATCCCGCGTTTCGGAAGAATACGTAGAGAAGTTCACCAACGGCGCAGTGACCGGCAAAACCGGTTCCCTGACCGCACTGCCGATCATCGAAACCCAGGCTGGCGACGTTTCCGCGTTCGTTCCGACCAACGTGATTTCCATCACCGACGGTCAGATCTTCCTGGAATCGGCCATGTTCAACTCGGGCATCCGCCCTGCAGTGAACGCCGGTGTTTCGGTATCCCGTGTGGGTGGTGCCGCTCAGACCAAGATCATCAAGAAGCTGTCCGGTGGTATCCGTACCGCTCTGGCTCAGTACCGTGAACTGGCGGCATTCGCCCAGTTCGCTTCTGACCTGGACGAAGCGACCCGTAAGCAACTTGAGCATGGTCAGCGCGTTACCGAGCTGATGAAGCAGAAGCAATACGCACCAATGTCGATCGCTGACATGGCGCTGTCGCTGTATGCCGCTGAGCGTGGGTTCCTGACTGACGTTGAAATCGCCAAGATCGGCAGCTTCGAACAAGCGCTGATTGCTTTCTTCAACCGCGATCACGCCGATTTGATGGCGAAGATCAACGTGAAGGGTGACTTCAATGACGAAATCGACGCTGGCATGAAAGCCGGTATCGAGAAGTTCAAGGCCACCCAAACCTGGTAAGCCGCAGCGGGAGCCGCAAGGCTCCCGCTTGCTAACCTGATAGGTGTTACATGGCAGGCGCAAAAGAGATTCGCAGTAAGATTGCGAGCATCAAAAGCACGCAAAAGATTACCAGCGCCATGGAAAAAGTGGCGGTCAGCAAAATGCGCAAGGCACAAATGCGCATGGCTGCTAGCCGTCCTTATGCGGAGCGTATCCGCCAGGTAATTGGGCATCTGGCCAACGCCAACCCGGAATACCGCCACCCGTTCATGATCGACCGCGCCATCAAGCGCGTTGGTTATGTCGTAGTGAGCAGTGACCGTGGTCTGTGCGGCGGCTTGAACACCAACCTGTTCAAGGCCCTGGTCAAGGACATGGCGGTAAACCGCGAAAACGGCGTCGAGATTGATCTGTGTGTCGTTGGTAGCAAGGCTGCGGCCTTTTTCCGCAACTTCGGCGGTAACGTCGTTGCAGCTATCAGCCACCTGGGTGAAGAGCCGTCGATCAATGATCTGATCGGCAGCGTCAAGGTGATGCTGGATGCTTATCTGGACGGCCGTATTGACCGCCTGTCCGTGGTATCCAACAAGTTCATCAACACCATGACGCAACAGCCTACCGTGGAGCAGTTGATTCCACTGGTGGCAACCCCGGATCAAGAACTCAAGCACCACTGGGACTATCTCTACGAACCGGATGCCAAGGAGCTGCTGGACGGCTTGATGGTCCGTTACGTGGAGTCGCAGGTCTACCAGGCGGTGGTCGAGAACAACGCGGCTGAACAAGCTGCGCGGATGATCGCGATGAAGAACGCTACCGACAACGCCGGTGATTTGATCAGCGATTTGCAGCTGATCTACAACAAGGCGCGTCAGGCTGCGATCACCCAAGAGATCTCGGAAATCGTCGGCGGCGCTGCCGCGGTTTAACGGTTCAAATATTCAGAGGATCCAGCTATGAGTAGCGGACGTATCGTTCAAATCATCGGCGCCGTTATCGACGTGGAATTTCCACGCGACAGCGTACCGAGCATCTACAACGCGCTGACAGTTCAAAGCGCGGCCGCAACCACTCTGGAAGTTCAGCAACAGCTGGGCGACGGCGTGGTTCGCACCATTGCGATGGGTTCCACCGAGGGCTTGAAGCGCGGTCTGGAAGTTACCGATTCTGGCGCAGCCATCTCCGTACCGGTCGGTAAAGCGACCCTGGGCCGGATCATGGACGTCCTCGGTAACCCGATCGACGAAGCTGGCCCGATCGACACCGACGAGCGTTGGGGCATTCACCGTCCAGCGCCTTCGTTCGCTGAACAGGCAGGCGGCAACGACCTGCTGGAAACCGGCATCAAGGTTATCGACCTGGTTTGCCCGTTTGCCAAAGGCGGTAAAGTCGGTCTGTTCGGTGGTGCCGGTGTAGGCAAAACCGTAAACATGATGGAACTGATCCGTAACATCGCCATCGAGCACAGCGGTTATTCCGTGTTCGCCGGTGTGGGTGAGCGTACTCGTGAGGGTAACGACTTCTACCACGAGATGAAGGACTCCAACGTTCTGGACAAAGTGGCACTGGTTTACGGTCAGATGAACGAGCCGCCGGGAAACCGTCTGCGCGTAGCACTGACCGGCCTGACCATGGCCGAGAAGTTCCGTGACGAAGGTAACGACGTTCTGCTGTTCGTCGACAACATCTATCGTTACACCCTGGCCGGTACTGAAGTATCCGCACTGCTGGGCCGTATGCCTTCGGCAGTAGGTTACCAGCCGACCCTGGCTGAAGAGATGGGCGTTCTGCAAGAACGTATCACTTCGACCAAGGAAGGTTCGATCACTTCGATCCAAGCGGTATACGTACCTGCGGACGACTTGACTGACCCGTCGCCAGCGACCACGTTTGCTCACTTGGACGCCACCGTCGTTCTGTCCCGTGACATCGCTTCCCTGGGTATCTACCCAGCGGTAGACCCACTGGACTCGACTTCGCGTCAGCTGGACCCGAACGTGATCGGCAACGATCACTACGAGACCGCTCGTGGTGTTCAGTACGTGCTGCAGCGTTACAAAGAACTGAAGGACATCATCGCGATCCTGGGTATGGACGAGCTGTCGGAAGCCGACAAGCAGTTGGTAAACCGTGCTCGTAAGATCCAGCGTTTCTTGTCGCAGCCGTTCTTCGTGGCTGAAGTCTTCACCGGTGCTTCGGGTAAATACGTTTCCCTGAAAGACACCATTGCTGGCTTCAAAGGCATCCTCAACGGTGACTACGACCACCTGCCAGAACAAGCGTTCTACATGGTTGGCGGCATCGAAGAAGCGATCGAGAAAGCCAAGAAACTGTAATCCCGGCGCCCGGCAACGGGCGCTCATTTAGGTTGAGGCAATCAGATGGCTATGACAGTCCATTGCGATATCGTCAGCGCGGAAGGAGAAATCTTTTCCGGCCTGGTCGAGATGGTGATTGCGCACGGTGCTCTGGGTGATCTTGGTATCGCTCTGGGCCACGCGCCGCTGATCACGAATCTCAAGCCGGGTCCGATCCGCCTGATCAAGCAAGGCGGGGAAGCCGAGGTGTTCTACATCTCCGGTGGTTTCCTCGAGGTTCAGCCGAACATGGTCAAGGTGCTTGCCGATACCGTGCAACGTGCCGCCGACCTGGATGAAGCTCAGGCTCAAGCAGCTCTCAAGGCTGCCGAAGCTGCTCTGCATGAGAAGAGCGCAGATTTCGACTACGGAGCTGCGTCCGCACGTCTGGCCGAGGCTGCAGCTCAGCTGCGCACCGTCCAGCAGATCCGCAAGAAGTTTGGCGGTTAATCCGTCAGCCACTTGTTGTGCGATTGATAAAAAAGGGTAGCCTCGGCTACCCTTTTTTCTTTTCCGACTTTCAAAAACCCGGTCGCAGTTGCTGACCACCCAGGATTGGTAGCCAGTCATGTCTCTTGAAATCGTTATCCTCGCGGCCGGTCAAGGCACCCGTATGCGTTCGGCACTGCCGAAAGTGCTGCACCCGATTGCCGGTGACTCGATGCTCGGCCATGTTATCCACAGTGCCCGTCAACTTGATCCCCAGCGCATTCACGTGGTTATCGGCCATGGCGCCGATGTGGTGCGCGAGCGGCTGGCCGCCGATGATCTCAATTTCGTGTTGCAGGACAAGCAGTTGGGCACCGGCCATGCGACTGCCCAGGCTGTACCGTTCATCACCGCCGACACCGTTCTGATTCTCTACGGTGACGTGCCGCTGATCGAAGTCGAAACCCTGCAGCGTCTGCTCAAGCACGTTGTACCAGGGCAGATGGGATTGCTGACCGTCGAACTGGACGATCCGACCGGTTATGGCCGCATCGTGCGTGATGCCAGCGGCAAGGTCGCGGCGATTGTCGAGCACAAGGACGCCAGCGAAGCACAGCGCGCGATCACTGAAGGCAATACCGGCATTCTTGCGGTGCCTGCCAGCCATCTGGCTGACTGGATGGGTCGCCTGTCGAACAACAACGCCCAGGGCGAGTATTACCTGACCGACGTGATTGAAATGGCGGTCGGTGATGGCCTGGTGGTTGCGACCGAGCAACCCCATGATCCGATGGAAGTGCAGGGCGCCAACGATCGCAAGCAACTGTCCGAACTGGAGCGCCACTATCAGTTGCGCGCTGGCCGCCGCCTGATGGCTCAGGGTGTAACCCTGCGCGATCCGGCGCGGTTTGATGTGCGTGGTGAAGTGACCGTCGGTCGCGATGTGCTGATCGACATCAACGTCATTCTCGAAGGCAAAGTGGTCATCGAAGACGACGTGGTGATCGGCCCGAACTGCGTGATCAAGGACAGTACTCTGCGCAAAGGCGTGGTGATCAAGGCCAACAGTCATATCGAAGGTGCAGTGCTCGGTGAAGGTAGCGATGCCGGCCCGTTTGCACGCCTGCGCCCGGGCACCGTGCTGGAGGCTCGCGCCCATGTGGGTAACTTTGTCGAACTGAAAAACGCCCGCATGGGCGAGGGCGCCAAGGCCGGACACCTGACCTATCTGGGTGATGCCGAGATAGGTGCCCGCACCAACATCGGCGCCGGCACCATCACCTGCAACTACGATGGTGCGAACAAGTGGAAAACCGTGTTGGGCGAAGATGTGTTCATCGGCTCCAACAACTCGCTGGTGGCGCCTGTGGATATCTCCGCGGGTGCAACCACCGCAGCCGGTTCGACCATTACCCAGAATGTGGATAACGCTCAGTTGGCCGTAGGCCGTGCACGGCAGAAGAACATCGATGGCTGGAAACGGCCGGAGAAGATCAAGAAGAGCTGAGTTATCCACAGCGCTTCAATCTGAAAAATCGCTGCCTACGGGCAGCGATTTTTTTTCATCCTCCGTCTTGACGGTTTTGCTGCGATAGGTTTTGATTGCTTTCATTATCTTTCGAATCGAAACTTAGCGCGCCATGTCGAAACGCAACACACCCCAACGTCGCCACAACATTCTGGCCTTGCTCAATGAGCAGGGCGAAGTCAGTGTCGACGAGCTCGCCAAGCGTTTCGAAACCTCGGAAGTTACGATTCGCAAAGATCTGGCCGCACTGGAAAGCCATGGTCTGCTACTGCGCCGTTACGGCGGAGCGATCACCATGCCTCAGGAACTGGTGGCCGACGTCAGTCAGAACGTTTCCAAATACAAACAGGCGATTGCTCGCGCTGCGGTCAGCCGTATTCGCGAACACGCCCGCATCATCATCGACAGCGGCAGCACCACGGCCGCGATGATTCCCGAGCTTGGCCAACAGCCGGGCCTGGTGGTGATGACCAACTCCCTGCACGTCGCCAACGCCTTGAGCGAACTCGAACACGAACCTGTCCTGCTGATGACCGGCGGTACCTGGGATCCCCATTCGGAATCCTTTCAGGGCCAGGTCGCCGAGCAGGTACTACGCTCTTACGACTTCGATCAGTTGTTTATCGGTGCCGATGGCATCGATCTGGTGCGTGGCACCACCACCTTCAATGAACTGCTCGGCCTGAGCCGGGTGATGGCGGAAGTGGCGCGGGAAGTGATCGTGATGGTCGAGGCCGACAAGATCGGCCGCAAGATTCCAAACCTGGAGCTGCCGTGGAGCAGTGTCCATACCCTAATCACCGATGATCGCCTGCCGCAGGAGGCACGGGATCAGATTCAGGCTCGCGGTATCAATTTGATTTGCGCGACGGTCAGTCAGGAGAAATAAGCATGTGTGGAATTGTCGGCGCGGTAGCTGAACGTAATATCACCGCCATCCTGGTCGAAGGCCTCAAGCGCCTCGAATACCGGGGTTATGACAGTGCCGGTGTGGCGGTGTACACCAATGACGGCACGCTGGAACGCACCCGTCGCGTGGGCAAGGTCAGCGAACTGGACGCGGCCCTGGCTGAACATCCGCTGATTGGCCGTCTCGGTATCGCCCACACCCGCTGGGCAACCCATGGTGCGCCGAGCGAACGCAACGCCCACCCGCATTTCTCCGGCAACGTCGCGGTGGTGCACAACGGCATCATCGAAAATCATGAAGCGCTGCGTGAGCAACTCAAGGCGCAGGGTTACGTGTTCTCTTCCGACACCGATACCGAAGTCATCGCCCACCTGCTGACCGAAAAACTCAAGGCGCTGCCGGACCTGTCCGACGCCCTGAAGGCAACGGTCAAGGAACTGCATGGCGCCTACGGTCTGGCGGTCATCCACGCGCTGCAACCGGATCGCCTGGTCGCGGCTCGCAGCGGCAGCCCGCTGGTGATCGGCCTGGGTCTGGGCGAGAACTTCCTCGCTTCCGACCAACTGGCCCTGCGTCAGGTCACCGACCGTTTCATGTACCTGGAAGAGGGCGATATCGCCGAAATCCAGCGTGACAAGGTGCAGATCTGGGACGTGACCGGCAAAGCCGTCGAGCGCCAGACCGTGCAGTACACCGACGGTGCCGAAGCCGCCGACAAAGGCGAGTTCCGCCACTACATGCTCAAGGAAATCCACGAGCAGCCTGTCGTGGTTCAACGCACCCTCGAAGGTCGTCTGAGCGAGAATCAGGTTTTGGTACAAGCCTTCGGCCCGCAGGCCGCCGAGCTGTTCGCCAAGGTGCGCAATGTGCAGATCGTGGCGTGCGGCACCAGCTATCACGCCGGCATGGTTGCCCGTTACTGGCTCGAGGAACTGGCGGGGATTCCGTGCCAGGTCGAAGTCGCCAGTGAGTTCCGCTACCGCAAGGTGGTGGTGCAGCCGGACACACTGTTCGTCACCATCTCCCAGTCCGGCGAAACCGCCGACACCCTGGCCGCCCTGCGCAACGCCAAGGAGCTGGGTTTCCTGGGCAGCCTGGCGATCTGCAACGTCGGCATCAGTTCGCTGGTGCGCGAATCCGACCTGACCCTGCTGACCCAGGCCGGTCGCGAAATCGGCGTGGCCTCGACCAAGGCGTTCACCACGCAACTGGTCGGCCTGCTGCTGCTGACCCTGTCCTTGGGCCAGGTCCGCGGCACTCTGGAAAAAGGCGTTGAAGCCCGACTGGTCGAAGAATTGCGTCGCCTGCCAACTCGCTTGGGCGAAGCGCTGGCCATGGACAGCACCGTAGAAAAAATCGCCGAACTGTTCGCCGACAAGAACCACACCCTGTTCCTCGGTCGTGGTGCGCAATACCCGGTAGCGATGGAAGGGGCTTTGAAGCTCAAGGAAATCTCTTACATCCATGCCGAAGCCTATCCGGCCGGCGAACTGAAGCATGGCCCGCTGGCGCTTGTGGATAACGACATGCCGGTGGTGACCGTGGCGCCGAACAACGAACTGCTCGAGAAGCTCAAGTCCAACCTGCAGGAAGTCCGTGCACGTGGCGGCGAACTGATCGTGTTCGCTGACGAAAAGGCCGGGATGACCAACGGCGAAGGCACCCACGTGGTGCAGATGCCGCACATCCACGACATCCTGTCGCCGATCCTCTACACCATCCCGTTGCAACTGCTGTCGTACTACGTCGCTGTACTCAAAGGCACCGACGTGGATCAGCCGCGCAACCTGGCGAAGTCGGTGACGGTGGAATAAGTTATCCACATGGGTAACCCGCAATAAGCGGTCACAACCTGGAGGCCCATTGGGGCCTCCAGGCTGTGGTATGTTCCCCACTTTTTGTTACCGAACACCCCAGCAAGGCGCAACGCCACGCTTCTGTAACAGTCTCCCGCCGCTCAAAACACTCCCTGTAAAAAAACTGAAATACGCCGCAACCCTTGATTTTGGCGCTCTCCAGCCGTGTCCGCTGTTCTTGCTCGGCAGCTTCTAAGCAAGTTGGCCGTTCAATTGCATATGCTTGTATGTACAAGTAAAGACGTATGCATACGAGTTGAACGAAACTCCGCATCACGTCCACTGATTCGCTTGTCGCGCCAAGGGGCGCACAAGCCGCTTGCCCATCGCCAGGGTTGGTTTGAATTGATCGCTGAGGAGTCTTTTTCGTGACTGACAATAAGCCTACAAAATATCGTGACGTCGAAATTCGTGCATCGCGCGGCAACAAGCTGACCGCCAAGAGCTGGCTGACCGAAGCGCCGCTGCGCATGCTGATGAACAACCTCGACCCGGAAGTGGCCGAGAACCCGAAAGAGCTGGTGGTTTACGGTGGCATCGGCCGCGCCGCGCGTAACTGGGAGTGCTACGACAAGATCGTCGAAAGCCTGACCAACCTGAACGACGACGAGACCCTGCTGGTGCAGTCCGGCAAACCGGTCGGCGTGTTCAAGACCCACAGCAATGCGCCGCGCGTGCTGATCGCCAACTCCAACCTGGTGCCGCACTGGGCGACCTGGGAACACTTCAACGAACTCGACGCCAAGGGCTTGGCCATGTACGGCCAGATGACCGCCGGCAGCTGGATCTACATCGGCAGCCAGGGCATCGTCCAGGGCACTTACGAAACCTTCGTCGAAGCCGGTCGCCAGCATTACAACTCCAACCTCAAGGGCCGCTGGGTCCTGACCGCCGGCCTCGGCGGCATGGGTGGCGCTCAGCCGCTGGCCGCGACCCTGGCCGGTGCCTGCTCGCTGAACATTGAATGCCAGCAAGTGAGCATCGATTTCCGCCTGAAAAGCCGTTACGTCGACGAGCAGGCCAAAGACCTCGACGACGCGCTGGCGCGCATTGAGAAGTACACCAAAGAAGGCAAGGCGATCTCCATCGCGCTGCTGGGCAACGCTGCAGAAATCCTCCCGGAACTGGTTCGTCGCGGCGTGCGCCCGGACATGGTCACCGACCAGACCAGCGCCCACGATCCATTGAACGGTTACCTGCCGGCCGGCTGGACCTGGGACGAATACCGCGCCCGCGCCAAGACCGAACCGGCCGCTGTAATCAAAGCCGCCAAGCAATCGATGGCCGTCCACGTCAAGGCGATGCTGGACTTCCAGAAGCAAGGCATCCCGACCTTCGACTACGGCAACAACATCCGTCAGATGGCTCAGGAAGAGGGCGTGGAAAACGCCTTCGGCTTCCCGGGTTTCGTCCCGGCCTACATCCGTCCACTGTTCTGCCGTGGCATCGGCCCGTTCCGCTGGGCGGCGCTGTCGGGTGATCCGCAGGACATCTACAAGACCGACGCCAAGGTCAAAGAGCTGATCCCGGACGACGCGCACCTGCACAACTGGCTGGACATGGCCCGCGAGCGCATCAGCTTCCAGGGTCTGCCGGCGCGTATCTGCTGGGTCGGCCTGGGCCAACGCGCCAAGCTCGGCCTGGCGTTCAACGAAATGGTCCGTCGCGGCGAGCTGTCGGCGCCGATCGTGATCGGTCGCGACCACCTCGACTCCGGCTCGGTCTCCAGCCCGAACCGTGAAACCGAATCGATGCAGGATGGCTCCGATGCCGTCTCCGACTGGCCACTGCTCAACGCCCTGCTGAACACCGCGAGCGGCGCAACCTGGGTGTCGCTGCACCACGGTGGCGGCGTCGGCATGGGCTTCTCGCAGCACTCGGGCATGGTGATCGTCTGCGACGGTACGGATGAGGCGGCCGAGCGTATCGCTCGCGTGCTGCACAACGACCCGGGCACCGGTGTGATGCGCCACGCCGATGCCGGTTACCAGATCGCCATCGACTGCGCCAAGGAGCAGGGCTTGAACCTGCCAATGATTACTTCGGTTAAAGGAGCCTGAACATGACTGCACTGAACCTGATCCCTGGCCAACTGAGCCTGGCCCAACTGCGTGACGTCTACCAGAACCCGGTCAAACTGAGCCTCGATTACAGCGCTGCTGCCCAGATCGAAGCCAGCGTCGCCTGCGTCGAGCAGATCCTCGCCGAGAACCGCACCGCTTACGGCATCAACACCGGTTTCGGCCTGCTGGCCTCGACCCGCATCGCCAGCGAAGACCTGGAAAACCTCCAGCGCTCGCTGGTGTTGTCCCATGCCGCTGGCGTTGGTCAGCCGATCAGCGATGAGCTGGTGCGTTTGATCATGGTGCTCAAGGTCAACAGCCTGAGCCGTGGTTTCTCTGGCATCCGCCGCGTGGTGATCGATGCGCTGATCGCGCTGATCAACGCCGAGGTTTACCCACACATTCCATTGAAAGGTTCGGTCGGCGCATCCGGCGACCTGGCACCGCTGGCGCACATGTCGCTGGTGCTGCTGGGCGAGGGCAAGGCGCGCTACAAGGGCGAGTGGATGGAAGCCACCGAAGCGCTGAAAGTCGCCGGTCTGACCCCGCTGACGCTGGCGGCGAAAGAAGGTCTGGCGCTGCTCAACGGTACTCAGGTTTCTACTGCATTCGCGCTGCGCGGTCTGTTCGAAGGTGAAGACCTGTTTGCCGGCGCGCTGGCGCTGGGTGGTCTTACAGTTGAAGCGGTATTGGGCTCGCGCTCGCCGTTCGACGCGCGTATCCACGCTGCCCGTGGCCAGAAAGGCCAGATCGACACCGCTGCTGCCTATCGCGATCTGCTCGGTGAGCGCAGTGAAGTCTCCGATTCGCACCAGAACTGCGAAAAGGTCCAGGACCCGTACTCGCTGCGCTGCCAGCCGCAAGTCATGGGCGCCTGCCTGACTCAGTTCCGTCAGGCTGCCGAGGTGCTGGTGATCGAAGCCAACGCCGTATCCGACAACCCATTGGTATTCGCGGCTGAAGGCGACGTGATTTCCG
Organism: Pseudomonas sp. GW821-FHT11G12; assembly: GCF_058808055.1. Classification (NCBI taxonomy): domain Bacteria; kingdom Pseudomonadati; phylum Pseudomonadota; class Gammaproteobacteria; order Pseudomonadales; family Pseudomonadaceae; genus Pseudomonas; species Pseudomonas sp. GW821-FHT11G12. The sequence goes on from NZ_JBXARH010000002.1 coordinate 142,769, forward strand.
GCGGTAACTTCCACGCCGAGCCAGTGGCCATGGCCGCTGACAACATGGCATTGGCCATCGCCGAAATCGGTTCGCTGAGCGAACGTCGCATCTCGCTGATGATGGACAAGCACATGTCGCAACTGCCGCCGTTCCTGGTGGCCAATGGCGGGGTGAACTCCGGTTTCATGATTGCCCAGGTGACTGCGGCCGCCCTGGCCAGCGAGAACAAGGCACTGGCTCATCCGCATTCGGTGGACAGCCTGCCAACCTCCGCCAACCAGGAAGACCACGTGTCGATGGCCCCGGCCGCCGGCAAGCGTCTGTGGGAAATGGCCGAGAACACCCGCGGGATTCTCGCGGTGGAATGGCTGGCGGCGGCGCAAGGTCTGGACCTGCGCAACGGCCTGAAGACCTCGACCAAACTGGAACAGGCCCGGGCGATTCTGCGTCGCGAAGTGCCGTTCTACGAGAAGGACCGCTTCTTCGCGCCGGACATCAATGCAGCGACTGAGCTGCTGGCTTCGCGGACTCTGAATGAGTTGGTTCCGGCGAACTTGCTGCCGAGTCTGTAAGTGCCTCATCGCCAACAGGCTGTCTTCCACTCTGCGTGGAGGCCGGCCTGTTGGCGTTTCGATTTTTGCGTCGAATAACAATAAATAAGGACGAAAAATGCAGCAGCCAGCAAAAGGTTTGAAACGCGGGCTTTCGGCCCGACACATTCGCTTCATGGCCCTGGGATCCGCGATCGGTACCGGGTTGTTCTACGGTTCTGCCTCGGCCATCCAGATGGCCGGTCCTGCCGTTCTGCTCGCTTACCTGATTGGTGGCGCGGCGGTGTTCATGGTCATGCGCGCCTTGGGCGAGATGGCGGTGCACAACCCGGTCGCCGGCTCGTTCGGGCATTACGCGAGCACCTATCTCGGCCCGATGGCGGGCTTCATCCTCGGTTGGACCTACGCGTTCGAAATGGTCATCGTCGGCATGGCCGATGTGACGGCGTTCGGCATCTACATGGGCTTCTGGTTTCCGGAAGTCTCGCGCTGGATCTGGGTGCTGGGCATCGTTTCGGTGGTCGGCGGCCTGAACCTGTGCAACGTCAAAGTCTTCGGTGAAATGGAGTTCTGGCTGTCGTTGCTCAAGGTCGCGGCTATCGTCGCGATGATCCTCGGCGGCTTCGGCATCATGTTGTTCGGCATCAGCACCGCCCCCGGGCAGGCGACCGATATCAGCAACCTGTGGACCCAGGGCGGTTTCATGCCCAATGGCGTGGGCGGCCTGATCGCCTCGTTTGCGGTGGTGATGTTTGCCTTCGGTGGTATCGAAATCATCGGTGTGACTGCCGGTGAAGCCAAGGACCCGCACCGTGTGCTGCCCAAGGCGATCAACGCCGTGCCGCTGCGCATCCTGCTGTTTTATGTGCTGACGATGTTGGTGCTGATGTCGATCTTCCCGTGGCAGCAGATTGGCAGCCAGGGCAGCCCGTTCGTGCAGATTTTCGACCACCTGGGCATCAGCTCGGCGGCCACGATTCTGAACATTGTGGTGATCTCGGCGGCGGTGTCGGCCATCAACAGCGACATTTTCGGTGCGGGCCGCATGATGTACGGCCTGGCTCAGCAAGGGCATGCGCCGAAAGGCTTCGCTCAGCTGTCACGCAATGGCGTGCCGTGGCTGACGGTGATTGTGATGAGCTGCGCGCTGCTGCTGGGCGTGTTGCTGAACTACCTGATCCCGGAAAACGTGTTCCTGCTGATCGCTTCCATCGCGACCTTCGCCACAGTGTGGGTCTGGCTGATGATTCTGTTCACCCAGGTGGCCATGCGTCGTTCCATGACGGCCGAGCAGGTCGCGCAACTGAAATTCCCGGTACCGTTCTGGCCGTATGCGCCGATGGCGGCGATTGCCTTCATGCTGTTCGTGTTCGGCGTGCTGGGTTACTTCCCGGACACCCAGGCAGCGCTGATCGTCGGCGTGGTCTGGATCGTGTTGCTGGTGCTGGCTTATCTGACGTGGGTCAAACCGGCGGCCGGGCAGGCTGCGCGGGTGACCAGCGATCAGCCGGTTTCTCAGCCCTGATCTGAATGAAGGGGCGTCCGGGATTTACCGGCGCCCCCTTCACGCATCACTTCTTCGGCGATTTGCTGCCGTTGGGGATGTGCAGGTAAGACATCACGCTTTCGGTCAGCTCGGTCGCCAGTTTGACCGCTTCCTTGTTGCGCGCCATCACGCCTGCGACCAGTCCCTCGATCAACGCCAGCATGGCCACGTTGGAGCTGGTCAGCACCGGATGATCGCAGGGTGCAAACAGCACATGTTCGGCAATGCTGGTGAGCGGCGAGGCCGGTGAGTCGGTGATCGCCAGTACCGACGCACCGCGTTGGTTGGCGAATCGGGCGAGTTGCAGGGTGTCGAGGGAATAACGCGGCAGGGAAATCGCCAGCAACACATCCTGATCGGTGATCGCGGCCAGTCGGTACGCGGCGTTTTCGTTGCCGCCCTCCATGCTGATGGCGGTGGCGTCGGCGCAGAACGGCATCAGGGTCGAGGCGGCGAGGCCGGCGAAGTAGACGCTGTTGCCGAACCCGAGGATGTAGATCTTGCGCGCAGTGGTCAGCCGGGTGACGAACGCTTCGAAGGCTTCGGCGTGGTTGTTGGTCGCCGCCGTGGCCAGGTTGCTGCTGGCGCTCTCGATCTGCTCATGCAGGCCAAACGCTCCGCCCGGACGATGAGCCAGTTCATTACGCAGCTTGTCGACCGGAGACACCATCTGCTGCAACGTCGCTACCAGTTCAGCCCTCATGCCCATATAACCACCGAGGTCCATCGCCTTGGCCAGTCGGTTGACGGCGGCGGGCGAGGTCGATGTTTCGTGGGCCATTTCCTCGATCGTCAGCGTCGCGGCTTTCAGCGGATGACGCAGGATGAAGTCAGCCACCTTGCGCAGCGACGGCGGCAGATCGGCAACGATTTCCGCCAGTTTGCGCATGACCGGTGCGGCGTAGACCGTGGTGTCTTTCGATGGGCTGGGCATATCCGGATCAACAGTTCCTGAAAGTGAGAGAAGGGCTGCGCCTGACAAGGTTGGCTGGAGTGTATCCGAAGCCAACCGTTGCAGGACAACGCCGGGCGAAGCGGGCGGGCTTACTTCAGGCTCCCGGCCAGAAACTGCTGGAGGCGTTCTGACTGCGGATTGACCAGCACTTCACGTGGATCTCCGCGCTCCTCGACCAGCCCTTTGTGCAGGAACACCAATTGATTGGAAACCTCGCGGGCGAAGCCCATTTCGTGGGTCACGACCACCATGGTACGACCCTCCTGGGCGAGGTCCTGCATGACACGCAGCACCTCACCCACCAGCTCTGGATCGAGCGCCGAAGTCGGTTCGTCGAACAGCATCACTTCCGGTTCCATGGCCAGTGCGCGGGCAATCGCCACGCGCTGCTGTTCGCCACCCGACATGTGGGCGGGCCAGGCATCCTTGCGATGCGCCACGCCGACTTTGTTCAAGTAGTGCTCGGCTTTTTCCCGGGCCTCTTTCTTTCCCACGCCCAGTACATGCACCGGGGCTTCCATGACGTTTTCCAGGGCGCTCATGTGCGACCACAGGTTGAAGTGCTGAAACACCATCGACAACCGTGAACGCATGCGTTGCAACTGCCGGGGTTCGGCTGCCTTGAGCCCGCCCAGTTTGTTCGCCACCAGTTTCAGCGGTTCGCCATTGAGCACGATGCTGCCGGCGTTGGGTTGTTCCAGCAGGTTGATGCAACGCAGGAAGGTGCTTTTGCCTGACCCGCTGGAGCCGATGATGCTGATCACATCGCCAGCCTGGGCCTGCAGGGACACGCCCTTGAGCACTTGGTGGGCGCCGTAGCTTTTGTGCAGGTCCTGAATTTCAAGTTTGTACATGGTGTGAACTCTCTGGCATCAGTCGCTGAGCAAGCGGCCTTGGCGAATAGGGGTGAAACCGGCGACCTTGGCCAGCCACAGACCGGGCTGGGCAAAGCGCAGGCGTTCGCGGGCATAGAGCACGCCGTCGGTGCAGGCGCGGACGATGCTGTGACGGTCGTTGAGCGGATCATGGACTTCGAAAAGAGGATCGCCGACCTTGACCCGCGCCCCCAGCGGTTGCAGGAAACTGACCACGCCCGGGTGCGGCGCACAGGCGTACTGCGCGCCGGCGAACGGCATCGCTTCGCAACGACTCGACGGCGCTGGCGGCCATTCACCGCTGATCAACCCCTGTTCGGCGAGGTAGCCGAGAATCGCCTGCGCACTGTGAGTGCATTGCTCGCGTTCGGTGTCGGCCATGCCGCGCAATTCGATGGTGGTCGCCGCGCAGGCCAAGGGAATGTTGGCTTCCGGGAACAGCTCGGTCAGGCGCAGCCACGGCACCGCGCAAGCCTCGTCGAAAGCGCTGCCGCCAGCGTCTTCGGCCAGCAACGTGACCTCGGCACCCAGGCGTGCGGCCAATGAATGCAGGCGTCCCCAGTGTTGCGGCATGGTGTAGAGCAGCATCACCGACTCGAAATCGCAATGCAGGTCGAGCACCACATCGGCGTCACAGGCATGTTGCAGCAACAGGCGACGCAGGCCATCGAGTTCCGAGGCCGGTGGCGGCATGTCGGCGAGGGTGTCGATCAAGGCGCGGCGGATCAGCGCGACGTTGGCGTCGGCGTCATCGCCCAACCGGCCTTTGAGCAGCGGCGCCACGGCTTCGGCCAGCTCCGGAAAGTCGCGATTGAAGTTCTTGCCGCTGGCGAACTCGAAGCGACCTTGATGGGTGGCCTGGAACATCTGGGCGATGCCGATCGGGTTGGCCATCGGCACCAATTCGATCACACCGTTCAGGCGACCCTGTGCTTCCAGTTCCAGCAGGCGGCGCTTGAGCTCGACGGCCACGCGCATCCCCGGCAGCTCGTCGGCATGCAGGGAGGCCTGGATGTACGCCTTGCGCGGGCCGGCGCCAAACCGGAACACCGACAGTGTCCGCTCGGTGCCCGAAGCGCTCCACGGCAACAGGTATTGAATCTTTTCCATGTCAGCTCCTTAGTGCTTGCGCGGTGCCAGGTAGGCCAGCCAGCGGCGTTCGGCCAGCTTGAACAGGCGCACCAGAATGAATGTCAGGGCGAGGTAGACGAGGCCGGCGGTGATGAACGCTTCGAACGGCATATAGAACCGCGAGCTCACCGTGCGTGCCGCGCCGGTGATATCCACCAGCGTGACGATGGAGGCCAGGCTGGTGGTTTGCAGCATCATCAACACTTCGTTGCTGTACTGCGGCAATGCCCGGCGCAAGGCTGAGGGCAGCAAGATGCGGCGGTACAAGGTCAGGCGGGACATGCCCATTGCCCGGGCGGCTTCGATTTCGCCGTGAGACGTGGACTTCAGGCTGCCCGCCAGCAACTCCGCGCTGTAGGCACTGGTATTGATGGCGAACGCCAGGCAGGCACAGAACGTGGCGCTGGAGAGGTAAGGCCAGAGCACGCTTTGGCGCACCGATTCGAACTGCGCCAGGCCGTAATAGATCAGGAACAGTTGCACCAGCATCGGCGTGCCGCGAATCACATAGGTGTAGAGCCACGCCGGGAAGCTGAGCAGTGGCGAGCGCGACACTCGCATCAGCGCCAGCGGAACCGCCAGGACCAGCCCCAGGCTCAGGGAAATGAGCAGGACTTTGAGGGTCAACAAGGCGCCGTCGAAATACAGCGGCAGGTTTTCCCAGATCAGGTTGTAGTCGAGCATCATCGGCAGGTTCTCCTCACAACTCGGCGGCTTTGATGCCGACCGAATAGTGTTTTTCCAGAGCGCGCAGCACCAGCAGCGACACGCTGGTGAGCATCAGGTACAGCGCCGCCACCGCAATGAAAAACGTGAACGGCTCGTGAGTGGCGTCGGCGGCGTTCTTGGCCTTGAACATCATGTCCTGCAGGCCGATGACCGAAATCAGCGCGGTGGATTTGGTCAGCACCAGCCAGTTGTTGGTGAACCCCGGGATGGCGAAGCGAATCATCTGCGGCACCAGAATCCGCCAGAACACTTGCGTGCCGCGCATGCCATAGGCCGCACCGGCTTCCGCCTGACCTTTGGGGATGGCCATGAAGGCACCGCGAAAGGTTTCCGAGAGATAGGCGCCAAAAATGAAGCCCATGGTGCAGACGCCAGCGATGAAGGGATTGATGTCGATGTAGCGGGTGTAACCGCACGCCAGGGCGATGCGGTTCACCAGATCCTGGCCGCCATAGAAAATCAGCAGGATCAGCACCAGATCGGGAATGCCGCGAATCAGGGTCGTGTAGCCTTCCCCGAGCATGGCCAGCCATTTGAGCGGCGACAGGCGAAACGCCGCGCCGATCAGGCCCAGGGCAATGGCCAGCGACATGGAGGTCAGGGCCAGGTTGATGGTCAGCCAGGCACCATCGAGAATGCTCGATCCGTAGCCGTGGAGCATGATGAAGTTCCTCAAGCGTGCGCCCGAAGGCGCGCAAGACAAGCCCGAAGGGCGCCTGCAGCGGGCTGGCGCCGGGCGGAGGCGACGGTTTATTCGCCGTAGATATCGAAGGCGAAATACTTGCCCATCACTTGCTGGTATTTGCCGTTGGCGCGGATGGCGTCGATCGCCGCGTTCAGGCGCGCCGTGTTGGCGACGTCACCTTTGCGCACCGCGATCCCGGCACCACGGCCGAAGTATTTCGGGTCGTTGATGTCCGGCCCGGTCAGGGCGAAACCTTGTCCGGCCGGTGTCTTGATGAAGCTTTCGTCGGTGTTGACGATGTCGGCGAGGGTGGCGTCCAGGCGACCCGAGGCAAGGTCGAGGAAGGCTTCGTTCTGCGAGCCGTAGCGCACCACGACGACGCCGGCCTTTTCCAGTTGCTCGGTGGCAAACCGGTCATAGGTCGATGAGCGTTGCACGCCGAGTTTCTTGCCCTTGAGGTCCACCAGCGGGTCGTTGATCACGCTGCCGGCCTTCATCGCGAACTTGCCCGGCGTGTGGTAGTACTTTTTGCTGAAGTCGACCGACTTCATCCGGTCTTCGGTGATCGACATCGACGACAGCACGGCGTCGATCTTGCGCACCTTGAGCGACGGAATCATGCCGTCGAACTCCTGAATGACCCACTCGCACTTGACCTTCATCTCTTCGCACAAGGCGTTGCCGATGTCGTAGTCGAACCCGCTGACATTGCCTTCCGGCGTTTTGTAGGAAAAGGGTGGGTAGGCGGCTTCGATACCGATACGCAGGCTGTCTTCATCGGCATGGGCCATGAAGCTGAATGCGCACAGCGCCAGAGCACCTAGAAGTTCTGTCTTGTTCATTTTGTCGACTCCTGGGAGGGCGTTAGGAAAACAGGTGCCCGCCATCCGGGTGGCGCGCTGGATCATTCCTGTGATCGGCGAGGCTATAAATGACACGAAATAAATCATTCATCAATACAACTGAAAATAAAAATATCAATTCTGGATCGGCGGTCGTTCGGCCATGCACGTTGAAGATCGGGGACTGCCTATAATGCGAGGCGGTTTTTCATCCACTTCGGGGACACCATGGATCGCTTCCAGGAAATGCAGGTTTTCGCGGCCGTTGCTCAGGAGCAGGGCTTTTCCGCGGCGGCGCGGCGCTTGGGTCTGTCGGCGGCCAGCATCACCCGGGCGGTGGCGGCGCTGGAGCAGCGGATCGGTACGCAATTGCTGATTCGCACCACCCGCAGCGTGCATCTGAGCGAGGCGGGCCAGCGTTACCTGGAAGACTGTCGGAGGATTCTTGCCGAGGTGCAGGAAGCGGAAGACTCCGCCGCCGGCAGCCACACCCAGCCCCGTGGGCAATTGACGGTGACCGCGCCAGTGCTGTTCGGCGAGCTGTTTGTCACACCGGTGATGGCGGGTTATCTGACGCAGTACCCGGACGTTTCCATCAACGCCTTGCTGCTGGATCGCGTGGTGAGCATGGTCGAGGAAGGGGTCGATGTGGCGATCCGCATCGGTGACTTGCCGGACAGCAACCAGCATGCGATCCGGGTCGGTGAGGTGCGCCGGGTGATTTGCGGCTCGCCTGGGTATTTTGCCGTTCACGGTCGGCCAACCCATCCACAGGCGTTGGCGGGCGCGCCGGTGGTGGCGACTTCGGCCATCGGCCAACTGCGCAGCTGGCCATTTCTGGAGAACGGTGAACCCTTGAGCGTCAGGCCCGAGCCTCGGCTGGTGGTCACCGCCAATCAGGCCGCGATTGCGGCCGCTTGCCTGGGGCTTGGATTGACCCGGGTGCTGTCTTATCAGGTTGCCGGCAAGATCGCCTCCGGTGAGCTGGAAATCGTTCTCGCCGAGTACGAGTTGCCGCCGCTGCCAATCCACGTGGTGTATCAGGGCGGGCGCAAGGCGCCGGCCCGGGTGCGCAGTTTTGTCGATTACACCGTGAACGCCTTGCGTGAGCATCCGGCCCTGAAAAACGCAGCGTTATTTCATCCAGAGAAATAATGGATTGCGTTTGCTGGTGATTCTGTTGTTTTCGCGATAGGTGGAAGATGACTGCCACGGCCGCCGACCCTCCTGAGCGGCACCTAAGCCCTGCGGAGTCGACCATGCAAGCGATCAAACTCTACAACTTCCCGCGTTCCGGCCACGCCCACCGGGTTGAGCTGATGCTGTCCCTGTTGCAACTGCCGACCGAACTGATCTTTGTTGATCTGGCCAAGGGCGAGCACAAACAACCTGATTACCTGGCGATCAACAGCTTCGGGCAAGTGCCGGCCATTGATGACAACGGCGTGGTGCTGGCCGATTCCAATGCGATTCTGGTGTATCTGGCGCAGAAGTACGGCAACGGTCGCTGGCTGCCGAGCGACCCGGTCGGCGCGGCGCGCGTCCAGCGTTGGCTGTCGGCAGCGGCCGGACCGATTGCCTTTGGTCCGGCGGCGGCGCGGCTGGTTACGGTGTTCGGGGCGAAACTCAACGCCGATGAAGCGATCACCCGTGCGCACAACCTGCTGAAGGTGATGGATCTGGAACTGGGCAAGACCCCGTATCTGGTCGGAAACGAGCCGACCATCGCCGACGTCTCGGCCTACAGCTACATCGCCCATGCGCCGGAAGGCAATGTGTCGCTGGACGACTATGCCAACGTGCGCGCCTGGCTGGCGCGGGTTGAAGCATTGCCCGGTTTCATCGGCATGCCACGTACCGTCGCCGGTCTGCAAACCAGCGCCTGAGGTTCACCATCCAGACTGCGCCGCTGGCGTGGGGGAGAGGTCGTCATGGAACGTTCACCCTGGCACGCCGGCGAGCGACAACTGCAAGCGCAGGTCGGTGTTGCCGAGCGCATGGAGGAATTCGGTCGTAAGGTGATTCGCACCTGGATGCCGGATCAGCACCGTCAGTTCTATCAGCAATTACCCTTCATGCTGTTCGGCGCGGTGGATGCCGATGGCCGTCCCTGGGCCAGTGTGCTGGAGGGTGAGCCGGGTTTCGCGCACTCTCCGGAACCGACGCAGTTGCACTTCGACAGTCTGCCCGCCTTTGATGACCCGGCGCAGTTGCAGGCAGGTGCGGCCATCGGCCTGCTCGGCATCGAGTTGCACACCCGTCGGCGCAATCGCCTCAACGGCCACATTGGCAACCTGGGTACGAGCGGCTTCGACTTGACGGTCGATCAGTCCTTCGGCAACTGCCCGCAGTACATTCAGTTGCGCCAGTTCCAGCGAGTGCCGCTGGCAGACCCGCAAACCCGGCGTGCCGAGCATTTCGATGGGCTCGATGACACGGCGGTCGCGCTGATCGAAACAGCCGACACCTTCTTCGTCGCCAGTTACGTCGATGTCGACGGCGAGCGCTCGGTGGATGTTTCGCACCGTGGCGGCCAGGCCGGTTTCGTGCGGGTGGAGGGCAATCGCCTGACCATCCCGGATTTTGCCGGCAACCTGCACTTCAACACTCTCGGCAACCTGCTGCTCAATCCCCGGGCTGGCTTGCTGTTCATCGACTTTTCCACAGGTGATCTGTTGCAGCTCAGCGGCCGTACCGAGGTCATTCTCGACGGGCCGCAGATCGCAGCCTTCCAGGGCGCCGAGCGGTTGTGGACGTTCGAGGTGGAAAAAGCGGTGCGGCGTCCGGGCGCATTGGCCCTGCGCTGGCGCTTCGACGGCATGTCGCCGACCAGTCTGCTGACCGGCACCTGGGCTCAGGCCGACGCACGTTTGCAGGCCCAGGCCCTGGGAGACAGCTGGCGGCCGCTGCGGGTGGCGCGGATTGAAGCGCAGAGCCAGCACATTCGTTCGTTCTACCTCGAACCCGTGGATGGGGCCGGTTTGCCGGTGTTCCAGGCCGGGCAGCATCTGCCGTTGCGCTTCAATCTCGATGGCGAGGTGTTCATCCGCACTTACAGTCTGTCGGGCGCGCCGTCGGATGATTTCTTCCGGATCAGCGTAAAGCGTGAAGGGCGGATATCGACGCACCTGCACGATCAGGTGCGCGTCGGTGATGTGCTGGAGGCGCGCTCGCCCCAAGGGCATTTCACCGTGGCGCCGCTGGAGCGTCGGCCTTTGGTCTTGCTTGCAGCCGGAGTTGGCATTACGCCGTTGCTGTCGATGCTGCGTGAGGTGGTGTATCAGGGCCTGCGCACCCGGCGGATTCGTCCGACCTGGCTGATCCAGAGCTCTCGAAGCCTTGCCGACCAACCGTTTCGTGTGGAGCTGGACCGCTTGTTGGAGGACGCCGGCGATTCGGTGCGGGTGTTGCGCCTGCTCAGTCAGCCGGAGCCCGACCTGGTCGAAGGCGAGGATTACGACCTGCACGGGCGCATCGACGGCTCATTGCTGAGGAACCTGCTGGACGTCGAGGACTTCGATCAGATCGACTTTGTGCTTTGCGGCCCCGGCGGCTTTACCCAAGGCCTTTACGACAGCCTGCGTGAACTGGACGTGCGTGACGACCAGATCCACGCCGAAACCTTTGGCCCCTCGACCCTCAAGCGGCAGGCCGATCCGGACGCCATCGTGATCGAACAATTGCCGGCTGCCACCACCTCGGTGCCGGTGGTCTTCGAGCGTTCGGCCAAGGAAGCGCGGTGGCAGCCCGATGGCGGCAGTCTGCTGGAGCTGGCGGAAAGTCGTGGCTTGCGTCCCGAGTTCAGCTGTCGCGGAGGATCATGCGGCACCTGCAAGACGCGGCTGATCAGCGGTGCGGTGAATTATCCACAGCCCCCGGCCGAAGTGCCGGAGGAAGGACAAGTGCTGATCTGCTGTGCAGTGCCGGCGCAAAGTGCCCAGCCGCTGGTGCTGGATCTGTAGAGGATCAGGCGTAGGACAGCGCCTTTTCCTCCAACAGTTCCTGATACAGCGCCGTCCACTTGCGACCCATTTCGTCGGCTGTGAATAACTGCCGGTAACGGGCTTCAGCCTTGACGCCCATTTCAGCGGCGCGAGTCGGGTTTTCCCACAGGGTGCGCATCGCTTCGCGAAACGCCTGTGGATGACTCGGCGGTACGACCAGCCCGGTTTCGTTGTGGATATTGATGTAACTGGTGCCGGTGCCGATCTCGCTGGAGATCATCGGCTTGCCGTACATCGCGCCTTCCAGCAGCGAAATGCCGAACGCTTCCGAGCGCAGATGCGACGGGAAAACGATGGCGTAGCTCAATTGCAGCAGGGCGACCTTGTCTTCATCGCTCAGGCGTCCGAGGAAGTGGATATTGCGCAGCCCCAGCGCAGCGGCCTGGGCGTGCAGTTCCTGCTCCAGCGGGCCGGCACCGACGATCACCACCGGGTAGTCCACGTCTTTCAAGGCTTCGAGCAGGATGTGCAGGCCCTTGTAGTAGCGCATCACCCCGACGAACAGGAAAAACTTATCCCCAAGCTGCTGGCGCCAGCGGTTCATGCGCTCGACGTCGGGTTGTGGATAACCGGCCTTGTTCAAGCCGTAGGGGATGACGCGGGTCTTGTCCTGGAACTGCTGCAACACATCGCTGGTGTGCAGGTAGTTCGGCGAGGCCGCAACAATCCGGTCGGCGCTGGCGAGGAAACGGTTCATCAGCGGACGATAGAGTTTGAGCAGGTTCTTCTGGCGAATGATGTCCGAGTGGTAGGTCACCACGCTCGGTTTGTTCACGCCGCTGGCGAAATGCACCAGGTCCATGAACGGCCACGGGAAGTGGTAGTTGATCACGTCGGCTTCGGCGGCCAGTTCGCGAAACTGTTTGAACACGCTCCAGGAAAACCCGGTGGAAGCGAACTGGATATCGAGCCTGGCCCGATGCACTTCGTGTTGGCCCAGTTGCAGCACCGCCGGCTCTGGATTGGCGCTGAGGGTCAGCACCTGGCCTTCGATGCCATGCTGGGCGCCGCTTTCGCAGAGCTGGAAGATCACTTGCTCGATGCCGCCGACTGAGTCAGGCAGGTACGTCTTGAAAAAATGAAGAACTCGCATTCAACCTCCCAAAGCCTGGCGGTAGGCGCCGGCCGTGGCCTGCGCGCAACGCTTCCAGGAAAAAAGCCGTGCCTGCTGCAATCCGGCTTCTCGGCATGCCTGCCAATGCACTTGATCGTCGATCAGGCGGCTCAGCGCATCGCGCAAGCCTTCTGCATCGTCAGCTTCAATATAGTTGCCGGCGGCACCCGCGACTTCCGGCATCGCCGAGGATCGGGTGACCACCACGGGCGTGCCACTGGCCATCGCTTCCAGCACCGGCAGGCCAAAACCTTCATACAACGAGGGAAAAACCAGCGCCCGGGCGCCGGCCAGCAATTGCGCGACCTGCTCATCCGGCAAGTAGCCGAGCAGGCACACATGACCGCTGGCCAGGGCCTGACGCAATTCGTCACTGAACTGCTCACGCTGCCAGCCGGCCATGCCGACGATCAACAGCGGGAAGCGCTGGCGCACGGCTTCAGGCAATAGCGCGTGGGCACGCAGGGCCAGGCCCAGGTTCTTGCGCGGCTCCAGGGTGCCGACACACAGGAAATACTCCCGCGCCTCCACGGCATGCGCCTTGAGCACCGCGTCGATGGCTTGCGGCTCGCGCGGATGAAAGCGCTCGGCGACACCCAAGGGCGCCACCACGAAGCGTTCGGCAGGCAGTCCGAAATAGTCTTGGGCTTCGTCGGCGATGGCTTGCGAGTCGGTCAGAATCACCCGCGCCTGCCGGATGCCGTCGGCCAGCCGACGTTCGATTTCCCTGAGTCGTGTCTGCGGTTGGGTGTCCGGGAAATGCAGGTGCGTCAGGTCGTGCAGGGTGATCACGGTCGGGCCGTCGAAGGCCAGCGGCCACAGGCTCGGTTCGTGGTACAGGTCGATGTCGGGCGTGCGGCCCTGATCGAAGCGTTTCTGCTCCAGCCAGCGGCGGGCCTGATAGGCACCGGGGATCTTGCGCAGCATTGGGGTCAGGCGCGAGTAACCGGGCATTGCCGCTTCCGGCAACTGCGAACTCCAGCCCCAGCCGTGGAACAGCGCCACGTCGATATCGGTCTCGGTGTGCAGGGCGTTCACCAGTTCGGCGACGTAGTGGCCGATTCCGGTGCGCGGTGCCTGGAGAATCCGCGCGTTAAGGGCTATGCGCATGGGACCTCGCTTGCGCCGCGGGCGCATGCAGCACGTGGCGTGCGGTGCGTTCGGCCAGTTGCTGACTGGCTTCGCGCCAGCCGATCCATTGCCAGTCGGCCACATTGCGGGCAGCGGGGAATTGGCCGCTGCGCTCGAAGGCGATCACCAGGTCGGCGAGGCATTGCGGGTCCTGCAAATCGAAATAGGCCATGAACTCGCCGCCGATCTCACGGAACACCGCGATATCGCTGCCCATCGCCGGCAATCCGCGCTGCATGGCTTCCACCAGCGGCAGGCCGAAGCCTTCGACGAACGACGGGAACACCAATGCGCTGGAATGGGCATACGCGTGTTCCAGGCTGGTGTCGCTCAGGTCGTTGAACATGAACAGGCGCCGGTTCAGTTCGCCGTGGTTGCGCACCCGGGCGAGCAGGGCGTCGCACTTCCAGCCGATGCGTCCGGCGATGCACAGCCGAGCATTCGAACCGGCCGCCCAGGCACGTTCGAAAGCATCCAGCAGATAGTCGTGGTTCTTGCGCGGCTCGATGGTGCTGACCATCAGGAACATCGGCTCCGGTGTGGCGAACAGACGTTCCAGGCGCGGCTCGACGGCGGCCTCGACGCTCTGCAGATCCAGCTCCGACCCGAGGTGGAAATAGTCGAACCAGCGTTTTTCGACCTGTGCCGAACCGAGGCGGCGCTGCACTTCCTCATGAACCTGATCGCGCACCGTGGCGGAAATCGCCAGGTAGCCATCGGCGGTGCGGGTAATCCAGTCGAACCATTCGCTGAAAACCTGCACCAGCCGCGTGTCGTAAAACTGCGGGTGGGTCAGGGGAATCAGATCGTAGATCACCGCAACGATGCCCACGCCTTCGCGTTTGAGCCGTTCGGCATGCAGGAAAAAGTCCGAGTGCCAGGACGAATCCAGCAACACCAGGTGATCGCCCGGCCGGTGTTGCAAAGGCTCGCAGCGCTGGGGCAACTGAAAGCGGTTGACCTGCTCGACCAGCCGCAACGGAATGCCGAACAGGCCGAACGACGCCAGGCGATAGCTGACGTATAGCGCACGTCGTGTCAGTTGGGTCCGGCAACGACTGTCGAGGCGCTGATGCAGTTGCCAGAAACGATGGGCCAGCCGCTCCAGGCGCTCGCCAAACGTGACGACGGCGTTGAGCAGCGGCGAATCCAGTGGCGCCAGACGTGTCACGCGGTACAGCTTGCCCTTGAGCAAGACCACCGGCACGCACTCGACCCCTTCGGCGCTCGGCGGCAATTGCTTGATGACGTTGCGCACCACCCGCTGAATCCCAGAATTGATTTTCGGGTGCCGGAACACGTGGGTGCATTCGACCAGCAGCCGGGTCATGGCGCGCGCTCTGTCAGAGCAGCACCGGCATTGCGGGTTATCGAGGCCTTGGCGTTGAGCCACGAGCCACCGACAAAATCCTCCTGGCGGCCGTTGATCACATGAAACACCAAGCCATAGTCGCGCCACTCGAAGTTTCGATCCAGATGGGAGTCCAGGCGCGAAAGACTCAGCGATACCGAGTAATTGCCCTTACCCAGTCCCATCACGAAGGCAAAGCGATAGGTGAAGCGCTCTCCGGCGTGCAGGTCCGTCAGTGCCTTGTCGAGGCGATGGGTATTGATGCCATACATCATCATGCCCAGGCGATCCTTGATCAGGAAGCCGAGCACCAGTCGTTCAATGTCGCTGCGTACTTCGACCTGCACTTCCAGCACCACCGGCTGACCGACCTCGACAGCATCGATGGAACGCTCCTGTTCATCCAGCAGGCGCACCCCGAGAATGACGGCCTCACCGGTGCCGGACACGGTCCGCACTTCGCCGCCGGTGAGTTTTTCCTGACGCACGACCTGGCCTTCGCGTTCGGCCATCACGGCGTTGTAATAATCGAGTACCACTTCCGGTTTGTCGTACATGGCCATGTGGCCGTCCTTGAGCAGGATGGCCGAGTCGCAGATCGACTGGATCGCAAAGCGGTCGTGGGACACGATCAGCAATGTGGTGCCCGCCTTGCGGAAGCTGCGAATGCGGTCGAAGCTCTTGTGCTGAAAGTAGGAGTCACCCACCGACAGGGCTTCGTCGACGATCAGGATATCCGGTCGCCGTGCGGTGGCGACGCTGAAGGCCAGGCGCATCTGCATGCCGCTGGAGTAGGTGCGGACGGGATGGTCGATGGCCTCGCCGATTTCTGCGAAATGTTCGATGTCGGGCATCAACGCTTCGATTTCGTCGACCTGCATGCCCAGCAGCTGCCCGGCCATGATCGCATTCTGGCGGCCGGTAAAGTCCGGGTGAAACCCCATGCCCAACTCCAGCAATGCGGCGACGCGACCTTCAGTCTCGATCTTGCCGCAGGTGGGTTGGGTGGTGCCGGTGATCATCTTCAGCAACGTGCTTTTACCCGCACCGTTGGCGCCGACGATGCCCACCGCCTCACCGGGGGCGATTTCGAAAGCGACATCCTGCAACACCCAATGCTGGCTGTGGCGCAGCGGGGAAAACGGGATCAGCCATTCCGCCAGGCGACTCCAGCGTGTCGGATACTGTTTGTAAGCCTTGCCCAGGCCGGTTACGCGGATATGCCCCATCAGAGTTCATCCACCATTTCACCGACGCGCCTGCGAAACAGGCGCAGGCCGATCAGGCACATCACCAGCGCGGCAATGAACACCGGCAGCAGGGAGTTCCAGACGGGCCACTGCCCGTACAGGAACAGGTTCTGATAGCTGCCGATCAGGTTGGTCAACGGGTTGAGTTGCAGCAGGCGCTGGACCCACTCCGGGAGGATGCTCATCGGGTACACGATCGGCGTCAGCCAGAACCAGAACTGCAGGCAGATGGCGAAGAGCTGACCGACATCGCGAAAGAACACGTTCAATACGCCGAGGACCATGCCCAGCCCTGCGCAGAACATCATCTGCAGCGCAATCAGGGGGATCAGCGCCAGCAGTGCCATGCCCGGCCAGCGCCCGGTGATCAGCAGAAACCCGAGGAACAGGCCGATGATGATGGCAAAGTTGATCGCCGCGTTGCAGAGCACAATCACCGGCAGGCAGATTCTGGGGAAGCTGATTTTCTTCAGCAGGTTGGCGTTGTCCAGAAACATATTCTGGCTTCGCAGGGTGATTTCGGAAAACAGCCCCCATGCCAGCAGACCGGCGCAGAGGTAAATGCTGTAGGCCATGCTGTCATCCACGCCCGGCAAGCGAGCGCGCATGATGTGGGAAAAGATCACGGTGTAAACGATGATCATCGACAGTGGATTGAACACGGGCCACAAGGCCCCCAGCAGTGAATTGCGATACCGCGATTGAAACTCTCGCTGCACGCTGCCGAGAATGAACCCTCGATAGTCATGCAGCGAGCGGTACAGGGAAAACAGCATTTAAACCGTCCTGCCGTATTGGTCTTCGAAGCGGACGATGTCGTCCTCTCCCAGGTATTCGCCGCTTTGCACTTCGATGATCACCAGATCGATCACACCGGGGTTTTCCAGTCGATGCTTGTGCCCGGCGGCGATGAACGTCGATTCGTTCTTGGCCACCAGCGTGGTGCCACTGCCGTTGTTGGTGACCTTGGCCATGCCTTCGACCACCACCCAGTGTTCGTTGCGGTGATGGTGCATCTGCAACGAAAGCTTGCCGCCAGGCTTGACCACGATGCGCTTGATCTTGAAGCGCGGGCCTTCCTCGAGCACGGTGTAGGTGCCCCACGGACGGCTGACCGTGCGATGCAGGCGATAGGCTTCGTGGGACTTGTCCTTGAGCTGCTTGGCCACCCGCCGTACATCCTGCAAACGGTCGGCGTGGGCCACCAGCACGGCGTCGGCGGTGTCGATGACGATCAGGTCTTCCACACCCACGGCGGCCACCAACCGGCCTTCGCTTTGAACGAAATTGTTGCGGCTGTCGATGAAGATCGCTTCGCCGCTGGCGCGGTTGTTGTCGGCGTCGGCCGGCACCAGCGCCGCGACGGCGCCCCAGGAACCGATATCGCTCCAGTCGAAACTGGCGGGTACGACCACGACTTTTTCCGAGCGCTCCATCAACGCGTAGTCGATGGAGATGTCAGTGATCTCGGCGAACAGCGCCGGTGACAGTTCCTGTTGCAGGTAACCGGTGGTCTCCAGCGGCTCGCTCGCCGCCATGCAGGTCCGGGTCTGTTCGAGCAGTTCCGGAGCGTGCAGTTGCAGTTCGGCGATCAGCGTTGCAATGGAGAAACAGAACATCCCCGAGTTCCACAGGAAATTGCCGCTTTCCAGGTAGTGGGTGGCGGTTTGCAGATCGGGTTTTTCCACGAAACGCTGCACTTTGGCCGCGCCCCTGGCATCCAGCGGCGCACCGGTCTCGATGTAGCCGAAGCCGGTTTCCGGGGCGGTCGGCACCACGCCGAAGGTCACCAGATAACCGTCCTTCGCCAGATTGACCGCGTGTTCGACCGCACTCTTGAGCGCGTCTTCGTTGACGATCAAGTGGTCGGCGGGCATCACCACCATGATCGCCTCGTCGCCGTGCAGGGCTTGCAGTGCCAGCGCCGCAGCCGCGATGGCCGGGGCGGTGTTGCGCCCGGTGGGCTCAAGCAAAAAGTGCCCGCGATGCCGGGACAGGCGCGCGGCCTGATAGTGATCCTTGCTCTGGAAGTAGTACTCGCGGTTGGTCACCGTGACGATGTCGCCCCAGCCGTCCAGCAGACCGGCGGCACGCCGATAGGTCTTGCCCAGCAGCGACTGGCCGTCGGGCAGGGTCATGAACGGCTTCGGGTGGCCCTCGCGGGACACCGGCCACAAACGGGTACCGGCACCGCCGGACAGAATCACGGGGATCAGCATGGCCTACTCCTTGGCGACGCGTTTCATGTCCGCATCCATCATCATGCGGATCAGGGTGTCGAGATCGGTTTTCGGTTTCCAGCCCAGCACGCGCTGGGCCTTGGCCGGGTTGCCGAGCAGCACTTCGACTTCGGCCGGGCGGAAGAACGCCGGGTCGATCTTCACGTAGTCGCGGTAGTTGAGACCCACGTGATCGAAGGCAATGTGGCACATCTCGCGCACGGTGGTGGTCACCCCGGTGGCGACCACGAAGTCGTCAGGCTTGTCCTGTTGCAGCATCAGCCACATGGCCTCGACGTAATCGCCGGCAAACCCCCAGTCACGCTTGGCGTCGATGTTGCCCAGGGCCAGCTCCTGCTGTTTGCCCTGCTTGATCCGGGCGGCCGCGTCGGTGACCTTGCGGGTCACGAATTCGATGCCGCGCAGTGGCGATTCATGGTTGAACAGGATGCCGCTGCTGGCGTGCAGGTTGAAACTTTCGCGGTAGTTGACGGTGATCCAGTGGCCATAGAGTTTGGCCACGCCGTACGGGCTGCGCGGGTAGAACGGGGTGTTCTCGTCCTGTTGCTCGGCCTGGATCAGACCGAACATTTCGCTGGTGGACGCCTGGTAGAAGCGCGTGTGCGGGCTGAACTGGCGGATGGCTTCAAGCAGGTGAGTCACGCCCAGGCCATCGACGATGCCGGTGGTCACCGGTTGATCCCAGGACGCAGCGACGAAGCTTTGTGCGGCGAGGTTATAGACCTCGTCCGGCGCCGACTTGATGACCGCGCGCTGCACCGAGCAGGCGTCGGCCATGTCGCCGTCCAGGTACACGATGTCGGCTTCAACGCCCATTTCCCGCAGGCGCCAGCGCGAGTCGCTGCTGCGCCGCGCCACCAGGCCGTGAACCTTGTAACCCTTGTCGAGCAGCAGTCTGGCCAGATACGCGCCGTCCTGGCCGGTGATCCCTGTGATCAATGCACTTTTTGTCATTCTTGTCGTACTCGCTTCTCCCAGTCGGACAGGATCGCCCGCAGGGATTGTTGTATAGAGATTTGCGGCGTCCATCCTGTGGTCCGGGCGAGCCGTTGATGGCTGCCGCAGACACGACGCTGATCCGCGCGGCGCATGCGCGCGGGGTCCTGAACCAGTTGCAGCTCGACCTCGGCCAGGTCGCCCATCTGCTCGATGAGGCTGCGGATGCTTTGCTCATGGCCCGAACAAATGTTGTAGACCTGTCCCGGCGTGCCTTTTTCCAGCAGCGCGAAATAGGCCGAAACCACGTCGTCGACGTCGAGGAAGTCCCGGGTGACATCGATGTCGCCGACTTCCAGTTGCGGCGCTTGCAGCCCCTGCTTGATGCGGTTGATCTGCCGCGCGGCGCTGGCGATGACGAAGCTGTCTTTCTGCCCGGTGCCGATGTGGTTGAACGGACGCGCCACCAGCACTGGCCAGCCTTCGCTCAGGCCCCATTGCAGGCTGAGGAATTCGGCGGACAGTTTGCTCACTGCGTAGGGATTGCGCGGGCAGGGCGGCTGTTGCTCGGTGATCGGCAGTGCGGATTCGTCGACCTGACCGTACACGTCGCCGGAACTGACATACAGAAACGGGCCCTTGAAGCCTCTGGCCTTGAGCGCCTGCAACAGGTTCAGGGTGCCGAGCAGATTGATGTCGAAGGTGCGGGCCGGATCGCGGAACGCTTCGGGGACGAATGTCTGACCGGCCAGGTGAATCACGGCGTCAGGCAATTGCGGCCAGAGGTCGATGAGGCTTTGCGGGTCCGTCAGGTCGAAGGGTGAAGCGGCAGGCAGCAGTTCCCACACCGAGTCATCGAGCATCAGGCGCGACTGGATATGTTGTCCCACGAACCCACTGAGGCCCGTGATGAACAGACGTTTTTTCAAACAGCGACCCCTTGGTCTTTAACTTTCACCGCTTCCCACAGGCTTTGAGGGGATGTCTGTCTGACCGGGAAAAAATCCGGCCGCAAGACGGGTGAAGTCGTTGTTGTAGTTGTTTGGTTGCCAATCTGTGCCAATTGCTCGGCAATTTCAACCGACCAAACCGTGACCGGTCAGTTCTCGTCAGCGTAGCCCGGTTTTTCTCGCCGGGCGGTTCACGAATCCTGAACGGATGTGTTTAGAATGCCCCTCGTCGCGGTTTACCGAGCGTTGCCCAAGTGGTTGCGCAATACGGTGAAACTGACCACTAAAACAAGAACGACGACGTGCTTCGGACACAGGACGACTGTCGGCCATGCCGACCCGATCCGATGCCTGGCCGTCATAGCGTGAGGCTGCCGGGATGGCGGTCGCACCGTGGGATGCCATGAATTTCATTCTCTACTCGGACGTCAACGACCGCTCCATCAGCCAGAGTCTCGGGCGTCCCGAATACAGCTATTACTTCGTGCTCAAGGCCTATCGCCCGGTGCTCGAAAGTCTGGGGCGGGTGCATGTGGTGTCCGCCCGCGACGAAGTCGATCCACTGTATCGACAACTGCTCGCCTCCGGCGAAAGCAGTGTGTTCCTGTCCTTCACCCCGCCGCAAAATACCCCGACCGATCTGGAATGCCCGACGATCTGCGTGATTGCATGGGAGTTCGATTCCATCCCCGATGAGTCGTGGGACGGCGATCAACATCAGGACTGGACGCAGATGCTTGCCCGACAGGGACGGGTCATCACGCTGTCGAGCCACACTGCCCGGGCAATCCGACGAGCCATGGGCGAAGACTTTCCGGTCCTGGTATTGCCGACTCCGCTGTGGGAAAACTTCGCGGCCATCCGTGAGCAACCTGTCAGCGCGCCGATCAATCCCGGGGCGACCCTGGCGATCAAGGGCTGCATTTTCGACAGCCGCACGCTGGGGCTGTGCGCCGATGATCTGCTGCCCAAACCGCTGACCGCCGAGCAACTGGCGGACATCGAGGCGCGCCGTCCGCCGCCCCTGACACTCAAGCGCCGTCTGGTCATCGCCCGTCATTACCTGCGTCTGTGGGCGTTGAACCCGAGCGATCAACCTGAGCCCATGGCCCGCGTGAAATACCTGCATCACGGCTACTGGGAAGGCTTTCGCGATCTGTTCTCGGACAAGGCCCATGCCTGGCTCGAACGACGCCTGCCGAACATTGCCGGCCCCCATGAAGTGGCGGTGGACGAACCACCACCGCTGGACCTGCCGGAGACCTCGGGGGTGGTCGAAACCACAGTCGATGGCGTGATCTACGTGACCGTGTTCAACCCCAAGGATGGCCGCAAGAACTGGCATCACTTGATCACGGCGTTCTGCTGGGCCTTTCGCGAAACGTCTGACGCAACGCTGGTGCTGAAGATCACCCAGAACGATCTGGCGTCCTATTACAGCGAACTGATGACCTTGCTCGCGCAACTGACGCCGTTCGCCTGCCGGGTGCTGGTGCTGCACGGCTATCTGGACGATCCGCAGTATGCGCGGCTCTACCAGGCTGCCAGTTTTTACGTCAATGCTTCGCGCTGCGAAGGCCTGTGCCTGCCGCTGATGGAGTTCATGTCCAGCGGTAAACCGGTGATCGCTCCGGATCACACGGCGATGGAAGACTACATCGACGATTCGGTGGCCTTTGTCGTCAAGTCCAGCGAAGAGCTGACGATCTGGCCGCAGGACACCCGCATCATCTACCGCACCCTGCGTCACCGGCCGGACTGGGGCTCGCTCAAAAGTGCCTACGAAAACAGTTACCGGATGGCCAAGGCGCAACCGCAGGACTATCGCCGAATGTCGGTCGCCGCCGTCGAGCGCATGCACGACTACTGCGCCTTCGCCCCGGTGCAGCAGCGCCTGGCGGACTTCTTCGGCCTTGAGCCAGCGGCTGCCGATGCCGCCCCCGTGACGGACAACGCCTCATGCTGATCATCATTCATTCGGAAACCAACCAGCACACCATCGCGCAGAACCTTGGCCGTTCCGAGTACAGCTATTACTTCGTGCTCAAGGAATACCGGCCGGTGCTCGAGCGTCTCGGGCGGGTGGTGGAAGTGACGGACCCGGCCCGCGAAGTCGATGCGCTGTATCTGGAATGCCTGGCCCATGGCGAGCCGTGCGTGTTCCTGTCGTTCTCGCCGCCCCATCGCACACCGATTCATCTGGCTTGCCCGACGTTGCCGGTGTTCGCCTGGGAGTTCAGCACTATCCCCAATGAGCCTTTCGACGGCGAGCCACGCAATGACTGGCGCACGGTGTTGCGCGCCTGCGGGGCGGCGATCACCCATTCCAGTTACACGGTCGACGCGGTGCGCGAGGCCATGGGCGGCGATTACCCGATTGTCGCGGTGCCGGCGCCGGTGTGGGACCGCTTTGCCGCCCGGGGCGCCCAACTGCAAGGCCAGCCCTCGACGGGGCCGGTGCGCCTGAAGATCAAGGGATTGGTGGCCGACAGTCGCCAACTCAATCTCGACGCCTTCGGCCCGAAGCATCTGCGTCGTGGCAAGGGCATCGATTTCGAGGCGCCGGTTCGCGAGCAAGAGTTGTTGCTGGATGGCGTGGTGTACACCTCGGTGTTCAACCCCGGCGACGGACGCAAGAACTGGGAAGACATGCTCAGTGCGTTCTGCGTGACATTCCGTGAGGTCGAGGACGCAACGCTGGTGCTCAAACTCACCCACCACGATGCCGAAGAGGCCCTCAGCGACATCCTTCATCACCTGTACAAAAACCGCTCCTACCGCTGCCGCATCGTGCTGATCTACGGCTACCTCGCGGACGCGGACTACGAGCGACTGGTGCAGGCGACCCGTTACGTGGTGAACACGTCCTACGGCGAGGGCCAGTGCCTGCCGCTGATGGAGTTCATGTCCTGCGGCAAACCAGCGGTGGCGCCACGCACCACGGCGATGATCGATTACCTGAGCGAGGACAATGCGTTCCTGGTCGAGTCCACCGACGAACTCACCGCGTGGCCCCACGATCCGCGCAAGGCGTTCCGCACGCTGCGTTACGTGACCAACTGGGCGTCGGTCTGCGTCGCCTACCGCGACAGTTACGACGTGGCGAAAAACCAGCCACAACGTTATGCACAAATGTCGTCTCAAGCTGTTCTGAGCCTGCAAGGATTCTGCAGCCAGGCTGTGGCCGAGCAGCGCCTGCAGGACTTTCTGGCGCAGCTGTTCGAGCATCGTGCGATGACAACCGTTGAGGTCTCCGGCTCATGATCCGCGTGCTGACTCGAAGCTTGCGACCTCGTCCGGTGATCATCGCCCGCCAACCGCTGCAAACACTTTCGCCCAACGTCGACCCTTTTTCTGGAGCCAACCCATGCTGAGACTTTTGAAGAAACTCACGGCATCGACGCCTGCACAGCCTGCCGCGCCGGTGGTCGAGGACGTCGACACGTTCCAGCTCGGCTTGCGCGATGCCATGCTCAGCGGCTGGTTCAACCATGACACCGGCGAGCTGTACAAAGGCTTCACGGTGGGCCCCGAGGACACACTGGTCGACGTCGGTTGCGGCGACGGCGGCAACATGCAGTTCTGCGGGATGCGCGGGGCGCGGATCATCGTCGCCGACATCGATGCAGCCAAGATCGAAGCCGCCCGCCAGCGGCTCAGCGAAACCTCGGCCCGCAGCGTCGAGTACCACGTCACCGACGGCAATCCGCTGCCGATCGCCGACAACACCGCGACCCGCGTGGTGTCCACCGAGGTGCTTGAACATGTCGACGATCCGGCACAGTTCCTCGCCGAACTGGTGCGGATTGGCCAGCCGGGCGCCCTGTATCTGCTGAGCGTGCCGCACCCCAGTTCCGAAGATGTGCAAAAAGGCATCGCCATACCGGAGTACTTCGAAAAGCCCAACCACATTCGCATCATCAGCGAGGAGCAGTTCAAGGCCATGGTCAGCGAAGCGGGCCTGGAGATCGTCAGCCACAGCCAGTACGGTTTCTATCGGTCACTGTGGATGCTGCTGTTCTGGGAAGCCAACGTGGACCTGGGCAGCCCCGATCATCCGTTGCTCAATCAATGGACCAAGACCTGGGAGGCCGTGCTCAATTCGCCGCGTGGCACGCAGATCAAACATGCGCTGGACAGCGTCATGGCGAAAAGTCAGGTCATCATCGCCCGTAAACCGTAGCGCGTTTTTTCCGGGAGCGGCCGCGCTCCCGTCGGTTTTGTGTAACCTTGCAGCCTTGTGTTGCCAGGGATTTGCACGTCATGCGGTTTCTTTTCGGGCTGTCGGCATTGCTTGCCACAGCCCTGCTGCTGTCTGCCTGCGAGCGTCAGGAAGCAGCGCCCCTCGATCAACAACTCTACGTCTGGCAACGCCAGTGGACGCCGGGCCATGAGGCGGCGCTCAAGGGCAGCCGCACTGATTTCTCGACCTTGCGGGTATTGGCGTTGCAGGCTTTCCCACAAGCAGGCTGGAGCCGGGCGCGGATCGATCCGCAATTGCTGAAAAGCGATGGCCGGCCGCTGATCGCGGTGATTCGCCTCGATGGTCAGCTCAAGGCGCTGGATCAGGATCAGGTCACGGCGCAGATCCTTCAGGTGATCGATGACTGGCAAACCCAGGGACTCACGCTGGCCGGGGTCGAGATCGATCACGATGCCGGCAATGCGCGGCTGCCCGCGTACGCTGACTTCCTCCTTCATCTGCGCGCAGCGTTGCCGTCATCACTGCCCTTGAGCATCACCGCATTACCGGCCTGGCTCGACAGCCCGCAACTGCCGACGCTGCTGGCAACAGTCGACAGCAGCGTGCTGCAGGTGCATGCGGTCAGCGATCCGCGACGCGGTCTGTTCGACCCTGAGCAGGCGCGCGACTGGGCGAAGCGCTGGGGGCGGATCAGCGACAAACCGTTCTACCTGGCCCTGCCGGCTTACGGTGTAGCGTTGTTGCCGGACAGCGGTGGCGCGCCGGTGGTGGAAAGCGAAGTGACGCTGGAGCGAGGTGGCGAGCGCCGCGAATTGCTGGCCGATCCACAGCAACTGAGCCGACTCGCCAAAGCACTGCGCGAGGATCGACCGGCGCACCTGGCCGGGCTGATCTGGTTCCGCCTGCCGCTGGCCAATGACCGCCGGGCGTGGAGTCTGACCACGTTGCGTGCGGTGGCCCGAGGCGATGCGCTGTCCAGCAAACTCGACTTGAGCTTCAAGGCGCAGGACGGCCTCTACGACATCACGCTCGGAAACGCCGGCAACCTTGATAGCCCCTGGCCTGCGCGCGTTCGGGTAAAAGCCAGCGGCTGTGAAGGCGCCGATGCGCTCGCCGGTTATGCATTGCAACAGACTGCGGATCTGCTTACCTTCACCCGCTTGCGCGACGGCCGATTGCCGGCGGGCGGGCAGCGTGCGATCGGTTGGGCACGTTGCGCAAATATTGATCAAGGAGGTTCGCATGTTGACCCGTAACTGGCCCCGCCATCTGCTTTGCCTGAGCCTCAGCCTGCCGCTGGGATCGGCGCTGGCCTGCGGCCCGGATTTCCCGATGCGTCTGCTCGACGATCGCGGGCAATCGCTGGCGGAACTGCCGGAGGGCAACTTCAAGTTCGAGATCAATCGCCTCGGCAAGACCATTGCCGGGCTGAAGAACGTCACGGCGGTCACCTACAACCCGGATGACATCTATGGCGAACCCAAGGAGCCCGCTGAACTGCGTGAGAAGGCCGAGCAGCAGGGCCTGAGCGTGGAGCAGCAGGCGCTGGTCAAGCAACTGCGCAGCCTGACCGATGCACGTCAGGTCGAGGTGCAGGGCGCGAGCCTGCCGGCGGAACTGCGTCTGTATGTGGCGGGCGCGGTAGCGTTCGGCGCCGGTGATCATCAACTGGCCGTCGAGTACTTCCGCCAGTTGCTGGCGCTGCCGGCCGATCAACGCGCGTTGCGCAGCACCTGGGCCGCTTATTCGCTGGGCCGGGCGTTCTTTGCCATGAGCAGCGAAGCAGGCGATACGCTCGACGCGTTGGAAAACGCCATCGAAGCCTTCCGCCAGACGCGACAACTGAGCATCGACGGTTTCAGCGATCCGCTGGAACTCGGCGTGGCCAGCCTCGGCGAAGAAGCACGAGCGCTGCGCACGGCGGGCAGTTGGGACAAGGCCATCGAACTCTATGCCACGCAAAACCTGCATGGCTCGAACGTCGGCTACACCTCGCTGAAGCTGTTGATGAACGATCTGGCCGAAGAACCCGAGGATCGACTGGAGAAGTTGTTGCGCGGCAAAGCCGTGCAGCAGCTGGTGACCGCGTCGCTGATCAGCCGGATCGGCTGGTCATTCGGCGACGAGCCGCCGAACGAGAAAAAACTGATCAAGGCGTTGCAGGAGAGCACGCGCGGCAGCCTCGATAACGCTGATCGTCTGGCGGCCATGAATTATCAACAGGGCGACTACGCCAGCGCCAAGGCGTTCCTCGAACACGCCGGCGACAGCGGCCTGGCGTGGTGGCTGCGGGCGAAACTGGCGGTGCGCGATGGCGACAAGGTCGCGGCGGCTGCGGCCTATGCGAAAGCTGCGCAAGCGTTCCCGCAGGGTGAATCCTGGGGCGAGCGGCGTACCGCCGACTGGAATCTTGAATCCCTTCAGCCCAAATGCCGGGTCGAGGGTGAAAGCGCGATTCTTGCGCTGCAACGTGGCGAGTACCTGCAGGCCTTCGATCAGTTGTATCGCAGCCAGAGCATTTACTGGTTCGACGCCGCGACGGTGGCCGAGCGAGTGCTGACGGTCGAGGAGCTGAAAAACTACGTCGATACCAACGTCCCGGCACCGCCCGCGCTGAGCCAGCAGGATCGTGACAATTACGTGCCGCTGCCGGTGGCCGCGAGCCTGCGCAATCTGCTGGGCCGGCGTTTGTTGCGTGAAGGGCACTACGAAGAGGCGGTCGGCTATTTCGACAATGCCGATTTGCAGCACAAGGCTCGGCTCTATGGCGAGCAACGCCTGAAGGCTGATTCGGCGTGGTGGCCGACCAAGCGTGCCAGTGCGCTGTTCAATGCGGCGTGGACGGCTCGCGAGTGGGGCATGGACATCCTGGGTTACGAAATGGCCCCGGATTACGCGACCTTCGGCGGTAACTACAGCCTGGAAAACACCGAGCTGAAAGTCGGGCCGCTGGTGAGCGAGGCTGAAGTGCAACGGCAGAAAGCCAGTGAAGCGCAGCCGGATGAGCGCTATCACTATCGGTTTGTTGCCACAGCGCTGGCCAGCCGTGCGGCGGATAACTTGCCGCACACCAGCCAGGCGTTCGCCGCCGTGTTGTGTTCGGCCGCCGGTTTCAATAGCAGCCTGCAAGAGCAAAGCGCGCTGTATCAGCGATATGTGAAAGAAGGTCCGTACATGGGCTGGGGCGGCTATTTCGGCCAACAATGCCCTTATCCGGACTTCGCCAACGCCGACAAACGCTACGTCACCCAGGTTGTCGACGCTGTTCGCGGGGTGTTGCGACCCTACAAGCGTGCAGTGCAGATCGGCGCCATCATTGGGTTGACCGTCATTGCGCTGGTGATCATCACCCGCCGCCAACGCAAGGCCCGCAAAGCTTAAGCCTGCTGGACGAACGTCAGGCGCACAGCGAAGCCGATCAACAGGCTGCCGAACAACCACTGCTGCACGCGCTGGGCCGTTGGGCTGTGTTTCAGCCAGCGGCCCAGCGCCGTGCCGAGCAAGGCATAGGCGCTGTCGAACAGCAATCCAGCGGCCACCAGCATCGCACCGAGCACCGCAAACTGCGTCAGCACCGGTGCGCCATTCGCCACGATGAATTGCGGCAGCAGCACCGAGCAGAACAGCAAGGCTTTCGGGTTGAGCAGGTTGGTCAGCAGGCCACGACGGATCGCGGCGCGCCACTGCCCATGGCCGTCTGTTACGGTGCCGGCGTTCAGATCAGGCAGCAGCGTGGTGCGCAGGCATTGAATGCCGATCCACAGCAAGTACGCCGCCCCGGCCATCCGCACCGCATCGAACGTCCACGGTGCAGCCTTGAACAGCGCCGCCAGCCCCAGCGCCGCGAGTGCGACATGACAGCCTCGGGCAACCGCCAGCCCCACCGCCGTGGCAAGTGCTGCGCCGCGACCCTGGCGGGCACCGGTCTGCAACAGCAGGATCATGTCCGGGCCGGGCAGCAGATAGACCACCGCCAAAGCCAGGAAAAACAGCCAGAGACTCGCCATGTCGCACCCCTTTCGTTGTCGATTCGGTGCAACCAGTCTATGACCGAGGGGCAGGGCAGGTGCTTGCGTAGTTCGCTTCTATAACTATTGAGATTGGCATAACCTGCTTTCTTTTTGCGGTTACACCATCAGGATCTGCCAACCATGAAACTCGACGCCTTCGATCGCAAGATTCTCGCCGCGCTGCAACGGGACGGGCGCCTGAGCAATGTGCAACTGGCGGACGAGATCGGTTTGTCCGCGTCGCCGTGCCTGCGCCGGGTGCGGATGCTCGAAGAGGCCGGGGTGATTCGCGGTTATCAGGCGAACCTGGACCGTGACGAAGTGGGGCTGGGGCTGACGGTGTTCGTCGGGGTCAAGGTGGAACGACACAACGATGAACAGGCCGAGGCGTTTCACCGGGCGGTGACAGCGTTGCCGGAGGTGATTTCGGCGTTTCTGGTCTCAGGGGAATCGGATTTTCTGCTGCAAGTGGTGGTGCCGGACTTGCGCGCCTACGACCGTTTTTTAACCGGTTGTCTACTGAAGTTGCCGGGGGTAAGCGACATCCGCAGCAACTTTGCGATTCACACGGTGAAGACCCCGGGAGCGTTGCCCCTGGGGCATTTGCCGTCCTGATACTTCCCGCATTGCGCGGGAAGTATCCGCGAAGTGCTTACATCTGCGTTGCCATGCCCTCGACATTCATCGCTGCCTGACGCAACGCCTCGGAACGGGTCGGGTGAGGGTGGCAGGTCAGCGCAATGTCTTCGGCCGACGCGCTGAACTCCATGGCCACGCAGTACTCGCCGATCATTTCACTGACGCTCGGGCCGACCAGGTGCACGCCGAGGACTTCGTCGGTGTGCGCGTCGGCGAGGACTTTGGCAAAACCTTCGGTTTCGTGATTGATCTTCGCCCGGCTGTTGGCGGTGAACGGGAACTTGCCGACCTTGAAGGCCCGGCCTTCAGCCTTGAGCTGCTCTTCGGTCTTGCCGACACTGGCCAGTTCCGGTCGGGTGTAGATCACGTTGGGGATCAGGTCGTAGTTGACCTCGCCCGCCTTGCCGACGATCTGCTCGATGCAGGCCATGGCTTCGTCTTCGGCCTTGTGCGCAAGCATCGGCCCTGAGGTGACATCGCCGATCACCCAGACGCCGGGTGCTTCGGTGCGATGGTGTTTGTTGGCGAGCATGCCGCGTTTGTCGGTGCTCAGGCCGACGTTCTCCAGGCCCAGGCCTTGGGTGTAAGGACGGCGACCGATGGCGACCAGCACGTAATCAGCTTCCAGCAGCTCGGCGGTGCCGCCGGCTGCCGGTTCGATGCTCAATTGCACGCCGTTGGCCGAAGACGTGGCGCTGGTGACTTTCGAACTCAGTTTGAAGCTGATGCCCTGTTTGCTCAGCGAGCGTTGCAGGGTCTTGCCGGCCTCGCCATCCACGCCCGGGCAGATGCGGTCGAGGTATTCCACCACCGTCACTTGCGCGCCGAGTCGCCGCCAGACCGAGCCGAGCTCCAGGCCGATCACGCCGGCACCGATCACCACCAGATGCTTGGGCACTTCGCTCAAGGACAGGGCGCCGGTGGAATCGAGGATGCGCTGGTTGTCGATTGCCACGCCGGGCAGGGGAGTGGGTTCGGAGCCGGTGGCGATGACGATGTCGGTGGCGGTCAGTTCGATGCGGCTGCCCTGATCGCCGGTCACGCTGACTTTTCCGGGACCGTCGATGTGGCCCCAGCCCTTGATCCAGTCGACCTTGTTCTTGCGGAACAGGAACTCGATGCCTTTGGTCAGGCCGGCGACGCTTTCGTCCTTCTGCTTCATCATTTGCGCGAGGTTGAGCGTCGGTTTGACCTCGATGCCGAGGTTGGCGAATTCCGCCCCCATCGCCGCATCGTACAGTTCGGACGCATGCAACAGCGCCTTGGACGGCATGCAACCGACGTTGAGGCAGGTGCCGCCCAGCGTGGCGCGCCCTTCCACGCACGCGGCCTTGAGGCCCAACTGGCCGGCGCGGATCGCCGCGTTATAACCGCCGGGCCCACCGCCCAGAATCACTACGTCATAGTTGCTCATGCGCTTACTCCTGGCTGAAGAATGCGGATCGCTAAAAATTACGTACGTAATATGTGCGTTTCCGGACATTTCGGTCAAGGCTTCAGGAACGCGACAGGTTGGGCATCCTTGAATGTGAAATTGAGTACAAATATTTCACGGATTTCGTTATATCGTAACGAGTTGTGCAGTGAGCCAAGGGTTTTGGGGGGTTATGCAAGTCGATCTGGACGTTGATGGCACGCAAGTGACCGGTTTGCCGCGCTTTCAGCAGGCGGCGGCTCAGGGTCGCCGATTGCGCCGGTTGGCCATCGGACTCGGCGGGTTGGCCGTGGCCGGAGGGGTGCTGGCGTTTTTTGTTGGCCTGTTCGCCTCGCAATCGCTGTGGCCGGCGCTGCTGGTCAATCAGAGCGCGGCGTTGCTGGTGCTGGTCGCCGGGCTGCAATCGGCGTGGTGGGTGGCCGATTGGCGGGCGCGGGTGATCAACCCGGTGGTGCCGGTGACTGTCGAGGCAGAAACGCCGGGGCCGGACGGCTGGTACGAGCGACTGCTGGATCGATTGAGCCGACGCAGCCTGCATGTGCTGGGACAGATCGGCGCGGCAACCTTGTGGCTGGGCGGTCTGGCGCTGTTGGCGTTGCTCGGCATCGAGCAGGTGTGGAACCTGGCATTGCCTTCGGCTGCGGTGGGTTTGTCCGCTTCCGTCAGCGCGGCGATTGCGCTGCTGCTGGCGTTCGGTCTGCTGGTGCTGGAGCGGCAACTGGCTCAGGAAAACCCGGCGCAATGGCCCGAGGCGGGAGCGCTGGCGCAGCTGGTTCGAGTGGTCATCATCAGTCTGGTACTGGGTGCATTGTGCTTGCTGTTTGCCAGCGAGAATTCGGTCTGGCCTGTGCGGCTGGCGGTGTTGATCGGCATCCTGCCGGGGCTGGTCGCGCTGGAGTTGTTGCTGCGTGCCGTGCTGTCGCTGTTCAGTCCGCGCCGCGAACAACTTGAACCGGTGCTGCTGGCCCGCAGTTTCGTCGCCGATCTGCTGCGCTGGCCGCCGCAACCATTGCTCGCCTTGCAGCACGAATTGCACAACCGCTTCGGTATCGATCTGCGGCAGATCTGGGCTTTCAGCTACATGCGCCGCGCGTTCCTGCCGGTGCTGGTGCTGGTGGCCGCGGTGGGCTGGTTGCTTACCGGCATTCATGAAATCCCGCTGCAAAGCCGTGGCATCTACGAGCGCTTCGGCAAACCGGTGCAGGTGTTCGGCCCCGGTTTGCATGCCGGTCTGCCGTGGCCGCTGGGCCGGGTGTTGAACGTGGAGAACGGCGTAGTGCACGAACTGGCGACCAGCGTCGGCGAAAACCCGGCGCCGGTTCAGCCGGATCCGGCGGAAGGTCCGGCACCGATCACCGCTAATCGTCTTTGGGATGCCAGCCACGTCAACGATAAATCCCAGGTCATCGCCAGCAGCCGTGGCGAGCAACAGAGCTTCCAGATCGTCAACATGGATGTGCGTTTCGTCTACCGCATTGGTCTCAGCGATCAGGCGGCGTTGGCTGCGACTTACAACAGTGCGGATGTGCCGACGCTGATCCGCAGCACCGCGAGCCGGATTCTGGTCCACGATTTTGCGTCACGCACCCTCGACGGTTTGCTGGGGCAGGACAGGGTAGGGCTGGCTGACGAGATCGGCCGCGCGGTGCAAAACGATCTGCAGAAACTCGACAGCGGCGTAGAAATTCTCGCCACCGTGGTTGAAGCGATTCACCCGCCGGCCGGTGCTGCCAACGCTTATCACAGCGTGCAAGCAGCGCAGATTGGAGCTCAGGCATTGATCTCCCGGGAACGTGGCGCGGCGGCCGAAGCGAGCAATCAGGCTCAGTTGCAGGCCAGCCTCGCGCGCGATCAAGCCAGTGCCAATGCCCACGAAACCAGCTCGACCGCCCGCGCGGCGGATCTGAAATTCAGCGCCGAGCAGAAAGCCTACGCCAGCGCTGGCCAGGCCTTCGTTCTGGAGCAATACCTAAGCCAGCTCAGTCAGGGACTGGGCAAAGCCAAACTGTTGGTGCTCGACCATCGTCTGGGCGGCAGCAGCAACGCGCCGACCATCGACCTGCGTACGTTCACGCTGCCGGCTGACCCGACGCCGGCGCGCACCACCGCTCAACCAGGAGCCACCCATTGAGCCAGTCGCATACACACGATCACCCTGACCACAGCGGTCACGACCATGCTCATGGCGGCCATCACCATCACGGGCATCACCACCACCATCATGGTGCACCGGAAGAGGCGGGGCCTTTCCCGTGGCGACGCATGGGCTGGGCTGTGTTGCTGGTGGCGTTTGCCATCGCAGCGGCAAGTCTGGTGCAGGTGCGCTCCGGCGAAGCCACAGTCATCACCCGTTTCGGCAATCCGTCCCGGGTGTTGCTGGATCCGGGACTGAGCTGGCGTTGGCCGGCACCGTTCGAAGCAGCGATCCCGGTGGATCTGCGTCTGCGCACCACATCGAGTGGTTTGCAGGACGTCGGCACCCGCGACGGTTTGCGCATCATTGTGCAAGCGTATGTCGCGTGGCAGGTGCAGGGTGACGCGGACAATGTTCAGCGTTTCATGCGCGCAGTGCAGAATCAGCCAGATGAGGCGGCGCGGCAGATTCGTACCTTTGTCGGCTCGGCACTGGAGACCACCGCCAGCAGTTTCGACCTGGCCAATCTGGTCAACACCGATGCCAACCAGGTGCACATCGCCGATTTCGAAGCGCAGTTACGTCAACAGATCGATCAGCAGTTGCTCGCCACTTACGGTGTGCGCGTGGTGCAAGTGGGTATCGAGCGACTGACCTTGCCGTCGGTGACGCTCACCGCGACGGTTGACCGGATGCGCGCCGAGCGTGAAACCATCGCCACCGAACGCACGGCGATCGGCAAGCGTGAAGCCGCGCAGATTCGTTCCGGCGCTGAACGTGATGCGCGAATCGTCCAGGCTGACGCGACGGTGAAAGCGGCCGAAATCGAGGCGCAATCACGGGTCGAAGCGGCGCAGATCTATGGTCGTGCTTATGCCGGATCGCCGCAGCTGTACAACCTGCTGCGTTCGCTGGATACCCTCGGCACTATCGTCACGCCGGACACCAAATTGATCCTGCGCACCGACGCCGCGCCATTCCGTGTGTTGGTGGACGGTCCGCCGAATATGGACAGCAAGACCGGAACGCAGCCATGAGTGAAGTTCCACGTGGAACAAATTCGTTGAACAGTCCGTGGATTCAGGCGGGACGTCTGGCGTTTTTTGCCCTGTACGCGGTGACGGTGCTGGCGGCGTTGGCCTGGGCGTTTTCCAACGTGCGGCAGATCGACCCGCAGAATCGCGCGGTGGTCATGCATTTCGGTGCACTGAATCGCATCCAGAATGCCGGGTTGTTGTTGGCTTGGCCGCAGCCGTTCGAACAGGTTGTTTTGCTGCCGGCGGCGGATCGGGTCATCGAGCGTCGAGTGGAAAACCTATTGCGCAGTCCTGCTGCAATACAGGCCGATCGCGTTGCGACGTTCGCCACACCGCTGAGCGATGCATTGGCCGGTTCAGGCTATTTGCTCACCGGTGATGCCGGGGTGGTGCAGCTGGATGTGCGGGTGTTCTACAAGGTCACCGATCCCTATGACTTCGTGCTGCAAGGCGACCATGTGCTGCCGGCACTGGATCGACTGGTGACCCGCAGTGCGGTGGCCCTGACGGCGGCGCGGGATCTGGACACCATTCTGGTGGCGCGACCGGAACTGATCGGCGCCGACAATCAAGCCGCCGAACGACGTGAACGCCTGCGCGGCGATCTGGTTCAGGGCATCAATCGTCGCTTGGCCGAATTGAAGGCGAGCGGGCAGGGCATCGGTATCGAAGTGGCGCGGGTCGATGTGCAATCGAGTCTGCCCGAGCCGGCGGTCGGTGCATTCAATGCCGTACTGACTGCCAGCCAGCAGGCCGACAAAGCGGTGGCCAATGCCCGCACCGACGCTGAAAAAATCACCCAGACCGCCAACGAACTGGCCGACCGTACCTTGCAGGTCGCCCATGCCCAGGCCGGTGAGCGGTTGGCAAAAGCCTCCGCCGATACCGCGACCGTATTGAGTCTGGCCCAGGCCCGACAACAGGGCACCGACCCGCAAATGCTGTTGCGCCTTTACCGCGAGCGGATACCGAAGATTCTCGGCCAGGCCGGTTCGGTCACCACGGTCGATCCGAAAGACGATTCCCGCCTGATCATTCAGGGAGCCAGTAAATGACCGCCACTACCGCCGCACCGAGCCTGTTGTCCTCGGCCGAGCAACGCCGCGCTGCGCGCCAATTGACCCTGGCGATGCTCGCCCTTGGCTTGCTCGGGCTTGGTTTGATCTGGCGCTGGATGATGCCGGAGCAAACCGGTGTCAGTCAGTTGCTGCTCGGTGTTGCTTCTTTGCTGGTCGCAGTGCCGGTGATGCGTTCGGCGTGGTTCAGCCTGCGTTACCCAAGCCTGCACGGCATCACCGATCAGTTGATCGCACTGGCGATGCTCGGCGCCTGGGCCACCGGTGATCTGCTCACCGCCGCGCTGTTGCCGATTATCATGATCTTCGGCCATGTGCTGGAGGAGCGCAGCGTGATTGGCTCGCAGGAGGCGATTCACGCGTTGGGTCAACTTACTCGCAGCCATGCACGGAAAATCCAGGCGGACGGCACTGTAATCGAAGTCGATAACGGCACGCTCAAGGCCGGCGATACCGTTGAAGTGCGGGCCGGCGATCGGGTGCCAGCGGACGGTCGGGTGTTGTCCGGCCAGGCCAGCCTCGATACGGCGTCGATCACCGGTGAGTCGGTGCCGGTGGAGGCGGGCGTCGGAATGACCGTGTTTGGCGGGGCGATCAACCTCGATGGTTTGCTGCGTATCGAAGTGACCCGCACCGGCGATGAATCGACCTTGGGCAAGGTCATCGCGTTGATGCAGAACGCCGAGCGTTCTAAGCCACCGATCACCCGGTTGCTGGAACGTTACGCTGGCAGTTACATGGTGCTGGTGTTGCTGCTGGCGGCGGTGACCTGGTTTGTCACCAATGATGCGCAGGCAATGTTGGCGGTGCTGGTCGCAGCCTGTCCTTGCGCGCTGGTGTTGTCGGCACCGGCCACGGCGATTGCTGGTGTGGCGGTCGCGGCGCGGCACGGGATTCTGATCCGCAGTTCGGCCTTCCTTGAAGAGTTGGCTGACCTCACGTCCCTGGTGGTCGACAAGACCGGCACGCTCACCTACGGCACGTTGCGTTTGCAGTCGATCAACAGCGCGCAGGCGGATCACGATTCGGTGATGGCGCTGGCTGCCAGTCTTGGCGCTGCCAGCAGTCACCCGGTCAGTCGTGCACTGGCGGGTCTGGTTCATGCGGACAACGTGCTGGTACTGACCGACATTCACGAACGGCAAGGTTTGGGTGTGGTCGCCAAGACGGAGCAGGGTGAAGCGGCACTCGGTCGCCCGGAGTTGTTTGCGCAACTGGGCATCCCGACCACATCGGTTCCCGATCACGACGGCCCGATCGCCGGCCTGGCCTTGAACGGTGAGTTTCTCGCCTGGCTGTTGCTCGCCGACAGCGTCAAACCGGAAGCACGATTCGCCTTGAGCGAACTGCGCGAGTTGGGCCTCGGTCGGCAACTGTTGCTGACCGGCGACCGTCAGAGCGTGGCGCAAACCCTGGCGCGGGATGTCGGCCTGCATGAAGTCGAAGCTCAGGCCTTGCCCGAAGACAAACTCAATCGCGTGTTGAAGGAAATCGACAACGGTTTCCGGCCGATGGTGGTCGGCGACGGCATTAACGATTCGCTGGCACTCAAGGCGGGTGTGGTGGGGGTCGCGATGGGGGCGGGCGGTGCGGACATCGCACTGGCGTCCGCCGACATCGTGCTGATCGGCAGCGACCTGCGCAGGCTCGGCACCTGTGTGCGCCTGAGCCGCCAATGTCGGCGCACGCTGCAGGTGAACGTGATCATCGGTCTGGGCTGGACGCTGGCCATCGTCGTGTTCGCCGCGTTCGGCTGGCTGGGCGCCGCCGGGGCGATGATCGCAGCGTTGCTGCACAATCTCAGCACACTGCTGGTGTTGGGCAATGCCGGTCGCTTGTTGCGATTCCAGGAGCCCCTGTTGAAGCTGAACGAGCAGAATTGATCATTTTTCGAACTGTGCGCCGGTCTTGAAGTCTTCAGATAAGGCGCACTGAAGCACGGAGATCGGTGCCGTTGCAGCCACGTTGGCTGATAGGTGGCGACTATCGAATCGATAGCCTGCTAATTTTCAAGGATGGTCTACCCTCAGATCAGACGTCTGAAACCAGGGGGATATTCCATGCTCGCGCAACTTCCACCGGCCTTACAGAATCTGCAGCTTCCGCTTCGCCTGCGACTCTGGGACGGCCATGAATTCAATCTGGGCCCGACGCCCAGCGTCACCATCGTGGTCAAGGACCCGTCGATGGTGACCCAGTTTACCCATCCAAGTCTTGATGCGCTGGGGGCGGCGTTCGTCGAGGGCAAGCTCGAACTCGAGGGCTCGATCAGCGAGGTCATCCGGGTCTGCGATGAGTTGAGCAACGCGTTGCTCGACGAGGACGAAGACAGTCAGCCGGTGCGAACCGTGCACGACAAGGAAACCGACGCCAAAGCCATTTCCTACCACTACGACCTGTCCAACGCGTTCTATCAGCTGTGGCTGGACAGCGACATGGCGTATTCCTGCGCCTATTTCGAAACCGGCAGCGAAACCCTGGAGCAGGCCCAGCAGGCCAAGTTCCGGCACCTGTGTCGCAAGCTGCGCCTGCAACCGGGTGACTACTTGTTGGATGTGGGTTGCGGTTGGGGCGGTCTGGCGCGTTACGCCGCCCGTGAGTTCGGTGCCAAAGTCTTCGGTATCACCCTGAGCAAGGAGCAGTTGGCCTTGGCTCGGGAGCGCGTCAAAGCCGAAGGCCTGGAAGACCAGATCGAACTGCAACTGCTCGATTACCGCGATCTGCCGCAGGACGGGCGTTTCGACAAAGTGGTGAGCGTCGGCATGTTTGAGCACGTGGGTCACGCCAACCTGGCCGAGTACTGCAAAACCCTGTTCGGTGCGGTGAAAGAGGGCGGTCTGGTGATGAACCACGGCATCACCGCCAAGCACACCGATGGCCGTCCGGTGGGACGCGGTGCCGGGGACTTCATCGAAAAATACGTGTTCCCCAACGGCGAGCTGCCACACCTGGCAATGATCTCGGCCGAGATCAGCGAGGCCGGTCTGGAGGTCGTCGATGTCGAAAGCCTGCGTCTGCATTACGCGCGCACGCTGGACCACTGGAGCGAACGGCTGGAAGACAACCTCGAAGCGGCCGGCAAACTGGTGCCGGATCAGGCCCTGCGTATCTGGCGCCTGTACCTGGCCGGTTGCGCCTACGCGTTTGCCCGGGGCTGGATCAATCTGCACCAGATTCTCGCGGTGAAGGCCCACCCCGATGGCAGCCATGAACTGCCGTGGACCCGCGACGACATCTATAACCCTTGAGCTAGAGAATCGGTGAAATCAGCCGGGCGATCCGCATGCCGAGTTGTTGCAGGCGGTGGATCTCCCGGCCTTCTTCCTTGGCGATTTCGTAGGCCTGGGCAAAGTCCTCATTGAGCATCTGTTCCACGTGGCCGGCGAATTCGCTGTCGACCGTCAGCAACATCACTTCGAAATTCAACCGGAACGAACGGTTGTCCAGATTGGCGCTGCCGATGGCGCTGATTTCGCTGTCGACCAACACCACTTTCTGATGCAGGAAACCCGGTTCGTAGCGGAACACCCGCACCCCGGCGCGCACCGCTTCGAACGCGTAAAGGCTCGATGCTGCGTAAACGATGCGGTGATCGGGGCGCGACGGCAGCAGCAATCGCACATCGACACCGCGCAGCACCGCGAGGCGCAATGCGGCGAACACCGCTTCGTCGGGGATGAAGTAAGGGCTGGTGATCCACACACGTTCAGTCGCGGCATGGATGGCTTCGACGAAGAACAGCGAACAGGTTTCGTAGGCATCCGCCGGGCCGCTGGCCAGCAGTTGGCAGAGCACGCCGTCTTCCGGATAGACGTCCGGCAGGATCAGCGGCGGCAGCGTACGTGCGGCCCAGAACCAGTCTTCGGCAAATGACTCCTGCATACACGCGACCACCGGGCCGCGCACCTGAACGTGGGTGTCGCGCCAGGGTGCCAGGGGTGGTTTTTCGCCCATGTATTCGTCGCCGACGTTATGCCCGCCAACGAAGCCGATCATTCCGTCGACCACGACAATCTTGCGATGGTTGCGGAAATTCACCTGGAAGCGATTGAGCCAGCCGCTGCGGGTAGCGAACGCTTTAACTTCGACTCCGCCATCGCGCAGGGCCTGCACGTAACTGTGGGGCAGGGCGTGGCTGCCGATGCGGTCGTACAGCAGATGAATCGCAACGCCTTCTGCGGCTTTCTTCAGCAGCAACTCGCGCAGGCGCTGGCCGAGGTGATCGTCGTGAATGATGAAAAACTGAATCAGCACGGCTTCCCGAGCCTGGTCGATTGCGTGGAAAATCGCGTCGAAGGTGGCGGTGCCGTTGATCAGCAATTGCACTTCATTGTTGGCCAGGCACGGCATGCGGCCCAGCTTCGGCATCGCCCGTAGTGAGTCGTAGGCATTCGAGGCGCGAGCGGTCAGGGCTTCCTCTACCCACGGCCGCCAGTTGAGTTCGGAAACGGCCTGACGCATCTGTTCGTTGGCCTGACGCCGGGCCTTGATATAACCGTCGAAGGTGCTGCGACCGAACACCAGGTAGGGAATGAGGGTGAGATAGGGAATGAAGATCAGCGACAGCGCCCAGGCGATCGAGCCTTGCGCGGTACGGACGGTCAACACCGCATGGATGGCGGCAATCGTGCCCAGACTATGTATCAGAGCGATCAGATAACCGAAGATGTGCGGTCCAAAATAATCCATGGGGCAACCTTGCTCCTGAAGATTCAATGCTTAACAGACCATGTTCCTTTGCGGTTGTCGCTATTTTCTTTTTAGCCATGAAAGCAGGCCATGAACCGAAACAAGCGGCCGGCGTCTAACGGCCACTACTGATCAGGAGTTTTTCAATGAACGTTCGTCTGCTGGGTTTGGCGCTGGGTCTGGGGTTGGCCTTGCCGTTGGTTGCTCAGGCGCAAATGCTGCAGCCGGGGTTGTGGGAAATGACGTCGAGCAACGTAAAGGTCGATGATCAGGCCATGGACGTGCAATCGATCCTCGGCCAGATTCAGGGCCAGATATCCCCGCAACAGCGGGCGGCGCTGGAGAAGCAAGGGATCAACATCGGTGGCAAAGGCATCCGTGCCTGCCTGACGCCGCAGCAAGTGGCGACCAACGATATTCCGCTGGCAGACCCGCAGTCGGGCTGCAAACAGCAGATCACCGAGCGCAGCGGCAACCAATGGAAATTCCGTTTCAGTTGCCCGCGAGCCTCGGGCACCGGTGTGGCGACGTTCGTCAGCGATCGTGAGTTCACCACCATCGCCAACGGCACGTTCAATGCCATCGGCATCAACCGGAAGGGCAGTCTGGAAACCCGCGCCGTGTGGTTGGGCCAGGACTGCGGCACCGTCAAACCAAGAGCCTGAAAATCGAACCGCCCCCACAACAGTGTGTGGGCGGTTTTTTCTAGCGCATGAACCGCAACGGCAATCCCTGACACCCGTCATGCAGCCGATTGTCGTGCCACGCAACCTGTCCCGACACCAGCGTCGTACTCACCCGATGGCGAAAGCTTCGACGAGCAAACGGCGTCCATCCGCACTGTGACAGGATCGGTTGTCGTGATACCGCGACACCCTCGGGCTCTGGCTGAATCAATACCAGATCCGCCCAATAACCTTCCCTCAAATAACCGCGATCCGGAATGGCAAACAGGTCGGCCACCCGATGGCTGGTCTTCGCTACCAGCGTGGTGATCGGCAGCACGCCATCCGCTACCAGTTCCAACAACGCCGGCAACGCATGTTGCACCAGAGGCAGGCCGGATGGTGCCTGGGCATACGACAGCTGTTTCTCCGCCCAGGTATGCGGAGCGTGATCGCTGCCGATCACATCCAGTCGATTGCTCGACAAGGCCAGACGCAGCGCATCGCGATCAGCCTGGCTTTTGATCGCCGGGTTGCATTTGATCTGGTTGCCGAAGTCCGGATAGTCGCGATCATCGAACAGCAGGTGATGCAGGCAAACCTCCGCCGTGATGCGTTTATGCGCCAGAGGTTTGTCCTCGAACAGTTGCAGTTCCCGGGCGGTGGTCAGGTGCAGCACGTGCAGGCGAGTGCCATGGCGTTTGGCGAGATCCACCGCCAGCGAAGAGGAGCGATAACAGGCCTCGGCATTGCGGATCAATGCGTGGGCGTCGGGTGGAAGATGCTCGCCGAACTGCTCGCGCAACCTGACGGCGTTGGCCTCGATGCTCGGCGTGTGTTCGCAATGGGCCAGCAGGATCGTCGGCACCTCGGCGAACAATCGTTCCAGCGTTTTGGGGTCATCAACCAGCATGTTGCCGGTCGACGCCCCCATGAACACTTTGACCCCGGCCACTTCACTGGGATTGAGCGCCGCGACGGTGTCCAGGTTGTTGTGACTGACGCCGAAGTGAAATCCGTAGTTGGCCACCGAGTTGATCGCCGCTCGACGCTTTTTGTCGGCCAG
Source organism: Pseudomonas sp. GW821-FHT11G12 (assembly GCF_058808055.1). Lineage (NCBI taxonomy): Bacteria > Pseudomonadati > Pseudomonadota > Gammaproteobacteria > Pseudomonadales > Pseudomonadaceae > Pseudomonas > Pseudomonas sp. GW821-FHT11G12. The sequence goes on from NZ_JBXARH010000002.1 coordinate 183,996, forward strand.
CGCTTCGAGGGTGAGGGTGGCCGGGTTGGTGTTGGGCATGTCCATGAAACTGGTGATGCCACCAGCCACGGCTGCGCGGGATTCGGTGTAGATGCTGCCTTTGGTTGGCGAGCCCGGCTCACGGAAATGCACCTGGTCGTCGATCATTCCCGGCAACAGCCATTGGCCGTTGGCGTCGATTTCCAGCGTGGCGTTTTCGCCTTCAATGCTGCGGCCGATCTTGACGATGCGACCGTGGCTGACCAACAGATCGGCGTAGAACTCATGCCCGTCATCAACCAGGCGCGCATTGCGAATCAGCACACTGTTCATGGTTCAGAACTCGTTCTGCAGGGCTTTGTAGCCGCGCACCAGATCGACGTTGGTGCGCGCCACGTCTTCGGAAAACTCCGAAGCGCTGACGCTCACCGGCGGGAATTGCGAAAGGTCGGTGTTCGGGCCGATGCGGGTGGTGGAGGGCACGTAGAACGCATCCGGCAGATCCCGGCCATCGACCACCGAGTTGTGCCGCACCACGCAACCGTTGCCGACCACGCAGTTGAACAGCACGCTGTTGAAGCCGATGAACACCCGGTCGCCGACCTCGCACGGGCCATGCACGATCGAGCGGTGGGCGATGGAGCTGAACTCACCGATGGTCACCGCCGCGCCGGATTTGGAGTGAATCACCACGCCATCCTGGATGTTCGAGTTGGCGCCGATGGTGATCGGCTCCATCTCGCCCGAAGCGTCTACTTCATCGGCGCGAATGACGGCGTAGGGGCCGACGAACACGTTTTCGCCGATCACCACTTTGCCGCAGATGATCGCGGTTTTATCGACGTAGGCAGACTCGGCAATTTGCGGCAGATCGCCGGAAGGATTTTTGCGGATCATGGTTGGCTCAGGGCGTCGTAAAGGGTGTTGAGGTTGTATTCGAAGAGGCCGGTGAACTTGCTGGCCGGACCTGACGCGGCGAGGGCGTCGGAGTACAGCGTGCCGCCGATGTGTGCGCCGCTTTCATCGGCAATCTGTTTGAGCAGGCGCGCGTCTTTGATGTTTTCCATGAACACCGCTTTGACCTTGGCCTGGCGGATCTGGGTGATCAGTGCAGCGACTTCGGCGGCGGAAGGTTCGCGCTCGGTGGACAGACCTTGCGGCGCCATGAAGTCGATCCCGTAGGCTTGCCCGAGATAACCGAAGGCGTCGTGGCTGGTGACGATCTTGCGGTTGCCCGGCGGCAGGGAGCCGAGCTTGGCCTTGGCTTCAGCGAGAAGGGCGTAGATCTGTTTCAGGTAGGCCTTGCTGTTGCGTTCGTAGTCGGCTTTGTTCGCTGGGTCGGCGGCGATCAGTGCCTTGGTGATGTTGGCGACATACAGCTCGGTGTTGGCCAGGTTGTGCCAGGCGTGAGGGTCGGGAACGGTTTCGCCATCTTCATCCAGAGAGCGGGGAATCACGCCGTGGCTGGCGCTGATGACGGTGGCTTTGGTGTCGGTGCTGGTCACCAGTCGGTCCAGCCAGGGTTCAAAACCCAGCCCGTTCTTGACGATCAGTTTGGCTTTCAGAAGTGCCTTGGCATCGTCCGGCGTCGGTTCGTAGGTGTGGGCGTCGGCGTCCGGGCCGACCATGTTGGTGATCTGGATATGCTCGCCGCCGACCTGATGCACCATGTCGGCAAGGATGCTGAAACTGGTGACCACCGGCAGTTTCTCCGCCGCCGACAATGACATCGACAGCATCAGGCTGAACAACACAAGTAGAGCGCGCATCGGGAAACACCTCATTGGGATGTGAGCAAGGGCGGGCGGCGCAGCAGGCCGTGTACCGGCCCGAGCACGACGGACAACAGGTAACCGATGCCCGCGACCAGCACGATGGCCGGACCGCTGGGCAGCGAGTAGTAGAACGACAGCAACAGACCGAGCCATACCGACAGGCAACCGATGACTGCGGCGATGGCGATCAGGATTGGCAGGCGCCGGCTCCAGAAGCGTGAAGCGGCGGCGGGCAGCATCATCAGTCCGACTACCATCAGCGCACCGATGGCCTGGAAACCGATGACCAGATTCAGTACCACCAGAGTCAGAAATACCCCATGGGCGATCGGGCCGAGTCGGCTGACGGTGCGCAGGAACAGCGGATCGAGGGTGTCGAGCAGGAGCGGGCGATAGATCAGCACCATGGCAATCAGACTCAGCAGCGAAACGCCCAACATGCCGTTGAGGGTCGGTCCGTCGACCGCCAGTGCCGAGCCGAACAGCAAGTGCAATAGATCGAGCCGTTTGCCGGCGATGCCCAGAATCAACACGCCGCTGGCCAGGGAGATCGGGTAAATGGCCGCGAGGCTGGCGTCTTCGCGCAGGCCGGTACGGCGAGTGATCCATGCGGCGAGTCCGGCCATGCTCAGACCGGCGCCGAGGCCGCCGAGGGTCAGCGCGGGAAGACTCAGGCCGGCAAACCAGAAGCCGAGCGCGGCACCGGGAAGGATGCCGTGGGCGACGGCGTCGCCGATCAGGCTCATGCGTCGCAGGATCAGGAACACGCCCAATGGCGCAGTGCTGCACGCCAGCAGCAAACCGCCGAGCAGTGCCCGGCGCATGAACACGAACTCAAGGAACGGTTGCCAGAAATGCGCGGCGGCGTGCATCAGGCCACCTGCACGTTGGGTGTTTGCTGGATCAGTTCGACACTGGGGCCGAACACGCAGCCGCTGTGTTTGATCAGCAGCGTTTGTGGAATGTGTTGGCGGACAGCGGCGAGGTCGTGGCCCACCATGACCAGTGTCCGGCCTTGCTCATGCCAGGTATGCAGGTGTTGCCAGAGCAATGCCTGACCCAATTCATCGAGAGCGGCATGGGGTTCGTCGAGCAGCAGCAAAGGCGTGTCGGCGAGACTCAGTCGAGCGAGCAGGGCGCGTTGCAGTTCACCGCCGGAGAGGGCCATCAACGGGCGCTGTTCAAGGCCACTCAAGTGCCAATCTTCAAGTGCCTGGGTGAGGCGTTGTGCGCGCAATTGCGTTGACAGTCGACGCCCCCAGAAACCGGCGGCTACCAATTCCTGAAGACTGATCGGGAATTGTCGGTCCAGGTGCTGTTGCTGAGGGAGGAATGACAAGCCGCTTTGGCGAGGGACGCCTAATGCAACGGCGCCGGCCAAAGGTCTCTGCAGTCCGGCGATGACTTTCAGCAGGCTGCTTTTACCGCTGCCGTTGACACCGATGATGGCGGTCAGGCTGCCGCGTTCCAATTGAAGGCTCAGGGGTGGAGTGAGGGGTTGGCCGGGTGATCCCCAACTCAAGGACTGGAAACGAATCATGCGGTCTCCCGGCGCCAGTGACTTTCTGCGACCGCGTCGTGGGCGTGGAGGCTTTCGGCGTGGATCACGCGGAGGTGGAACTCGCGGATACCGGGTGAGCGACGTAGCGCCAGATTCAGGCGGCGCGCGGCGTCTTCGCAGAACATCAGGTTCTGGCCATTGGCGAGGGCGAAGGCTTGTTCGTCGGCGCGTTTCACTGCGGTTTGCACGGCGGTGCCGAGGGCCGCTTCGGCATCGTTGATGGTCGAGGTCAGTGGCAAACCATCGACGAATTCATCCAGGTGCAGATGCAGTTGCGCGGTGCTGCGTTGGCTGTGGGGCGTTGCGACGATCCCCTGAGTCGAGCCCAGCCAGGCCAGAACCTCGGCATGTTGCAACGGCTTGTTGGCGAAATCGTCGACGAATTGCTGCTGGATCAATTGCCTCGCCAGAGCGGCAGAGCAGGGGCAAGTCGAGGAATAGGCCACCTCGATTTTCAGTTCCACGTGGAACACTGTGTTTTTCAGAGTGGCTGCAATAGTCACCGGATAGGTTTTCCATCCTGCCAATGGGCTGACCAATGCGGGCCTTCTGAGCAGCAAATCCGTATGGATATTCAAATAGGCGCTGTTGGCCAGACCTTCATGGCTGTCGAGAAAACGCTGCAAAACCTGGTGCAGAAGTGCGGGAGTGAGGTTCTGTTGTTCCAGCGTTTCCAGCGCCAGATACAACCGTGACATGTGAATGCCACGGGCTTCGCCGTCATCGAGGCTGACACCCGCATCGGCTTTTGCTGCCAGGCGTTGGCCCTCGATAAAGACAGGTAGAGCGATGCCACGCATTCCCACCCAATCAAGCGGCAAAGCTTGGCGGGCGGCTTGCGCGGCGATATCCGGCAGCGTCAGCGCATTCATGTTCAGTACCATCGTGTTGATTGAATTTGATGTTACATTATAACAATTCAAATCACGATGCCTTTTTCATGAACGGGCTTTCATATGCACAGACGCCATTTGCTTAACCTGATGTTGGCCAGCGCTGCTTTGGCTTTTCCTTTCAGTGTCAGCGCCACACAAATTCGCAATGCACGCCTCTGGCGTTCGGATGACAAGCTTCGGTTGGTCTTCGATTTGAGCGGGCCAGTGAGCTACAAGACGTTCACACTGAGTGCACCGGATCGTCTGATCATCGATTTGAGTGGTGCCAGTTTGAGTGGCGATTTCAGCCAATTGGCGCTCAGCGAAACGGTTATTCGCAGCATCCGCTCAGGGCATTTTGGAAAGGGTGATACCCGAATCGTTCTGGATTTGAGTGGTCCGGTTCAGCTCAATACCTTCCTGCTGGAACCTCAGGATGGGCAGGGGCATCGCCTGGTTCTGGATCTTTTGAGCAATTCAAAAGTGGCAGCGCCGAGCGTTCCACGTGAAACACCCGGGAAAACCAATCATCCAAAACGAGACATTATTGTCGTGGTCGACCCTGGCCATGGCGGTAAAGACCCTGGTGCAGTCGGTGCAAAAGGTGAGCGTGAGAAAGACGTTGTGCTCTCGATTTCACAGCTGCTCGCGCGTCGCTTGAAGCGGGAAAAAGGCTTCGATGTGAAGCTTGTACGCAACGACGACTTCTTTGTGCCGCTACGCAAGCGCGTTGATATTGCCCGTCAGCACAAGGCCGACATGTTCATTTCGGTGCACGCGGATGCCGCACCGCGCCTGACCGCTTCCGGCGCATCTGTGTATTGCTTGTCTGAAGGTGGCGCGACGTCGGCCACTGCGCGCTTCATGGCACAGCGGGAAAACGGCGCGGATCTGCTCGGTGCAACCAGCCTGCTGAATCTGAAGGACAAGGACCCGATGCTCGCCGGGGTCATCCTCGATATGTCGATGAACGCCACGATCGCCGCCAGTTTGCAGTTAGGCAGCACGGTGCTGGGGAGTCTGGCGGGCATCACCACGCTGCATCAAAAGCGTGTGGAACAAGCAGGATTTGCGGTGCTGAAGTCACCCGATGTGCCGTCGATTCTGGTGGAAACCGGGTTCATTTCCAACGCGCGGGACAGTCAGCGGCTGGTCACGGCACGCCATCAGCAAGCGGTGGCTGATGGATTGTTTGAAGGGTTGCAGCGATATTTCCAGAAAAACCCACCGGCTGACAGCTACATCGCCTGGCAGCAGGAGCGGCAACAAGCGCGTGTCTAGCAGCCCGTGAGTCGGCTGCAGGTGAACTTCCCGGTGCTTCCGCCGGAGCTGGAGAAGCGGTTGATCGTCGTCCAGCCCACCCGGCGGTTGTAGCCGACCCAGGCTTCGCCGTCGGAAGCGATCCCGGTGAAGAACGTCAGTTGCCCGTAAATGCTGTTGGTTTGCGCCCAGTAACGTTGGCCAATCTTCTCGAAACCCCGTAGGTAAATCGTCTTGCCGGCGGTGTTGACGCTATAGGCGTTGCCATTGGCATCGACACACGCCAGCAGGTTAGCGCTGCGCGTGCAGGTAGCGAGCCCCGGGACTTGTGCCCATACGTCGAAGGCCAGCAAGGCGAGACCGAGGAGTGAGCATTTCAGCGCAGTTTTCATGAGGCGGCTCAAGGGCGAAGTGTTTCCAGCTTCCAGCCCTTTGTCATTTCCGGCAAGAAGAAAGTGGATCTTTAATATTGTTATACTATAACATAAATTCAATCGGGCTTTCCGTGGCTCCTGTATTCAAGCGTCTGCTTCTCTGACGGTCTCGTCGAAGCCCAAGAACGCCTGCCGCCGAGAGCGTTTCCTGCGTTTAGCTACCGTTTGATGAGGTTTACCCCATGTCTTCCCCGCTTCCCGTGACCGTTTTATCCGGCTTTCTCGGCGCCGGAAAAAGTACACTTTTGAATTACGTACTACGTAACAGAGACAATCTGCGTGTGGCGGTGATCGTCAATGATATGAGCGAAATCAACATTGATGGCAGCGAAGTTCAGCGTGATGTCGACCTGAACCGCGCAGAAGAAAAACTCGTGGAAATGAGCAACGGCTGTATCTGCTGTACGTTACGCGAAGACCTTCTGGAGGAGGTCGCCAAACTGGCCCGGGAAGGTCGATTCGATTATCTGCTGATCGAATCCACCGGCATTTCCGAGCCACTGCCGATTGCCGAGACCTTCACCTTCCGCGACGAGCAGGGCCAAAGCCTCACGGACATCGCTCGCCTCGATACCATGGTCACTGTAGTCGACGGCCTGAATTTCCTGCCTGATTTCCAGGCCGCCGAAAGCCTGGCTTCCCGTGGCGAAATTCTTGGAGAAGAAGATGAGCGTTCGATCACCGATCTGTTGATCGAACAGATCGAGTTCGCCGACGTTCTGTTGATCAGCAAGATCGATCTGATCAGCAGCAGCGAACGGGAAGAGCTGATGGCGATCCTCAAGCGGCTCAACGCTAACGCCGAAATCATCCCGATGGTGATGGGCGAAGTGCCGCTTGAGAAGATCCTCAACACCCACCGCTTCGACTTCGACAGGGCCGCAACCGCCCCGGGCTGGCTACAGGAATTGCGTGGCGAACATGTGCCGGAAACCGAGGAGTACGGCATCGCGTCCACGGCTTACCGCGCGCGTCGACCCTTTCATCCTCAGCGTTTTTTCGACTTCATCGATCGGCCTTGGCTGAACGGCAAGCTGCTGCGCTCCAAAGGTTTCTTCTGGCTCGCGAGCAAACCCACGGATGCCGGCAGCTGGTCCCAGGCGGGCGGTTTGATGCGCCACGGTTTCGCCGGGCGCTGGTGGCGTTTCGTGCCGAAGAATCAGTGGCCACAGGATCAGGAAAGCACCGCTGCGATCATGGAGAACTGGACCGCCAGCGTAGGAGACTGTCGTCAGGAGCTGGTGTTTATCGGCCAGAACATCGATTTCGCACAACTCAAGTCAGCCCTGGATGACTGCCTGCTCACCGATGCCGAGATGGCGCTCGGTGTTGAAGGATGGCGATTACTGGCCGATCCGTTCGGCCCTTGGCATGACGAGGCCGCGTGATGCTTGCCCTCAAACCGTTGCAAAACAGAACGCGTCAGCAAGTCCTCGGCCCGACCCCACAAGCGCTGGCGAGCATCCTGGAAGATGAAATCAACCTTGCCGTCTGGCAGCGGCAGCTTCCGCTGCATGTCGCCGATTTCGCGAGATTGTTGCTTTCATTGGATGAGCCCTACGCCGAAGCGCTGAGCCTCGAATTACACGACGAAGACACCGAACCGGACCTGACGGGACTGGCCAGTGGATTCCGTGATCTGGAAGGCTATGAAGGTTTTATCGCCGACCTGAAATGGCTGGTCGGCGCCTTCGCCTGCCTGCTCGGGGCACGGCGGATCGGCCTGCGCTTGCGTGTGCTGGACAAGGCGATGTGCCCGCGTTTTCACGTTGATCATGTGCCTGTCCGGCTGATTACCACCTACGCCGGTATTGGCAGCGAGTGGCTGAAGGAAGGGGAAATGGATCGCCGGCAACTGGGAAAACCACTCGCCGAACCGCAGGAAAAATCGCGGATTCAGCAACTGGTCAGCGGCGAAGTGGCGCTGCTCAAAGGAGAAAAGTGGCACGGCAACGAAGGTTTCGGCCTGATCCATCGTTCTCCGCAACCGGCTTCGGGTGAACGGCGTCTGATGCTGACCCTCGACTGGCTGGGCTGATGCCTCAAGGCTTGAGCCAGTTGCCCTGGCTCTGGCTTTCGCAGTACGGCTTCAAATAGGCGGCATCGGTGGCTACGCCGTAATAGTGGATATCCTGGCGATAAGGCATATTGGCGACTTGCGCGTTGCTGCACACGCCAAAAGCCCCGGTAGGGCACTGATCGACGTACTGCACGTCGACTGTCTGCCCCGCCAGAGTGGGTTTGCAGAAGCCGTCATTGAACAGTTTCTCCGGGATGTTGCGGTTCTGCTGGCAGACCTTCACGTCGAGGCGTTCCGCCTGGCTGTGCACCACACAGGCCTGGGCCAGTGCTTCGCCCGACACCAACGCCAACAGCAACGACCATCCCATCCACCGCATTCCCGACCTCCAGAAAACCTTGATCATGTTGCAGAACATTCCCACCCACGTCATCGCAGGTCCCTTGGGTGCCGGCAAGACCAGCCTGATCCGCCAGCTCATGGCGCAGCGACCGGCCGGTGAGCGCTGGGCGGTGCTGATCAACGAGTTCGGCCAGATCGGCCTCGACGCTGCGCTGTTGACCCGGGACGCCGATGGTATCGCACTGGGCGAAGTGGCCGGGGGCTGTTTGTGTTGCGTGAACGGTGCGCCGTTTCAGATCGGGCTGGGACGTTTATTGCGCAAGTCTCAGCCGGATCGCCTGTTCATCGAGCCTTCCGGATTGGGGCATCCGGTGCAGTTGCTGCAACAACTGAGCGAGGCGCCATGGCAAGGCGTTCTCGCCGTTCAGCCCTGCGTTCTGGTGCTGGACGCCCAGGCACTGGTGGCGGGCAAGACACTGCCTCCGGCTCAACAGGAGGCGATCCCGAATGCCGGCCTGCTGGTGTTGAACAAGGCAGAAAACCTCGATGAATCCGAGCGTGAGCTGATCGCCCGCCAGTTGCCGTCCGTCAGGCTGATCTGGACGCAGCAGGCGACGTTACCCCTGAGCGAATTGCCAGGAGTGGCGGCTCAAGCGCAAGCCGGTGTGGATAAGTTGATCGTGCCCAAGGGGCTGGCGCAGATGCCGGCCGTCTGGAGCGATCCGGTTTTGCCGATTTGCCTGAGTCAGGCGCAGGAGGGCGGTTGGAGCATCGGCTGGCGCTGGCACCCAAGCCAGACGTTTGACGTGATTCGCATCACTCAGTGGCTGGAATCCCTGAACTGGCGCCGGGCGAAGCTGGTTATCCACAGCCAGGATGACTGGCGGTCAGCCAATGCGCTGGATAACACCCAACTGGACTGGCAGCCCAGCGAGTGGCGCAAGGATTCACGGATCGAGCTGATTTTCGACCAGCCGCAGGCGATCGACGAGTTGCAGGCAGGATTGGCCGGCTGTCGGATTCAAGCGGCCTGACTCAAGGCTTCCACTTGGTGTGTTCCTGGCGCCACTGGCTCAGCTCGATCACTTGCGCGGTCGGCTTGGCCACTTCCACCACCGGTGGGGTGTCGTCGAACGGTGCCGGGTAGGGCGCCAGTTCGATCTGAGCGCTGTGGGGGCCGAACTGGGTGATGGTGCCGTTGTGACGGGTTTCGCCGGTTACGGTGAATTCGAAGTTGTAGACCCGGGCCAGACGTCGACGGCCACTGGCATCCTTGATGAAACCGATCTTCTTCAGCGCCACGTTGCCGTCGAGCAATTCGACGCCGACATTCACGCAATGCTGCTTGACCCGTTCCAGCGCCCGCTCACGCAGGCCGTGGTTGTGCCACAGCCACGCGCCGGCAACGGCGAACAGCATCAGCACGAAAATGTTTTCCAGGGTCAGCATCAACAAGAAACTCCAAAAGTTGGCATCAGCTTAACTGCGTCGCCGGTCTGTCGTACAGGCTGCGTTTCGTCGCATACTGCGCGGCTTGAATTTCAATCGTTTTACGGAAAAACCCGAATGAAACGTACGCCTCATCTGCTCGCCATCCAGTCCCATGTGGTGTTCGGCCACGCCGGCAACAGCGCTGCGGTTTTTCCGATGCAGCGGGTCGGGGTCAATGTCTGGCCGCTCAACACCGTGCAGTTTTCCAACCACACCCAATACGGCCAGTGGGCCGGGGAAGTGCTGGCACCGCAGCGGATCCCGGAACTGGTTGAAGGTATCGCCGCCATCGGTGAATTGGGCAATTGCGACGCGGTGCTGTCCGGTTATCTCGGCAGTGCGGCGCAGGGCCGGGCGATTCTCAGTGGCATCGAGCGGATCAAAGCGGTCAATCCGAAAGCCCTGTACCTGTGCGACCCGGTGATGGGCCATCCGGAGAAAGGTTGCAGCGTGCCGGCCGAAGTCAGCGACTTCCTGCTCGACGAAGCCGCAGCGGTAGCGGACTTCATGTGCCCGAACCAGCTCGAGCTGGACAGCTTCTCCGGGCGCAAGCCGCAGTCGCTGTTCGATTGCCTGGCGATGGCGCGCGCGCTGCTGGCGCGCGGGCCGAAGGCGGTGTTGGTCAAACATCTGGATTACCCGGGGAAACCGGCGGATGGCTTCGAGATGCTGCTGGTGACGGCTGAGGGCAGTTGGCACCTGCGTCGTCCGCTTCTGGCGTTCCCACGTCAGCCGGTCGGTGTGGGCGATCTGACGTCCGGCCTGTTCCTGGCGCGGGTGCTGCTCGGCGACAGTCTGGTGGCGGCGTTTGAATTCACCGCAGCGGCGGTGCATGAAGTGCTGCTGGAAACCCAGGCCTGCGCCAGCTATGAACTGCAACTGGTGCGGGCGCAGGACCGGATCGCTCATCCGCGGGTGAAGTTCGAGGCGACAGCGATCAGCCTCTGATCATTGCAGCGCTCGCAGGCATGGCCCGCGAGCGCTCTGTCACTCAGGCGTCGCCCTTGATTTCCTGATAGCGCTTTTCCAGCTCCTGGCGAATCTGCCGGCGCTGCTGGGCCTGCATGTAGCGACGTTTGTCTTCGCTGTTCTGCGGTTGCAGCGGCGGTACGGCGGCCGGTTTGCGCTGATCGTCCACCGCAACCATGGTGAAGAAGCAGCTGTTGGTGTGGCGCACCGAGCGCTCGCGAATGTTCTCGGTGACCACTTTGATGCCGACTTCCATCGAGGTGTTGCCGGTGTAGTTGACCGACGCCAGGAAGGTCACCAGTTCGCCGACATGGATCGGCTCGCGGAAAATCACCTGATCCACCGACAGGGTCACCACGTAGCGGCCGGCGTAGCGGCTCGCGCAGGCGTAGGCCACTTCGTCGAGGTATTTGAGCAGGGTGCCGCCGTGGACATTGCCAGAGAAGTTGGCCATGTCGGGGGTCATCAGTACCGTCATCGACAGCTGGGCGTTTCCGGGTTCCATAACGTTCTCACGGGTCAAGGCAGGGTTGCTGGAAGAAGCACCTCTGCGGGTGCCTGGTCGCTTTTCAAAACCACCGTTATCGGGACGCCGGGCAACTGGCCGCCGTCACGCCCGGATCGATCTGTTTCCATATATTGCACCGCCTTTCAGCCGGAAGTCGCGGTGTTACCCTGCAAAAGCCCACCCCAAGGGCGATTCCTACATCTAAAGCGGATTTTTACTCAGCTCGCCCAGACGTTTTCAGACGCCTGCCGCGAGCATCGTCATTCAAGGAGCCCACGCCATGCATGCCATCAGCTTTATTCAGGATCTGGCAGTGATCATGCTGGTCGCAGGCGTGGTGACCGTGCTGTTCCACCGTTTCAAACAGCCGGTAGTGCTCGGCTACATCGTCGCCGGCTTCATCATCGGCCCGCACACGCCGCCGTTCGGCCTGATCCACGACGAAGAAACCATCAAGACCCTCGCCGAGCTGGGGGTGATTTTCCTGATGTTCTGCCTGGGCCTTGAGTTCAGCCTGCGCAAGCTGTTCAAGGTCGGCGCCACGGCGTTTATCGCGGCGTTCCTGGAAATCATCCTGATGATCTGGATCGGCTACGAAATCGGCCGCTGGTTCGACTGGAACACCATGGACTCGCTGTTCCTGGGCGCTATCCTGGCGATTTCCTCGACCACCATCATCGTCAAGGCGCTCAACGACCTGAAGATGAAGAACGAGCGCTTCGCCCAGTTGATCTTCGGTGTGCTGATCGTCGAGGACATTCTCGGCATCGGCATCATTGCGCTGCTTTCAAGCATCGCGGTCAGCGGCACGGTCAGCTCCGGTGAAGTGTTTTCCACGGTCGGCAAACTCTCGCTGTTCATGATCGTCGCGCTGGTCATCGGTATTCTGCTGGTCCCGCGATTGCTGGCCTATGTGGCGAAGTTCGAAAGCAACGAGATGCTTCTGATCACTGTGCTCGGCCTGTGCTTCGGCTTCTGCCTGCTGGTGGTCAAGCTTGAATACAGCATGGTGCTCGGCGCATTCCTGATCGGCGCGATCATGGCCGAGTCGCGGCAATTGCTGAAGATCGAGCGCCTGATCGAACCGGTTCGCGACCTGTTCAGCGCGATCTTCTTTGTCGCCATCGGCCTGATGCTCGACCCGATGATCCTTCTGCAATACGCGTGGCCGATTGCGGTGATCACCGTCGCCGTAGTGCTGGGCAAGATGTTGTCCTGCGGCCTCGGTGCGTTTATCGCCGGCAATGACGGACGCACCTCACTGCGGGTCGGGATGGGCCTTTCGCAGATTGGCGAATTCTCCTTCATCATCGCCGCGCTGGGCATGACGCTGCAGGTGACCAGCAACTTTCTTTATCCGGTCGCCGTGGCGGTCTCGGTCATCACTACGTTGCTGACGCCGTACCTGATCCGCGCGGCCGATCCGCTGTCGATCAAGCTGTCTGCTGCCATGCCGCAGCGTCTCGGGCGGGTGTTCGGGATGTATGGCGAATGGCTGCGCAGCATTCAGCCGCAGGGCGAGGGCGCGATGCTGGCGTCGATGATCCGGCGGATTCTGTTGCAGGTCGGGGTCAATCTGGCGCTGGTGATTGCGATCTTCTTTGCCGGCGCGTTCTTTGCCGGGCGCCTCTCGACGTGGCTGCAGGACTGGATCAGCGATCCGAGCTGGCAGAAGGCGTTGATCTGGGGCGGGGCGTTGCTGCTGTCGCTGCCGTTCCTGATCGCGGCCTATCGCAAGCTCAAGGCGCTGTCGATGCTGCTGGCCGAGATGGGCGTGAAGCCGGAGATGGCGGGGCGTCACACACAGCGAGTGCGCCGGGTGATCGCCGAAGTGATCCCGATCCTCTCGCTGCTGGTGATTTTCCTGCTGCTGGCAGCCTTGTCGGCCAGTATCTTGCCGACCAACAAGTTGCTGGTGCTGGTCGCTGTCGTCGCGGCCGCCGTGGCGGCGCTACTCTGGCGCTGGTTCATCCGGGTGCACACGCGGATGCAGGTGGCCTTGCTGGAAACCCTCGACAACCACAAGGAATCGTCGGGGCATTGATCCGGCGGGGCGGCTGGGGGGATCAGCTTTCCAGCCAGACGTCCCGTGCCCAGTGCCAGACCGATTCCCAGGACTCTTCGGTGATCAGCTCTTCTTCGCCGGACCACAACACCACGGTGCCGTCTTCTTCGACGCAGTAGTAGTTGTCGCCGTCCTGGCAGATCGGGATCAGGTCGCGCGGCACGCCGGCGTCCCAGGCGTTGGCCGCCACATCCGGCAGGTAGGTGTGGGACTGCGGGTCGGTGACGGTCACCGGCTCCAGGCTGCCGTAAACCACGTCGCTGACGGTCAGCAGAAATTCCTTGAAGACAAACGGGATGTTGATGAAGAGCTCTTCTTCGACTTCCACCAGTTGGTCTTCGTCAGGCAACTCCAGGGGAACCGGTACGGGTTCGTTGGCTTCGCGCAGTTGTTCGATGATTTCTTCCACGTCCGGGATCCTCTTGCTTGAATGGCGCGGTTTATATGGGGCGGTTTATACAGTAGCTCGCTATAGATGCAACCGCGAAATAGAAAACCCCGGCCGAGGCCGGGGTTTTTATTGCTGCGGGTAAAACGTCGGAGGTGATCAGCCGTTCTGGCGGATACCGGCGACCAGCCAAGGCTGGTTGTCGCCCTGCGGACGTTCCATGTTCCAGCTTTCGCTGAACACTTCGCCCTGGTCGAAACGCGAGGTTTTCGACACACCGGTGAAGGTCAGGGTCGCGATGGTCTTGTCCGCACGATCATCCACGCCATCCAGTTGAACCTGAAGGTTGTCGATGTAGGTGGACTGGAAGCCATCACCCAGATCCGCACGCTCACGCTTGAGGAAGTCGAGCATTTGCGGGGTCACGAACTCGGCGATCTTGTCCATTTCGTTGGCGTCCCAGTGCTGCTGCAACGCCTGGAAGTGGCTGCGGGCGGCTTCGAGGAAGCGCTGCTCGTTGAACCAGGCCGGTGCGTTGATCACCGGACGGGCGGCAGCCGGAGCGGCCGAACCACCGAAGATCGAACCCATGGCAGCCGGCTTCTGCTCGAACACTTCACGCTGCATCGGCGCGCCGGCCGGAGCGAATTGCTCCTGCTGCTTGCGGCGACGAGCGGCGATGAAGCGGAAGATCACGAACGCGATCACGGCCATGATCAGGATGTCGAAGATCTGCATGCCCTGGAAGCCGCCGCCCATGAACATGGAAGCGAGCAGGCCACCGGCGGCGATGCCGGCCAGAGGGCCGAGCCATTTGGAAGCGCCACCGGCCTTGGCGGCGGCGCCAGCGGCACCGGCAGCGCCCGCGGTCGCTGCCGCGCCGCCGACGCTTGGAGAAGAAGGAGCCATCTGGCTGGTCTGGTGCGTCGGCGCAGCGCCGGCGCTTTTGCCACCACCAAAGCGCTTGGCGTTGGCGTCGAGGCTCATCGTCAGGCCGATGCACAACGCCATGGCGATGCTAAGAAAACGTTTCATAAAGGGAATTCCCGTTTGTGGAGACACGCGCGCCATGTTGCACAGCTGAAATGTCACTGGCTAGCGAGAGAGTGTTTCGGGCTTTTGCCTGACAGGTTACGTTCAGCTCGGTCGAGGCAATAAGGCCATGTACTTTTGTCTGTAGGAAAAGTAGGTATGTTCAGTGGGAAATTGATCAGCGTCGAAACGCCAACATCACCACGCCAGCCGTGATCAGGCCGATGCCGCCCCATTGGCGCAGGTCGAGTTTCTCGCCCAGCAGGATCACACCGAGCACCGCCACGAGCACCACGCTGAGCTTGTCCACCGGGGCGACCAGCGAGGCCGGTCCGACTTTCAATGCCCGGAAGTAGCACAGCCACGAAGCCCCGGTACCCAGGCCCGACAGCAGCAGGAACAGATAGCTCTTGGCAGAGATCGATCCCAAGGACTGATATTGGCCCGTGGCGTACAAAATCAAGGCCAGACTGACGAGTACCACGATGGTGCGCAGCAGGGTGGCGAAGTCGGAGTTGACGTTTTCGATGCCGACCTTGGCGAAGATCGCCGTCAGCGCGGCGAAGGTGGCCGAGAGCAGGGCCCAGAATGTCCAGGAGGAAAAGAAGCCAGAGCCCATGTTTCGTACCTTTCAGGATTGAACCGTTGCCGTGTGATCGTTCCCACGCAGACGCCTCGACGTGGGAACGATGAGCAACTTTAGATCGCTTCCAGCTTCGCGTAACCCAGCATCAGCCACTTGCTGCCTTCGCTGAAGTTCACCTGAACCCGCGCCTGGGCGCCGGCGCCTTCGAAGTTGAGGATCACGCCGTCGCCAAAGATCGAGTGCCGTACGGCCTGGCCGAGGCTGAGACCGGTTTCCGGGATCTCGGCGCCGTTGAACAAGTTGCTGCCGCTCATCGACTGGTTGCCGCCGAACGGTCGGCTGACGCTGTTCGACAAGCGCACTTCCTGAATCAGGCCTTTCGGTACTTCCCGTACGAATCGCGACACCTTGTTGTAGGTTTCGCTGCCGTACAGGCGTCGGGTTTCAGCGTAGGTCATCACCAGGTTCTGCATCGCCCGGGTGATGCCGACGTAGGCCAGGCGCCGTTCTTCTTCAAGACGTCCCGGTTCTTCCAGGCTCATCTTGTGCGGGAACAGGCCTTCTTCCATGCCCACCAGGAACACGTAAGGGAATTCCAGGCCCTTGGCGCTGTGCAGGGTCATCAACTGAATGCTGTCTTCGTGCTCGTCGGCCTGGGTGTCGCCGGCCTCCAGCGAAGCGTGGCCGAGGAACGCCGCCAGTGGCGTCAGGTCTTCGTCTTCTTCGGTGTTCTCGAAGTTGCGCGCGGCGCTGACCAGTTCCTCAAGGTTTTCCACCCGGGCCTGGCCTTTCTCGCCTTTTTCCGCTTCGTGGTAAGCGATCAGGCCGGATTGCTCGATGACAGTCTGAGTCATCAGGTGCAACGGCATCTCGGCGCATTTGGCGGCGAGGTTCTCGATCAGATCGATAAACGCGCCGAGGGCGCCGGCGGCACGACCGGTCAGGCCTTTATTGGCCACCAGTTGGCGCATGGCTTCCCACATCGACACATCGCTGTGGCGGGCATGGTCGCGAATCGCTTCGACGGTTTTTTCGCCGATGCCGCGGGCCGGGACGTTGATCACCCGTTCCAGCGCCGCATCGTTGCCGCGACCTTCCAGCAAACGCAGGTAGGCCATGGCGTTCTTGATTTCCGCCCGCTCGAAGAAGCGCTGGCCGCCATAGATGCGGTACGGAATGCGTTCGCGCAGCAAGGCTTCTTCCAGAACACGGGATTGGGCGTTGGAGCGGTAAAGAATCGCGATATCGCTGCGAGCCAGGCCGGTTTTCAGCGCGCTTTCGATGGTTTCGACAACGTAGCGTGCTTCATCGTGTTCGTTGAACGCGGCGTACAGGTTGATCGCTTCGCCGTCGCCGCCGTCGGTCCACAGTTCCTTGCCCAGACGCCCTGTGTTGTTGGCGATCAAGGCGTTGGCGGCTTTCAGGATGCCGGCGGTGGAGCGGTAGTTCTGCTCCAGACGGATGGTCACCGAGTCCGGGAAGTCGGAGGAATACTGGTGAATGTTCTCGATTTTCGCGCCGCGCCAGCCGTAGATCGACTGGTCGTCGTCGCCAACCACCATCAGGCTGTCGCCGCCCTTGCCGAGCAGACGCAACCAGGCGTACTGCACGGCGTTGGTGTCCTGGAACTCGTCCACCAGAATGTGCCGGAAACGCTTCTGGTAATGCGCCAGCAGGCCCGGATGGTCGCGCCACAGGTCGAGGGCGCGCAGCAGCAGTTCGGAGAAATCGATGACGCCGGCGCGCAGGCAGGCAGCCTCGTAGGCTTCATAGATGCCGCGCATGGTGGCCAGGTACAGATCGCCGCTGGCCTGAATGTGTTGCGGACGCAGACCTTCGTCTTTCTGCCCGTTGATGAACCACTGGGCCTGACGGGCCGGCCAGCGCTGTTCGTCCAGCCCCAGCTCACGGATCACCCGTTTGACCAGTCGTTGCTGGTCATCGCTGTCGAGGATCTGGAAGGTCTGGCTCAGCCCGGCTTCCTGCCAGTGCGCCCGCAACAGGCGGTGCGCCAGGCCGTGGAAGGTACCGACCCACATGCCGGCCGGGTTGATTCCCAGCAATTGCTCGATGCGGTGACGCATCTCGGCAGCGGCCTTGTTGGTGAAGGTCACCGACAGGATCGAGTGGGGCGAGGCGTTTTCGACCTGGATCAACCAGGCGATACGGTGCACCAGCACTCGGGTTTTGCCGGAGCCGGCACCGGCCAGGACCAATTGACGACCAACGGGAGCCGCTACGGCCTGGCGTTGGGCATCGTTGAGGGAGTTCAGCAGAAGGGAGAGATCATCGCGCATCGGGGCATTCTAGGGTGCGCCGCAGGCCCGGGCAAACCGAGCTTTGCATTAGCCGATGAAAGTGCTGCCAATGACGACCGGTCGGTCACCGGCTACAGGCGTTGGCCCGCCTCGCTTCGGGGCTTTCGCGGGTGTCGGGAGGCCGAAAAGTTTCGGCGAAATTATGATCTGGAGCAGTTTGGCAAGTGGTTGGGCTTGTGTATGCTCCGTCCACGTTTCCGGGCGCATGCTCACACTTATAAGAACAAGAACGTTGCCTATGACCCTCAGCTTCGACCTGTCGGGCCCCTCTGTGGAACCCCGGGTGATCCGCAAGCATTACGCCACCCAGATGGCGGTCGAGCGCACGCGCCTTCTTTATCAGGGTTCGCTGTTGCCCACCCTGTTCATGTTGATCAATGGTCTGGTCTGCGCCGGTTTGCTCTGGAGCCCGCAGCGTTATTTCGTGGTCAGCGTCTGGATGGTATGGCTGCTGTCGCTGGTGGCACTGCGGGTGATTCAGGTCGCGGCTTTCGACTCGGCGATTCCCGATCGCCAGGCCCAGCCGATCTGGGGGCGGATGTTCCTGCTCGGTTCGACCATGACCGGCCTGACCCTGGCCGGCGCCGGCATCGCCCTGGTCCCGGCCGACAACTTCATGCAGCAAGCCTGGGTGTTCGGCCTGATCGGTGCCGCGACCCTGTCGGCCAGCGTGGCTTATGCCGTGAGCATCCCGGCCTTTCTTTCCTTTACCTTGCCGTGCCTGCTGCCGGCCATCGGCTATCTGTTCTGGGGCGGTGACGAACAGGCGCGTGGCTGGGGCTGGCTCGGGCTGATTTTGCTCGGCTCCCTGAGCGTGGTGGCGTGGCAGGTCAATCGGCTGATCGACCGTGGCTTGCTGCGTCGCTTCCAGAATCAGCACCTGATCGAGCATCTGCAACAGGCGCAATCGCGCAGTGAACAGCTCAATCAGGAGTTGGCGAAAGAAATCGAACACCGCCGCTGCGCCGAGGGCAAATTGCGCGAAGCCCAGGTCGAACTGGAAGATCGTGTGGCCCAACGCAGCCGTGAGCTGGACGCCGCCAATCAGGCCCTGAGCAAAAGCGAAGCGCGCCTGGCGCTGGCGTTGAAGGCCAGTGAGTTGGGGCTGTGGGACTGGAATCTGCAGACCGATGAGGTTCACCACACGCAGATTCAGGAGCTGTTCGGCATTGACCCGGAATACGTCACCGGGCTGCTCAGGCATCTGCGCCCACGCTTGCACCCGGAAGATGTTCCGGCCCTCAAGCGAGCACTGATCGAGCATTTGAAGGGGCGCACCGAGGATTATCAGATCGAGTACCGCGTGCGTCATGGTGACGGCCACTGGGTCTGGATCGAAGACCGTGGCCGTGCGGTGGAGCGTGACGACAGCGGACGGGTGATCCGCATGGTCGGCACCCGGCGCGACATCAGTGTCAGCAAAAGTCTGGAGGCCCAGCAGCAACTGGCCGCCACGGTATTCGAGGCCGCCAGCGAAGGTATCGTGATCCTCGACCCGAATTATTCGCTGATCGCCATCAATCAGGCTTTCAGCCGGGTCACCGGTTACGACATCGACGACATGCTCGGGCGCAACGTCGTTGAACTGCCATGCAGTCGTGATGCCCGCCGACACTATGTCGCCATCCGTCATGCGCTGGAGCAGCACGGCAGCTGGCAGGGCGAACTGGTGGAGACCCGCAAGAACGGCGAGTTGTACCCGCAGTGGCTGCAACTGAATGCGGTGCGCGACAGCCGGGGAAATGTGAGTCATATCGTCGGCTTCTTCGCCGATCTGTCGGCGCGCCGCGAATCCGAAGAGCGCATGCGCTACCTGACCCACTACGACGAACTCACCGGCCTGGCCAACCGCTCGCTGTTCCGCGAACGCCTGCACGAAGCCCATCAGCGCGTGCGGCAGGGCGGGCGGCGGAGTCTGGCGCTGCTGCACATTAATCTGGATCGATTCAAGCTGCTCAACGACAGCCTTGGCCACGAGATTGCCGACCAGTTGCTGCAAAGGATGTCGCGGCGTCTGGTCAGTGCCTTGCCGGAAGCCGACACGATTGCCCGGTTGTCCGGCGACGAATTCGCGGTGCTGTTCGATGCCTATGGCAACCTGTCGAGCCTGGCGCGGGTCGCCACGCGGCTGTCGGCCAAACTGCGCCTGCCACTGACGGTAGAGGGGCATGAATTGGTGGTCAGCGCCTCGATGGGCATCAGTATGTTGCCGGACAACGCCCGGGAGATTTCCGCGCTGGTCAGCCAGTCGAATATGGCCATGCAACATGCCAAGCATCTGGGCGGCAACAACTTCCAGTTCTACACCGACAGCCTGCAAGCCAGCACGCTGGAGCGTTTGCAGCTGGAAAACCAGCTGCGCAAAGCCATCGAAGACCAGCAACTGAACGTGTTCTACCAGCCGAAACTGTGTCTGGCGACTGGTCGTCTCAATGCGGCCGAAGCGCTGGTGCGCTGGGATCACCCGACCATGGGCCGGGTGCCGCCGGGGGACTTTATCGGTCTGGCTGAAGAGACTGGGTTGATTGGTCCGATTGGCGAGTTCGTGTTGCGCCAGGCCTGTTGGCAGGCCTGCGAATGGCAGCGTCAGGGGCTGGCACCGATCCGGGTTTCAGTGAACCTGTCGGTGCATCAGCTGCGTCAGGGGAAACTGGTCAGCCTGGTGCGACAAGTGCTGGAGGAAACCGGCCTGGCTCCGCACTACCTCGAACTGGAACTGACCGAAAGCCAGTTGCTCGACAGCGTCGAACACATCATCGCCACGTTCCAGCAGCTGCGGGATCTGGGGGTGAAACTGGCGATCGACGATTTCGGCACCGGCTATTCATCGCTGAGCTATCTGAAGCGGATTCCGGTGGATTACGTGAAGATCGATCAGGCCTTTATCCGCGGGTTGGGCGAGGGCAGCGAGGACGCGGCGATCACCCGCGCGATTATCGCCATGGCCCATGGCTTGTCCTTGAAAGTGGTGGCCGAAGGCGTCGAGCGGCCGGAGCAGCTTGAGTTCTTGAAGGCCGAAGGCTGCGACGAGGTGCAGGGGTATCTGATCAGCCGTCCGGTGGAGGCTGCCGGTCTGGCCGGGTTGTTGCGCCAGCAGGAAAATCCCCGGTAAAGGGCTACATGCAGCGCATGTCGCCTGATCCGGGGCGATCCAGTTACGCATTGAGCAGGCAAAATGCGGATTCATGTAGTATAACTACAAGCTTGCTACATCCTTGGCATCTGGCCAAAGCACATCTTTCCATAACAAGAGTCCAGCCCCTTGAATCTGCTGCAACACATCGCCCAGTCACGTCACCTGTTACGCAAGTCGGAGCTCAAGGTCGCCGACCACGTGCTGCTTGACCCTGCGGCAGTGATGCACAGTTCCATGGCCGACCTGGCCCACAGCGTCGGCATCAGCGAGCCGACCATCGTGCGCTTCTGTCGCGCCATCGGTTGCTCCGGTTTTCAGGACCTGAAACTCAAACTCGCGCAAAGCCTCGCGGCCGGTGCCAGTTTTGGTCAGTTCGCGATCCATGAAGACGATTCCGTCGCCGACTACAGCCTGAAGATTTTCGACACCACGTTGCACACGCTGATGGAGGTTCGCGAGAAGCTCGATCCGCTGGAATTGCAGCGAGCGGTGACGCTGATGTCCCAGGCCCAGCGCGTCGAATTCTATGGTTTTGGTGCGTCGGGCGCGGTGGCGGCGGATGCGCAGCACAAGTTCTTCCGCCTGCTGCTGACTGCGGCGGCGTATTCCGACCCGCACATGCAGGCGATGTCGGCGGTGACGCTGAAGCCGACCGACGTGGCGATCTGCATTTCCCAGTCCGGCCGTTCCAAAGACCTGCTGATCACCGCCAACCTCGTGCGCGAGAGCGGTGCATCGCTGATCACCTTGTGCCCGAGCCAGACGCCGCTGGCCGAGCTGTCGACCGTCAACCTGGCGATCGATGTTCATGAAGACACCGAAATCTATACGCCGCTGACCTCGCGTATCGCCCACCTGGTGGTGATCGACGTGTTGGCGATGGGCGTGGCCATGGCGCGCGGGCCGAGTCTGGTCAACCACCTCAAGAGCGTCAAACGCAGTCTGCGCAGCTTGCGGCTGTCGCCAAAATCGGTGAAAGCGCTGGATGACTGATGGTCATGGGGTGAAGGCAATCTTCATCTGCCTGTAACCCCGACGCAGCCAAACCGTCATCCCTCGCGCCTATCGTGAAACTCCCGTAATCGCCTTGGGAGACTCGAAATGGCTCAGCCTTACGAAGAACGCAACAGCGCCGCGAAAACCCGTCGTCAGCAGGAAGACCAGCGCCGCATGGAATTTCGCCGCGCTATCGAAGATCGCTTCGAACTCCGTCAGCTTCAGGCCGAAATCGGCGATTTTCCCGAGGACATCAATCACTGGCAGGCAGCGCCTTCAGCTTCCCGTCGAAGCGCTCAACCAGCGCGCTGATCTGCACCCGTTCGCTGCGGATAAACGCCAGGAAGGCGTGGGCCACCGGTGACAACCGTTTGGCTTTGGCTTGCACCAGGCACCAGCTGCGCAACAGCGGCAACTCTTCGACCGGCAGCTCCACCAGGCCGCCGGTCGCCAGCTCCAGGTTCAGGGCGTGGCGCGTCAACAGTGCCAGGCCCAGACCCGCCAATACGCACTCACGCTGAGCTTCCGCCGACGCCACTTCCTGGGTCTGGGTGAAGTGCACGCGCTTCTCCTTGAAGTACTCCTCGCAAGCCAGTCGCGTTCCCGAGCCGGGTTCGCGAATCAGCAGAGTGTAGGGCTCCAGATCCTGCAAACGCAGCGGCCCCATGTGTGCCAGCGGATGGTCCGGTCGCGCGGCCGCCACGATCGGGTTATTGAGGAAGGGGAGGAATTCCAGGCCCATGTCCTGCGGCACCATCGACATGATCACCAGGTCGTCGCGGTTGTCGGAGAGCCGGCGAATCACCTGGCCGCGGTTGACCACCGTCAGTTGCAGGTTCACTTCCGGATGCTGGCGCTTGAAGGCTGCAAACAAGTGCGGCACGAAGTATTTGGCGCTGGATTCCACCGCCAGTTTCAACTGGCCCTGTAGCGAGCCCTGCATGTCCGACAGCTGCATGTCGAGGTTTTCCAGGCGGCCGAAGATGTCGCGGCTGGCGCGCTGGAGTGCTTCTGCCGCCTCGGTCATGTAGAGTTTTTTGCCGACGTAATCGAACAGCGGCTGCCCGATCAGCTCTTCGAGCTGACGAATCTGTAGGCTGACGGCCGGTTGTGTGAGAGACATTTCCTCGGCTGCGCGGCTGTAGGAGCGCAAATCACACACTTCGTTGAAGATCTGCAATTGACGCAATGTCATACGCATCAAGGACTTACGCATTTTCTACAGGCTCTGGCCGCTGGCTGGTGCAATGACTATAAGTCTTTACTTATGCCTGACCCAATTTTTATTCATTTTTGTTAATCCCTTGTGAGCGCTAGTGTGAAGGCGCGACCAGATTGAAACATTTGGTCACGCGTCGACCTGGGTCTAGCAGGTCGTGGGTACCACCGGCTCAAGGGAACCTCCAAGTGATAACAAAGATCCTGATCGCCAACCGTGGTGAGATTGCCGTACGAATCGTGCGTGCCTGCGCCGAGATGGGCATTCGCTCGGTTGCGATTTTTTCCGACGCCGACCGGCATGCCTTGCATGTGAAGCGTGCGGACGAGGCCCACAGCATTGGTGCCGAGCCGCTGGCCGGTTACCTGAACCCGCGCAAGCTGGTGAACCTGGCCGTGGAAACCGGCTGCGATGCGTTGCACCCCGGCTACGGTTTCCTTTCGGAGAACGCCGAGCTGGCAGACATCTGCGCCGAACGCGGTATCAAATTCATCGGCCCGTCGGCGGAAGTCATCCGCCGCATGGGCGACAAGACCGAAGCACGCCGCAGCATGATCAAGGCTGGCGTACCGGTGACGCCGGGCACCGAAGGCAACGTCTCGGGCATTGAAGAGGCGCTGACCGAAGGTGATCGCATTGGTTACCCGGTGATGCTCAAGGCCACCTCCGGTGGTGGCGGTCGCGGTATCCGTCGCTGCAACAGCCGCGAAGAACTCGAACAGAATTTCCCCCGGGTCATTTCCGAAGCCACCAAGGCCTTCGGTTCGGCAGAAGTGTTCCTGGAAAAATGCATCGTCAATCCGAAACACATCGAAGCGCAGATCCTCGGTGACAGCTTCGGCAACGTGGTGCACCTGTTCGAGCGCGACTGCTCGATTCAGCGCCGCAACCAGAAGCTGATCGAAATCGCCCCGAGCCCGCAACTGACCCCGGAACAGCGCGCCTACATCGGCGACCTGTCGGTGCGCGCGGCCAAGGCCGTGGGTTACGAGAACGCCGGCACCGTGGAGTTCCTGCTCGCCGAGGGCGAGGTGTACTTCATGGAGATGAACACCCGGGTGCAGGTGGAACACACCATCACCGAAGAAATCACCGGGATCGACATCGTTCGCGAACAGATCCGCATCGCCTCCGGCCTGCCGCTGTCGGTGAAACAGGAAGACATCCAGCATCGCGGTTTTGCCCTGCAATTCCGGATCAACGCTGAAGATCCGAAGAACAACTTCCTGCCGAGCTTCGGCAAGATCACTCGCTACTACGCCCCCGGCGGCCCGGGCGTTCGCACCGACACGGCGATCTATACCGGCTACACCATTCCGCCGTTCTACGACTCGATGTGCCTGAAACTGGTTGTATGGGCACTGACCTGGGAAGAGGCGATGGACCGTGGTCTGCGCGCCCTCGACGACATGCGTCTGCAAGGGGTCAAGACCACCGCCGCTTACTACCAGGAAATCCTGCGCAACCCGGAATTCCGTAGCGGCCAGTTCAATACCAGCTTCGTTGAAAGTCATCCTGAACTGACCAACTACTCGATCAAGCGCAAACCCGAAGAGCTGGCCCTGGCCATCGCCGCCGCCATCGCCGCCCACGCAGGCCTGTGAGGAATAGAACAATGACTAAAAAGATTTTCGTAACCGACACCATCCTGCGCGACGCCCATCAATCGCTGCTCGCCACCCGCATGCGCACCGAAGACATGCTGCCGATCTGCGACAAGCTGGACAAGGTCGGCTACTGGTCGCTGGAAGTCTGGGGCGGCGCGACCTTCGACGCCTGCGTACGATTCCTGAAAGAAGACCCGTGGGAGCGCCTGCGCCAACTGCGCGCCGCGCTGCCCAACACCCGTCTGCAAATGCTCCTGCGCGGCCAGAACCTGCTGGGCTACCGCCATTACAGCGATGACGTGGTCAAGGCGTTCGTCGCCAAGGCCGCAGTCAACGGTATCGACGTGTTCCGCATCTTTGACGCGATGAACGACGTGCGTAACCTGCGCGTGGCCATCGAAGCGGTGAAGGCTGCCGGCAAACACGCCCAGGGCACCATCGCCTACACCACCAGCCCGGTGCACACCATCGACGCGTTCGTCGCCCAGGCCAAGCAAATGGAAGCCATGGGTTGCGACTCGGTGGCGATCAAGGACATGGCCGGCCTGCTGACCCCGTACGCCACCGGTGAGCTGGTCAAAGCCCTCAAGGCCGAGCAATCGCTGCCGGTGTTCATCCACTCCCACGACACCGCCGGTCTGGCCGCAATGTGCCAGTTGAAGGCCATTGAAAACGGTGCCGACCACATTGACACCGCGATCTCCAGCTTCGCCTGGGGCACCAGCCACCCGGGTACCGAATCGATGGTCGCAGCCCTCAAGGGCAGTGAGTTCGACACCGGTCTGAACCTGGAACTGCTGCAGGAAATCGGCCTGTACTTCTACGCCGTGCGCAAGAAGTACCACCAGTTCGAAAGCGAATTCACCGCCGTCGACACCCGTGTTCAAGTCAACCAGGTACCGGGCGGGATGATTTCCAACCTGGCCAACCAGTTGAAAGAGCAGGGCGCGCTGAACCGCATGAACGAAGTGCTGGCAGAGATCCCGCGCGTGCGCGAAGACCTCGGCTTCCCGCCGCTGGTGACCCCGACTTCGCAGATCGTCGGCACCCAGGCGTTCTTCAACGTGCTGGCCGGTGAGCGTTACAAGACCATCACCAACGAGGTGAAGCTCTACCTGCAAGGCGGCTACGGCAAGGCGCCGGGCACCGTGAACGAGAAGCTGCGTCGTCAGGCCATCGGCAGCGAAGAAGTGATCGACGTACGTCCGGCCGATCTGCTCAAACCGGAAATGACCAAGCTGCGTGCCGATATCGGCGCACTGGCCAAGTCCGAAGAAGACGTGCTGACCTTCGCCATGTTCCCGGACATCGGCCGCAAATTCCTCGAAGAGCGTGCCGCTGGCACCCTCACCCCGGAAGTGCTGCTGCCGATCCCGGAAGCAGGCAAGGTGGCTTCGGCCGGCGGCGAAGGCGTGCCAACCGAGTTCGTCATCGACGTCCACGGCGAAACCTACCGCGTGGACATCACCGGTGTCGGCGTCAAGGCCGAAGGCAAGCGTCACTTCTACCTGTCCATCGACGGCATGCCGGAAGAAGTGGTGTTCGAACCGCTCAACGAATTCGTCGGTGGCGGCAGCAGCAAGCGCAAGCAGGCTTCGGCACCGGGCCACGTCAGCACCACCATGCCGGGCAACATCGTCGATGTGCTGGTCAAGGAAGGCGACACCGTCAAGGCGGGCCAGGCTGTGCTGATCACCGAAGCGATGAAGATGGAAACCGAAGTCCAGGCCGCGATTGCCGGCAAGGTCACTGCCATTCATGTTGCCAAGGGTGACCGGGTGAACCCGGGCGAAATCCTGATCGAGATCGAAGGCTGAGATAACGGCCTCGATACAACGCTTTAAACCTCGGGGGGGCATGTGCTCCCCTTTTTTTTGCCTTTCAGGCGCTGCCGCAGTGAGCGGCAGCGCCCGACCGGGGCTCAGAACGCCATTCGCCACTGGCCCGATACGCCGTGGTTGCGACTGTCGGTGCCGATTTCTCCGGTCAGACCGACACCCACAGCGTGGCTGTTCGAGATCGCCAGATCCAGCCCGGTGTCGAGCTGCAGACTGTTGCGATCCAGTTCGGCGCCGTAAACGGTGTAGTCATGGCCGCCGGTGGCCAGCCGTTGGCGGGTGCTGGTGTAGGTTTCGCCGTAAACGTGTTTCCACCCCGCGCTGAATCGTGGCGTGAGGCGCATGCCGTTATCCAGCGTGCTGACTTTCGCCATGCGCAGGCCGACAGTGGTGTTGAAGTTGCCTTGGGATTGGGCGTGAACCTTGAGCGCCGCAGCCCCACCTTTCTCGGTGTAGCCGTCACGCTGGTAGCGTTGGTAGCCGAGGCCGGCAAACGGCTCGATGCTGACGTTGGCCCGGCCAAGGTTGTATCCCGACTCGATGAACGCTTGCTGGGTGCTGGCGTGGTAGCTGCCCTTGAGCCGGTCATGGAAGCGACCGAACGCGACTTCGCGGCGTGTGCTGCCTTCATGGCTGCTCCAGATTGCACCGAGCCGAAGTGACAACGGACCTGTCTGGCGCAAGGCATAAGCGCCCAGGTGCCAACTGTCGAGATCGCCGTCCAGCTCTTTGCTGTCGATGCGCGTGTCGGAGGTGCCGCCCATCAATCCCAGGCGCCATGCTTCATCGAGGCGCCAGTCCGCACCGAGTAGCAGTCCCTTGGTGGCGTGCTGCATGGGTTCCTCATCGCGATCCAGTTTCCCGCCGTGTCCGAGGGCTTGCAGCCAGACCCTGCCGCTGTCGGCACTTCCGGCTGCATGGCGAGGTGCGTTTCCTTGGGTATCGTGGATGTTGTCGAGTGGGTGCATGGCCGACAGCAGGCTGGCGCTGACCGGCGTGACGCTGCTCAGGGTTGCCTTGGCGAGGTTGGCGTTGCTGCCGCCAGCGAGTTGATCGTAGGCGAGGGCGGCTGTGGCCTCGTCGGTAGCTTGCAGGGCTGCGATGGCTGCATTGCCTGGAGGTGGAGGGGAATCCGTTGACGGTGGTTGGTCAACCACTTGGGTTTGTTGAGCTGCGGGCGTTTCGGCCAGAACCGGTTCCGGTAAGGGCGTTGGTTTTTCGATGCTTTCTTCGAGCGCGCTGCCGCTCTCTGTCGTGGCGACTTTCTTGGGTTGAATGTCATCGGATGTGTGAGCGGGTACTGCCGGAACCTCAGTGCTGACGGGGCTTGTTTCGGGTGTCGGAACGATCCTTTCTTCACGCGGTATTTCTTCGGCGAGACTGAGTGGAGCAGGTATTTCCTTCTTCTTGCGCGGCTTTTTGACCTTCACCTCGATATCGACGTGCGCGTCGGGTTCTGATTGCTCCGCCAGTGAAAACTCTACGCAACCGATAGCCAGCGCAACCGCCAGGACAAGATGTTGGAGCTTGTATTTGCATTGAATGGGCATTCAGTTTGGCCTCATGAAGGATGAGGCCAAACTGTAAAAGTCGAGGCCGGTACACCGATGCCGGGCGATTCCGAGCCGGGCGCAGGGGATGACGTCTGCTTTTGTAGCCCGGTCGGTGGCGAGTGATGAGCCTGCCCTGGTTTACCCGGTCGACCAGATGCCTTTGCCTACAACCCCCGCTGAAGTATCGATTGGCGAAACCTCAGAAACTCATCTGCCACTGCCCGATCAACCCGTGATTGCGACTGTTATTGCCAATCTCGCCGCTGTAACCAAACCCCAGCGTATGCCGCGCCGAAACGCCCAGATCCAGTCCCGCTTCGAGGACCAGGCTGTCACGATCCAGCGAGCTGCCATCGACGCTGAACGCGGTGCCACCGACGACGAACGCCTGACGGGTCGAGCTGCTGACATCGCCATACGTGTGTTTCCAGCCTGCCGCCATGCGCGGGGTCAGGCTCATACCGTTTTCGAGCGAGTTCAGGTGCGCCAGGCGCAGACCGACGGTGCTGCTGAAGTTGTCCTGAGTCTGACTGTCGATTTGTAACGCCGCCGCGCCACCCTTTTCCTGAT
This sequence comes from Pseudomonas sp. GW821-FHT11G12, assembly GCF_058808055.1. NCBI lineage: Bacteria > Pseudomonadati > Pseudomonadota > Gammaproteobacteria > Pseudomonadales > Pseudomonadaceae > Pseudomonas > Pseudomonas sp. GW821-FHT11G12. The sequence goes on from NZ_JBXARH010000002.1 coordinate 212,518, forward strand.
AGCGGTCGCGGTGATAGCGCTGGTAGCCGAGGCTGGCGAACGGTTCGGCGCTGAGCCGCCCGCTGCCCATGGCGTAGCCTAGTTCGGCGAAGGCTTGCTGGCTGTTGGCGTCGTATTCGCCTTTGGGGCGGTCACTGAAACCGTTGAACGCGACCGTGCGTTTGCTCTCGCCCTGATGACCGCTGTAGGCCGCGCCCAGACGCAAGGCTATCGGGCCGTTTTGATGCTGGGCATAGACCCCGGCGTGCCAGCTTTCGACATTGCCATCGACGCCGGTGGCGTCCAGATCGGTCTTCGAATAACCACCGAGCACGCCCAGTCGCCATTGCGGATTCAGCGCCCAGTCGGCACCGAGTACGCTGCCCTTGGTGCGCTGCTCCAGACTGCCATTGCCGTGTTCGCCATCGAGCTTGCCGTAGCCGCCGATGGCTTGCAGCCAGAGCCGGCCCTGAGCATTGGGATCATTCAGGTTTCGGGCTGCGGCCGGTACGCCGTTGGCGGCGAGGATCGGTGTGTCGCGCTGATCGAGGCCGACCATCAAGCCGGGACTGCCGCCCATCTGTTGCATCGCCGAGAGCATGCTGCTGCCGACCTGGCTGCTGGCGCCGAGTGTGGCGCTGGTCAGGTTGGCGTTGCTGGCGCCGGCCAGTTGCTCGATGGCTGCGCCAGCACTGCTTTGAGTAGTGTTGAGCAAGGCGTTGTACAGCGCATTGTTCTTGCCCATTGAGGCCAGGCTGTTGGCCGCGTTGCTGCCGTTACCGGTGGCGGCGAATTCATTGAACGCCACGTCGTTGCGGGTGTAGGTCAGGTCGACCTGAGTCGGCGTGTAAGCGAGGGTTGGCGTGAGGAACGCGTAGTCGCTGGTGACCGCGCCAAACGTACCGTTGACCTGCGCAGCCTGCAGCACCGTGTAATGGCTCTGCCACGGATACGTGCCGCTGCCGGGATTGACTGCCAGCGTCGCGCCATTGAGGTTGGCCGTGCCGCCGACCTGGACCGGCGCGCTGCTGCCATCGGCGTTGACGCCGTAGGCGAGGGTGGATGCGCTGCCCATGTTCAAGTCGTGCACGACGGTTGCAGTGCCAAGGCGGGTGTCAGTGCGCAACGTGCCATTCAGGTTGAGGTTGCCCACAGAACCACCGCCGGCATACACACCGCCGGCGTCAACGGTCAGGTTGCCGGCGATGTCGCCCTGGTTGATCAGGGTGGCGCCGTTGCGCACGGCACCGCCGTCGCTGAAATCGCCGCTGCCGGTGAGGGTCCAGGCGCCTTGTTTGACCTCCAGCCATTCGAAATTGCGGCTGGCACCGAAGCTGCCGCCCGCCGCGTCGTCCATCACTACCCGGTCGTAACCGGTGCCGCCATCGACCACGCCGACAAAACGACTGCCGTTGCGCAAGGTCAGGCTGTCGTTGCCACCGCCCAGGTCCAGCGCCAGGCCGTTGCTGCCGGTGATCGTGCCGCCGTTGATCACGTTGTCGGCGAACTCACCGACGAACTTCACGCCGAAACCGTCGAGCCCTTGAATGGTGCCGTAGTTTTCCAGCGTGGTGGCCGCCAGCCCCGAACCACCGCTGCCGTCGTCCACCAGAATGGCGCTGTTGGCACCGCTGATCAGGGCACTCTTGGCGTTGAGAATGTAACCGCCGCCCAGCGCGATGCCTTCACTGCCGTTGGCGAAACCGCCCTTGTCCACACCGCCGGCGCCAACGCCTTGAATGGTGCCGTAGTTTTCGATGTGGGCGATTTTGTCGATGTCCACGCCGTCACCGTCGCCGTTGGGCTGCAACCCGGAATACGCACCAGTGATGGTGCCGTGGTTGATCACCGTGCCGTCGCCGTCGGAACCGAAACCGGAACCATTGCGCCCGGTGATCTGCCCGTAGTTGACCAGCGTCGCCCCGAGGTCGGTGGTGATGCCATGTCGGCCGCCGGAAATCACGCCGTAGTTGGTCACGCTGACACCGGTCGCGGTGTCGATATCGATGCCGTCGAACTTCTGGTCGGCGTTGTGCGAGTCACCGGTCGAGATCTCGCCATAGTTGCTGATGGTCGCGTTGGCGCCGGTCTTCATGCCGTCGCTGGCGTCGCCGCGAATCAGCCCGCCTGCGCGGTTGATGATGGTGGTTTTCACCCCGTTGCTGCGCAACGCATCCAGATCCAGGCCCTGGCCGGTGGTCGAGCGAATGGTGCCGCTGTTGTCGATCAACAGGCTGCCGCTGACGAAGTTGCTGTCGATGCGAATCGCGTCGTTGGAGCCGAGAATCTGTCCGCCGCTGCGGTTGTAGATGGCGTAATTGCGCGCCTGGGTCAAATCGCCGCTGCTATCAATCGCCCGGCCACCGCTGGAAATGATCTTGCCGGCGTTATCGATGATCACGCCGACACCGCTGGTGCCATCCTTGAGACTCACGGCCTTGCCGCTGTTGGTAATGCTGCCCGGCGCCGAAATCGTCAGGGTGTCGTTGCCGCCCAATGTCTGCGACGCGGTGGTGGCGGTGTCGATCTGCACGGTCTTGCCGTGGGCGGCGCCGGTGGCGATCAACAGGGCGGTAGCGAGCGACAGGCGCTGAGGCGGGAGCGGCATAGGGAGAACGTCCTTTTAGTTATTAGCGAGGGCGTTCTGTATAGCGGAGGGGGTTTACAGAATGATGTCTGGGTTATGTGCATTCTTTTGCAGATATGTCTGCGGGTTGGATGCTTCATCTGCAATTCGTTGCAGATGAAGCAATAACAGACAGGAAACCCCTTCAACTGCCGCACTCGCCGTCGGGGGCTTCCTTCTTTGCGTTTACATACTCAGCCGCGGCACTCAACCAACCCTTTCACCTGCCCCTCCGCCGTCTGATTCTCATCGCTCAACCAGCGCTCGAACCCGGTCGCAATCGCCGGCCATTCCGAGTCCAGGATCGAGTACCACGCGGTATCGCGGTTCTGGCCTTTCACAACCATGTGCTGGCGGAACACGCCTTCGAAGCTGAAACCCAACCGCTCGGCCGCGTATTTGGAGCGGGCGTTGCCGTTGTTGCATTTCCATTCGAGGCGACGGTAGCCGAGGGCGAAGGATTCCTTGGCCAGCAGGTAGACCGCCTCGGTGCTTTTCGGCGAGCGCTGCATCGGCGCGCCGAAGGTGACGTGGCCGATTTCGATGCGGCCCTGGGCCGGGACGATCGACATCAGGCTGAGGATGCCTTGCACCTGGCCGCTGGCGCGGTCGATGACGCTGAAGAAGTACGGGTCGCTGTGGGCAGCATGGTTGTTCAGCCAGTCATTGAAAGCGCTGCGCTCCGGAAACGGGCCGTAGGGCAAATAGTCCCAGAGTTTCGGGTCGGCGCCCGGGCCTTGCAGGGCGTTGAACAGGTCGTCGCCATGGCGCGCCGGGTCGAGTTTTTCCAGGCGGATGAAGCGGCCTTCGATCAGGGTGGTGGAGGGCGGCGGCACGCCTTTCCAGTCGGCGAGAGAAATCGTCATGCGCGTGGCTCCTTAAATGGCTTTGCGAAACTGGATGAAACCCGGACGCTCGGCGATGCGCTCGTAGAGCTGGATCGCCGTGTCGTTGGTTTCGTGGGTCAGCCAGTGCACCTTGCAGCAACCGTCGGCCTTGGCGGTGGCGTAGACGTGTTCGATCAGCAGACGACCGACGCCGGTGCCACGGGTTTGCGGCTCCACCAGCAGGTCTTGCAGGTAGCAGGAGTTTTCGATGCTCCAGTTCGAACGATGGTAGATGAAATGCACCATGCCCAGCGCTTTGCCGTCGGCCCAGGCGAGGGCCGCGTGGGTCGGTTCGTTCGGGTCGAGAAAACGCTGCCAGGTGCTTTGGCTGACGGCCTCCGGCAATTCGGTGTTGTAGAAGCGCAGGTAGGCCTGCCACAGCGGCAGCCAGGCCGCGTGATCGGCGGCGCTGACCGGGCGAATGTCGATCTGACTCATGGTGATTTCCTTAACGCATCAAGTGAGCGAGGGTTTGATCGTTGAAGTCGGGGCTGGCGGCCAGGCCTTCGCGCACGCCGGCGATGTCTTCGGGACTGCGGTTCTGGCTGAGCTTGCGCTTGCCTTCGAGACGGTCGATCGGAATGGCAAACCCGACGATGGCCTTGAGCATGCCGTCGATGTAATCGGCCGGTGCATCGTCGACCGACCAGGGCTGGGCGCGGCCGGCCTCATGGCGATTGGTGAGGGTGCTGACAATGTCCAGCAGACGACCGCCATCGCTGAAGGTTTCGGCGTGACCGTAGGCGTGCACGGCAACGTAGTTCCAGGTCGGCACGACTTTGCCGTGCTCGGCCTTGCTCGGGTAAAAGCCCGGGCTGACATAGGCATCGGCACCGGGAAAAATCAGCATGGCCTCGGCGCCGTCGCGCAGGTCTTTCCACTGTGGATTGGCCTTGGCCAGATGCCCGTACAGCGTGCCGTTCGGGCCTTGTTCACGATGCAGCAGCACTGGCACATGGCTGGCCTGCAAGCCCTGTTCGCCGTGAGTCACCAGAATGGCGAGGCGGGTGGCGAGGATCAGTTCGTGCAGTTGGGACAAGTCGTCGATGGCAAAGGCGCGGGGCGTGTACATGGAGAAATTTTCCTTGGCGAATGCCTGCATCGTAGGCAGGCTATTGGTCTGTTGTAAGAGCCATTGATGACCAATTTCATAGGTCCATTGCCATGCCCGATTCGACCACGCTGTCGCTGCCGTTCAACCCTGCCGGCATCGAACTCGATCGCCGCAAAGGCCTGAGCCGTCAGCTCTATCAGGCCTTGCGCCTGCGGGTGCTCGACGGACGCCTGGCCAGCGGCACACGCCTGCCGGCCAGTCGCGATCTGGCGGCGGCATTGACGATTTCCCGCAACAGCGTGGTGCGTGCTTACGATCAGTTGTATGCCGAAGGCTTTATCGAAGGGCGGGTCGGGGACGGTACTTATGTGGCGCAGTTGCCCCAATCGACGACACCGACGAAAAAATTATCCACAAAAGTATCCACAGGGTTTTCAACAGGCTTACCCACAGCCTTATCCACAAAACCGGTCGATTCCACTGGGGATTTATCCAGCAAAGTTATCCACAGCGGTGCGATGCAGCGGCTTGAACAGAACCATTTGCCTACGCCGCCGAGTGGTCCGCCACGGGCTTTCAGGGTGGGTGTTCCGGCGTTCGATCTGTTCCCGTTCGACGTCTGGGCCAAGCTGAATGCGGCGTTCTGGCGTAAACCCGATTTGCAGCAACTGTGTTACGGCGACCCGGCGGGCGATGCGCGGCTGCGCGGACTGATCGCTGCCTATTTGCGCAGTTCGCGGGGCATGCAGTGCTCCGCTGAGCAAATTGTGATCACCAGTGGCGCACAGCAAGGAATCAGCCTTTGTGCACAGTTGCTGGTGGAGCCTGGCGCCGGCGTGGGCATCGAGAATCCCGGCTACCGCGCAGCGGGGCATGCCTTCGCGCTGGCCGGCGGTCGATTGCACGGCATTGCGGTGGATGAGGAGGGCATCGATTGCGCAGCGCTGTCTGCCGCCGAAGATTGCCGGGTGGCTTATGTCACGCCGTCTCATCAATACCCGACAGGGGTGGTGATGAGCCTGGCGCGACGCCTGGAATTGCTGGCCTGGGCCGAGCGCACCGGGGGCTGGATCGTCGAGGACGATTACGACGGCGAATATCGCTACACCGGCGCGCCATTGGCTCCGTTGGCTGCGCTCGATCGCCAGGGTCGCGTCTTATACGTCGGCACCTTCGGCAAAGTCGCGTTCCCGGCGCTGCGCCTGGGTTATCTGGTGTTGCCGCCGGGGTTGGTGGAGGCCTTTGCACAGCGGCGCGCGGTGGATGTCCGGCATTCCGAGGTGAGCACCCAGGCGGTGATGGCCGAGTTCATGGCGGCCGGGCACTTTCAGCGGCACATCCGGCGGATGCGCCGGGCTGCACTCTGCCGGCGCAATGCGCTCATCAATGGTTGGCCCCAGGGTTTGGCGGGTGTCGGCGAACTGCCGGCCGTGTCCGCCGGACTGCATTTGACGGTGGCGGTCGACAGCGTGGCCCGCGAACAGCAACTGATCGAACAGGCCGCCAGCGTCGAGGTGGAAATCCACGGCTTGAGCAAGTACTGGCTGCCGGACTCGACGACGCCGATCGATCAGCGCGCCGGTCTGGTGCTCGGTTTTGCGGCGGTGCCGGAGCCGGCGATCGAGTCGGCTCTGGCCCGCTTGCGCGAAGTCTGGCGCAGTTAATCATCTTTCGGTCGAGCGTCGGCCTGTGGTTTGAGGAACAGGTCGCGCACCTGCGGATCGACGATACGCCGTAGCGCATTGTCGACGGCGTCGAAGGTGTCCAGTGTCTGGCGGGTTTTGTCATCCAGCGTTTGCAGATACGCATCGGCGAATTTCAGATGGGCAATGGTGTACAGCTCATCCGCATCCCCGAGCTGGTCGTAATGAAAGTGCGCGACCCATAGCGGTTTGTTTGCGTTGGCCTTGTCGAGAATCCGGTACTCCTGAAAGTAGTCCCCGCGATGCCGGGTGCGAATGCGTCCGCGTGGGTCCTTGATCACGTTGACCTGCCCGTTGTCGTGCAGCCAGTGGAAATAGGTTTCCCGAGGTTTGCGTTGTTTGAGCATGGCTGCGTAGGTCGCAATGCCGTCGGCGTGGGTGCGGGTTGCGCCTTCGCGCAGGCTTGGGATGAGGGAGGCGATGGGCCAAGGATCCTTCCTGGCATTTTTTCTTCGGGTGATCGCGCTGTCGACATCGATGGCCATCTGTTTGAGGCGGTCGACTTGCTGTTCGAACATGTCGCGGATGTCAGCGGGAATGCGCCCCGAACGCCTGGCATCCTCGCGGGTTTTGCTGTTGAAGCTGTCGATGTTCGCTTCGAGCGCCATTGCCGCTGAAATGAGGTCCTCGTCATCGGCGGGCGCCTTCGGTTCGGGCCTTTGAGCGGTGAGTTTGACGAACGTTGTCTCGGCCTCCGACTCGCCGCTCTGGGCCATGGAGGTCTGTTCACTTGTTTCGGGGCGAGGACGGCTTTTGGTGACCTTCACCTTGGGCTGCGACGTTGAAGGCTGCGGCCGGGACTTGACGGGGGCGGGTCGTTCTTCCGGTTCGGGCAATTCTGTGGTCAGGCGTTCGCGAGCCACTGCATGAAACTCGCCGATCAGCTCGCGAACCCTGTCGAGCCTGGCCTGAACGAACTGGCCGGGATGGGCCGCAGGCAATTGCTCCACGCGTTCACCGAGGCTGGCGAAGAGATCGTTCCACTGCGATAAACGTTCGATCCGCGCCGGCTGTCCATCCGCGATCACCGCGGTTTTACTCAGCAGGATCAGCTCATGACTGGCATCGGCAGCCGTGGCCGTGATGATCCCGATCGCGGCGCGGGCGGCGTTCATGGCGGCTCCCGGTTTCTCCTCCACACAGCGCTCGTAGGACATGCCGATTTCATTGGCCTTGAGATCGAGTGTGTTGAAGTCTGGCAGCAGCAATTCCAGTCTCGTGGCCACTTCTCTGGCCTTGGCCGAATGGCTGTTCAATACCTGCAGCGAGTGATCCAGGGTTTGCAGGGTGGTGATCATTTCGTCGCTCAACGCGGTGGCGACGGTGGCGATTTCGATCTGTTGCTTGCGCGGTACCAGTGTGTGTTGGTTCGCGCTGTCGACAAAGATCTGTGTGGTCTTGGCGTACATCCGCATTTTCACCCGCAGCCACGAGCCGAAACAGCGGTGCTGACCCACGGTCAGGCTCATCAGTCTGGCCTGGTGTACCGAGCCACCGCCACCCGCCAGACGCCAGTTTTCGAGTTGGTCCAGCGCCTGGGTGTACTCATTGCCCAGCTTTGTGGCCCTGTCCAGATAGATGGACGCGGAGTGCTCGAATCCGGCTTCGCTGGTGTCCCGTGGAAGGGCCACCAGCGCTCGCAGCAGTTGTGTTTTCGCCTCGGTTTCGCGGGCTTCAAATCGCTCCAGCTCAGACCAGGCAGCCTCCATTGACTGCTTTTTGGAGCGGCGGAACGCCTCGATCCGGCTTTTCGGCATGCCGCCGCGCAAGCGCAGTTTCGGGTCCCAGTGCCATTGCTCGGCAGTTTCATCGTATGTCAGCGCCATGCCGATACGCAGTGGATCGGCCGGATCGACGATGTGCACCGGCTCGTCTGCCCGGGCGATCACCTGGAACCAGCGCGTGCCGACCCGGGCGCAGGTCTTGCCGTCGAGGGTGTACAGGTGAGTGACCGGTGAGGCTCGTTTCCCGCTCAAGTCAGGTGCGGAGATCTTGAAGCGGTCGAGCATCGCGATGAAGCGTGCGCTGGAGTCGGGTCGCAGCAGTGTCCCCTGTTCGAGTTGAGTGAGATGCCCGGCAGGCACCTCGCCAGTGATGGCAACCGGGTCGAGCGTGACTGACGGTGTGACTTCTGGTGCGGACTCCTCTTTCTCCGGCGACAGTCGGGCCGTTTCGCGGGATTCCTTCTGGTGTGGCAGCCACGAGCGGTTGCGTCGCGCCACGACGCGTTGGGTCAGGATGATGCCGAGCGTCAGCAGAACATCGGCGGTGGATTGCCAGGCCACGAGGGTGTCGTCGCGTTCATGGGCATCGATCGCCTGCTGGATCTGCGTGATGGTCTGCCAGACCCAGACGGCGGTACCCGCCGCGCCGCTCATGAAGTTCGCAGCAACGCTGAACATCGCCCAGCCGCTGTCCGCCAGAAGTGCCCAGCGTCGTTCGCTGTTGGACTGCGACTGGCGGTTTGCAAGATCGACCAGTGCCTGGCTGTTGGCGGTGTACAGCGAGGCAAGGATGTCGCCGACGAGGGGGGTGTCCGCCAGTTCGATCGGGCCGGTCAGGTCAAGGTGCATGAACGGTTCGGTGGCCAGTTGAGTGACGATCCACGGCGAGGGCAGGCCGACCGGGAAGGCGTACTGCGAGTACTCGAAACTCAGTGCTGCACTGCCCAGCCAGGCCAATACCGAATTGCGCAGTTCGCCATCCTGATACAGCGCGTACATCAGGTTTTGCAGAGAGGCGAACTGCATCAACGGTGTGTCCAGCAGCGGCCGGTACAACAGGCAAGGGCCCTGGGTATGGTCTCGCGGACAGATGATGAACATGTTGGTGACGACGTCCGAACGCCTGCTCAAGCGGCGGCGAGGGACGAATGCCAACGGACGGATCGTCACCGAGTGTTCGGCTGTTGGAAGTTTGCGGGTGATGGCATCCATCAATTGGCAGACGTAGTCATAACTTCGCTGATCGACGTCGCCCTGGTGCTTGAGCTTGCATTCCAGTGCAAGCATCGGCAGGAGTGTCGGCAGCTGGCGCATGTAGCGGGTCTTTTGCTCGCCCGCCCGGATCGGGTCATCGATCAGTGCGCGTTTGATCAGTTGCGGGTAATGACCGCCGATGTCGACCTTTTCGGCGATGGTGGTCAGAAAATCCACAGTCAGCCAGGCCGGTACGGCGTGGCCATCATCGAAGGCGACCGTGGCCAGATAGGGCGGGGCGTTTTGCAGGGCGAACTCACCCAGGGTCTCGGTTACCCGATCAAACGGGTTGGGCAGGGTGAAACCACCGGTTTCGAAGCTGTTGGTCACCGTGATTCGCAGGTGGTCCAAAGGTAGGTCGGTGGCATCCACGGCACTTTTGTCGGCGATGATTGCTTCGCGCATCCGGCGTTCGGCGTAGGGCTTGATCAGGGGAATGTCGTCATCCCTGAAAACACCCTTCTCGACGTCGTCACGCAAGGTGCCGAGCTCGGCAATGTAGCGACTGTAGTCCTGCAGATCATGGAGGGAGCCGGCTTGCAGCCAATCGGGAACGGCCTCTTCCAACTGGTCGAGCCGGGCTCGTTCGAGCGGATTGAAACGGCCGCGGCTCTGTCTTGCGGGGGAGGCATGGGCACTGATCGACTGGTTGGCGGGGTCCAGTGCCTCGATCGCGCCAAGCTGATTGCTGATCAGCGCCTGTGCAACGGCGTCGAAGATATGCCCTTCGGGTTCGATCAGGCGCCATTTCAGGGAGCGCTCGGACAGCTCGGGATCGAGTCGCTGTGGCAATGTTTCGCCCAGCGCGACCAGCGACTCGAAGGACTCATAGCCATCGGCAACGGTGTACATCAGGATCCGTTGCCGCTGTTTGACGGTGGCAGTCAGCACCAGTGCGCCTGCGATGAGCAGGTGCGTACTGTCCTTGTCGTCAACCAGGTCGATGTCCATCAGGCAGGCTTTCAGCCCGCTGAAATCGCTGTTCACTGTCGAGCGTTCTGCCCGCTCCGGATGCTGAGCGACAAATCGCGCCAGTGCGCACTCGTCGGCATCCCAGCCACTGGCCGTCTGCACATTCGCGGCCGAACACAACAGGTCGGACAGCTCTTGCCAGCGCGGCTGGGTGCCGGCGGACTCATTCCAGTAATCGAGTTGGCGCTGCTGGTATTCGAGGAACAGAAACGGTGCAAGGTCGTTCACCAGCGAGGTGACGTCGTCCATGCTCACCGGCAGAAGGATGGGCGGAGTGGCGTCGGGTGTGCGGGTCAGGAAGTGCTCGCCTTCGATGTAGTCGGCCGTAGTCTTGTGCAGACAGTGCTGGATAAAGGCATGGGTCAGGGACTCGAAGGCAAAGACCCCGGTCTTCTGTGTAGCGTCGATTTCGCTCACGGGGGTTGCGAGCATGGTGCGATCCGGATCGATGTGTTGGTCGGGATGGCTTTTGTTCAGCGCTTCGCGCAACAGCGCCGAGGCCACTTGATGCATCGAGTAGCCTTGGCCGATCAGTTCGACCAGCCGGCTCTGGTTCAACAAGGGTGGGGAAACACTGGGCGTAGTGGCTGCGGCAGATTCAGTCATGGTCATGTCCACGGAGGAAAAACCGGACACTAAAATCCCGGCCGCGGCACGCTGCGGTACATAGATCTCGCAGACAAAAAAAGACCCGCGGGTGCGGGTCTGGTGAGTTGTTACGCGTCAGGTGCCGGACTTGATCTTGGTCCACGCCCGGGTGCGTGCCCGTTCCGCATCACGCGGCAACGGTTGCAGGGTGTAGAGCGTATTCATCGCCGCATCCGTCGGGTACAGGTTGGGGTTGTTGCGGATTGCCGGATCGACATGTTCGGTGGCGTCCTTGTTCGGGTTCGGGTAACCGACAAAGTCGCTGACCGGCGCGATCACCTGCGGTTGCAGCAGGTAGTTGATGAAGGTGTAGGCGTCCTGCGGGTTTTTCGCGCCTTTCGGGATGGCGAGCATGTCGAACCAGATCGGCGCCCCTTCCTTCGGCAGGCGCATGTCGACCACCACGCCGTTCTTCGCCTCTTTGGCGCGGTTGGCGGCTTGCGAGAAGCTGCCCGAATAACCGACCGCGACGCAGATGTCACCGTTGGCGATATCGGCCATGTACTTGGACGAATGGAAGTAGGTCACGTACGGACGAATCTTCATCAGCAAGGCTTCGGCCTTGGCATAGTCCGCCGGGTTCTTGCTGTTGGGGTCGAGGCCGAGGTGTTGCAGGGCCAGCGGCAGGATCTCCGATGGCGAGTCGAGCAGGGCGACGCCGCACTGCTTGAGCTTGCTGATGTTCTCTTCCTTGAAGATCAGGTCCCAGCTGTCCACCGGCGCGTTGTCACCCAGTGCAGCCTTGACCTTGGCCGGGTTGAAGCCGATCAGGATGGTGCCGTACATGTAAGGCACGGCGAACTTGTTGCCCGGGTCGTTGGCCTCGATCAGCTTCATCAGTTTCGGATCGAGGTGGTTCCAGTTCGGCAACTGGCTGCGATCCAGCGGCTGGAACACCCCGGCCTCGATCTGCTTGGCCAGGAACACGTTGGACGGCACCACCACGTCATAGCCGGAGTTGCCGGTCAGCAACTTGGCCTCCAGTGCTTCGTTGGTGTCGAAGATGTCGTAGACCAGTTTGGTCTGACTGTTCTGCGCCTTGAAATCTTCCAGTGCCTTGGGGGTGATGTAGTCGAACCAGTTGTAGACGCGCAGGGTGCGTTCTTCGGCGTGTGCGGCGCCGCTCAGCAGTGCCGCACAAAGCGCGGGCGCGATGAAGTGCTTGAGTCTGTTCATTGTTCGAAACCTTCGAGCACGTTCACCGCGTTGATGCCGATTTCTTCCACCGCGTAGCCACCCTCCATGACGAACAGGGTCGGTTTGCCGAGAGCGGCGATGCGCTTGCCCATGGCCAGGTAATCCGGGCTGTCGAGCTTGAACTGCGAGATCGGATCGTCCTTGAAGGTGTCGACGCCCAGCGACACGACGATGATGTCGGCGCCGTAGTTGTCGATCTCCTGGCAGGCCTGATCCAGCGCCGCACTCCAGACATCCCAGCCGGAACCCGCCGGCAGCGGATAGTTGAAGTTGAAGCCTTCGCCGGCCCCTTCGCCGCGCTCATCTTCATAACCGAGGAAGAACGGGAATTCCGCTTCCGGGTGGCCGTGGATCGAGGTGAAAAGCACATCGCTGCGCTCGTAGAAAATCGATTGGGTGCCGTTGCCGTGGTGGTAGTCGACGTCGAGGATCGCGACTTTCTTGTGGCCCTGATCGAGGAATGCCTGCGCAGCGATGGCGGCGTTGTTGAGGTAGCAGTAGCCGCCCATCAAATCGCCGGCGGCGTGGTGTCCCGGCGGACGGCACAGGGCGAAGGCTCCGCGCGCACCGCGCTGGATTTCCGCTTGTGCGGTCAGCGCCACTTGCGCTGCGCTGTACGCGGCTTGCCAGGTGCCGGCGGTGATCGGCGCGCCGCCGTCGAAGCTGTAATAACCGAGCTGGCCGTGCAGGCTGGTCGGCTTGACCTGACGCAAGGTGCGCGCCGGCCAGGTGTAGGGCAGCAAGTCGCCGTCGGTGTTGAATTCGGTCCAGCGCGCCCAGGCGCCTTTGAAGAAGTCGAGGTAGTCGCGGCTGTGGATGCGCTCGATCGGCCCGAGGCCGAAATCCTTCGGCGCCTCGACCGGGCCGAGGTTTTGGTTTTTCACCCGTTGCAGCACGTGGTCGGCGCGCGACGGCATCTCGAAGCAAGGCTTGAGTTGCCCGTCGATCAATTCGCAGCGGCCATGGTGCAGGTGGTGATCGTCAGAGTAGATCGTCAGCATTTGTTGTTCTCCGCAGGGCTGATTCGGTTGACCCCAGTGTTGCGGCGCGGGGCGAATCGGAGAACGTCAGGAGCGGCCAAAAGGGGATCGATATGGCCAAAAGAACTGACCGAAATTCGCCCCTTGGATGGATAAGGCGCCCCAGGAAGAGGCGCCGTTCGGATTCAGAGGCGAGTAGCGGTTTTGCCAATGGCGGCTTGATGGCGATCAAGTACCTCAAGCCAATCCGGACGCTGTCGTTGTTCCAGCATCTTGCGCAATGCGCTGTAGGCATCGTCCGTACAGGGCTCACCCAGCGTTGGGTCGGCCCCTTTTTCCAGCATCAGCGTGAACAGCTCAAGGACCTGCTGGTGGTCGATCTCTCGATCCATGTCGCCTCTGGGGGCCTGGCTGGCGAGGAGGTACAGAACCGAATCCAGGCGGTCTCGTTCATGGCAACGTCCGGCAGGGTAGACAAGATTCAGTTGCGCACCGGCTTCAACCAGACGTTTTGCTGCCGAATAGTTGTTGCGGTAGATCGCTTCGTACAACGCGGTTCTCTGTTCTTTGCTTTGTCGGCGATCGAGGTTCTGAGGATGCTTGAGCAGCCAGTTGAACAGCTCGTCATCTTTACCCGATGTACGTTGCATCAGCAGGGTCTCACCCCGTGCATCGGGCTCGTCGATGGCGGCGCCGGCATTGAGCAGAAACTCGGTTCGCTGGCCCTGTTGCGGATCCTTGTCGGCTTTGAGGTCTTTGTTGAATGCTTGCATCACCAGCGGTTCGCTGCCGTTGATGCCGCTGGTTTCAGCCCCACGGTCGAGCAGCAGGCGGGCGATGGCGAAGTTCGGCGCATCCAGTGCGTGCAACAAGGCACTTCGGCCGTCCTCGCCCAGGGTTTTGGCCTGGAGGCCACTGTCGAGCAACTGCCGTACACGCGGCTCGTCCTGCTGGTCCACGGCCTCGATCAATGGCCATTGTGCCTGGCAGGCCTGAGGTTCGGCCCGGGCTAGTCCCAGCCTCTGAACCACGCGCTCCGGAACGCTCAGATTTCGCTGCAGGCGCAGACCGCAGTAAATCCGGTAGTACTCCTGCGCCAATGCGTATTGGGTCGTGTAGGCGGGTGCTTTTTCATAGCCTTTCCAGGCCTGATCCGCGAGGTTGAGATAGACCGGAATGCGTTGTGGTGCGCGACGTGCTACTTCCAGCAGCCATTGCCGGGAAGCTTCGTCTGGCGCCAGTTCACTTTTCCAGTAAGCAATGTCGTTGAGCTGGCCGGGGAAGTCTTTCTGATCGGCACCGATTCGGCGAAAGTCCTGGTTCAAAAACAGCTCATCGACCTTCTTCAGTCCAGGGCCTTTGTCGCTGGCCTTGCTCAGTTGCTGGTGCAGCTCCCACAGTTGCAGGGCGCCGTCGCCAGCCTGGTAGGGCTGTGGATCGACTTCGATACTCAGAGGGGCGTCGGGTACGCTGTAACGCATGGCGTCCCGGGCACCTTCGATGCCTTTGAGCCAGGTGTCGAGCACGGTTGCAGAAGTTTCCTGCAGCGGTTGGAACGACAGCAGGTGATCGTTGCGCACCCGTCCCAACGCCATCAATGGTTCACCGGGCGTGCGCCAGTCGATCAGCAGGTAGCGCTTGGTTTCCCAGCCACTGGTTTTGACACAGTCGAAACTCAGGGTATCGACCACGATACCCGGCGCGATGTCGGTGCGCATGGCCGACGAGCTCAGATTCATGTACTGAAACTCGGTGATGCAACTGTGAAACTCTTCGGCGGTGAGCAATGGGATCGGTCCCAGTTTGTGCACACGTTCGCGGTAGTTCTCATCGCTGTAAACGTTCAGGTAGAACAGACCGCGAAAGCTGCTGAGCAAGCCTGTCAGAGGTTTCGCAACTCCGGGCGTTTCAGCCGCGGCGGGGATCGGAATGATGGTTTTGCCATATTCGGGTGCGTCAACCACCGAGTGCGGCGGGAGCCCCCACCAGTTCAGTTCGATGGCCTGCGCGGCCAATGGCAGGTTGAACAGTGCAGCGAGCAAGGCAAGGCGTGAATAGCGACGGAAAAGAAGCATCAAGCAAAAACACCGGCAATGGGGGCGGGCCGCGTAATGTAGTGCAGTCAGTTGTGCGATGCCTGATTTATCTCAAGCGCGGAACTGACTCGGCGCCACACCGCTCCAGCGCACGAACGCATGGCGGAAGCTCGCGGTCTCGCTGAAACCCAGGGTCTCGGCGATGCGGTAGATCGGTAGTTGATCTTCGCAAAGCATCTGCTTGGCCCGTTCGAAACGCAGTTCGTCGAGCAGTTCCTGATAGCTGCAACCCATGTCTTTCAGATGCCGGCGCAAGGTGCGCGGCGAGCAGTTCATCTGTTGCGCCAGACCTTCCAGCCCCGGTGCGGCGTTGAGTTGTGCGGTCAGCAACTGGCGGATCCGCCCGAGCCACGCCTGCCTGCCGGTGAACTCGGTGTTCTGTTTGCGGCAACGTTCGGCCATGGCCTGGTGGGTGATGATGTCGGCCAGCGGCAGCGGCTGATCGAGCCAGCGCCGGTCGAAGGCAAAGGCGTTGTCCTTGGCACCAAAGTGCAGGGGCGCGTTGAAGTGTTCGGCGTAGCTGTCGCGGTAATCCGGCGCGGCGTGTTCGAAACGGGTGGCGAGTAGTGGCAGTGGATGGCCGAGCAGGTCATCGCAGATGACTTTCAGCGACACCAGACAGAACTCCGCGTTGAACACCGCCATCCCCGGGCTTTCGCGGTAATCGGCAGCGACGAACCAGATGCGTTCGCCGTCGTCCTCCAGGCTCAGCTCGAAAAGTGTTCCCAGCAGCGCCGGATAACGGATCGCCAGGCGCAAAGCGTCACCGAAGGTGGCACAGGTCAGCAGCGCGTAACCGAGGATGCCGTAGCAGGAAACGTGCATGCGCCGGCCCAGTTCCAGGCCGATGTCGTGCTTGAGCGCGACTGCGTTGGCGCAGACCTGCATCTCCTGATTGGTGGTGATGCGGGTGTCGGCCCGGCTCAGGTCCGCCGCGCTGATGCCGCTGCCGGCGAGCAGCGCTTCACTGGACAAGCCTTCGGTCTTGAACGTGTTGAGGATCAACGAGACCGCATTGAGTGTGGTGAGGTGGGAGTGGAGCATAAGATCTTCCAGCCTTGGGATGCTGGAAACGGCAGCAAGTTGCATGCCGGGCTGTGGGAGCAGAGGGGCTCCCACAGCTTGTTGCGATCAGATGAGTTCGCCGCACAGGTCGAGTTCGACCAGACGCCGCACTTCGGCCGTTTCAAGGCCTGCACCCAGCAAAGCATTCAACTTGCCGAACGCCGCCTCACGGGTCATGCCGCCACCGGACAACACGCCAACGCCACGCAAGCGGCTGCCCGCTTCGTAGATATCCAGTTCCACACCACCTTCATGGCACTGCGTGACCGCAACCACGACGACACCTTTATCCCGCGCACGGCCGAGGCTGGCGAGGAACTCTGGATTGTCGCTCGGCCCGGTGCCGCTGCCGTAGCACTCCAGCACCAGACCCTGAATGCCGCTGTCGAGCAGGCCGTCGATGATCTCGGCGCCGATGCCCGGGAACAGCGGCAACACCGCAACCCTGGCCAGTTGCTTGGGCTGGTTGTAGTTCAGCGCGGCTGGCAGCGAGGTGGCTTTCACGCCGCTGCCCTGACGTTCCAGGCGTTTGAACGGATGACGGCCAAAGCTGCGCACTTTCGCGCAACGGGTCGGGGCCAGCAGTTCGCCGTGGAAATACAGATGCACACCCGGCGCCAGGCCGTGGCCGAGGGCGACCAGCGCGCCGCTGAGGTTTTCCCAGGCGTCGCTGTCGGTGACGCCGGCCGGCAGCATCGAACCGGTGAAGCACACGCGGGCATGCAGGCCGAGCAACTGGAAGCTCATGGCGGCGGCGCTGTAGGCCAGGGTGTCGGTGCCGTGCAGGATCAGCACGCTGTCGCAGCCTTGCACATCAACGGCGTCGACGACGGCTTCACGCAGTTGCTGCCAGTAGGTCGGGGTCATGTTGGCGCTGTCGATCAGCGGCGACATCTCGCGAAAGCGCCACTGCGGCACCACCAGCTCAGGCTGACTGTGCAGGTAATCGCGCATCCGCGCTTCGAAACCGGAAGCCGGGGCCAGGCCGTTCGCGCTGGCCTGCATGCCGATGGTGCCACCGGTGTACAGCACCATGACGTGCTGGGCGGCAGGGTAGGTCGAGGAATTCATGGGGAGTTCTCCTGAACGAAGACAGCATGCGGTCGAGCATGACGCTGACCGCCGCTTGTGTCACGCCGGGCGCAAGACCTGCGCCCGGTTTTTACCCGATCAGCGTTGCGCTGCGGGGATGCCTTGCGGCTGAGTGTTGGCCTGGGTGTCGGACGACGGATTGGTCGGCCAGGCCTTCAGGTCCAGGTCCAGATCGGTAAATTTGCTGGAGTCGAACACTGGCTGGCTGACGCCGGCGCGGCGCTGCTCGTCGTAGTCACGCATCACGCGCATGCCGACCTTGAACAGCATGGCCAGGGCTATCAGGTTGACGAAGGCCAGGCAGGTCATGGTGATGTCGGCGAAGGCGAACACGGTCGACAGATCCTGCATCGAACCCCAGACCACCAGTGCCAGCACCAGGCCGCGGAAAGTCATCAGCGCAGCGCGGTTTCGGGTGAGGAACTGCAGGCTGTTCTCGCCCAGGTAGTAGTTGTAGAGGATGCAAGTGAAGACGAACAGCGACAGCGCGACGCTGACGAACATGCGGCCCCAGTCACCGACCACGGCGGCCAGCGAGTTCTGGGTCAGGACGATGCCGTCACCTTCGAAGCCCGGGGTGTAGAAGCCCGACAGCAGGATCAGCAGCGCGGTGCAGGTGCAGATCACGAAGGTGTCGAGGAACACGCTGAACGCCTGAACCACGCCCTGGGCGCCCGGGTGCTTCACGGCGGCCACGGCGGCGACGTTCGGCGCACTGCCCAGGCCCGCTTCGTTGGCGAACACGCCACGTTTCACGCCCATGACAATCGCGCTGCCGAGCAGGCCGCCGAAGGCCGGGTCGAGACCGAAGGCGCTCTTGAAGATGGTTTCCAGCATGGCTGGCACGTGTTCGATCTGGGTGCCGATCACGTACAGGGTCACGCCGATATAGGCCAGGGTCTTGATCGGTACCAGCAGGTCGGACACCGAAGCGATGCGCTTGATGCCGCCGATGAAGGTGATGGCCAGCAGCACTGCCAGGACGATACCGGTGTGTTGCGGGTCGAACGCAAAGGCGTTTTGCAGCGAGTGGGTCACGGTGTAGGACTGCAGGCCAATGAAGGCGAAGCCGTAGGTGACCAGCAACAGGATCGAGAACACCACCGCCATGCCTTTGAGCTTCAGGCCGTGCTGGATGTAGTAGGCCGGGCCACCACGGTACAGACCGTCGCCATCGGCGCGCTTGTAGACCTGGGCCAGGGTGCATTCGAAGAAGCTGCTGGACATTCCGACCAGTGCGGTCACCCACATCCAGAACACCGCACCCGGACCACCGAGGGTCACGGCGATGCCGACACCGGCGATGTTGCCTGCACCGACGCGGCCGGCGAGGCTGAGCATCAGGGCCTGGAACGAGCTGAGTTGCCCGGCGCTGCCTTTGAGGCTGTCGCGGAACACCGCGAACATGTGGAAGAAGTGACGCAATTGAACGAAACGCGAGCGAATCGTGAAGTAGCTACCGAGCCCGACAATGAGCACGATCAGTACTTTCCCTGAGAGGAAGTCGTTGATGACTTCGAGCATGGATTTTTCCTCGCTGTTTTTTGTGTAAGCAAATACTGGATGGTCGGAAACATCGCGTTACACCGGTGTGCGTTCGGCACGACAGGCGAGGCGAGGGTTTCGTCCCGGTTCCATTTCGCGGGTTTGTTATTAGTTCGGGTTTCGCATGGGTTATGGCCTCGTTACCGACGACCGCTCACGCGAAGAGGGGCGGCACTATACCGATCAGTGCGGCGCCCGTCTGCACGGTTGTGGTGCAAGCGACGAAACGAGGCTTTGAAACACCCGACGTTACCGGCGTCGGGCTTTTGCGGGATGGCTCCCACAGAAGACGTTTGTCCTTTCAAATAGTTAAAAAAAAGGGCTTGGAGAATGATCTCCAAGCCCTCAAAAGGTGAGAGGTGTCTAGTCCCTCGACCTGGTGAGCGGTGCTACAAGTAACGCGTCGGATCAGCCCTTCAGAGGCACCAGACGCGGAGCAATCATGTTTTCCGGGCGCAGGATGTCGGCGAGCATGGCTTCGTCGAGCAGACCTTCTTCGCGCACCAGTTCCAGCACGCCGCGGCCGCTTTCAAGGGCGATACGGGCGATGCGGGTGGCGTTTTTGTAGCCGATGTACGGGTTCAGTGCGGTGACCAGACCGATCGAGTGTTCGACCAGTTCACGGCAGCGCGCTTCGTTGGCGGTGATGCCGACGATGCAGTGCTCGCGCAGCATGTCCATGGCGCGTTGCAGCAGACGGATCGAGTCGAGGATCTTGAAGGCGATCAGCGGCTCCATCACGTTCAGTTGCAGTTGGCCGCCTTCGGCTGCCATGGTCAGCGCCAGATCGTTACCGATGACCTGGAATGCCACCTGGTTCACGGCTTCCGGAATAACCGGGTTGACCTTGCCTGGCATGATCGAGCTGCCTGGCTGACGCGCCGGCAGGTTGATTTCGTTGATGCCGGTACGTGGGCCGCTGGACAGCAGGCGCAGGTCGTTGCAGATCTTCGACAGCTTGACCGCGGTGCGCTTGAGCATGCCGGAGAACAGCACGAAGGCGCCCATGTCGGAGGTGGCTTCGATCAGGTCGGCGGCTGGAACCAGCGGTTGACCGCTGATCAGTGCCAGACGCTGTACGGCCAGGGCCTGATAGCGCGGGTCGGCGTTGATGCCGGTGCCGATCGCAGTGCCGCCCAGGTTCACTTCAGTCAGCAGTTCCGGGGCCAGCGTCTTCAGACGGGCCAGGTCTTCGCCCATGGTGGTGGCGAAAGCGCGGAACTCTTGACCCAGGGTCATCGGCACGGCGTCTTGCAGCTGGGTACGACCCATCTTCAGGACGTGGTTGAATTCTTGACCCTTGGCCGCGAATGCCTGAATCAGGCTGTCGAGGCTGGCCAGCAGCGCGTCGTGACCCAGCAGCAGACCCAGGCGGATCGCGGTCGGGTAGGCGTCGTTGGTCGACTGCGCCATGTTGACGTCGTCGTTCGGGTGCAGGTACTGGTACTCGCCTTTCTGGTGACCCATCGCTTCCAGCGCGATGTTGGCGATCACTTCGTTGGCGTTCATGTTGGTGGAGGTACCGGCGCCACCTTGAATCATGTCGACCACGAACTCTTCGTGGAAATCACCGCGGATCAGACGTGCACAGGCTTCGCTGATGGCAGCGTGCTTGGCTTCACTCAGGTGACCCAGCTCACGGTTGGCGTCAGCAGCGGCCTGTTTGACCATTGCCAAGCCGACAACCAGCTTCGGGTAGTGCGAAATCGGAACGCCCGAGAGACGGAAGTTGTTCACCGCTCGCAGGGTCTGGATACCGTAATACGCTTGAGCAGGGACTTCGAGGGCGCCAAGCAGGTCGTTTTCTGTGCGGAATGATGCAGCGGAGGACATGATAGAAATCATCTCGATATGGACCCGGTCTGTGCCGGAACGCTGCGAATGCTAGGCTTGTGGGAAATTTTGGGCCAATGCTGTTAAACACTGCCCTATGCACATTCGGCATAATGCCCGTGTGACGCCGCGTGCGCGGCAGACGTGTGACCTGTTTTGGTGCGTGTCCGGGAGGACGTGATGAATCTGGAAAGCAAATGGCTCGAGGACTTCAGTGCTCTGGCCGCCACCCGCAGCTTCTCGCAGGCGGCCGAACGGCGCTTCGTGACCCAGCCGGCCTTCAGTCGGCGGATCCGCAGCCTGGAAGCGGCGCTCGGGCTGACGCTGGTCAACCGTTCGCGCACGCCGGTCGAACTGACGGCGGCGGGGCAACTGTTTCTGGTGACCGCGCGCACGGTGGTCGAACAGCTCGGCGAAGTGCTGCGCCACCTCCATCATCTGGAAGGCGGGCAGGGCGAAGTGATTCAAGTGGCGGCGGCGCACTCGCTGGCGCTCGGTTTCTTCCCGCGCTGGATCGCGCAACTGCGCAACGAAGGCCTGAACATCGCCACGCGGCTGGTGGCGACCAACGTTGGCGACGCGGTGCACGCGCTGCGTGAAGGTGGCTGCGATCTGATGCTGGCGTTCTACGACCCGGACGCAGCGATGCAGATGGACCCGGAAATTTTCCCGTCGCTGCACCTGGGGCAGACCGAAATGCTTCCGGTGTGCGCGGCGGATGCCAATGGCAAACCGCTGTTCGATCTTGAAGGCGAGGCCAGTGTGCCGCTGCTGGCCTACAGCGCCGGGGCGTTTCTCGGGCGCTCGGTGAACGGCTTGTTGCGCCAGCGTGCGCTGCGCTTCACCACTATTTATGAAACCGCCATGGCCGACAGCCTGAAAAGCATGGCCCTCGAAGGCCTCGGCATTGCCTGGGTGCCGCAACTGAGCGTACGCAACGAACTCGCCCGTGGCGAACTGGTGGTCTGCGGGGGCCCGCAATGGCACGTGCCGCTGGAAATTCGCCTGTACCGCTGCGCGCTGGTGCGCAAGGCCAATGTACGGTTGTTGTGGCGCAAGCTTGAAGGCGGTGCGGCACAATCTTCCTGAATGCGCTGGCGCTGACCTTTGAGTCAATAAAACCGGGGCTTTGGCTCATTTGACAGATGGTCGCATCGGGGGCTGTTTATTGCTTTCTTTGCGGTATACTGCGCGGCCTTCGGCCGGTTCGTCCGGCCATTTTTCCTACAACAAGCCACGCATCCTGCGTGGCTTGTTGTTTTTGACGCGCCTGCGGGCGCCCAGAGAGAAGAGGCGCGACGATGAGTGCACTGGTTGGCGTGATCATGGGCTCCAAGTCCGATTGGTCCACCCTTAGCCACACCGCCGATATGCTGGAAAAGCTCGGCATCCCGTACGAGGTCAAGGTGGTTTCTGCCCACCGCACCCCGGATCTGCTGTTCCAGTACGCCGAAGAGGCTGAAGGCCGCGGCATCGAGGTGATCATCGCCGGTGCCGGTGGCGCAGCCCATCTGCCAGGCATGTGTGCGGCCAAGACCCACCTGCCGGTGCTGGGCGTACCGGTGCAGTCGGCGATGCTCTCGGGCGTCGATTCGCTGCTGTCGATCGTGCAGATGCCGGCCGGCATCCCGGTTGCCACCCTGGCCATCGGCAAGGCGGGCGCGATCAACGCAGCCTTGCTGTCTGCGAGCATCCTGGGCGCCAAGCATCCACAATTCCACGCGGTACTGAAGACCTTCCGTGCCGAGCAGACAGACAGCGTCCTGGACAATCCAGACCCACGTATTGCCTGAGGTTGTTGAGATGAAGATCGGTGTAATCGGTGGCGGCCAGTTGGGTCGCATGTTGGCCCTGGCGGGCACCCCGCTGGGCATGAACTTCGCTTTCCTCGACCCTGCGCCGGACGCTTGCGCCGCTGCACTGGGCGAACACCTGCGGGCCGATTACGGCGATCAGGATCACCTGCGTCAGCTGGCCGATGAAGTCGATCTGGTGACCTTCGAGTTCGAAAGCGTCCCGGCTGAAACCGTGGCGTTCCTTTCGCAATTCGTGCCGGTCTACCCGAGCGCCGAAGCCCTGCGCATCGCTCGCGACCGCTGGTTCGAGAAGAGCATGTTCAAGGACCTGGGGATCCCGACCCCGGCGTTCGCCGACATCCAGTCGCAAGCCGATCTGGACGCCGCCGTCGCTTCGATCGGCCTGCCTGCCGTGCTGAAAACCCGCACCCTGGGTTACGACGGCAAGGGCCAGAAAGTCCTGCGCAAGCCTGAAGACGTGGTCGGCACATTCGCCGAGCTGGGCAGCGTGGCCTGCCTGCTGGAAGGCTTCGTGCCGTTCACCGGCGAAGTGTCGCTGATCGCCGTGCGCGCCCGTGATGGCGAGACGAAGTTCTATCCATTGGTGCACAACACCCACGACAGCGGCATTCTCAAGCTGTCGATCGCCAGTACCGATCACCCGTTGCAGGCCTTGGCCGAAGACTACTCCAGCCGTGTCCTCAAGCAGCTGGACTACGTTGGCGTGATGGCGTTCGAGTTCTTTGAAGTTGACGGTGGCCTCAAGGCCAACGAAATCGCCCCGCGCGTGCACAACTCCGGGCACTGGACCACCGAAGGCGCCGAGTGCTGCCAGTTCGAAAACCACCTGCGGGCCGTAGCCGGTCTGCCGCTGGGTTCGACCGCGAAGGTCGGCGAGAGCGCGATGCTCAACTTCATCGGTGTCGTTCCGCCGGTTGAAAAAGTCATCGCCATCGACGATTGCCACCTGCATCACTACGGCAAGGCTTTCAAGGCCGGGCGCAAGGTCGGTCACGCCAACCTGCGCTGCAAGGACAAGGCGACGCTCGAGCAGCAGATCCTCAAGGTCGAAGCGCTGATCGCCGAGTAACAACAGTTTCATGTGGCAGCGGCGGAACCATTAGGGGCCGCCGTTCTCTGATGGCAGGATGCCAAAGTCTGGCTAGGCTATAGCCAATCAATCAGAGGGAAATGCCATGGGAATTATCGGAACCATTTTTATCGGCCTGATCGTTGGCCTGCTGGCACGGTTCCTGAAACCGGGCGATGACAGCATGGGCTGGATCATGACCATCCTGCTGGGCATCGGCGGTTCGCTGGCAGCCACTTACGGCGGTCAGGCCCTGGGCATTTATCACGCGGGCCAGGGCGCAGGCTTTATCGGTGCGCTGGTGGGCGCGATCATCCTGCTGGTGATCTACGGTCTGATCAAAAAGAACTGATCCAAAGCGACAAAGCCCTCTCTGCCAAACCGGTGGAGAGGGCTAGAATGCTCGGCGATTGACTGTTTCCTCCTCCCTACGAGCATCTTCATGCGCCGTCTTCTGTTGACTCTCCTTTTGCTGGGCAGCGGTCTGGCCCACGCCGGCGATCTGCCGGAAACCGACTGGCTGGAACTGATGCCCAAGTCGGATCAGAAAGCCCTCGAGGCCATGCCTGAAATCGACCACAACTCCCCGGAAGCCACCGGCACCTTCACCGAGAAGGGCGGGATGAAGCAGGCCAAAGGTTTGCCGGCGGTGATGTATTCGACCAAGACCGTGGCGTCGATGAACGACAAACACATCCGCATCGGCGGTTATCCGGTGCCGCTGGAGTCCGACGCCAAGGGCCGCAGCACGTTGTTTTTCCTGGTGCCGTACCCGGGCGCGTGCATCCACGTGCCGCCACCGCCGCCGAACCAACTGGTGCTGGTGCGTTATCCAAAGGGTTTGAAGCTGGACGACATCTATACACCGCTGTGGGTGACCGGCACGCTGAAGATCGAAAAGGTCAGCAATGACCTGGCCGATGCGGCGTATGCGCTGGAAGCGGACAAGGTGCGGGTGGTGCAGGAAAAGGATCTGTAATTCCGAGCGGCAAAAAAAATCGCAGCCCTTGGGCTGCGATTTTTGTTTTCAGAGTGGCTGGCTGCCGACGCTGACACCCATGGTGTGGCTGGCCTCCGGTGCCAGGGTCACCACGTCGTCCATCACGTTCGCCGTCTCGATGCACAGCATGCGCTGCCAGCCATCGTTGTCCATGTCGCTGAACGCGGCGGCGCGGTCGATCCACGGGTTCCAGATCACCGCCGTGCGTGAACCGGTAGCGGTCAGCACGATGCGTCGTTCCCAGGCTGGATCGACGATGCTCAGTTGCGGCGGAGCATCGAGGTAGATGCGGTCGGTTTCCCCGGCAAAACGCAGGTCGCCTTGCTGGTTGTGCGTCTTCCAGTCATCCAGGGTCTCGATGTAATCCAGGCCGTCCACGCCTTCGACGCGCACGTTGCGCACATCGCTGACGGCGAAGTAACTGTGCAGCACCTGGCTGATGCTGACGGTGTCGACGCCACGGTTGTGGCTGGTCAGGCTGATGTGCAGTTGATCGTCGAGGCGCAGGGTCAGGGTCAGATCGACCTGATGCGGCCAACCCGGGAAACCACCTTCCGGGTAGGGCAGCTTGAACTCCACTTTCAGGCTTTCGCCCTCGGTTTCGATACCGCCCAGTTCCCAATCCATCGCCCGGACAAACCCGTGGGCGGCGGCCGGTTCCTCGCTGACACGCATCGTCTGCACGCTCTGCGGGTTGCGGGCAAAGACGCCGAACCACGGCCAGCACACCGGCACGCCGGCGCGGATGCTCTTGCCGGTCTTGAACACGGCCTTGTCGTTCAGCCAGATCAACGGCGGCTGGCCGTCCACCTGATAACTGAGGATGTGCGCGCCTTGCTGGGCGACCAGCACTTCGGCCTGACCGTGGCGGATGCGCCAGCAGTTCAGTTCATCCAGTTTCACGGCTTCAACGTTGGGCGTGTTCATGGGACAACTCTCGAATCAGCAACTTGGGACGACTATCGACCTTCAAACGGCCGCGAGGTTTAACGTGCGCGTGGCGGAACCGAACGGGTGCGACCGCTGCCATCGATGGCAACGAACACGAACACCGCTTCGGTCACTTTACGCCACTCGCTGGACAGCGGGTCGTCGCTCCACACCTCGACCATCATCTGGATCGAGCTGCGGCCGATTTCCAGGGTCTGGGTATAAAAGGACAATTGCGCGCCGACAGCCACCGGCACCAGAAACGCCATGCGATCGATGGCAACGGTCGCGACACGGCCACCGGCGACGCGGCTGGCCATTGCAGTGCCGGCCAGGTCCATCTGCGCCACCAGCCAGCCGCCGAAAATATCGCCAAAGCCGTTGGTTTCGCGAGGAAGCGCGGTGATTTGCAGGGCCAGGTCGCCTTGCGGGATCGGATCTTCTTGTTCGAGCTCTATCATGCCGGGGGTGCCTCTGACCCGTGACTCTTCGTTGGGTATTGCTGGTGGTAGCCGTCTTCAGGAAAAACGATTCAGCACCGAACATACTACGTTCGTCACGTTTTCCATAAGGCAACTAAAGGGGAAACTCTGCGAAACCGACTGCCGACACTGTGAGAACTACTGCGCTCAGCAATCCAGCGTCAAAAACAGGCTCGGACTGCTCATTTACAACCCGTAAACTCCGCGTCCTCGCCTGTTTTTTCCTTGTCTTGCTTTCGCTCGCTACGTTCTCACAGCGTCGGATGACAGCAACGTTTTCGCACAGCAACCCCCTACAAGCGGGAGCAAGATTGCGAGTATATCGGTCGGTAGACTCCGCGACGACCGTCCGGTTCTCATTTCGACCGTCAAAAACGCGCCTCTATGTGCTTTTTCGAACAATTTGCTATGGTGCCGAACCTGCCCGAGCCACAGCCAGCGTTGTTGTGGCGGCAGATCCGACTATAAGAGAAGACCTTGCCATGACCACAGCGCCTTCGAGCCTCGCGCAGCCCGACCAACCCGCACGACCGTTGACCCGCAATGACTACAAGACTCTGTCGCTATCGGCCCTGGGGGGCGCGCTGGAGTTTTACGATTTCATCATTTTCGTGTTCTTTGCCACCGTGGTCGGCAAGTTGTTCTTTCCGGCCGACATGCCCGAGTGGCTGCGCCTGATGCAGACCTTCGGCATCTTCGCCGCCGGTTACCTCGCACGGCCGTTGGGCGGGATCGTCATGGCGCACTTCGGCGACCTGCTGGGGCGCAAGAAGATGTTCACCCTGAGCATTTTCATGATGGCGGTGCCGACCCTGATCATGGGCCTGCTACCGACTTATGCACAGATCGGCATGTGGGCGCCGATCCTGCTGCTGTTGATGCGCGTCATCCAGGGCGCGGCGATTGGCGGCGAAGTGCCGGGGGCGTGGGTCTTCGTTTCCGAACACGTACCCGGGAAGCACATTGGTTACGCCTGCGGGACCCTGACCAGCGGCCTGACCGCCGGCATCTTGCTGGGCTCACTGGTCGCCACGGCGATCAACAGCATCTATACGCCAGTGGAAGTCTCGGATTACGCCTGGCGGATCCCGTTCTTGCTCGGTGGCGTGTTCGGTCTGTTCTCGGTCTACCTGCGCCGCTGGCTGCACGAGACCCCGGTATTCGCCGAGCTGCAACAGCGCAAGGCCCTGGCCGAAGAAGTGCCGCTGCGCGCGGTGCTGCGTGACCATCGCGGTGCGATCGCCATTTCGATGCTGCTGACCTGGCTGCTGTCCGCCGGCATCGTCGTGGTGATTCTGATGACCCCGACCGTGCTGCAGACGGTCTATCACTTCTCGCCGACCACCGCGCTGCAATCCAACAGCCTGGCGATCGTGTTCCTGAGCCTGGGCTGCATCATTTCCGGTGCATTGGCCGATCGCTTTGGTGCCGGTCGCGTGTTCGTGTTCGGTTGCCTGGGTTTGCTGATCAGCTCCTGGACCTTCTATCACAGCCTCGCCGATCACCTGAACTGGCTGTTCCCGCTGTATGCGCTGACCGGTTTTCTGGTCGGCACCATCGGCGCGGTGCCGTACGTGATGGTCAAGGCGTTCCCGCCGGTGGTGCGCTTCAGCGGTCTGTCCTTCTCTTATAACGTCGCTTACGCGATCTTCGGCGGCCTGACCCCGATGGTGGTCAGTCTGCTGCTGAAGGAAAGCGCGATGGGGCCTGCCTATTACGTGGCGGTACTGTGCGGGATGGGGATCCTGGTCGGCGCCTGGTTGTGGAGCAAGGGCCGCTGAATCACGCCGCTGAATCAGCCTCACACGTTCGGTTACAACTGAAAGGCCAGCCTTCCGACAGGGGATGCTGGCCTTTCATCCAATTGTCATATTTCAGCCATAGAGTGTTCACACGGCCTGCTGATACTTGGCCCCGACTTAACACCCCCTATCTGCTAGGAGTAAGGCATGAAACTGAAGCGTTTGATGGCGGCAATGACTTTTGTCGCTGCTGGCGTTGCGACCGCCAACGCGTTCGCCGCTGTTGACCCGTCGATCCCGAGCTACACCAAGACCACTGGTGTGTCGGGCAACCTGTCCAGCGTCGGCTCCGATACCCTGGCCAACCTCATGACCTTGTGGGCCGAGAACTACAAAAAAGAATACCCGAACGTAAACATCCAGATTCAGGCCGCTGGCTCCGCCACCGCGCCACCTGCGCTGACCGAAGGCACCTCCAACCTGGGCCCGATGAGCCGCAAGATGAAGGACACCGAACTGGCGGCCTTCGAACAGAAGTACGGCTACAAGCCAACCGCTATCCCGGTTGCCGTGGACGCCCTGGCTGTATTCGTGCACAAGGACAACCCGATCCAGCACCTGACCATGGAACAGGTTGACGCGATCTTCTCGTCCACTCGTCTGTGCGGCGCCAAAGCCGACGTTAAAACCTGGGGCGACCTGGGCGTGACCGGTGACCTGGCCAACAAGCCGGTTCAACTGTTCGGTCGTAACTCGGTATCCGGCACCTACGGCTACTTCAAGGAAGAAGCCCTGTGCAAAGGCGACTACAAGCCTAACGTCAACGAACAACCAGGCTCGGCTTCGGTCGTGCAGTCGATCAGCTCCTCGCTGAACGGCATCGGTTACTCGGGCATCGGCTACAAGACCGCCAGCGTGAAAACCGTTGCTCTGTCGAAGAAAGGCAGCACCGATTTCATCGAAGACACCGAAGAAAACGCCCTGAACGGCAAGTACCCGCTGTCCCGTTTCCTGTACGTGTACGTCAACAAAGCCCCGAACAAGCCTCTGGCCCCGCTGGAAGCCGAGTTCGTGAAACTGGTTCTGTCGAAACAGGGCCAGGAAGTGGTAGTGAAAGACGGCTACATCCCACTGCCGGCCAAGGTTGCTGCAAAAGCACTGGCTGACCTGGGCCTGCAGGAAGGCGGCGCTGAAGTCGCAAAAAAGTAACAAACTGAGTCAGGGGTGAACCCCGCCTGACTCACGTGTGGGGCCCGGCCCGCAAGCGGCCCGGCTCCCACACTCCCCGAATTCTTTTATCCACTGCCAGTGCCCTGCTGGCGGCGGATTTGGTGCGTCACTGCATTGTCATCTTTCTGTCATACAGGATCGCTAGGGTGTGCGCATGAATGATCTGGCCAATTCCAAAATGACTACGAACCCTCCCAAGCGCATTGACTTCAATACGCCTGAGTTGCAACGCAAGCGCCGCATTCGCGCGCTCAAGGATCGCTTCACCCGCTGGTACGTCCTCGTCGGCGGTCTGGCGGTGCTGGCAGCCATCACCCTGATCTTCTTCTTCCTCGCTTACGTCGTCGCGCCTCTGTTCAAGGGCGCTGACCTGACCGCGAAAGATGCAATCACCCCGGCCTGGATGCAGGACGCCGGCAAGCCGCTGATGATTTCGCTCGAAGAGCAGAATCAGGTGGCCATGCGCGTTTCCGACAAGGGCCAGGCGCTGTTCTTCGACATCGACAGTGGCGCTGAATTGAAGCGCGTCGATCTGCCTTTGCCGGCAGGCGCCAGTGTGACCTCCATCGGCGAAGACCAGCCGGGTCATCCGCTGGTGGCCGTGGGCCTGTCCAACGGTCAGGCGCTGGTGTTCCGTCACACCTATAAAGTCAGCTACCCGGATGGCAAGAAAACCATCACCCCGGCGGTCGAGTTCCCGTACGGCGAGACGCCGATTGCGCTGAACGAGAGCGGCGGTGCACTGGAGCACGTCAGCCTCAACGCCACCGACTCGACCCTGATGCTGGTCGGCTCCACCGGTTCGCAACTCAATGTGCTGTCGCTGACCAGCGAAGAAAACATGATGACCGGCGAAGTCACCAACGAGCAGAAGCGTATCGATCTGCCGCAGATGACCGAGCCGGTGAAAAACATCTTCGTCGACCCGCGTCAGCAATGGCTCTACGTGATCAACGGCCGTGCCCAGGCCGACGTGTTCAGCCTGCGCGACAAGAGCCTCAACGGTCGCTACAAACTGCTGGAAAACGCCGACGCGCAAGTTACCGCTTCCACCCAACTGGTGGGCGGTATCTCGCTGATCGTCGGCGACTCCACCGGTGGCCTGGCCCAGTGGTTCATGGCCCGCGACACCGATGGCGAACTGCGCCTGAAGCAGATCCGTACCTTCCAGATGGGCAAGACGCCGATCGTTGAAATCACCGCTGAAGAACGTCGCAAGGGCTTCCTGGCCCTGGATGCCAGCGGCAAGCTCGGCGTGTTCCACAGCACCGCGCACCGCACCTTGCTGGTCGATCAGGTGGTCGAAGGCGAGGGCCTGTTCGGTCTGTCGCCGCGTGCCAACCGTGTGATCGTCGAGGCCGGCGGCAAGCTGCAACCGCTGCTGCTCGACAACCCGCACCCGGAAGTCTCGTGGAGCGCGCTGTGGAGCAAGGTCTGGTACGAGAACTACGACGAGCCTAAATACGTCTGGCAATCGACCGCTGCCAACACCGATTTCGAACCGAAACTGAGCCTGTCGCCACTGACCTTCGGCACCCTGAAAGCCGCGTTCTACGCGATGCTGCTGGCTGCACCGCTGGCCGTTGCTGCTGCGATCTACACCGCGTACTTCATGGCCCCGGGCATGCGCCGCAAGGTCAAACCGGTGATCGAGCTGATGGAAGCGATGCCGACGGTGATCCTCGGCTTCTTCGCCGGCCTGTTCCTCGCGCCGTATGTGGAAGGGCATCTGCCGGGCATTTTCAGCCTGCTGATGCTGCTGCCGATCGGCATCCTGGTCGCCGGTTTCACTTTCAGCCGCCTGCCTGAGTCGATCCGCCTGAAGGTCCCGGATGGCTGGGAAAGTGCGCTGCTGATCCCGGTAATCCTGTTCGTGGGCTGGCTGTCGCTGTACATGAGCCCGTTCATGGAGAACTGGTTCTTCGGCGGTGACATGCGCATGTGGATCTCCCACGACCTGGGCATCACCTACGACCAGCGCAACGCACTGGTGGTTGGTCTGGCCATGGGTTTTGCGGTGATCCCGAACATCTACTCGATCGCCGAAGACGCCGTGTTCAGCGTGCCGCGCGGCCTGACCCTGGGCTCGCTGGCCCTCGGTGCCACGCCGTGGCAGACCATGACTCGCGTGGTGATCCTGACCGCCAGCCCGGGCATTTTCTCGGCGCTGATGATCGGTATGGGCCGTGCGGTCGGTGAAACCATGATCGTGCTGATGGCCACTGGCAACACCCCGGTCATGGAAATGAACCTGTTCGAAGGCCTGCGCACCCTGGCCGCCAACGTCGCGGTGGAAATGCCGGAGTCGGAAGTCGGCGGCAGCCACTACCGCGTGCTGTTCCTCTCGGCGCTGGTGCTGCTGTTGTTCACCTTCGTCATGAACACCCTCGCGGAACTGATTCGTCAGCGTCTGCGCAAGAAATACTCGTCGCTTTAAGAAAGGTAGAAGTCTGTGAAACAGAACTCCCTGAATGGATGGTTCAAGAGCGGCGCCCCGGGCGTCTGGATCAGCGGTGGCGCGGTGTCCATCGCGGTCATCATGACCATTGGCCTGCTGGCGGTGATTGCCGTGCGCGGTCTGGGTCACTTCTGGCCGGCGGATCTGGTGCATGCCAGCTACGACGTCCCGGGCCAGGGCAATCACCTGGTCATCGGCGAAGTGGTGCAGAAGGAAGAAGTGCCGCGTGCACGTCTGAAGAGCGCCGGTCTGCCGGTGCCGGACGCCGGCCCGGAATTCATGACTCGCGAGCTGATCAAGGTCGGCAACCGTGACTTGAACGGCAACGACTTCACCTGGATCGTCGGCGAGTGGCTGACCAACCAGACTACGCCGCCAGAGCTGATGGCGATCGAGCGTCGCGAGTGGGGCAACTTCTACGGCTACCTGGTCAACGTCAAACAGGACGGCAAGGTCATCGCCGAAGGCGAAGCGGCCTGGCCTGAACTGCAAGCGCGGATCAACCGTGTGAACGGCCTGGCCGCGCAGCTGAAGTCGCTGGAAAAAACCGACATCGGCGCGATCAACGCCGGTCTCGAGCGCATTCGTCTGCACGGTCGCAAACTGGAGCTGGAAGGCAAACTCGACGCCACCGCGCAAGCGGACATGGATGCCGAGCGCGCCGAGCTGAACGCCCGCTATCAAGACGTTGAAGCCCGTCTGGCCGACCTGCACGCGCAGTTCAACCGTGACGCTTTGACCGCTCGTGATGCCAACGGCAAGGAAATCGAAATCGGTCTGGGCAAGGTGGTTCACGCCTACCAGCCGAACGCCATGAGCACCTTCACCAAGGTCGGTTTCTACTTCAGCAAGATCTGGGAATTCCTGTCCGACGATCCGCGTGAAGCGAACACCGAAGGCGGTATCTTCCCGGCCATCTTCGGCACCGTGATGATGACCCTGATCATGGCGATGATCGTGACCCCGTTCGGCGTGCTGGCGGCGGTGTACCTGCGTGAGTACGCCAAGCAGAACGCCCTGACCCGGATCATCCGGATCGCGGTGAACAACCTCGCGGGTGTTCCGGCGATCGTTTACGGCGTGTTCGGCCTGGGCTTCTTCGTCTACGTGCTGGGTGGTTCGGTCGACCGCTTGTTCTTCCCGGAAGCGCTGCCGGCACCGACCTTCGGTACGCCGGGTCTGCTGTGGGCTTCGTTGACCCTGGCGCTGCTGGCGGTGCCGGTGGTGATCGTGGCCACCGAAGAAGGTCTGGCGCGGATTCCTCGCACCGTGCGTGAGGGCTCGCTGGCCCTCGGCGCGACCAAGGCTGAAACCCTGTGGAAGATCGTGATCCCGATGGCCAGCCCGGCCATGATGACCGGCATGATCCTCGCCGTGGCTCGCGCCGCTGGTGAAGTGGCGCCGCTGATGCTGGTGGGTGTGGTGAAACTGGCGCCGTCGCTGCCGGTGGATGGCAACTACCCGTACCTGCACCTGGACCAGAAGATCATGCACTTGGGCTTCCATATTTATGACGTCGGCTTCCAGAGCCCGAACGTCGAAGCCGCGCGACCGCTGGTGTACGCCACCGCGTTGCTGCTGGTGCTGGTGATTGCCGTGCTCAACCTGTCGGCGGTGTGGATTCGTAACCACCTGCGCGAGAAGTACAAGGCGCTGGACAGCTGATCGCCGTTACAAGAATTGAAGGGCTGCCGGCCTGATTCCCGGCAGCCAACCGAACCGAATTTGTTAGCACAGGGAGCCTCCCATGCAGCACGAAACACATACCCACGGCATCAACATGTCTGCCCTGGGCCGCGACAAGCAGAGCCTGAACCTCGAACAGGAAACCGTGGCCATCGAAGTGCCGGGCCTGAGCCTGTTCTACGGCGAGAAACAAGCGCTGTACGACGTCAGCATGAACATTCCGAAACAGCGCGTGACCGCCTTCATCGGCCCGTCCGGCTGCGGCAAGTCCACGCTGCTGCGTACCTTCAACCGCATGAACGACCTGGTGGATGGCTGCCGTGTCGAAGGCGCGATCAACCTCTACGGCAACAACATCTACCGCAAGGGCGAGGACGTGGCCGAGCTGCGTCGCCGGGTCGGCATGGTGTTCCAGAAGCCTAACCCGTTCCCGAAGACCATCTACGAGAACGTGGTCTACGGCCTGCGCATCCAGGGCATCAACAAGAAACGCATCCTCGACGAAGCTGTCGAGTGGGCGTTGAAAGGCGCGGCCCTGTGGGACGAAGTGAAAGACCGTCTGCATGACTCGGCACTCGGCCTGTCCGGTGGTCAGCAGCAACGTCTGGTGATCGCCCGTACCATCGCCGTGGAGCCGGAAGTGCTGCTGCTCGACGAACCGTGCTCGGCCCTCGACCCGATCTCGACCCTGAAAGTCGAAGAGCTGATCTACGAGCTCAAATCCAAGTTCACCATCGTCATCGTGACCCACAACATGCAGCAGGCGGCGCGGGTGTCCGACTACACGGCGTTCATGTACATGGGCAAACTGGTGGAATTCGGCGACACCGATACCCTGTTCACCAATCCGGCCAAGAAGCAGACCGAAGACTACATCACCGGTCGTTACGGCTAGCAGACACTGGTTGTTGCTCACTGAATTGACGCTGCGGCCCGCCGCACCTTACCGGACGCTCCAAGGACGCCAACATGATTAGTAAAGAAGGCCTTACCCACCACATTTCCGCGCAGTTCAACGCCGAACTGGAAGAAGTGCGCAGCCACCTCCTGGCCATGGGCGGGCTGGTCGAGAAGCAGGTCAACGACGCGGTCACCGCGCTGATCGAGGCCGACTCGGGTCTGGCCCAGCAAGTGCGCGAGATCGACGACCAGATCAACCAGATGGAACGCAACATCGACGAAGAATGCCTGCGCATTCTGGCCCGTCGTCAGCCAGCGGCGTCCGACCTGCGTCTGATCATCAGCATCTCCAAATCGGTGATCGACCTGGAACGCATCGGCGACGAAGCGACCAAGATCGCCCGTCGTGCGATCCAGCTGTGCGAAGAAGGTGAAGCGCCGCGCGGTTACGTCGAAGTGCGTCACATCGGCGACCAGGTGCGCAACATGGTCCGCGATGCGCTGGACGCATTTGCCCGCTTCGACGCCGATCTGGCGTTGTCGGTGGCGCAGTACGACAAGATCATCGACCGCGAATACAAGACTGCCCTGCGTGAGCTGGCGACCTACATGATGGAAGACCCACGCTCTATTTCGCGGGTCTTGAGCATTATCTGGGTGCTGCGTTCGCTGGAGCGGATCGGCGATCACGCACGCAACATCTCCGAGTTGGTGATTTACCTGGTGCGCGGCACCGACGTGCGCCACATGGGCCTCAAGCGCATGAAGGAAGAAGTTGAAGGAACAAGTGGTGAAACCGCTAATGTTCCGGGCGATGCTGACGATAAGTAAGATTGCCTGAGAAAAGCGCCCGGCCCTTTGGCCGGGCGTTTTTGTTTCTGCTTTTCAGAAGGCAGAACCGAGTTAAAAAGCGAATTAAAAAGCAGCACCCGCGAACGAAAAGTCCCGGCGTGACTGAAGAGTTTTGGCAATGTGCCATCAGCCAGCGTTATGCTTGCCGGGATTTTAATAGGGGTGTTGGATGAGCAAGATCAGTGTGTTGGTCGTGGACGATGCATCGTTCATTCGTGACCTGGTGAAAAAGTGCCTGCGTAATTACTTCCCGGGGATCCGCACCGAGGACGCCGTCAACGGTAAAAAGGCTCAGGCCATGCTGGCCAAGGAAGCGTTCGACCTGGTTCTGTGCGACTGGGAAATGCCGGAAATGTCCGGCCTCGAACTGCTGACCTGGTGCCGTGAGCAGGACAATCTCAAGACCATGCCGTTCGTCATGGTCACCAGCCGTGGCGACAAGGAAAACGTGGTGCAGGCGATTCAGGCCGGCGTTTCCGGCTACGTCAGCAAGCCGTTCACCAACGAGCAACTGCTGACCAAGGTCAAGCAGGCCTTGAACAAGGTCGGCAAGCTCGACACTCTGATGAACAGCGCCCCGACCAAGATGAACTCGGCGTTCGGCAACGACTCCCTGAGCGCGTTGACGGGCGGCAAGGCCGCGGTCATCGGTTCCGCACCGGCGGCAGCACCTGTGAATCCATTCGCCAAGCCTGCTGCCGCGGCCCCGGCACCTGCCGCCGCGCCACAGCGTGGCCTGCTCAACAGCCCGCCCGTGAAAGCACCGGCAGCCTCCGCCGCTCCGGCCAGCGGTCGTGGTCAGGGCCAGCTGCGCCTGCCAAGCGGCACCCAGCAATGCGTGATCAAGGCCCTGAGCATCAAGGAAGCGCTGCTGGTGGTGAAACGCACCGACACCCTGCCGCAGATCCTCGACAGCGCCGTGCTCGATCTGGAGCAGGGCGACAACGCCGAAATCGCCCGCCTCAACGGCTACCTGCACGCCATCGTGGCGCATGAGCAGAAAGCCGACAGCGACTGGCTGCAACTGACCTTCCGTTTCGTCGACCAGGACGCGCAGAAGCTCGACTACATCTCCCGCCTGATCGCACGCGGCACGGCGCAGAAGCACTTCGTTCCGGGCGCGTAAGCGTCGCGGCCAAAAAGGTCGCAGCCTGGGGCAGCCCCGCAAAGGATCGAATTCCGATGCGGGTGCTGCCCTGGGCTGCGACCTTTTGTTTTGTGCTGTGCCAAATTTGAAACATCTGTCGACTAGCCTGGTCTGCTTCAGCTGCTAGGCTCATTCCCAGGCCTCACTCGACAGAACTTTTGCCCATGCCCCTGCGCCTGCTGTTTTTCTGTGGTCTGCTCATGGCCTCCACCTCGACTGTGGCCATGACGATCTACAAATCCACCGATGCCAACGGAGTGGTTTCGTACAGCGACCGTCCGAGCAAAGGCTCCCAGGTGTTCGTGTTTCAGGACCGGATGGTCGAGCGCCTCGAACGCCAGGTCTATCTCGACATCAAGAAGCAGAAGGGCACGGACGTGGTGTTCGTGCGCAACGACCTGTATGCGCCGGTCGAGGTTGCACTGGCGTTTACCGGGATGAGCAACGTGCGTGGCGCACCGGCTGAAACGATCCGCCGGGTGCTGCCGGCGCGCAGCAACACGCGGCTGGCGTTGCTGACGGCGGTGTCCGGTGGCAAGCCGCTGGTGTACACCCCGATGTTCCAGTATTCCCTGGGTGACCCCGCTGGCGCGGCTCAGAGCTATCGCTATCCGTTTCCGTGGCGGGGCGGGCCATTCCGGCTGAGTCAGGGTGCCAATGGCGACTACAGCCATTACGGGCCGAAGAACAAATACGCGATGGACATCGCCATGCCGGTCGGTACGCCGATTATCGCGGCGCGGGCCGGGGTGGTGGTGAAGACCGAGAACTCCCAGAGCGGGCGCGGCACCGATCCTTCCGGCAATTTCGTGCGGGTGCTGCACGACGACGGCACGATGGGCGTGTATCTGCATCTCAAGCAAGGGTCGGTGGGTGTGCGGGAAGGGCAGCGAGTGGCGGTGGGCAGTCCGCTGGCGCTGTCCGGCAATACCGGCAACAGCAGCGGCCCGCACCTGCACTTCGTGGTGCAGCGCAATACAGGTGGGGGGTTGGTGTCGATTCCGTATCAGTTCAACCAGCCGCTGGGGGCGTTGCCCAACTTTGCGTTGGGCAAGCGGTAATCCCCGTCAGTCGAGCATCAGTACCTTGGCCAGAATGATCTTCGGGCCTTTCATCTTCTTGATGATGATCCGCAGACCTTCGACTTCCAGCACTTCTTCCTCTTCCGGCACCCGTTTCAGGGTTTCATAGATCAGCCCGGCGAGGGTTTCGGCTTCGATGTGATCCAGGTCGATCCCCAGCAGGCGCTCGACCTTGAACAGCGGCGTATCGCCCCGTACCAAGAGCTTGCCCGGCTGGTAGGCGAGGATGCCGCGTTCGGCCTTGCGGTGTTCGTCCTGGATATCGCCGACCAGCACTTCCAGCACGTCTTCCATGGTCAGGTAGCCGATGATGTTGCCGTCGGCCTCTTCGACCACGGCGAAGTGCGAACCGCCCTTGCGGAACTGCTCAAGCAGCTGCGACAGCGGCATGTGTCGCGATACGCGCTCCAGCGGGCGGGTCAGTTCGGCGAGGTTGAACGACTCGGGGATGTGATCCAGCGCCGCCAGTTCGAGCAGCAGATCCTTGATGTGCAGCAGGCCGACGAACTCCTGGCGCTCGCTGTCGTACACCGGATAACGGCTGAACTTGTGGCGACGGAACATCGCCAGGATTTCTTTCAGCGGGGCGTTGAACTCCAAGGTGATCAAGTCTTCCCGGGAGTTGGCCCAGTCGACCACTTCCAGCTCGCCCATTTCCACCGCCGAGGCCAGCACGCGCATGCCCTGGTCGCTCGGGTCCTGGCCACGGCTGGAGTGCAGGATCAGTTTCAGTTCTTCACGGCTGTAGTGGTGCTCGTGATGCGGGCCGGGTTCACCTTGCCCTGCGATGCGCAGGATGGTGTTGGCGCTGGCGTTGAGCAGGTAGATCGCCGGGTACATGGCCCAGTAGAACAGGTACAGCGGCACCGCCGTCCACAGCGACAGCAACTCGGGTTTGCGGATCGCCCAGGATTTGGGTGCGAGTTCGCCGACCACGATGTGCAGGTAGGAAATGATGAAGAACGCGGTGAAGAACGAGATGCCTTTGACGACTTCGGCCGACTGCACGCCAACCGCGCTCAGCAGCGGTTCGAGAATGTGCGCGAACGCCGGCTCGCCGACCCAGCCCAGGCCGAGGGAGGCGAGGGTGATACCGAGCTGGCACGCCGAGAGGTAAGCATCGAGCTGACTGTGCACCGTGCGCAGGATGTGCCCGCGCCAGCCGTGCTGTTCAGCGATGGCTTCGACCCGGGTCGAGCGTAGTTTGACCATGGCGAACTCCGCCGCAACGAAGAAGCCGTTGAGCAGAACCAGGATCAGAGCGAAAAGAATCATGCCGAAATCGGCGAATATTGTTGCGAGGGACAAGCCAGGGGAAGGGTCCATGATGGAGTTTTGCGGGTTCCGTGTGATTCGTAAGAGAGAAGAAATCGCGCCTGAAAGGCAGGCGCAAGTCAGCCAATGTAGCGGCTGACCTGGCGATTGCCTAGTCCGGCATTACTCAGCGGCGCTGATGACCCGCGCCTGAGCGACCTGCGCCGGGGCGAAATGGCAGGTGAATGTGCTGCCATGGCCGGGCACGCTGCTGATCTCCATCCGCGCGCGGTGGCGCAGCAACACGTGTTTGACGATGGCCAGGCCCAGGCCCGTGCCGCCGGTGTTGGAGTTGCGGCTGGAGTCGACGCGGTAGAAGCGTTCGGTCAGGCGCGGCAGGTGTTTGCTGTCGATGCCGATCCCCGAATCCTGCACGCTCAGGTGCGCGCCCTGATCGTCGCCCCACCAGCGGATGCGGATATTGCCTTCGGCCGGGGTGTATTTGACGGCGTTGAACACCAGGTTGGAAAACGCGCTGCGCAGTTCCGCCTCGCTGCCCTTGAGCAGGATGCTGGTGTCGGCTTCCAGGGTGATGCGCTGATTCTTCGAGCCTGACAACTGCTGCGCATCGCTCTTGATCGACTGCAGCAGGGTGTCGATATGCACGGGCTGGTTATCCGACGGGTAATCGGTGGCTTCCAGTTTGGCCAGCAGCAGCAAGTCGTTGAGCAGGGTTTGCATGCGCCCGCCCTGTTGCTGCATCTGCTGCAGGGCGCGGCTCCAGCGCGGGTTCACTTCCTCGACGTTGTCGAGCAGGGTTTCCAGGTAGCCACAGATCACCGTGAGCGGGGTACGCAGCTCATGGGAGACGTTGGCGATGAAGTCTTTGCGCATCTGTTCCAGCTGATGGATGCGCGTGACGTCGCGCACCAGCATCAAGTGTTCGTTGTTGCCGTAGCGCGTGAGGTACAGCTGGATGCGTACGCGATCGTTGGTCGGCGAGGGGATTTCCAGCGGTTCGGCGTAGCTTTCCTGCTCGAAGTATTCCTTGAAGCGCGGATGGCGAACCAGGTTGGTCACGGGTTGGCCGCTGTCCTGTGGGGTTTTCAGGCCGAGCAGGGTTTCGGCGGCGCGGTTCCACCATTCCAGGTTGCCGTCGCTGTCGAGCATGATCACCGCGTCTTTCAGCGCGGCGGTGGATTCCTGAACGCGGTCGATCACCGCTTGCAGGCGTCCGCGTACCCGTTGGTCGCGGCGTTGCAGGTGGTAGATGCTGTCGAATACTTCACCCCACAGGCCATAGCCGTCGGGCGGTGCTTCATCGGGTTGGTGCAGGCGCAGCCATTCGTGCAGGCGCAGCAGTTGCTTGAGCGTCCAGGCCAGGTACAGGCCCAGTCCCGCCGCCAGACTCCAGCCGTAGTAGCCGGTGATCAGGCCGATCACCAGGCAGCCGGTGACCAGCAACAGCATGTGGCGAATCAGGGTGCCATGCCAGTTTTGGTTCACGGAAAATGCGGTCCTTGTCTGCGGGGAGGGCGCTCGGCTCAGGCCTTGGTGGAGAACCGATAGCCAGTGCCGCGCACGGTTTGTACCAGATTTTCGTAGGCGTCGCCGAGCGCCTTGCGCAGGCGTCGGATGTGCACGTCGACCGTGCGCTCTTCAACATAGACGTTGCCGCCCCAGACCTGGTCCAGCAACTGGCCACGAGTGTAGGCACGTTCCTGGTGGGTCATGAAGAATTGCAGCAGACGGTATTCGGTCGGGCCCATTTCGGCCGGACGGCCGTCGATGGTCACGCGGTGGCTGATCGGGTCGAGCAGCAGGCCGCCGACTTCGATCGGCGCTTCGCCATCGGTCGGGCCGGCGCGACGCAGCACAGCCTTGAGGCGTGCCACCAGTTCGCGTGGGGAAAACGGTTTGGTGATGTAGTCGTCGGCACCGACTTCCAGACCCTGGATCTTGTTGTCTTCTTCGCCCTTGGCGGTGAGCATGATGATCGGGATGTCCCCGGTCAGCTCGTCACGCTTGAGGCGGCGGGCCAGCTCGATGCCGGAGGTGCCGGGCAGCATCCAGTCGAGCAGGATCAGGTCCGGTTTGCGGTCGACGATAATGGCGTGCGCCTGCTGCGAGTTCTCTGCCTCGAGGCAGTCATAGCCGGCCATTTCCAACGCAACGGCGATCATTTCGCGAATGGGCGCTTCGTCGTCGACGATCAGAATGCTCCTGCCAACCATGCCTTAATCCTCTTGTCATTTAACTGTCTTGCGCCGCATTAGATAACGGAATTATTGCAGTCGTGTGACAGTATTTTAGTCCAGCGGCGATTGTGCAGATCCTGAACTAAGCTCTAAGTCCGAATCCTGACAACCACAAAAGAAGGTTTCCATGACTCAAATGACTGCTTCCTTTAAGGCTTTGCTGATGGCTGCCGCCCTGACTCTTCCTGGACTGGCGATGGCGGCCGAGCCGGCCATGATGAAAGACGGCATGATGGTCGATCACAAAGGCATGACCGTTTATACGTTCGACAAGGACGCTGGCGGCAAGTCGATGTGCAACGGCGATTGCGCCAAGAACTGGCCACCGATGATGGCTCCGGCGGGCGCCAAGGCCGAAGGCAAATGGACGGTCATCAAACGTGATGACGGCATGATGCAATACGCCTACGACGGCAAGCCGTTGTACACCTTCATGAAGGACGAGAAGCCTGGAGAGATGAAAGGCGATGGCATGAAGGACGTGTGGCACGTGGTTCACGAGCACAAGTAAGCCATTGGCAGTGAGCTGGATCGCGGCCCGCAGGCATTGCCTCGGGCCGCGATGCTTTGAGGTCAGCGCAACGCGTAATCCAGCACGATCCCGACGAAAATCGCCAGTCCGGCCCAGTGGTTGTGCAAAAACGCCTTGAAGCACCGCATCCGGTCGCGATCACGGGTGTACCAGAACTCCCAGGCGTAGCACCCGGCCGCCACCAGCAGGCCGAGGTGGAACCACATTCCCAACTCGAACTTCGACCCGGCCAGCAACAGGCAGCCCAGCGACAGGGCCTGCAAGGTCAGGATGATCACCCGGTCCGCTTCGCCGAACAGGATCGCCGTGGATTTCACGCCGATCTTCAGGTCATCGTCGCGGTCGGTCATCGCGTAATAGGTGTCGTAACCCACCGTCCACAGCAGGTTGGCGATCCACAGCAGCCACGCGGTGGCCGGCAGCTCACCGGTTTCGGCGGTGAACGCCATCGGCATCCCCCAGGAGAATGCCGCGCCCAGCACCACTTGCGGGTAATAGGTGTAGCGCTTCATGAACGGGTAGGTGAACGCCAGCGCCAGGCCACCCAGCGACAACCAGATCGTCGCGGCGTTGGTGCACAGCACCAGCAGGAAACTCACGCCCATCAGCAGGGCGAAGAATACCAGCGCCTCTTTCGAACTGATCCGGCCGGCGGCCAGCGGGCGTTCGGCAGTGCGCTTCACATGGCCGTCGACCTTGCGGTCGGCCCAGTCATTGATCACGCAACCGCCGGCGCGGGTCAGTACCACGCCGAGGACGAAAATCACGATGTTGGCCAGCGACGGCGAGCCTTTGCCGGCAATCCACAGGGCCCAGAGCGTCGGCCACAGCAGCAGGTAAATGCCGATCGGCTTGTCCATCCGGGTCAACTGAATGAAATCCCAGGCACGCGGGTTCAGGCGATTCAGGGATTTGAGCAGGCTTTGATACATCAGCAGTTCTCCGGACGGGTGCGGACGGCTTCCCACAGCGTAGGCAGGAAAATCTCCGCCACCAGTACGCTCAATGCACCACGGTCGAAACGCGAGCGGCGGCCCCACAGTCCGGGAGCCCGGGAATCCTCGGGCAGCCAGTGTTCCGGGTAATGGCAGACTTCGATGGCGCGCCGCTGGAACGCGTGATCGCAGAACAGCAGTTCGCCCAGCGAGCGGCTGCCCAACTCATCCATATGCAACCCGTCGCCCTGCAAGGCACTGCGCGACGCCACGCTGCGGGCGAACACCCAGGCCTCGCCATGACCGCGCAAATACACCTCGCGCACCCAGCCTTCGCTGCCTTCGGCCAGCTCCAGCGCCGCGCATTCGTCGTCGCGCAGGGTCTGCCAGCCTTCGAACAGCGGCGTGACGCTGAAGCCGTCATCGGACAGGCGGGTCAGGCGGCGGGTCAGGGAGCCTTCGTCGAACAGCCAGTCGAGCGTGGACGTGTCGGGGAGGGGGTTCAGGTGGCTTTGCAGGCGCCACAGCGGGGCGTTTTTGAGTTGCACAATGAGTCATTATTGGCAGCAAATGAGGCGGCGAGCTTACCATGGCGAACCGCGAGTTTGATTGATCCGGGCCGCCATTGCGCCGAACAGGCTTGCATCTGGCCGGTACGATCAGTACAAAACGCCCTGAGCCGGACGGCAGCGCTGCACCATCGACCGTCCGCGCCGGCTAAAGCCTGAACCCTGAGGAAGTACCTGAATGAAGAAGTGGCAATGTGTGGTCTGCGGCCTGATCTATAACGAAGCCGATGGCTGGCCGGACGACGGCATCGCGCCGGGCACCCTGTGGCAGGACGTGCCGGAAGACTGGCTGTGCCCGGACTGCGGTGTCGGCAAGATGGACTTCGAAATGATCGAAATCAACTGAGAACCCACAAGGAGTAAGGCATGAGCGCACCTGTCGTAATCGTCGGCACCGGGCTGGCGGGTTACAACCTGGCCCGCGAGTTTCGCAAACTCGATGGCGAAACCCCGCTGCTGTTGATTACCGCCGATGACGGTCGTTCCTACTCCAAGCCGATGCTCTCCACCGGCTTTGGCAAGAACAAGGACGCCGACGGCCTGAGCATGGCCGAACCTGGCGCCATGGCCGAGCAATTGAAGGCCGAGATTCGCACGCACACCCGCATCAGCGGTATCGACGCGGGCCACAAGCGGTTGTGGATCGGTGAGGAAGCGGTGAGCTATCGCGACCTGATCCTCGCCTGGGGCGCCGAAACCGTGCGTGTGCCGATTGAAGGCGATGGCGCGGATCTTGTGTTCCCGATCAACGATCTCGAAGACTACGCACGGTTTCGCGCGGCGGCGGCGGGCAAGCGTCGGGTGTTGCTGCTCGGTGCCGGCCTGATCGGCTGTGAGTTCGCCAACGACCTGATCCTCGGCGGTTATGAGGTACAACTGGTTGCGCCGTGCGAGCAAGTGATGCCGACCCTGCTGCACCCGGCCGCAGCGGCAGCGGTGCAGGCCGGGCTGGAAAGCCTCGGTGCGCGTTTCCACCTCGGCCCGGTGCTGACCCGACTGCAAAAAGTCGCCGATGGACTGGAAGCCCACCTGTCCGACGGCCAGGTTGTCCCTTGCGATGTGGTGGTGTCGGCCATCGGTCTGCGCCCACGGATCGATCTGGCGGCAGCAGCCGGTATCCAGACCAATCGCGGCGTGATGGTCGACCGCCATCTGCAAACCTCTCACGCCAACATTTACGCCTTGGGCGACTGCGCCGAGGTCGACGGGCTGAATCTTTTGTACGTGATGCCCCTCATGAGTTGTGCGCGAGCGCTGGCACAGACCCTGGCCGGTAACCCGACGGCGGTGAACTACGGGCCGATGCCGATCACGGTTAAAACGCCGGTCTGCCCGCTGGTGGTTTCGCCACCGCCACGGGGCCGCGAAGGCGTCTGGACGGTCGAAGGGCAGGGGGCCGACGTCAAGGCGCTGTGTCACGACGCAGAAGGGCAATTGCTCGGTTATGCACTGACGGGCGCGGCGGTGATGGAA
Source organism: Pseudomonas sp. GW821-FHT11G12 (assembly GCF_058808055.1). Classification (NCBI taxonomy): domain Bacteria; kingdom Pseudomonadati; phylum Pseudomonadota; class Gammaproteobacteria; order Pseudomonadales; family Pseudomonadaceae; genus Pseudomonas; species Pseudomonas sp. GW821-FHT11G12. The sequence goes on from NZ_JBXARH010000002.1 coordinate 256,589, forward strand.
AAACTCGCGCTGAACAAACAGCTTCCGGCCTTGCTGGCGTAAATACTGGTCGTTCTGTCGGAATCACCCCGCTTTTGCCCCCACAAAGGTCGCGGGGAGACTGGCGCCGCCCTTAACCGCGTGCCATCCTCACTCCCGTCTGCCGCAGAGTAGAGCCTGCGGCGCCTTGGGCGCTGTTCCAACGAGAACAGCACGGACATAACAACAAAAAACCGACTCAAAGGGGCTTCACTAATGCGTAAACCAGAACTCGCCGCTGCAATCGCTGAAAAAGCGGATCTGACCAAAGAGCAGGCCAACCGCGTTCTCAACGCCGTCCTCGAAGAAATCACCGGCGCCCTGCATCGCAAGGACAGCGTCACGCTGGTGGGCTTCGGCACCTTCCTGCAACGCCATCGCGGTGCCCGCACCGGCAAAAACCCGCAAACCGGTGAGCCGGTGAAGATCAAGGCCAGCAACACCGTTGCGTTCAAGCCAGGCAAATCGTTGAAAGACAGCGTCAATCCATAATTGCGGCGCACTCCCTGAGTAACGGGGGAGAACCGTAATGAAAAAATGGGCACACCGATTGCGGTCGGGTGCCCATTTTTTGTGCCTGTAGCAATTGCACGGCTCAGACCGAGAAAAAGTACCGGGTCAGGTGAAAGAAAATCGGTGCGGCGAAGCAGATCGAGTCCATCCGGTCGAGCATCCCGCCGTGGCCCTTGATCATCGTCCCCCAATCTTTCGCGCTCAGGCTGCGCTTGATCGCGGACATGACCAGGCCGCCGAGGAAACCCATCACCACAATGACCAGCGACATCAGCAGCGATTGCCAGAAGCTGAACGGCGTCATCCAGAACATGCAGCCACCGATCAGCGTGGCGGAGAGCCCGCCACCGACCAGCCCCTCTACGGTTTTCGACGGGCTCACCAGCGGCGCCACCTTGCGTTTACCGAAGAGCTTGCCGAACACGTACTGCAGCACGTCACTCATCTGCACCACGAACACCAGGTAGAACAGCAGCAGTGCGTTCTGGCCCTGGAATCCCTGCAGATCCAGCAACAACAGCGCGGGCGCATGGCTGATGCAGTAGATGCAGATCATCACGCCCCACTGAATCTTCGCCGTGCGCTCCAGAAAACCCTCGGTGTCCTGGCTCAGCACGGCAATCGCCGGCAGCAGCAGGAAGGCGTACACCGGTACCAGCAGGGTGAACATCGAATACCAATGAGTGCCGATCAGCAGGTATTGCAGCGGGATCAGAATGAAAAACGCCGAAAACAGCGCGTTATGATCACCACGCGCCGTGGGCGTCAGCGTGATGAACTCACGCAGTGCAAACAGTGAAATGAAACCGAACAACACCACCGTCGCATTGGGGCCGAGCAGCCAGGACACGAAGAAAATAATGACCATCCCCCACCAGGCATTTACACGCTGGTTGAGGTTTTCGATGGTTGCGATCGAGCTTTCGCTTTGTGCGCGTCTGGCCAGTACGCCGCCAATCAGCGAAGCCACCGCCAGCAACCCGGCGATTGCCGCGAAGAACCACAGGAACTTGGTTTCCAGACTCATTTCGACAACCTCACGATGGCGTCACGCGCCCGCTCCAGGAACACCTGTTTCTCCTCGCCTGCAATCCGTTGCAGCGGGTCGCCGATGCGGATCGTGCAAATGATCGGCAAAGGTACGTGTTTGCCTTTTGGCATCGAGCGATGCAGGTTTTCCAGGTAGATCGGCACCAGATCGACCTCGGGGAAGGTCTCGGCCAAACGGAAGATTCCGGATTTGAACTCACCGGGCAACGCCTGCGTCGAGCGGGTGCCTTCGGGGAAGATGATGATCGAATGACCGGCCCGCACCACGTCGAAGATCGGTTCCAGCACGTTGACGCCCGGCGCCGGATTGCGTTCGATCAGCACCGCATTCAGGCCTTTCTGCGAGATGTACGACAGGAAGCGGTTCTTGCCCCAGTAGTCGGCGGCGGCCACCGGCTTCACGTTCACCCGGGCTTCCGGAGGCAGCGCGGCGATGATCGCCAGGGTGTCCATGTGGCTGGTGTGGTTGGCGAAATAGATGCGCTGGCGCGAGAGGTCCGGTGGGCTTTCCCAGCGGGCGGTCACGCCGATCAAGAAGCGCAACACCGAAATCAGTGCATTACTGATCCACATGGGCGTTCCCCTTCAGTTGTCTGGCGATGGCCAGGGTTCGCGTCACGCAGGTGGCGACTGAGCCAAGGGCGATGATCACCAGCGCGATCAGCAAAGCGTAGTGCGTCGCGTAGTAACTGGTTTCGAACACGTTCAACACCAAGGCCACCGTCATCACTGCCATCCGGTGCTGCTTGGCCATCGGCCCCATGAAGCTTTGCGTGAGCCCGAGTGAACCGCCGAAGACCCGGACATACGCCGTCAACGCGGCGGCCAGCGCGGCAAACCAGCCAAGATCGGACTGCCCGATGGCAAAACCCAGCCCGACGATCAGCAGGCTGTCCGCCACCCGATCCGGAAACTCGTTGTACAGGCTGCCAATGGCCGACTGCTTGCCGCCCTCGATCGCCACCATCCCGTCGAACAGATTGCACAACAGCCGCAATTGAATGCCGACGATGCACAGGATCGAACCGGCCACGCCGTTATCGATGTTCAGCGTCACGGCACCGAACAGCGCGAAGAGCATGCTGATGACAGAGATCTGGTTGGGGGAAATGTCCCGCTTGACCAGTTCATCCGTGAAGCGTTTCGCCCAGCCCGCCGAGCGCGTCTTGATGGGCCTTCTGTTTTCATCCATTTGCCAATGTCCGTATCAGTGATGAGTTGCAGTGAGTTTATTGTGGTCGCTGGCGGTAGACGGTGCCTGACAATCGGGTGGTCACCAGGAATCGTAGGGGATGCCGTATTTTTCGATGTAGGCTTTGGATTCTTCATAGAGCTGCCTGTGTCTTCCGTTGGTCTTGCCACCGTAGGGACCTTTGGGATCGATCTTGCCCTGGACCCGCATGACTTCGGTCGACAAAAGACACTGGCCGCCCAGCCAGACCTTGGCGATGCCGCCTGGCGCGAGGCCGATGACCATCATATTTCGGTAATCCGTGATCCACTTGCCGTCAGCCCGACAGAAAACTCTCTCACCCTTGAGCATGATCTGGCGCACTGAGTCCGGGATTTTTATGAAGGCTTTGTAAGTCTGTGGTTCGGCCATAGACTGCCAGCGGACGAAGACCAGATAGGGCAGCGCGGCCCCCGTGACACGTCGACCTTTGCCTACCGGATGTTCCGGCCATCCTGGTGCCTGCCCACGGAAAGTGGTGGGCACGCCTTTGCTGTACGGTCGAGGATAGGCAAAGGCTGGAACTCCTCCGGCTGCGTCCAGAAACACGCGTTTGTTGACGTCCACGACGTCAGCATTTTCGATCCAGGCCTCCATGTAGTCGGGTGTGAAAAACCTGAGCATCCAGCCGTCATAAGGCAGCGATCTTGTACCACCGGATGTGCAGCCGCCCAGCAACACAATGAATATCAATGCAAAGCCAATCTTGAGCATGTACGAGTTCTCACGCATTGGGGTGCACCACACGAACAGACTGATCGGCGGGGCGGTTGATAAACAGGATGCTCAGCCCGGTTTCGTTGAGTCCCTTCGCAGCATTCCAGTTGGATGACAGATGAATGTAGCGTTGAGCGAGTAGCGCATGCTCGTTCAGGCTCAGATCGAGACTGCGGGATTCACCCAGCGCAAACGTCATCATTTTTCGAGCGATACCTATGAGCTCTTCCGGTAACGGGTAACTCTGAGATTCTTGGCTAATCGTTTCGAACTCGACCCCGTGCCGGCTCGCCAGCTCCCGCATGATTCGCAGGTATATCAGGGACAGGTCATTGCGCACGACTCGTTCGCTGTAAACCGCCGCATACACATTCTTTGATTTGCGCCGATCGCCCTTGACGTTGCTGACCGTTTCCACCGCCCAGGTTTTGACTTGAAGCGTCAGCCCATAGAGATGCAGTTGGTCCTGAAGCCTGCCGAGTTCTTGCTCGGCCAATCGATAAGCATTGGTCGACGACGAGGGGGTATCAAAATCCACGTCGCGACTGCAGCGCGGCTTGCTCAGCAGTACCCGTTCAACAAGATTCGGTAAGTACCCGCCGCCCAAGTCGGAGTGGACGCCCGGCAACACAATGTCGGCGCTTCCACCGCTGTTGAGCGAAAAGTTGTGGCGGCGTTCGTCCCGGGCAACCAGGTGCACAACTTTCTTTGCAATGTCCGGCGCCAGATACAGATTGACTCCGGGGTTGTTGGCGTCATGGACGCTGAAATCGCCGTCAGCCATGCTTCCTATGGCGGCAGCGGTGTCGAAGATGCCGATGAAGTTGATGCTGACATCGATGTTGGCCCGCCAGGAGAAGCTCTCAAGGAACAGTGACGAGCCCGCGGGAAGTAATTGCGCCAGCGGGCTTTGCTCGCCTTTCATTACTTCATTGGCGAAGTGTCTCGCAGCAGCGGCACCGCGGCTGAAGCCGAAGATGTCGAACTGAACGGATTCCACTTTCAAGGTCGGGTTTGCCAGCTCAAAAACGCGAATCCCGGCAATGATGCTCGCTGGGCTTTGCTTGACTCTCGCCAATACACCTTGTGCACCTGTGCCGGTCATTTGCGAAAACACCGAGTCGTCCTCATTGGCACTCGTACCTATGCCATCAAAGTAAATCGGTAGGTGCCAGATGGTTTCTTCTTCTGCCAGTCGCCGTCCTTGGTCATCGCGATACAACCTATACAACTTCGCCACATTGCTAGTGTCATTCCCATAACTGCTATCCGGCACATTGCCCTGTCCGTCATACCCATGCATCTGGCAGAACTGTTGAATGTCCTCGGCTTCCTCTTCAAGATTCACATCCCGCGCATAGCAACCTTTCACCTGCTCGCTGTTGAACAGATTGTTCCCCGTCCCATCGAAAAACACGCCGATCCGCAACGTAATCCCGGCAGGCTTTTCATCCTCCAACTCGACTTCTTCTTCCTCTTCTTCGAGTTCGCCGTTCTCCGGAGCTTGAGTAGAGGCAGCCGCCTGTCCAGCGGCCAGGGCCGCCGCCATTTCGGCCGCTGGAAGTTCAGCTGCTTTACCTGCGGATAACTTTCCCCCCGTCACAATCTCGGTACTGCTGTGGATCCCGCCTTCGTCGATCACGATGTGGTGACCGCCCGCTTTCAGCGTGATGCTGGCGCCCGCATCCAGCACCACATTGGCACCGGCCTTGATCTGCACTTGCTGTCCCGCCTCGACGGCAATGACCTTTCCGGCAGATGTCTGGCTGCTGCCCTGGATGCTTTCCCATCGATCACGCCCGACTTCCAGCCGACTGTCATGGAGAATCTGCCGCTCCATGTCGCGTTGGGCACGCAGATAAACCAGTTCCTGGCCGGCACGGTCTTCAAGCGTCAGTTCGTTGTAGCCGCCGGTGTCGGGTGAACTGCGACTGCGCAGCACGGTTCGGGTCTTGTGCTCGGGCAGTTTGTAAGGCGCAGGCGTGAGCTTGTTGATCACGCAGCCGGTGATCAGCGGATGGTCGGGGTCGCCCTCCAGAAAGGTCACCACCACTTCCATCCCAATGCGGGGAAGGGTGACGGCACCGAAGCCGTTTCCGGCCCAGCTCGACGACACGCGTACCCAGCAACTGCTGCGTTCGCTGTTCAACGCGGCCCGGTCCCAGGGGAATTCGATTTTCACGCGACCGAATTCATCGCAGTAGATCTCTTCACCTTTTGGCCCGGTCACCCGCGCGGTCTGGCTCACCAGCGGTGGCCGGTGCGCAGGCAGAGGCGGGCGGAAAACCACATCGGCAGGAATGGCGCGGAAGCTGTTGCGGTATCCCTGGGTGAAACCGTCGGTGGGCTTGAGTTGGTTGGTGGCCGATTCCTCCAGCACTTGAGGTTGTCGCCCGGTGTGGGTGACTTCAAGCAACTGCCAAAGGCCGTTGCATTGCTTGCGGGTGTGTTCGGTCAGCTCGAACAGGTAACCACAGCGCAGGGTCGGCTGGTTGCTCTGGCCCTCGGCCGTTTCATAGTCGGCGCGACGGCGCTCCAGGGCCTGACGGGCAAGTTGTTTGCCGCGTTTTTCGTTCTCCATCGCTAATGGGTAGCGATAGTCTTCAAGTCGCGGCGTGAACCCGGCGCTGAAGCGGCTTTCCAGCAAGAGATGCGGGCGTTTCAGATCGTAATCGCGGCGTGTGACATGACTGGTGCGTGTTCGGGCGTGCAGCGAAAACCGGCTGACCACCGGGTGCTCGGGCACCATCCCACAATCCTGCCGATAGGGAGTCGCACGCAGAGTTGGCAGGAACACCGTGTCATCGGTGAACAGCAGCAGATGCCCCTCGGCCGAGTGTTGGTGATGCCACGCAATACCTTCTTCGGCGCACAACCGCTGGATGAACTCGAAATCGGTTTCACCGTACTGGGTGCAATACGCACGTGGTGGCAAGGTCTGGACATGGAACCTGAACGCATCGGCAAGGATGCCGTGCCGTTTGAGCACTTGCGTGATGATCTGCGGGACAGTCTGGTTCTGGAAAATCCGTTGGTCGTGACTGAACTGCAAATAGTGAAGCTCTGGAACCAGTGTCAGGCCATAGTGCGACAGTCGCTTTTCCGACTCACCGGCCTGCACATTCTCGATGCGCCCATGAATACCTTCGCCGTCCAGCCCGAATCGCAGGAACGCCGGCTGCCCCAGCAAACTTTCCACGTCGAAGTCAGGGACCTCGCTGACGAGTTCAACCTTGATGGCATAAAGCGTGCTGACGGCCTCGGAGCCTTCGAGAGCCAGTACCTTGAAGTCGTTGCGAACGGCGGGGATCTGCAGCGTAAAGCGCGCAGAACTGACAGCTCCAGACATACGCTTGTCCTTAAGCAGAGAGGGAAATTTGGCGTGATGTCAAAACCCTCCCTGGTCTGCGCACGCGAACATTGCCCGGCACGCTAACAAGGCATGAAACAAATTTATGTAAGAAGAGTCCCTGGTTTAAGTCGGAGTATTCCGTGTTGTAAAACAACCTCAGGGTTGTGGGAAATGCCTGTGGGAAAGTGATTCAAGGCGATAAAGAACCCGCGCGATAATCCTGTCTGAGCAGGTATTCCAACAATATTCAACATATGAATTGCCATCAATTTGATGGCACTTTTATTGTCCGCAGTTGTCGCCATTCATTTGTTAATAGATGAGGGTGTATTTTCGGAAGCGTCCTACTTCAAATTTTTTCCGGTTTTGTCATGCTTTCATCCGTATTTATGGAACGGGCGTGCCATCACTGTTGCTGGCTTTCGCTGGGCGCTCTAGATCAATGCTTACGGGGTTTGAGGTCGAAAATGTGAAATATAAACCGATATCAGGGAAACCCCTGTCACATATAGGGCGATCTCCTACACACCCCAATGAACAGTTCGTCTTGTTGTTTAATCGGATGCTTGCTAGTGGCCATCATTGTGATTACGATGCGCGCACTTGAAAGAGCACACACTCAATTGGATGAGTCTTCTCACTGCTCTTCGATACTGTCCCCGCGCCGCAGCAACTCCAATAGGCGCACGACCGTAATCCAAATAAAGGCCATGGATGTCCTACTCAAGCAAACTTTCCGCCCATTACCTCGAACTCGCTAAAGTCTCTGTTTCCAAAGAGAATTTCGCGGGCGAAGACGTTCGTTTTTCGAGCGAATTCGAGGCCCTGGAAAGCGAGCTGGCCAAAGCCTCGTCGATGCACGAAAGCGGGCAGATCGACTGGCTGAAAATCCGCGAAAACAGCGAAAACCTGCTGCGTACCCAATCCAAGGATTTGCGCGTTGGGGCCTGGCTCGCCTGGTCGTTGTACCAGCGTGAATCCTTCCCCGGGCTGCTCGCCGGCCTCGGTTTGCTGCACCACTTGTCGGAAAATAATTGGGCCGAGGTCCATCCGCTCAAACCCCGCACCCGGGCCGCTGCCATCGGCTGGCTGGTGCCGCGTCTGGAGCAGGTGATCACCGAGAACATCGCGATCAAGGAACAGTTGCCGATGTTCCGGCAGTTGTCCGAGCATCTGTCCGGTCTCGATGCGGCCTGTACCGAACATCTGGGCGATGATGCGCCGCTGCTGCTGCCGCTCTCCCGCCGCCTGAAAACCATGATCCAGCGTGCCGCCGACAACCAGCCGGCCCCCGGTGTTGTGGGCGCGGCGGTGGCGCAGGTCAAACAGGCCGCCAGCCAGTTGCTGGCGCCCGGCGCGCCGATCGACAACGAGAAAGAAGCCCACAAGGCCCTGCGTGCCCAGCAGGAAAGCGCCCGTCCGTTGTGCGCCTGGTGGCTCAAGCAGAAGGCTACCGACCTGCGCGCCCTGCGCCTCAACCGCACCTTGCTGTGGATGACGATCGACGCGGTGCCCGAGCGCAACGCCGAGCAGATCACCATGCTGCGCGGGTTGCCGGTCGACAAGCTCAAGCAGTATCAGGACCGTTTCGACCAGGGCAAATATGCCGACCTGCTGGTGGAACTGGAGGCGAGCCTGGCGAAGGCGCCGTTCTGGTTCGATGGCCAACGAATGGTCTGGGAATGCCTCCAGAACCTCAACGCCGAGCTCGCCATGCGCGAAGTGGAAATCCACTTCGCGCTTTTGGTTCAGCGCCTGCCCGGCATCATCGAGCTGCGATTCCATGACGGCGCACCGTTCGCCGATCCGTCCACCCGGGCGTGGATCGCCGGCAACGTCATGCCGCACCTGCAAAGCGCCAGCGCGCCGCGCAAGGTCGAGTCCGATGACGTCCAGACTCAGCCGGCCTGGGAAAAGGCGCTGGAAGAAGTCCAGCCGATCCTGCGCAAGGAAGGCCTCAAGCCTGCCGTGCAGATCCTCAAGCAGGGTCTGCAATCGGCTCACGGCGGCCGCGAGCGCTTCTTCTGGCAGTTCGCCCTCGCGCGGCTGTGCTTCCTGGCCAAGAAATACGAACTCGCCAAGAACCAGCTCGAAACCCTCGATCAGACATTACAGGACTCAGGCCTGCACGCCTGGGAGCCCGATCTTGCATTGGAAGTGCTGCACCTGCTGCACAGTTGCTGCGAGTTGTTACCGCAGAACCATGCCGTACGTGAACGCAAGGAAGAGATTTATCGCAGGCTGTGCCACCTCGATCTCGAAGTGGTACTCGAATAGGCCCCAGGGCCACAACCGCAAGGAGAAAAGCCATGGCCAAAGAAGGCTCGGTAGCCCCCAAGGAACGCATCAACGTCACCTTCAAACCCGCCACCGGCGGTGCTCAGGAAGAGATTGAACTGCCGCTGAAGCTGCTGGCAATCGGTGACTACACCCACCGCAAGGACGATCGCAAGATCGAGGATCGCAAGCCGATCAGCATCGACAAGATGACCTTCGACGAAGTGCTGGCCAAGCAAGAGCTGCAGCTGACACTGAGCGTACCGAACCGTCTGCAGGAAGATGGCGAAGCTGACGAACTGGCCGTGCAACTGCGCGTCAATTCGATGAAGGACTTCAACCCGGCCAGCCTGGTCGAGCAAGTGCCTGAGCTGAAAAAGCTGATGGAACTGCGCGACGCGCTGGTGGCCCTCAAAGGCCCGCTGGGTAACGCACCTGCGTTCCGTAAAGCCATCGAAGGCGTGCTCGCCGACGATGAATCCCGCGGTCGCGTACTCGGTGAGCTGGGCCTGAACGCCGCAGCCCCGGACGCCTGAGACTCCAGCAGCCAAGGAAGCCAACACAATGAGCACTAGCGCAGCACAACAGAACGCCGCTGAAAACGGCGAATACAGCATCCTCGACAGCATCATCGCCGAAACCCGCCTGACGCCGGACGACGAAGCCTACGACATCGCCAAGCGCGGTGTGTCGGCGTTCATCGAAGAGCTGCTCAAGCCGCAGAACAACGGTGAGCCGGTCAAGAAAGCCATGGTTGACCGCATGATCGCCGAGATCGATGCCAAGCTCAGCCGTCAGATGGACGAAATCCTGCACCACCCGGACTTCCAGTCGCTGGAATCGTCGTGGCGTGGCCTGCAACTGCTGGTCGACCGCACCAACTTCCGCGAAAACATCAAGATCGAAATCCTCAACGTCTCCAAGGACGACCTGCTGGACGACTTCGAAGATTCGCCGGAAGTGATGCAGTCGGGCCTGTACAAGCACATCTACACCGCTGAATACGGCCAGTTCGGTGGTCAGCCGGTTGGCGCGATCATCGCCAACTACTACCTGTCCCCAAGCTCGCCGGACGTGAAACTGATGCAGTACGTGGCCAGCGTATCCTGCATGTCCCACGCGCCGTTCATCGCCGCTGCCGGCCCGAAATTCTTCGGCCTGGAAAGCTTCACCGGTCTGCCGGACCTGAAAGATCTGAAAGATCACTTCGAAGGCCCGCAATTCACCAAATGGCAGAGCTTCCGTACCTCGGAAGACTCCCGCTACGTTGGCCTGACCGTTCCGCGTTTCCTGCTGCGTAACCCGTACGACCCGGAAGAAAACCCGGTCAAATCGTTCGTGTACAAGGAAAACGTTGCCAACAGCCACGAGCACTACCTGTGGGGCAACACCGCTTACGCGTTCGGCACCAAGCTGACTGACAGCTTCGCCAAGTTCCGCTGGTGCCCGAACATCATCGGCCCACAGAGCGGCGGCGCCGTTGAAGACCTGCCTCTGCACCACTTCGAAAGCATGGGCGAAATCGAGACCAAGATTCCTACCGAAGTTCTGGTTTCCGACCGTCGTGAATACGAACTGGCCGAGGAAGGCTTCATCTCCCTGACCATGCGTAAAGGCTCCGACAACGCGGCGTTCTTCTCCGCAAGCTCGGTGCAGAAGCCGAAGTTCTTCGGCATCAGCGCAGAAGGCAAGGCTGCAGAGCTGAACTACAAGCTCGGCACCCAACTGCCGTACATGATGATCGTCAACCGCCTGGCTCACTACCTGAAAGTGCTGCAGCGCGAGCAACTCGGTTCGTGGAAAGAGCGTACCGACCTCGAGCTGGAACTGAACAAGTGGATCCGCCAGTACGTGGCCGACCAGGAAAACCCGAGCGCCGAAGTGCGTGGCCGTCGTCCGCTGCGCGCTGCGCAAGTGATCGTCAGCGACGTTGAAGGCGAGCCGGGCTGGTACCGCGTCAGCCTGAACGTGCGCCCGCACTTCAAGTACATGGGTGCCGATTTCACCCTGTCGCTGGTTGGCAAGCTGGACAAAGAGTAAGAGCGACTCATGGACGGATACGGCAGCCTTTTCGAACGCCTCAACGGCGACGCGGAACTACGCAAGGGCAGGAGCCTCGAGGCTTCTGCCATGGCGTCGGTGGCTGCCCATCTGGCCAAAATGCTCAGCACCCGGGCCGGCAGCGTGCAAACGCTGTCCGACTACGGGTTGCCCGATCTCAATGACATGCGCCTGAGCCTGCACGACTCCCTGAGTCAGGCCCGCCTGGCCATCGAAAGCTTCATCGAAGCCTACGAACCGCGCCTGAGCAACGTGCGTGTCATTTCCCTGCCGCGTGACCACGATCAGCTTCGCCTGGCCTTCAGCATCGAAGGCCTGCTGGAAGTCGAGGGTTTCAAGCGTCAGGTCAGTTTCGCCGCGCGCCTGGATGGCAGCGGTCAAGTGAAGGTCAACTAAGGAGAACCCCGATGTCTGGCAAACCCGCTGCACGTTCCACCAGAAAATCCGGGTTCTTTCTCCTGATGGCGGTTCCCTTGTTTCTGGTGATGTTCATCGTATTGAAAGTGCTCAGTTCGCTGACTGCAAAGCCATTGAAAATCTATGAAAGTGAATCCGGTAAATGCCATATCTCCCGATATGCACCTGATTACGCGTTCCTGGGCGTGATGGGCGGTATTTTCGAACTGTTCAGCAGTCAGTTTTTCTACCGTGTTTACGCAACAGACGGTCGGCTCTTGAAAACGTCGGAGTGGTATCTGTGGATGAGGGAAGGCGACCCAGGCGCTGCCCCGGAGTTTCAAGGCGAGATGATTTTATATCCGGGCTCTGAGGGCTGGGAAAGTTGGGTAATTCCAGAATGCCGGTGAGAAAAGTCATCGTGGGATTGCCTGTCTACCTGCTGGTCGGTGCGCTGTATTTTTTCGTCCATGATTTTGGTGTTGTTTTTTATAAAGCGCATATGGGCGGTTTTACTGATCGAGGTGTCGGGACTGGCATCACTGCTGAGCTGACGTTTTATTTTTTTATTGTGGTCAATGCTGCAGTTTTTTTTATGCCCTGGCATTCGATAAAGCTTGGTTTGATCGCGGTGATGGTGGGCGTGATCATGCTTTATTTCCTGCCTGACAACCCGGTGAGAGCGATGGCTTATAGCGCCCTGACAAGTGTCATGAGCCTGTTGGCGTTGAGCGTTCGCTGGATGGTCGAACAGCAGATTTCGCGACGTTGGCAGGAAGCGCCGTGAGTTCCTCCTCGTGGGTGAAGTGGGGGCGTAGCGCGTTGCTGCTGCTTGCCCTGGCTTTCGTTGCCTTGGTTGCAGCTGCCTGTTACGTGAAAACGGCGGCGTCTCGGCTTGCACACGTGTACTCCACGGACTGGAACGACGCCGGTACTTGCTACATCCAGTCCTATATTCCGCAGTATTCGGCCGTCGGCATACCGGGAATGATCTTCAAGCTGTTTGCCAGCGAAGCCTTTTTCCGGGTCTACGCAAAAGACGGCACGCTGCTGAAATCGTCCGAATGGTTGCTCTGGCAGAACGAGTTCACCACCGATGAACGCTCGCAGTGGGTGTACGGTCATGCGATCTACCCGACAGCGACGGGTTACGAAGGCTGGAATATTCCAGCGTGTAGTCAAGAAATGAACAGTCATCAAGCCAAGGTCAACTAAGGAGAACACCGATGTCTGGCAAACCTGCAGCACGCGTATCCGACCCCACCGCTTGCCCGCTTCCCGGCCACGGCACCAACCCGATCGCCGCCGGTTCCGGCGACGTGTTCTTCGACGGCCTCGCGGCCGCCCGCGAAGGCGATGCCTCCGCGTGTGGTGGTGCGCTGGTCGGCGGTTTGGCCACAACTGTAAAAATCAACGGCAAGTCAGCTGCTACCGTCGATTCCGAAGGTACGCATGGGAACAAGGTTACGGCGGGTTCCGGCACGGTGATTATTGGTAACTCGCATTCGCCGGTGCCGTTTGTGCCGCCGTTGCCGCTGATGCTGTTCTCTCACACACAACACGTAGTGATGAAAGATCAGGACGGTAATCCATTGCAAGGTATCCCTTACTGCATCCGAAACGCCAAAGGAGAAGTCATTACGGGTAGAACCGATGCAATGGGTAGAAGCCAACAGGTCGGTGGTAAAGAAGGTGAAAGTTTTGATTTTCACCCGGCAGTCAAGGAGCTCGAAAAGTGAGTGCTGAAGTACTTTCGATGTTGACCATGAGGTCGGTGGCGCTCACTCCGAAAGCCGAACAGGCAGGTAAGGAAGTTGTTCTCAAGGTTTTTTGGGCAACCACTGAGCATTGGGATGAAACATACATCGCCAACTACCATAAAGAAGTACCTGCAATCGTTGAGCGGCTAATGAGTTCCCAATATAAGAACTCGGCCGGAGAGACGAGAAATAATGAATTCACCTGTGAGGATTTTGCGATCAGGGTGTTGTCGGAGTTTGCGCAGAAGTACGGACTTCCCGTTAAATTGACAACGGGTGTTAGAACATACCGGAATATGGAGAATTACAATCCAGGTCAGCATTCCGATTACACCTCCGATCAGTATGGTTTCGCTGAGATGGTGATGAAGAGCTATGGCGCTCGCGACATGCAGAAAGTCGATGTCAACACCGTTGTAGTCGCGTCTCCGACAGAGCTGATGTCAGGCGATATTCTGGCTCAGGCAAAAGACAAAGATAAGGGCATCGCTCACCACATTCAGCTAGCCCTTGAAGTAGCTGATGACAGGATTGATATCCGTCAGGGCAACGCCGCTTTGCCCATCGTTCGACCATTCACCTGGATTGTGACCGCCCTCGGGATGAATATGGCTGATCCTCAGAGCATCCTGTATGCAGGTGTTCCCGTTCAAAAAGGGTACTTTGAAAAGACTGGGGAATCCTGGACCTACCATAATCCAGGTACGGGAGTCGTGAAGGAAAATTATCTTTCCATCTTTGAACTTTATCGTTGGAATTTTCTCGAGTTCAATAAGGAGTAAAGAGATGGAAAGGTATTTCCTTGATTTAATCGATGATAATTATTTTGGCGATCTCGCCCTTGTTTGTTTTGTTGTTGGTTTACTGGGGCTGTTTCCGAAGTTTCGCAACAACAGGATTCATCAAGTGCTGAATTTTCTGTGTGTGATGGCTATTCCGCTGATGTTTGCCATCGGGGTTTATTACATGATGAGTTCAGGGGTGTGACCTTGGCGTCGGTGGCGGGTCGTTCGGCGGGGAGACTGTCGCTGTTTTTTTCTGGGAACATGAAACCGGAATGAACACCTACGTCCGCGTTGCCATGTGCCTGGCTTTCCACGTCGCAGGATGCGTTGCGTACACGTTCCTGAACGACGCTGTGGTCGATGCCTATAAAGCCTTCAATGGCGGCTTTACCACGCGTGGCGTGGGCATCGGTATCGCGCATTACACGTTCATTTATATTTTTTTCGGGGTGAATGCACTGGCCGCCGTTCTCCCCAGCCTGTGGGGCAAACTCGCTTTGCTCGCGCTGATGGTTGCCTGGATTTTGTTCATGATGGTGCCCCACAACCCCTTGCGTGCGCTGTTCTACACCGTGGCCCAAGGTGGCGTCACGTTGCTGGCGATTCTGCTCACGCAGGTCATTGAGCTGCGTTGGGAAAACCGCCTGCTGACGGGGCGGACGTTGCCTGCCCGTCCTTCGCAGGAGGTGGTCGCATGACCCGCTCAGGCCGCCTCGCACTGATGTGGCTGCAGCGCCTCCTCATGGTGATGGGCGCGCTCGCCTGCGTGGCGCTCGGGGTGATTGTCAGCTACATGGATTTCTCCAAAGCGCAGCCGCGTGTGCTAAGCGAACACCCGAACGCGCGTTGGCGCGGGGGTGCCGACGGTGGCCAGTTCGTAGAAATCAGCCGATCGGAACCTCCCTATTATTTCGTGCAGATCCGCAATGAAAACGGCTCGTTGTGGGATCAGGGGTGGCTGAAATATGGAGACCAGAACAGCCAGCCACTGACTGCCGACAGCGTGATGTTCTTCGCCGGTGAAGGCGTTATTTACCTTCAGCAAACGCAGATTCTGAGTGCTGATAAAGCCATGGCCGGGGTTGCGTATGAATAGCCGTCGAGTCATCGGTCTGGCCGTGCATGTGCTGGCCTGCGTGATTTATATCGTCCTGAATGGCTATGCCGTGCCCGCCTACAAACAGCTGGTCGGTGGGCTGACCTCGCGTGGCGTTGCCATTGGCATGGCGATGTACCTGATTTTCTACTTTTTCGTTTCTCTGAATCTGATTCTGGTCTTCATTCAGCGCCAGGCCATTGCGTTTGGCCTGGTGATTTTCATGATGCTGACGATCCTGTTTTACCTGCTGCCGCAGTATCCCATCCGGGGTTTGGCGTACTGCGCACTTACGGGTGGCTTGACGGTTGGCGCGATCCTGCTGACCAGCGCCATAAATTCGGTGTACACCCGCTGGCGCCGGCAGACTGGGGCGCAACCGCTGACGATTCATCCGCGTCGAGCGACATCGCGAATGCTGTTGGTGGCCGCGCTGGTCGGTGTGTGCATTTGTACTGTTTTGCTTGGGTTGAAGATTTTCGGTGGTGTAACGGCAGAGCCCATCACCCGGCACTCGAACGATTCGGGCGAGTGCTATCTCGTAACCTACGCGCCTGGCTATCACAAGCTGGGATTGATCGGGAGTGTGTTCGAGTTGTTCGCCAGTGAGTACTTTTTCCGCGTGTACACCGCTGACGGCACGCTGCTGGAATCGTCCGAATGGAATTTTCGGGTGACTGAAGTTTTTGTTGAGCCTCCGGATTTCAGAGGAGCGACGGTGCTGTATCCAGGTACGCAGGGTTATGAAGACTGGTGGGTGCCGGAATGCGCCTGATCGCCAAAAACAACCAGTGCACAGGCTTCGACAAGCGCGATGTGCGTACATGGTGCACGCCATGATGCCTTGGCCGCGCGTATGGAAATGGCTCAACCACCTGCTGAGCCTGATCGGAGCATTGGCAATCATCGCGGTCGTGATGGTCGTGAGCAAATTGAGCTGGAGTCACTCGAAAAAACCGGTATTGCCCGGTCATCCCGACGCGGTTTGGCGTGGTGCCGAGGATGGTGGCGACTTCATCGAAATTACCCGGTCGAGTCCACCGGACTACTTCATTGAGGTGCGCTCAGAGGGCGGCAGTCTCGTCAAGGAAGGCTGGGTGCGCTTCGCCACTCACGATGGCAAACCGTTGACGATGAATCGGGTCAGCGCTTTCGACGGTGAATACCTCTTCGTTGATTCGTACGTGCCGGTCACGACGAGCAAGGGAGGGCGTGTTCAGTGAAATTCAGCGCCTGCATGACATCGCTGTCGGCGGTTGGCCTGTTGTTCGGGGGCTGCACGACGCAGCTGGTTTATATAAACGACATTTACCTCGTCAACACCTGTGGCGTACCGCTTGAAGTGCAACCGCAGCATTCGACCAACTGGTTGCCGCCGATCACGCCGCGTCTGATTGCACCGGGCGAGCGAGTCAGTGTTGCCAGCTACAAGTCCTACGGTGAAGACGTCGACGAGCAAATCAGCGGTCGCTATTCGCTCTCTGTGAAAGGGCCGGAGCGTGAGCGCCTCGTCAGCGCAGATGAAATGCGCCACGCCTTGCTCGGTGCCAAACGCGAGCGCGATGGACTGCAACGCAGCTGGATTCTCAAGGATGGAGTGTTTTGCCCATGATCGCGGTATCCGACGAGATGCGCATGTATCTGATGTTCATCGCCGACAGCAATCTGTTCGGCGGCATCGCGATCCTGAGTTTTATGTTGATCGTCACGGCGATCAGCAAACGTCTGCGCCAGTCATGGTTGCATCGAGCACTGACGTTCATGGTTCTGGTTTCGCTGGTCACAATCGAAATCGCCGGCGGTTACTACTCATCGGTGCCTCCCGCATGAATACATCGCTGACGCTGCTTAGCCGCGCACAACTGAATTTCTTCATGGCTGCCTTGTGGTCGCCATTGCTGCTCATGCTGGCGTTTTCATCCTATGGCCTGTGGATTGGCGAATATTCGACATTCGATTCGTCCGAGACCCACTGGGTGTATCTGTTGTGGTTCGGTATGCCCGGGCTGCTGTTGTTTGCGCTGTGGGTATCGCGGGCCGCGAAGAGCCGCAATGAGCAGCAGGCGCTGCGGATGGTCTGGCTGGCGCCGTTGAAGTTCATCCCTTTCTACGCGGTGCCTTGGATGCTTTATGGCTTGTGCAGTCTGGTCGCCGGGCCGTTCAACGATGCTTTCATGGCCTACGGCTGGATTCTGCTCGTGCCGTATCTCCTGATCGCCGGTTACTGCTGTGCCGGCGTGACGGTCGCGCTCTACAGGATATTTTTTTGATGAGTTCCACTACCAGGCAGGTAACCCGTGTCCTTTAACCACTACTACCAAAGCGAACTCACCGCACTGCGCCAACTGGGCCGCCGTTTCGCCGAGCGTAGTCCGGCGTTGGCGCCGTTCCTGGGGCAGGCCGGGCGGGATCCGGACGTGGAGCGGTTGCTGGAAGGCTTTGCGTTTCTGACCGGGCGGCTGCGCCAGAAGCTCGATGACGAGTTGCCGGAGCTCAGCCATTCGCTGATGCAGTTGCTGTGGCCGAACTACATGCGCCCGCTGCCGGCGTTCAGCATTCTGCAGTTCGATCCGCTCAAGCGCTCGGGGCCGGCGCTGAAGGTCGAGCGGGATACACCGATTGAAAGCGTGCCGATCGAAGACGTGCGTTGCCGCTTCCGCACCTGCTACCCGACCGAAGTCATGGCGCTGGATCTGGCCGCGCTGAACTACTCGGTGAAGGGCGACGGTTCGCTGCTCAGCCTGCGCCTGGAAATGAGTGCCGACGGCCACCTCGGCGAGCTGGAGCTGAGCAAGCTGCGTCTGCACTTTGCCGGTGAGCGCTACATCAGCCAGATGCTCTACCTGAGCCTGCTGCGCAACCTCGACGGCATCGAACTGATCCCGCTCGACGGCGCCGGCAAGCCTATCGACGGTGTGAGCGGCAAACCGATGGCGTTCAAGATTCCGGGCGACCGCGTCAAGCCAGTGGGTTTTGCCGAAGAAGAAGCGTTGATCCCGTATCCGCTGAACACCTTCCGGGGCTATCGCTACCTGCAGGAATACTTCGCCTTCCAGGACAAGTTCCTGTTCGTCGATGTCCACGGTCTGGACATTCTCAAGGCGCTGCCGGAAGACACCCTCAAGCAGATGCGTGGCCTGGAATTGCGCTTCGATATCCGCAAGAGCGGCATCATGCGCATGCGTCCGACCCTGGATAACGTGAAGCTGTTCTGCACACCGATCGTCAACCTGTTCAAGCACGACGCGCTGCCGATCCGCCTCGACGGCAAACAGGATGAATACCTGCTGCTGCCGGCGGAATTCGATCTGGAAAACTGCGGCGTGTTTTCGGTGGAAACCGTGACCGGCTGGAAGCCCGGCGGCCTCGGTTATCAGGAATACGTGCCGTTCGAATCCTTCGAGCACGACCCGAGTTTCGACGTGCCCAACAGCCGTCCGCATTACAGCATCCGCCAGCGTTCGTCGCTGTTGCACGACGGCCTCGACACCTACCTGAGCTTCGGCATCCGCCACACCGAAGCCCACGAAACCCTGTCGATCGAGCTGGTCTGCACCAACCAGAACCTGCCGCGCAAACTCAAGCTCGGGCAGATCTGCATGGCCTGCGAAGAGACCCCGGAGTTCCTGAGTTTCCGCAACATCACCCCGGCCACGTCCAGTTTTGCGCCGCCGCTGAACCGTGACTTCCTGTGGAAGCTGATCAGCAACATGTCGCTTAACTATCTGTCGCTGGCCGACGTCAATGCACTGAAGGTGATTCTCGAAACCTACGACCTGCCGCGCTACTACGACCAGCATGCGGAGAAGGTCAGCAAGCGCCTGCTCGGCGGTCTGAAACTGATCAAGCATCACCACGTGGACCGGCTGCACCGTGGTCTGCCGGTGCGCGGTTTGCGCACCGAACTGACCATCGACCCGGAAGGGTATATCGGTGAAGGCGACCTGTTCGTCTTCGCCTCGGTTCTCAACGAGTTTTTCGCGCTTTACGCCAGTCTCAATTCGTTCCACGAGCTGCGGGTAAAAAGCACACAGGGAGAGGTGTACCAATGGACACCACGTATGGGTCTGCAGCCCCTGCTTTAAGCGGGCTGACCCGGGTAATACGCGAGTACTCGCTGTTTCAGGCCGTGCTGCTGGTGATCGACCGGCTGCGCGACGCACACCCGTACCTGAGCGAAGAAGACCTGTACGACCAGCTGGAATTCCAGGCCAACCCGAGCCTGGGATTTCCCGGCAGCGACGTCGATCGCGTGGAGTTTTTCGAAGAACACGGGCAGATGCGCGCGCGCCTGCGTTTCAACCTGATCGGCCTGGTCGGTTCCGGTTCGCCGCTGCCGGCGTTCTACGGCGAACAAGCCCTGGGCGACAGTGAAGACGGCAACCCGACGCGCAATTTCCTCGACCTGTTCCACCATCGCCTGCAACGCCTGCTGCTGCCGATCTGGCGCAAGTATCGCTATCGCGCGAGCTTCCAGAGCGGTGCGGTTGACCCGTTCTCGTCGCAGCTGTTCGCCCTGATCGGCCTCGGCGGCGACGAGATCCGCCGGGCCAAGGAACTGAACTGGAAACGCCTGCTGCCGTACCTCGGCCTGCTCAGCCTGCGGGCGCACTCGGCGGCGCTGATCGAAGCGGTGCTGCGTTACTACTTCAAGCACGA
Source organism: Pseudomonas sp. GW821-FHT11G12 (assembly GCF_058808055.1). Taxonomy (NCBI): domain Bacteria; kingdom Pseudomonadati; phylum Pseudomonadota; class Gammaproteobacteria; order Pseudomonadales; family Pseudomonadaceae; genus Pseudomonas; species Pseudomonas sp. GW821-FHT11G12. Next base: position 276,504 of record NZ_JBXARH010000002.1, read on the forward strand.
AGACCTGGTCATCGAGCAGTGCATCGAGCGCCGCGTGGAAATCCTCGAAGAGCAACGCAACCGCCTCGGCTTCGCCAACAGCGTGCTGGGTGAAGACCTGGTGCTGGGCGAACACGTGCGCGACCGCAGCGGCAAGTTCCGCATTCACATCACCGAACTCGACTGGGAACGCTTCCACGAATTCCTGCCCATCGGTTTCGGTTACCAGCCGCTCTGCGCGCTGGTGCGGTTCACCTTGCGTGACCCGCTCGATTACGACATTCGCCTGGTGCTGCGCCCGGAAGAAATCCGCGAACTGCGCATTGGCGAGAAGAACGACTGTCGCCTGGGGTGGACCAGTTGGCTGGGCTGCGAGAAAGCAGACGGCGTGGTGACACTCGGCAGCAAAATTCATTAAGGACGTGAGCCATGATCAACGTAGACCTGCAACAACTCATCCAGGCGCTGGACGCCGAAACCCGTCGCGATCTGGAGCGTTCGGCCGAGCGCTGCGTCGCTCGTGGCGGCAGCAAGATTCTGGTCGAAGACCTGATGCTGGGCCTGTTGGAGCGCCCGAACGGTCTGCTCTCCCGCGCGTTGCAAGATGCCGACGTTGACGCTGGCGAGCTGAGCGCTGCACTGCAATCGCGGGTCGAACACAGCGCTTCGCGCAACCCGGTGTTCGCTCCGGAACTGGTGCAGTGGCTGCAAGACGCGCTGCTGGTGGCCAACCTTGAACTGGGTCAGACCTCGGTCGAAGACGCGGCGCTGATCCTCGCGCTGCTGCGCAACCCGATGCGCTACGCCGGCAGTCGCTACCAGCCGTTGCTCGCCAAACTGAACATCGATCGTCTGAAGGAATTTGCCCTGTCGCAACAGCCGCAAGCAGCGGCCAACGGCAAACCGGCTGCCCAAGGCGAATCGCTGCTGGAGCGCTTCACCCACAACCTGACCCAACAGGCCCGCGACGGCAAACTCGACCCGGTGCTGTGCCGCGATGGCGCGATCCGCCAGATGGTCGACATCCTCGCCCGTCGCCGCAAGAACAACCCGATCGTGGTCGGTGAAGCCGGTGTCGGTAAAACCGCCATCGTCGAAGGCCTGGCCTCGCGCATCGCTGCCGGTGAAGTGCCGCAAGTGCTCAAGGGTGTCGAGTTGCTGTCGCTGGACATGGGCCTGTTGCAGGCCGGCGCCAGTGTCAAAGGTGAATTCGAGCGTCGTCTGAAAGGCGTGATCGACGAGGTCAAAGCCTCGCCGAAGCCGATCATCCTGTTCATCGACGAAGCCCACACCCTGATCGGCGCGGGTGGCAATGCCGGCGGTTCCGACGCGGCCAACCTGCTGAAACCGGCGCTGGCCCGTGGTGAACTGCGCACCATCGCCGCGACCACCTGGGCCGAGTACAAGAAATACTTCGAGAAAGACCCGGCACTGGCCCGTCGTTTCCAACCGGTTCAGTTGCACGAACCGACCGTGAGCGAAGCGGTGACCATCCTGCGTGGCCTGGCTCAGGTCTACGAGAAGAGCCACGGCATCTACCTGCGCGATGACGCGGTGGTCTCGGCGGCGGAACTGTCCGCCCGTTACCTGGCCGGTCGCCAACTGCCGGACAAGGCTGTCGATGTGCTCGACACCGCGTGCGCCCGCGTTCGCATCAGCCTCGCCGCTGCCCCGGAAAGCCTGGAACGCCTGCGTGGCGAGCTGGCTGAAGGTGGCCGTCAGCGTCAGGCCCTGCGCCGCGATGCCGAAGCCGGTCTGCTGATCGACCACGAAGCGCTGGATGCACTGGAAGCACGTCTGGACGAAGCCGAAGACGAAATGGTCGCACTGGAAACCCTGTGGACCGAGCAGAAACAACTGGCCGAGCGCCTGCTGGAACTGCGTCAGCAACTGGCCAAGGCCCGTGAAGCGGCGGCGGTCGAGCCGACAGTGACTGTTGAAGAAGACGCCGAAGGCACCGTGATCGAAACCCACGCCGCCGAAATCGACGAGACCCTCAGCGTCGAAGCGCTGGAAGCGCAACTCAACGAAACCCACAGCGCCCTGACCGCCGCTCAGGTCAAGGAGCGTCTGGTCAGCTTCGAAGTCTGCCCGCGTCTGGTGGCCGAAGTGATCAGCGCCTGGACCGGCGTGCCGCTGGCGCAACTGGCCCGTGAACACAACGCCAAAGTCGCAAGCTTCGCCACCGACCTGCGCACCCGCATCCGTGGTCAGGAACAAGCCGTCCACGCACTGGATCGCTCGATGCGCGCCACCGCTGCCGGTCTGAACAAGCCTGACGCACCGGTCGGCGTGTTCCTGCTGGTGGGCCCGAGCGGCGTCGGCAAGACCGAAACCGCACTGGCACTCGCCGACCTGTTGTACGGCGGCGACCGTTTCATCACCACCATCAACATGTCCGAGTTCCAGGAGAAGCACACTGTTTCCCGCCTGATCGGTGCACCGCCAGGCTACGTCGGTTACGGCGAGGGCGGCATGCTCACCGAAGCCGTGCGCCAGAAGCCGTACTCGGTGGTGTTGCTCGATGAAGTCGAGAAGGCCGACCCGGACGTGCTCAACCTGTTCTACCAAATCTTTGACAAAGGCGTGGCCAACGACGGCGAAGGGCGCGAGATCGATTTCCGCAACACGCTGATCCTGATGACCTCGAACCTGGGCAGCGACAAGATCAGCGACCTCTGCGAAGACGGCGCGCGCCCGACCGCCGAAGTGCTGGAAGAAACCATTCGCCCGGTGCTCAGCAAACACTTCAAACCGGCGCTGCTGGCGCGGATGAAAGTGGTGCCGTACTACCCGGTCGGCGGCCCGGTGCTGCGCGAGCTGATCGAGATCAAACTCGGTCGTCTGGGCGAGCGCCTGAACCGTCGTCAGCTGGATTTCAGCTGGTGCCAGAACCTCGTCGATCACCTGTCCGAGCGCTGCACCCAGAGCGAAAGCGGTGCGCGCCTGATCGACCACTTGCTCGACCAGCACGTGTTGCCGCTGGTGGCCGACCGCTTGCTCGACGCCATGGCCACCGGTGAAAGCCTCAAGCGCGTGCATGCGACGCTCGACGGCGACGCCAGCGTGACCTGCGAGTTCGCCTGAGGTGAGTGTGATGTTCACTCAAGTGCCGCAGCCACTGCTCTATGCCGAAGCCTTGCTGGCGCAGTTCGCCAGCCTGTCGCGCTCGGCGGACGGTGCTGCGCTGCTGGGTGACTTCGTGCGCGGTGTGGCCGGGTTGAGCGGTTGCGAATTGACGCAGCTGTACCTGCTCGACGCCACGCACACCAGCCTCGGAATGAACGCCGAGTGCCTCGACGGCTTGCTGCAACCGCGTGGTGCGGCGAGCCTGCCGGCGGATTACAACGGCGAGCAATTGCTGCAGTTCGCCCTGTGCCAGAACCGCGTGGTGTGCTTCGACGACCTGGGCGGCAGCCTGCAAGAAACCAGTTTTCTGCCGGCGTCGTCCACGCCGTGGCAGTCGCTGTTGTGCGTGCCGCTGGTCAACGGGCAGAAGGCGGTCGAAGGCCTGTTGCTGTGCGCCAGCCGTCGCCACATCAACCTGCAAGGGTTTGCCGATTCCCTCGGTCAGCTCGGCTCGTTCGTGCTCGGTCAGTTGCACCTGCTGCAACGCCTGCGGCAACCCATGGATGCGGCGGCGCCAGTGGTGCGCAGCCTGCCGAGTGCCAGCGGCTACGGCCTGATCGGCAAGAGCGCGGCGATGCGCCAGACCTATTCGCTGATCAGCAAGGTCCTGCACAGCCCGTACACCGTGCTGTTGCGCGGCGAGACCGGCACCGGCAAGGAAGTGGTGGCGCGGGCGATCCACGATTGCGGCCCGCGCCGGTCTCAGGCGTTCATCGTGCAGAACTGCGCGGCGTTCCCGGAAAACCTGCTGGAAAGCGAGCTGTTCGGCTACCGCAAAGGCGCCTTTACCGGCGCCGACCGCGACCGCGCCGGGCTGTTCGACGCGGCTAATGGCGGGACGCTGTTGCTCGACGAAATCGGCGACATGCCGCTGGCGTTGCAGGCCAAATTGCTGCGCGTGTTGCAGGAAGGCGAGATTCGTCCGCTGGGTTCCAACGACACCCACAAGATCGACGTGCGCATCATCGCCGCAACGCACCGCGATCTGTCGGTGCTGGTCAGCGAAGGCAAATTCCGCGAGGACTTGTACTACCGCCTCGCGCAATTCCCGATCGAGTTGCCGGCCCTGCGTCAGCGCGAAGGCGACATCCTCGATCTGGCCAAGCACTTCGCCGACAAGGCCTGCGCATTCCTGCAACGCGATCCGGTGCGCTGGTCGGAAGCGGCGATGGATCACCTGTCCGGTTACACCTTCCCCGGCAACGTGCGCGAACTCAAAGGTCTGGTCGAACGGGCGGTTTTGCTGTGCGAGGGCGGTGAGTTGCTCGCCGAGCATTTCTCGCTGCGCATGGAACCGGCACCGGCGCCGGAAGACCACTGCGGCCTCAATCTGCGCGAACGACTGGAAGCGGTCGAACGCAATCTGCTGCTCGATTGCCTGCGCAAGAACGACGGCAACCAGACGCTCGCCGCCCGGGAACTGGGCTTGCCCCGGCGCACGCTGCTTTACCGGCTAGGCCGTTTGAACATCAATCTGGGTGACTTCGATGGGTAGGCAAAAGTCCGTCGGTTTCACCTCGTCCGCTTATATCAGCGCCGCCCGAAAGGGTCGGCGCTTTGTGCTTTGTCTACACCTGGAGACCCTCTGATGTCTGTTCGTCACTGGTACGCTGTCCTGCTGACCCTCGTCGTTCTATGCGGCCTCGGCGGCTGTAGCGGCAATTACAAATTCAACGATAACGATTACCGCCCATTGGGTGATCCGCAGGCGGTCAATCGCGGCAAGTGACCGCAAGGAGCATCAAACATGGAATTGGTTTTCGAAATGCTGAACACCAAGCAGTTCGTGCCCACCGAGCTGTGCCAGCGGACCTTCAAACAGGCCGGCGGCGTGATCGGGCGGGGCGAGGACTGCGACTGGATCATCCCAGACCGCAAGCGTCACTTGTCCAACCACCACGCGATCGTCAGTTATCGCGAGGGCACGTTCTTCCTGACCGACACCAGCAGCAACGGTGTGCAGGACGGCGACAGTGGTGCACGTCTGCACAAGGGCGAACCGGTGCGCATCGAGCACGGCAGCACCTACGTGCTGGGCGACTTCGAGATTCGCGCGCGTCTGGTGCGCGACCCGGCGACGTTCGACGGTGAAGCGGGCCTGCCACGCGCCGCCGGCACCATCATTCCGGACGACGCGTTCCTCGACCTCGATCCGCTGAAGTCGCTGGAGCAGCAAGAGCGTGTGTACTCGGAGTTCGAGGAAATGCTCGCGCCGGTCACCGACCCTGAAGACTCCCGTCAGCGCGCCGACTATGCGCGCATCGACATGGAAAGCCTGATGGTGCCGGAGCTGATCGTCGAGCCCAAGCCTGAACCTGCGCCGGCACCGAAAGAGGTCGAGCGTCAGCCACAGGGTTTCTGGGATCACTTCGGTGCAGCGCTGGGTGTCGATCTGAAAGGCCTGAGCCATGACGAGCGCGAAGCGCTGGCGGTCAATGCCGCACGTCTGCTGCGCCAGAGCATCGGCGGCCTGCAACAGAGCCTGCGCACCCGCTCCGAGCTGAAAAACGAACTGCGCCTGGCCCAGACCACCGTGCAAGGCACCAACAAGAATCCGCTGAAATTCGCCGTCGATCCGAGCGAAGCGCTGGACATCCTGTTGCAGCCGCACAAGCCGGGCCACTTGCCGGCCGAGCAGGCAATCTCTCGTGCGTTCCGCGACTTGCAGGCGCATCAGGTGGCGCTGCTGACCGCCAGCCGTGCGGCGGTGCGCGGCACCCTGGAGCACTTCTCGCCGGAGCAGTTGACCCTGCGTTTCGAGCGCGACAACAAGCCGTTGCTCGCCACTTCCGGCGGCCGCTGGAGAGCGTTCAACCGCTACCACCACGCGCTGCGTCAGGACGATGAGTGGAGCGAGCGCCTGCTGGCCCGCGACTTCGCCCAGGCTTACGAAGAACAGATCCGCCTGATCTCCACCCTCCACACCGACCACCAAGGATGATGCGCATGTCTCGCCGCTCGACCGCTTTTTTCCAGACGCTGACCGCGCTCACCCTGTTGGTGCTGCTCGCCGGTTGCTCGTCGATGTCGCCGTATTCGAAAGTGACCAAGATCAACCTCAAGATCACCGGCAGCGATCAACTGAACCCGGACCTCAACGGGCGTCCGTCGCCGATCGTGGTGCGCCTGTTCGAACTCAAGCACCCGGTGACCTTCGAGAACGCCGATTTCTTCAGCCTCTATGAGCGCGCCAAGGAATCCCTCAACCCGGACCTGGTGGCCAGCGAAGAACTCGAACTGCGCCCGGGTGAAACCGTGGAACTGAAACTCAGCGTGGAGGAGGGCAGCCGCTACATCGGCATCCTCGCCGCCTACCGTGACCTGCCGGAAACCAAGTGGCGCCACACGTTCCCGATCACGCCGCTGGAAGTCACCGAAGCCGATCTGACGCTGGACCAGGCCGGTATCCGCAAAACCAACGAAGTGCTCGCCAAGGCGGATGACTGATCATGAATACCCATAAAGTCATCTGGCAGGAAGGCATGCTGCTGCGTCCGCAGCACTTCCAGCACAACGACCGCTACTACGATCACCAGATGAAGACCCGCACCCAGTTGCTGGGCGGCTACACCTGGGGTTTCCTGAATCTCGAGATCGACTTGCAGTTCCTCAACATGGGCAAACTGGTGATCAGTGAAGCCTCGGGGATCCTGCCGGACGGCAGCCTGTTCGAACTCGGTGGCAACACCGAACCGCTGGCGCTGGACGTGCCGCCGAACACCGGCAACATGCCGATCTACCTGGCGCTGCCGCTGGTCACCGGTAACCACATCGAGGCCCGTCGCCCGGAGCAGTCCGACGTGCTGGCGCGTTATACCGCCTACGAAACCGAAGTGGCCGACTCCAACGCCGGCGACGATTCGGCGAGCCAGGTCAAATGCGGTCGCCCGGACTTCAAGCTGTTGCTCGGCGAGCAGCAGAGCGACCAGGCCTACGTGAAGCTGAAGATCTGCGACGTGCTCGACACCACGCCGGACGGCGTGATCAGCCTCGACCCGGACTTCGTGCCGACCTACATTCAGGCCCACGCCTCCAGCTACCTGCTGTCGTGCCTGAAAGAAGTGATCAGCATGCTCGGTCACCGGGGCGACACCATTGCCGAGCGCATTCGTTCGAACGGCAAGGTCGGCGGCGCGGAAATCGGCGACTTCATGATGCTGCAACTGATCAACCGCACCGAACTGCTGCTGCGCCATTACCTGGGGCTGGAGCAGGTTCACCCGGAAGAGTTGTACCGCACGCTGCTGACCATGCTCGGCGATCTGGCGACCTTCTCCAGCGACAGCAAACGCCCGCGTCTGGACAGCCGTTACTCCCACGCCGACCAGGGTGCGAGCTTCCGCAAACTGATGGAGTCGATCCGTCAGGTGCTGTCGATGGTGCTGGAACAGCACGCCATCGAACTGATCCTGCAAGCGCGTCAGTACGGGATCATCGTGTCGCCGCTGCACGACCACAAACTGCTGGGCTCGGCGTCGTTCGTGCTGGCAGCCAGTGCCAACTGCGACTCCGAAGAACTGCGCAACCGCTTGCCTGCGCACCTCAAGGTCGGCCCGGTGGAGCGCATCCGCCAACTGGTCAACCTGCACCTGCCGGGGATCAAGGTCAAACCGTTGCCGGTGGCCCCGCGGCAGATCGCGTTCCACTCGAACAAAACCTATTTCATCCTCGAACTCAGTTCCGAAGACCTGGCACAACTCGAGCGCTCCGGCGGCTTCGCGTTCCACGTGTCCGGCGAATTCGCCGAGCTTGAACTGAAATTCTGGGCCATCAGGAACTGACCGACATGATCAAGGACATGGAACACAACCAGGACGACAAAACCGTCCTGCTCGACCGTCAGGGCCATGGCCCGGCGGCGAGTCCGCTGACCGACTTCGCTGCGCCACCGCGTTTCGAACAACTGGAAGAACGGATGATCTACGCCGCGCGCCTGCGCCCGGCGGAGGCCTTCAACATCAGCCTCAATTCGCTGGTGGCGGCGTCGTCCGAACTGTTGTCGGAAGTGGTGCGGCTCAAGCACAGCGAAACCCGCGAAGACCTCTACGCGCTCAACGAGCGCCTGACCGCCGGGCTCAAGCTGTTTGAAGTGCGCGCCCTGCACAACGGCGCCGAAAGCAGCCAGGTGATGGCCGCGCGTTACGTGCTCTGCACCGTGGTCGACGAAGCCGTCGTGACTACGCCGTGGGGCAACGAAAGCGAGTGGTCGCAGATGAGCCTGCTCAGCAGCTTCCACAACGAAACCTTCGGTGGCGAGAAGTTCTTCCAGCTGCTCGATCGGCTGTCGAAAAACCCGGTCAAGCACCTGCCGATGCTGGAGCTGATGTACCTGTGCCTGTCCCTCGGTTTCGAGGGCAAGTACCGCGTACAGGCGCGCGGCATGCTGGAACTCGAAGGCATCCGCGACGCCCTGTACCGGCAGATCCGTCAGTTGCGTGGTGACGTGCCGCGCGAATTGTCGCCGCAGTGGGAAGGCCTCAACGATCAGCGCCGCAACCTGGTGCGCATCGTGCCGGCGTGGATGGTGGTGCTGTTCACCTTCGTCTGCCTGGTGATGATGTATTCGGGCTTCGCCTGGGTCTTGGGCGAGCAGCGCGACACCGTGCTGCAACCTTATCAGCCGCTTGATCCGGCCGCGGTCCAGCCGCAGTCGCAGCCGTAAACAGGGACGTGTGATGAAAAAGTTTTTCAAGAAAGTCGGCGCCTTCCTGCGCCAGACCTGGGTCTGGACCTTGCTGCTGGTGCTGTTCGTGGCGCTGCTGGTGTGGTTTGTCGGCCCGCTGTTGGCGGTGGATGACTACAAGTTCTGGGAAGGTTCGACCTCCCGGTTGCTGACCATCAGCGTGCTGTTCCTGATCTGGGGCCTGACCATGGTCTTCGTCAGCTGGCGCGCCGGTATCCGCAAGAAAGCCGTCGAAGAAACCGAAGACGGCCAGGACCGTATCCGTCGTGATGACCTGATCGAAGAAGAGCAGAAAGAGTTGAAGGAGCGTTTCAAGGACGCCCTGAAAACCCTGAAGACTTCGAGCCTGTATCGCGGCCGCAGCGAGCGCTGGCGCAGTGATCTGCCGTGGTACTTGCTGATCGGCCCGCAGGCCAGCGGCAAGACCAGCCTGCTGGATTTCTCCGGGCTGGAATTCCCGATCAACAAGATCGACCGCAAGCTGACCCGCGACACCCACGGCACCCGTCATTGCGACTGGTACTTCGCCGACCACGGTGTGCTGATCGACACCGCCGGCCGCTACCTGACCCAGCCGGATTCGGAAGTCGACGGCAGCGCCTGGACCACTCTGCTGGAACTGCTGCGCAAGCGTCGTCGTGGCCGTCCGCTGAACGGCGTGCTGGTGACCATTCCGGTGGAAACCCTCACCAGTGGCAGCGAGCAGGACATCGACACTCTGGCTCGCCAGGTACGTGCACGTCTGCAAGACGTCTATCAGAAACTGCACGTCGACGTGCCGGTGTATCTGGTGCTGAGCAAGGCTGACAAGCTGCTGGGCTTCGACGAGTTCTTCGACCAACTGACCCGCGAAGAAAGCGATCAGGTGCTGGGTACCAGTTTCCGCAAGGATCAGGTCGGCACCGACGTGGCTGTGCTGCGCAGCGAGTTCGAAGAGCTGCTGCGTCGCCTCAACAGCCAGGTGATCATGCGCATGCACTCCGAGCGCGACACCCAGCGCCGTGGCCGCATCCTCGACTTCCCGCACCAGATGGGTCAGATCGGCGAGCGCCTGTGCCTGTTCGTCGACATGGCGTTCACCGGCAACCGCTATCAGCGAGCGACGCAACTGCGTGGTTTCTACCTGACCAGCGCTCCGCACCTGACCCACGAAATGGATTCGACCACCGCCGGCATCGGCGCGAGTCTGGGCATGAGCGCCGGCGTGCTGCCGACGCTGCGCAGCGGTCGTTCGCGTTTCATCCACCACTTGCTCAGCCGGGTGATTTTCCCGGAGGCCGATCTGGCCGGTCTGGACAAGCGCGAGCGCAGCCGCATCCATTGGGGCCAGCGCGCGTTGTACGTCGGTGCACTGGGCGCGCTGGCGCTGTTCGGCATGCTCTGGGCCGGTGGTTTCTCGGCCAACTACGAGCGTCTGGAAAACCTGCGCAATCTGGCGCAGAACTGGACCCAGCAACGCACGGCACTGTCGCCGCGCGATGACGCCATGGGCACGCTGAAAACCCTCGACACCAGCTACGCCGCGACTCAGGTGTTCCCGAAGAAGGGCGACGCCGCGTACCACGAGCGCGTCGGTCTGTATCAGGGCCAGGACGTCAATCCGGTGGTCAAGGAGGCGTACGAGCGCGAGCTTGAAAAGCAACTGCTGCCGCGCGTCGCCACCATGCTCGAAGGCCAGATCCGCGCCAACATGAAGGACCGCGAAAAGCTGATCAACAGCCTGCGCGCGTACCTGATGCTGAACATGAAGGATCGTCGTGACGCGGCTTGGCTCAAGGATTGGGTCGCCACCGATTGGTCGCAGCGCTACACCGGCAACACCGCGGTGCAGAACGGTTTGAACGCGCACCTTGAGCGTCTGCTGAAGCTGCCGTTTATCTACCCGCTCAACGAGCAACTGGTGACTCAGGCCCGTCAGGTTCTGCGCAGTGAATCGCTGGCAAACGTGGTTTACCGCATGCTCCGTGAGCAGGCGCGCAACCTGCCGGACTATCGCTTCAGCCAGCACCTCGGCCCGCAGGGCTCGCTGTTCATTGGCACCGAATACGTGATCCCGGGCTTCTACACCCAGACCGGTTATCAGCAGTATTTCTCGGTACAGGGCTCGGCGCTGGTCACCGACATCCTGCGTGACAACTGGGTGCTGGGCGAAGGCGCCGGCATCAGCGACATGGATCTGCGTCGCCTGATGGTCGAGCTGGAGCAACTGTACTTCCGCGACTACGCCAACTACTGGAGCGAGGCCGTTGGCCAGGTGGCGCTGCCACCGATCAGCGATGCCGGTGAAGGCGCCGAGCAACTGGCGGGCCTGACTTCGGCCAACTCGCCGGTGCTGGCGCTGCTGACCGAAGTGCGTGAAAACACTCGCTTCCCGGCAGCTCCTGAACCGGTGGACGAAGCCGGTGACGCCGCCGATGCGCTGGCAGGGCAGAAGGGCAAACTGGGCAAGGTCGGCAAACTTGCTTCGGCGTTGACGGACAAGGCTGCGGCCATGAACGTGGCGAAGAACCTGCCGGACACTGCCAAGAAGTCGCTGCAACGTCGCTTTGAACCGCTGCATAAACTGCTCGACGACAACAACGGCCCGGCCGCTGACCTGACACCGGCATTTGCCGCGCTCAACGACCTGCAACTGCAACTGGCGGGCCTCGCCCGTTCCAGCACGCCGGAGCAAGCCGCGTTCGAACTGGCCAAGACCCGCATGAGCGGCCAGCGTGATGCGCTGACCAACCTGCGCAATGCGTCGGGTCGTCTGCCGCGTCCGCTGAGCGTTTGGTTCAACGTGCTGGCCGAAGACTCGTGGCGCCTGGTGCTCAACGATGCCTACCAATACCTGAACGGCCGTTATCAGAGCGAGCTGTACAGCGTGTATGGCAAGACCATCAACCAGCGTTACCCGTTCAGCGCGTCGAGCACCAGCGACGTGGCGATCAGCGATTTCCGCGAGTTCTTCCGGGCTCAAGGTACCATCGACCGCTTCTTCGACAGCTACATGCGTCCATTCGTCAGCGGTGATCCGGGCAGCTACCGGATGCGCAGCATCGACGGTCGCAGCCTGCCGGTGTCCAAGGTCTTCCTCGACCAGATGGCAGCCGCACTGAACATTCGCCAAAGCTTCTTCTCGATCAACCCGGCCGAGCCGACCGTGCAGTTCAAGCTGGAACCGTACACCCTCGATCCGGCGGTCAGCCGTTCCGAGTTCAAGTTCGGCGACAAGACCATGGAATACCGCCACGGTCCGATCCTGCCGATGAACTTCAAGTGGCCGACCGATGCTGAAGACGGTCGCACCAGCCTCGTCATGGACAAGATGGCCGGCCGCCCGATCGGCATCGAGAAGAACTCCGGCCCGTGGTCGCTGTTCCGTCTGTTCGACCTGATGCAGACCGAGTACCTGACCGGTCGCGACGTGCTGGTGCTGAAAGCCGACGTGGGTGGCCTGCGCGCCAACTACCTGCTGACCAGCCAGCGCACACCGAACCCGTTCGACATGGGCGTGATGCGCACCTTCCGTATGCCGGTGCAGCTCTGATGCTGGTGGCCAGTCCCTGGCGCAGCGCGGCGCGAACCGACCCGGGCAAGGTGCGGTCGCGCAACGAAGATGCCTTCCTCGATACCCCGCAGCATGGGCTGTGGGTGGTCGCGGACGGCATGGGCGGTCATCAGGGTGGCGACATCGCCAGCCAGTTGATCGTCGCCAGCCTGGCTGAATTGCCGCAACACGAAGACTTCGACGAACGCCTCAAAGCCATCCGCCAGTGCCTGCACTGGCTGAACCGGCGCCTGGGGCAAGAGTTGACCGTCACCGCCGGGCGTCACGACAGCATCATGGGCAGCACCGTCGTGGCGCTGCTGGTGGACGGCAATCGCGCGGCCTGCATCTGGGCCGGCGACAGCCGTTGCTACATGTGGCGCGGGCAGCGGTTGTATCAGCTGTCGAAGGACCATTCGCTGCAACAGCAACTGATCGACGAGCAACAGATGAGCGTCGAGCAGGCTGCGGCGCACCCGGCCGCCCAGGCCTTGACCCGGGCGGTGGGCGCGGCGGAACAACTGACCCTGGATGTGCTGGAACTCGAGGTCTATCCGGGCGATGTGTTCCTGCTGTGCAGCGATGGCTTGTATCAAGGCCTGAGCAGCGATGCCCTCGGCAACGCTCTCAGCCTGGCGGCGCCACATGTGGCGCTGGAACGTCTGTTCGACGGCGCCCTGCGGGGTGCCGCTCGCGACAATCTGACTGCCGTGGTGATCCGCCAATGACTGAACTCGAATCCTCAGTCGATGATTTGCTGATGAGTGAAGAGCAGGCCAACAACCTGACCTATTTCGCCTTCGCCAAGGAAAACAAGGCAGAGCCTCTGCTGGCGCCGACCAAGGCCAGCATCGGTGCACTGCCGGACGTACTCGCCGGCCGCTATCACCTCGAGCGTCTGCTAGGGGCCGGCGGCATGGGTGCGGTTTACCGGGCCCGGGATCTGCTGCACGAACAGTTCGGCGATCCCGATCCTTACATTGCGCTGAAAATCCTCAGCGAAGAATTTGCCGAGTCGCCGGACGCCAGTGCCTTGCTCTACAGCGAGTTCGCCCTGACCCGACGTCTGCGCCACGACAACGTGCTGCGACCGCACACGTTTGAAGTGGACACCGATTGCCAGCGGGCCTTCATCACCATGGAACTCATGCGTGGCCTGACCCTGGACAAACTGCTCTGCGAGCGGCCACTGGGCCTGCCGTGGAAAGAACTGCGCGACATCGCGCTGCCGCTGCTCGACGCGCTGGCCTACGCCCACCGTCGCGGCGTGCTGCACGGTGACATGAAACCGAGCAACGTCATGCTCTGCGAAGACGGCGTGCGCCTGTTCGACTTCGGTCTCGGGCAAGCCGAGGAGGGCATCCTGCCCGGCCTGCCGCACCTGAGCCGCGAGCGCTTCAACGCCTGGACCCCGGGCTACGCCGCCCCCGAACTGCTTGAGGGCCAACCGCTGTCGGCCAGCGCGGACGTGTACGGCGTGGCCTGCGTGATCTATGAGCTGGCGGGCGGCAAACACCCGTTCCGCCGCTTGCCCTCGACCCAGGCCCGTGACGAACACCTGGATCGCGAACTGCAAGCCCCGGCAAATCTGCCGACACACTGCTGGCCAGCGCTGCGCACCGCTCTGGCCTTTGACGCGGCAGAGCGCAGCATTTCTGCCGAACAATTGCGTGACGCCTTGGGCGCCACCTCGTCCTGGCTGCAGCGTTTGCGACTGCGGGCGTAACGGATGACATTCGAACAGGGAGCACACTATGTTCAACCCAGCTAACGAAACGCACTTCAGCCTTACCGTTGAAGACTACGTAGGCGACCTGCAAGTCCTGTCGTTCACCGGCACCGAAGGCATCAGCCAGCCGTTCCGTTTCGACCTGGAACTGGTCAGCGAAAACCCGGATCTGGACCTGGAAAAGCTCCTGCACAAACAGGCGTTCCTCGCCCTCGATCCGCAGGGCTCGGGCATCCACGGCCAGATCTACCGCGTCGCCCAAGGCGATGCCGGCAAGCGCCTGACCCGCTACAAGGTTTCGCTGGTGCCGCAGCTGCAATACCTGCATCACCGCACCAACCAGCGCATCTACCAGCAGATGTCGGCGCCGAAAATCATCGCGCTGATCCTCGACGAGCACGGCATCAAGGGTAACGCCTACAGCTTCCAGCTGAGCCAGCCGTGCCCGGATCGCGACTACTGCGTGCAGTACGACGAAACCGACCTGCATTTCGTCCAGCGCCTGTGCGAAGAAGAAGGCATTCACTACCACTTCCAGCACAACCCGAAAGGGCATCTGTTGGTGTTCGGTGACGACCAGACCGTGTTCCCGAACCTCGGCCAACCGACAGCGTATGTGCAGGGCAGCGGCATGGTCGCCGAAGAGCCGGTAATCAAAGGCTTCCGGCTGCGCCTGGAAACCCGCACCAGCCGCACCACCCGCCGCGACTACGATTTCGAAAAGCCGCGCCTGCAGATGGAAGCCGCCTACAAACCGGACGGCGAGAGCACAGAACCGGATCTCGAAGACTACGACTACCCCGGCCGCTTCATCGACCGCGCGCGTGGCAAATTCCTCAGCCAGCGCGCCCTCGAACGTCACCGCGCCGACTACCGTCAGGCCGAAGGTCGCGGCGACCAGACCCGACTGGTCAGCGGCCACTTCATGGAAATGTCCGACCACCCGCGCAGCGAGTGGAACGACCTGTGGCTGCTCACCGAAATCTTCCACGAAGGCAAACAGCCGCAAGTCCTCGAAGAATCGGTGACCAGCGACACCACCGACCACAAGGACGACTTCCACCAGGGCTACCGCAACACCTTCCTCGCCACCCCGTGGGACGTGTTCTACCGCCCGGCCCTCGAACACCCGAAACCTCGCGTCCTCGGCAGCCAGACCGCCATGGTCACCGGCCCCAAAGGCGAAGAAATCCACTGCGACCAATACGGCCGCATCAAGGTGCAATTCCACTGGGACCGCGAAGGCCTGGCCGACGACAAGACCAGCTGCTGGCTGCGCGTCTCCAGCTCCTGGGCCGGCGACCGCTACGGCGCCATTTCCATCCCGCGCATCGGCATGGAAGTCCTCGTCACCTTCCTCGAAGGCGACCCCGATCAGCCATTGGTCACCGGCTGCCTGTACCACAAGGAAAACCCGGTGCCCTACGCCCTCCCGGCGAACAAAACCCGAACCGTCTTCAAAACCCTCAGCTCCCCGGGCGGCGGTGGCTATAACGAACTGCGCATCGAAGACAAAAAAGGCGCCGAACAAATCTTCATCCACGCCCAGCGCGACTGGGATGAAAACGTCGAACACGACCAGAAGATTCGCGTCGGCAATGAACGTCACGACACCGTGGTGAAAAACACCTACACCGAACTCAAGGCCGAAGAACACCGCACCACCATCAGCGACCGCAAGATCGAAGCACGGATGGACGACCACCAGACCATTGGTGAGAACCAGCATGTGAAGCTCGGGACTGCGCAACTGACCAGTGCCGGGAAAGAGATTCACATCAAGGCGGGGGACAAGATTGTCATTGAGGCGGGGACTGAGCTGACGATTCTCGGCGGCGGCAGTTTCATCAAGCTCGATGGCGGTGGTGTGACGGTGGTTGGGCCGGTGGTGAAGATTAATGCTGGCGGTTCGGCGGGGAGTGGCACCGGGATCGGGATCAAACCGCCGGTGCTGCCGGGGGCGGCGGATAAGGATAAGGCGGGGAGTTTGATGGATCAGGCGTTGTTGAATGCGCCTGAAGAACAGGTCAAACGCAAGCCGAAACGAATGCTCAATTTTTCCGGGTAAGACATCGACGGCAATCCAAGTCACCAGGGATCAGAATTCAGGTAATTGGTAATGACAGAGACAACGAACAAAGTTCAAAAATGGTCGTATCCCCTGAAAGTAGGGACAGCCGAAGCGACCGATCCGCAGCAGTTCTACAAAGCCTTAGCTAAAGCACAAGATGGTTACTACCCATTGGGAGCCAATGGTCTTTGGCATGGCGGTGTTCATTTCGATGAGGATTCAGGGTTAGTGAATGACCTTACTGAGGTAAGGTGTATCGCTGATGGTGAGGTGGTCGCTTATCGTATTGATACTACTTACCCAAAATCATTCTTCGGTACGACTGAGTCCCAGTTTTCGACGGGTTTTGTCTTGGTTAAACACCGTTTGGAGGCACCAGCTCCTTCAGCGCCTGCTCCCGCGGCAGGAGGGCCGCCAGCTTCAGCAGCTACGAGCCCCAGTCTGACTTTCTTCAGTTTATATATGCACTTGCTGCACTGGGACACCTATGAAAAAACATCTGCCCTTAGTAGACCAACTTTTTGGGGTGGCGGTACTTGGCAGGTAATGACCACAGTTAAAGACGATATGCTTGGACTTAGGGTTCGGCAGGATCGTCGTGGTAAACCTGGTTATGACACGATTTTGGCAGTTCTGCCTCGCGGCACTTTGGTTGAAACTGGCGAGGAACAAAACGGTTGGCTCAAGGTGATGAATGTCACTCCTGCGCACGCAAGCCTTCCCGTGGGCACCGGCTGGGCTTACAAAAAAGAGATGACTGAGGGTGCAACACCCAATAGCTATATCATTGGTACTGCTGCAAAAGACCCAATGATACCGCCACAGAAAGGACTGGCAGTCCATGCTTCCGCCAGCGTATCAAGCGAGACACTAGCAATTTTGCCTAAAGGTACTCAGGTAAAAATCGGTAATGACGGGGCGCGTGGGAAATATCAGAAGCTTTTGCAAATTGTGAGTGGTAACTCCGTCCCTCCATTGGCCGCAACTGACGTGCTCGGATATGTTTGGGAAGGACTACTTGAAACGAAAAGTGAACCAGCAGAAAAAGATGCAGTTCATGTGTTAACCAACCCGATTCCTATAAAAGCCGGGAGTTTGATTGGTCACGTAGGGAAATATCAGAACCATTCAGATCCTGTCCCCAAAAATTTGCTTCACTTAGAGGTTTTTAGTTGCGAAGACGTAAAAGCGTTCACCGTTTTGAGTAAGGAGAAAGCTTCAGGTTTGCCAGCTGCCGAAAAAACATTGGTAAAAATACCTGTAGGCACTGTGTTGGTCACTCACGCACAAGGGATGAGCGCAGCGCACCCGCCTAAGGTGACAGACACACACACGGAGGTTGGTCGCGAATTTTTGATCCCTGTCAGCACGCTTGAAGCGTTACCAGCAGAGAAAAAAATCAAGGCTCCAGTCATTATGAATGGAACTACCACCTACACGCTTTGGTGGCGTCTGGATGGTTTGCTCTGTGATGCCGACGGGAATGAAATTAGTGGTTGGTTTGCGGAACCCGATATCACTTTGTCGCGTCACTCACCTTTTGAGTGGGAAGGATTTCGCTTCATTGAAGAGAGCGATAGTAATGTTAAGCATTTGGCTGAGTTACTTCACGCACAAGAAAGTCTTAGTGAGCAGGAGCGAGCTGCTTATCTTCCAAACGTCGGTAGTGCTGAGGAAGGTTCTACAAAGCAAGAGCTTCTCAAAATATTAGATAAAAATGGCGATAAAAAAATTACGCCCTTAGAAATAAAAGAAGCATTGCGGAAGCCGTGGTTTTCACAACCAATCTCACAAATGGTAACGCGTTATGAGAACGAATGGTTCTATAAAAAAGAATCGTGGGACGCCTTGGACGAATTAATGGGTCACACTGACTCAGACCCTCACAAAAACTGGGTTGAGGAAAAGTCGAGAATTGAGAAATTAAGTTGGTGGGAGAAACTTATTGGAAAATATGGGATAACTGGAGATGCAAATATTCAGCACATCCATCCAATAGGTTTGTTAAGTGGGTTTTTATCAGGGTGTCCCGAAAAATGTAAGGCAGAAACTTATACTTTCAATACAACGGTCGGGCCGTATGTTATTTCGAGGAAGCTGTTCGAGTTTCTTTTGGTTAGTGAAGAGTATGCGCAATATCCATACGCGCTTGCTGATGATAATAGCGGGGTGACAATTGGGTATGGTTATGACCTGGGTCAACAAACTGCCGCCGCAGTGGATGCAGAGCTGAGAGATCTTTATACGGCTGAAGAAATCGAGCGCTTAAAAGGCGCACTGGGTAAGAAAGGTCAGCAAGCTAGAGATTTTGTACATAATGTGAGCTCAATTTCAATAAGTAAAGAAAATGCGCTTAAGTTGGTTACTATTATGAAGGCGCGGTATGCTCAACAAGTTGTCAATGTGTATCCAAAAGTAGTAAACCTACATCCTGATTGTCAAGGCGTGCTACTTTCTTTGGTTATTAATAGAGGCAATGCTCTGAGCGGAAATACTCCGGCTAAGCATGCAAGTCGATTAGAAATGAGGCAGATGAAGGAAGATTTTGATAATGATCAGCCTGAGTTAGTGCCTTCGCGTCTTCGTGGGATGAAAAGGTTATGGGAGAACGATCCCAATACAACTGGTGTCGCTACTAGACGCGAAAAAGAAGCTGTTTTCTTTGAGGAGGCATTAAAATGCAATTGCTGGAAATAGTTTGCAGGAGAGTTGTTTTTACTTTTGCCCTGTTCTTTGGCTTAGTAGGGTATGTTTCAGCAAGCACTCCTTGCGGAGCGGTAAGTGTTTCGAATTTGGATATTGCCAACTGTTCTAAAGCCGCCTATGAAAAAATTGATAAGGTGCTTAATGAGCAATATAAGAGTTTGATGTCTAGTATTGATGCTCCGCTGAAACAGGAGTTGCAAACTTCGCAAAAAATTTGGATAAAGTTAAAGGAAAACTATTGCGCTGCTGATGGCGAAAACGGCTCTGCAGGTCAAGAGGCCGCGATTGAAAAACTTTCATGTATTAAACAATTTACCAGTTTTCGGGTGAGTGAATTAATCTACCTACGGACGGGAGTCATTGGAGATGGATTCTACAAAGCGGTGTCCCTCGTAAACGAAAAGACTACAGCTATGGACTATGCCAAAGCAGTTGATTATGTCGGAGGAACGATGGATTTTGGCCCGGAGTGGCAGGATTATGCGCAAAAAAATTGTGCTTTGACAGAAAAACTGTTTGGCGAAGATAGCGTGAGATGCCTTGCGCGGATGCGATTCCAGATGCCTATTTATTAGAGTGAAAAGGGACGGGTTTATTGGTTTTATTTAAATATATTCGGCCCTCTTTTTGCTGCGTAAATAAGTCTGTCCGCTCGTTGATAACAATACTGCATTGCTACTTGATAAGTTTTTTGTGGTTAACGAGTTTCGATAAATATTAACAAGTCATGTCTTGGTTTTTTGGCGTTATTCCCTTTCGCTACCCGCAGTGAGAAAAGGGGACTGAGAAAAGGGGACAGAAAAGGGGACGGATTTATTTAGTGTTTTGTAAAAAATGAGCAGGCCGGATTTTTCGAGTTTGGTGGTTTCAGCCCTAGCGGAGCTCGATAAATAGATCTGCCCCGCTTCTTTTTTCCAGTCGCTGTGACTAGTGCCAAGGCGCGTCATTTCTTCTGAACGGATTCAAGATGAGAAAGCTACTCCCGTTACTCACGGTTTTCCTCCCCCTGACTGCTCACAGCGAGGTCACCTCCGAAAACTACTGCTTCGATGACGCCCACTCGATCAAGTTCGAACTCAGAACCTTCTACGATCATGACAGCAATTGGTCGGGTGGTTTCGTCAAATACGCCAAGTCGAAAACGCCGATTTCCATCGTACTGACGGATCATCAGGAAGAAATACTTGCCCCGGACGCACCCACGCAAAATACCCGTACCTGGTCCGAGATTGTCGACGGTAAGGTCACGGGAACCTATGAGTGGGTCACCCAGGCAGCGATGAGCGTTTCGATGGTTTACACCAAGAAGTCCAACGACAAGGAATACAGTTTCCTGCTTGACCCCAATGTCGATGTTTCTCTAGACGGTGGTTGCAAGTGGGAGCAGGGCGATCAATGAGTCGAGTGAGCTTGGGTCTGGCGCTGTTCGGGTTGTTGGAATCGGCGTCGGCGGGGGCGGAGGCAGAGGCAACATCGTTCAGCCCTGTTAAAAACGTTGAAGTGATGTTGGAAGTGAGCGGGCCGAAAGTGACGGTTCAAGTCGATGCTCGCGAGTCGCGAACCATCGACTTTTCCGCTGAAAAATCCCTGCACGTCGCTATCGACGATTTCAACTTCGATGGCATGAAAGATTTTTCGGTCTGGCAGATCGACGACGGCATGGGCACCTACACCATCCACCGTATTTTCATCTACCGGCCGAAAACCGCTGACTTCGAGGAAGTGCAGCCGGATTGTGGCGATGGTTTCGTCAACCTCCGTGTCGACAAGAAACGCAAAGTATTACTCAGCACTTACTGGGGAATGAACGGGTCGCAGTCATGTGTGACGCGCTTTCACAAGCGCTGAGCCTGAGCCCGTCAAGGTAAACGCTTAACGCTTGTGCATCTGACACCCCCCATTTTCCTTTAAACTCCCCGCCCTCAAGGAACGCGCTCAGGACACGGAATGCCAGCCCCCTCTTTCTCTCTTCGCCCCGCGATGGTGCTGTGGCTGTATGCCGCCGCGATCGTGCATGTGCTCGCCGGTCTCACGCTGACTTGGGCCGGTCATTCCGGATTACTCGACGGCTATTTGCACACCCTCGAACTCGCGTTCTGGGGCGCCGATGCGGTTCCTGCTGCCGGCCACGAGCAGCAGGTGTGGTGGCTCGCACTGTTCGGCGCGACGCTGCAAAGTTATTCGCTGTACATGCTCGCGTTGGTGCATCTCGGCAACCGTCTTAGAGCTCCCGCAATTTGGGGATGGTTGATGGCGGGCGTGCTGTTATGGGCGCCGCAGGACATGTGGCTTTCGGCGCAACAGCAAGTCTGGTCGCATCTGTGGCTAGACGGTTTTGCGCTGCTGGTGCTGTTGCCGCCGCTGATCTGGTTGCTGCGCCATGATCGTCGGTCGTCCCCGCCAGAAAGAACCGTAAGCAAGTCCAACCCCTTTGTCGGCGGGGCCTACAAGCGCGTGCTGATCACCGGGGGCACCGGGTTTATCGGTGAAGCCGTGGTCAATCAGTTACTCGACGCCGGCCACACGGTCAGTGTGTTGGCGCGGGATCCGTTGAAAGCAGCGAACCTGTTCGATGGTCGCGTTCGCTGTGTGCGGTCGTTGAGCGAACTCGGCTGCGACGAACCCTTCGACGTGGTGATCAACCTCGCCGGCGCACCGGTCGCCGGTCCACGCTGGAGCCCCAAACGGCAGGCGCAACTACTCGCCAGTCGGGTCGATACCACCGAAGCCTTGATGACCTGGCTGAAGCACACGAGCCATAAACCCGCGCTATGGATTCAGGCCTCGGCCATCGGTTTTTACGGTGTGCGTGATGCCAGCGAAAACCTCGATGAACAGGCCAGCAAGGGCGACGGTTTCATGGCCGAGCTCTGTGCGCGTTGGGAGGCTTCGGCGCAACCCGCGACGCAGTTTGGCGTGCGTCAGGTGGTGCTGCGCCTCGGTGTGGTGTTTGGGCCGGGCGGTGCGTTGTTGCCATTGCTGATTCCGTTTCGCCTGGGCTTCGGCGGGCGCATGGGCGATGGTCAGCAGATCATGAGCTGGGTGCACCGCGACGATGTGATTCAGGTGATCGCTCGATCTTTCCACGATGAAAATTTGCGTGGCACCTACAACATGGTCGCGCCCGAAACCGTCAGTCAGGCAGCGTTCGCCGAGAATGTTGGCAAGGTCCTCAAGCGTCCGGTGTGGTTCCACATTCCTGCAGCGCCAGTGCGTGCGTTGGCCGGGGAAATGGCTCAGCTGTTTTTCGACGGTCAACGCGTAGTGCCGCAGCGTTTGAGTGAGGCGGGCTACACGTTCCGCTATCCGACCCTCGACGCCGCGCTGCGCGATCTGGCCTGAGGATCGCCCATGAGCAAGTCTCTGATGTACCTGCTGGCCGGCAACGGCAGCGCCGCCGATTGGTGGGATGATGCGCTGCCGCATTTTCAGCGTTACGACGTGGTGCCGCTGGAGCTGCCGGGCTTCGGCGCCAACCCGCAGCCGCCCTGCGAGGATCTGGCGGCTTACGCCCAGACCTTGTTGGCGATGACGCAAAAGGGCAGCGCGATCATGGCCGTCGGGGTCAACGCGTTGCTGGTGCTGCATGCACTGCAACGTCGGCCCGGGCACTTTTCTCGCAGTGTGTTGCTGGCGCCGGTGGGCGCCTTTTTGTGGCAGCGCCGATTGCCGGCGCTGATGTCACCGCTGCCGATCCGCAAGTCCATTCACTGGCTGCTGTCGAACAAACCCACGCTGTTCGCCCGCAAGTTTTCCAACCAGACCTGGACGCCCGCGCAGTACCAGCGCATGGGCGCCGGTTATGCGCGCTGCCGTGCGTTTGTGCCGCACTGGGATCTGATCCGTGCCGACACCGCGCTGCCCTTGCTGGAGTGGATCACCGACCCGGTCGAGTTGGTCTGGGGCGATCAGGACAAGGTGCTTGGCATCGAACAAGCGGCGGCATGGTCGGCAATTCTTGCGCGCGCAGACCTGACCATCAGCCTCAAACCCGGTTGGGGCCATTACCCATGGATCGACGCGCCCGCGCAGTTTGCGCAGTGGCTGGAGTCGGGCGAACGCGGGTTTGTCGCGCACACCAAGGGCGGGCGTTTGCGTCTGGCGGAACTGGCCCGGCAACCGGTGCCGACGGCGCTGACTCTCAACGATTGCAACGACCCGCGACTACCGACCTTCCTCGCCAGCCAACCACAGGCGACCTGGGCGGTACGTTCCTCCAGTTACGGCGAAGATCAGGCCGACTCGGCGAATGCCGGTTTGAGCACGACCTATCTGCGCGAGCCGGCCGCCATCGTGCCGGCGCGCATCGTCGAGCTGACTGCCGAAGGTGTCGAGGAAGTGGTGGTGCAGCGCTTCATCACGCCGCAGGTGTCGGGCATCGCGTTTGTGCGTCATCTGTCGGTGGAACTCGAGTGGGTTGAAGGTCATCTTGAGTCCCTTGCCGACGGCCAGATCAGCCCGGAGCGGGCGACGCTCTCGCGGCTCGGCGATGCCTGGCGCAGCGGAACATTCACGGCCGCCCACGGTTTGACCGAAGACGTGCTGTGGCGCTTTCTCCAGGATGTCTTGCGGGTGTTTCACTATGTGCCCGGCGATGTCGAATGGGCCTGGGACGGTACGCAACTGTGGCTGCTGCAATACCGGCCGATCAGCGACTACGGCTGGCGCCGGCACCTGACGGCCGCCAACATCGCCGAGATCCTGCCACTGCAACCCAGCGTGCTGGTGGAGTACGCCCAGCGCCGGGCCGCCGCGAGCATTCCGGCGATCATGGCCCGTTGGGATGCGCGGGTGTTGCAGGACAACGAGCCGTTCACGGCGGTATTTGGCGGCGCGTCCTACATCAACAACGACCTGTTTCTCGCACGGTTGGCCGACTGGGGCATCAGCGCCAGCAACTATGCCGGTGAAGTCGGCGGTGCGACCCCGCATCTGCCGTGGCGACCGCTGCGGATGATGCGTTCGCTGCCGTTGTTTTTGCGCATGCAGCGTATCGCTCGCGGGCATTTGCTGAGCCTTGAGCATGGCTTGCAGCGTTTCGACCGGGAGCTGACCGACCTCGTCGCCCAGGGTGCTGACGGTCAGCAACTGGCCGACTGGTTCACCCGGTTTTATGTGTTCGTGGTGCAGGGCAATCTGTGCATCGCCACGGCGCTGGCCAGCAGCGGCGGGGACTGGCTGGGCCGACCACCCACCGCTTACGACAACCTGGAAAACAGCCCCCATCGACTGCCGTGGGAGACCGATCCGGCCACACCTCGACCTGCGTCGAGCGCGTTGCCATTACAGGCGTTCCCGCAATGGTCAGGGCTGATCCGGCTCGCTCATTCGACCGGCCTGCCGGGCCTGCGTGGTTACTACCTGCAAGTGCGCGAGTGGTATCGGGACAACCTGATGCGCATCTTCTTTCGCCTGCATCACGCCATGCCTCTGGCGGATCGCGATCACTGGTTTGCGCCGCACCCGGACATCCGCACGCGCGACGGCAGCTTCTGGCAGGACGGCCGCGAAGGTGCCGAACAGGCCACCGGGTTCATGATTTACCCGGGGCAGGTGAGGGGCATTCTTGGCGCCGACATCTTGCTGGAAGACACCCTCGATCCCGGGCGTCACGCGCACTATCAGGCCGCGCGGGCGGTGATTGCGCGGATGGGTGGACGGTTGTCGCATGGTTCGACGTTGTTGCGGGAACTGCGCAAGCCTTCGGCGGTGATGCCGCAGGTGGATCTGGCGTGGATCGGGTGCGAAGTGTTGTATCGGGATGGTGAGCTGGAATTGATGAATTCGAAGGATGTGAAGTGAAGCGACTGTCGTTGATGTGTATGGCCTGGTTGCCGATGGCGAGCATGGCGATGGATGTGTGCAATTCCGAGTCTGATACCAAGCACTTTCTCTCTCAGTGGTCAGAGAGTCGAGATAACAAGCCTGACGACATACTTTCCGGCCTCCACAAGGACCAATTTTCTGTGGAGTACGGCAAGGTTGTGTACCGCGGTGATCTCAATGACGACGGTCAGGAAGACTTCATTTTCACCTCCTACTCAAGTCGCGGATCAGCGGGTGACTCAACCTTCGCCTTCCTGATCCAGTGCCATGGTTACTTGAAGCATGTCGGTGGAGATTATTTCGCCAGAGTGAAGGTCTTGGATGGTCCGCCCAAGAACGGCGGAGACTTCAAAGACATCGCAATCTATTCCTACGTCAGGGATAAGCGCGACCAGATCAGTTACATGGGAAAAGACGCGTTAACTCGGCGTCATCTATGGCAATTCAACCCGCAGACACAGCGTTATGAAGGTCAGTCCGAGTAAGCCAACGGTTTCCCACTGCAGTTATGGAGTTAGTACTTGAAAGGATTTTCGATTGTTCTCGGCAGCTTGCTATCAGCTGCCTCTTCCATGGCATTCGCCGCCGATCCCGACTTCAAGGATTACGCCGTCACCCCCGTTTTCAGCGGCCCCAACCATGAACCGGTGCAGCAGGAACAAAGCAACCCGGTCATGGACGGCACCCGGGCGAAGGCCCTGCAAGGCAAGGTCAACTTCGCCGGCCATTACATCCTGTACAGGTTCGGCTGTGGCGGCGGCGCCATTTGTGGCGAAGTGCTGGACGCCCAGACCGGTGATGTCGTTGGCGGTCTTCCGAATGCCTATGACGGCAGCACTTTCGACACGACGTATTTGCCCGATAGTCGCTTGATCATCATTTCCGGCGTCACGCTCGATGGTGAAGAAGACACCCAGGGAAAACGCCTGGAAAACCGTAACCGGGATCGGTACTACGAATTCGTAAACAATGAGTTCCGGCTGCTTGGCATGACCGACGTGGAATCGCCGTCAATTGATGAGGAATGAGTGGATGAGCCGACTACTCGCGGGCAGCCTTTCGCTGTTGCTCTCGTTTCCAGCTTTCGCCGCTCCCAAGGACGCCTACACCCAGCGCGATGTCATGCAATGTGGCGGCGTTGAAGTGGTGATGGTGTCGTCCTGCCGATCCGTGACGGTGGATGACGCGGAAACCCACCTCATCCCGGTTTGCTCCGACCAGACGATCAACATCGGCGGCAAAGTCTTGCGCCGCAACATCGACAAGGTTTCACAGCTCACGTCTGACGGTAAGAAAGCGAAGATGCTGAGTAACGTTGTCGTGGCGATGGATTGTGTGAAAGGAACCAAGGGCAGTCTTGTTTCGATAGGTGGCTACGGCGGTTGCGGTGCCTGTCCTGAATGGCACGGGTATTACTCGACAGTGGGGCGATTGGAGCAATACAGCTTCGATAATAATCAGCGCTCATTTGGTTCGAAGGGGTCCTGGGAAGAACTGATCAAGGCTTATGGCGTGACCAAGAGGCAGCTGCAGTCGGAAAGTCCCTCGGTTAAAAGGATCGACTATGGGCAGCCTTAAGCGGGTATTGATGATCGGCAGTCTGTGCAGCGCTATGAGCGCCTTTGCCGAGGACCCGCCGATAGTCGGTGTCGACGGGCACACGGTGTCGTTTCGGGCTACAGAATGGACGATGCCCGGTGTGGATTCGGCGACCGCATGGTTCACCGCCAATGGCAAAACCTTCCCGCTCTTTGGCGCCGATATTGGCGCCGATGGGCACTCCAATATGCTCAGTCCTGACAAGAAAACCTTGCTGCTCGACCCAGTGATATTCGGCATGTTGTCGGACGAAAATGGTGAAGAAAAGTTGGTGTCGCAACAGCATTGCACGGTTATCTCAATGGAGACTGGTTGCGTGTTGGCTGATCGTTCGGCCACTTTTTGTGTCGGGCAGTGGAAGGGCAATCAATGGGTTACCGAAGACGGCGATGTGCTCACTCCCGCCCTGGAGACGAGGTCTCCAAAGGACTTGCTGAAACATGTCACAAGTAACGAACTGGCGCAGTCTCGCGCAGAGTCCATCGAATGGGGCCTGGTCTATTTAAGTCCGGAGTCCTACATGGCGTGTCATGCCCCGGCGCAAAATGTTCAGGCCTATAACGACTTGGGCTTTTACCTGGCCGAGGGCGGCAAAGATGAGCTGGCGCTGAAGTTCTATCGCGGCGTTGAGGCCGTCGGCAAACGCACAGTGCTGATGTTGAACATCGCCGATTCACTCTGGCGCCTTGATCGCAAAGACGAAGCGCAGCGCTATTACAGCCAGTACCGCGACGCGATGAGCGCCGACGGCAAGGCGCAGAAAATACCTCAACGCGCAGTTGAGCGATCCGTCATTCAGGGAATGAAACATTGAACATGTTTGTGCGCTTTATCGCGTTGTCCTTAGGCCTGCTGTCCGCTTCAATCGCGCTCGCTGAGGACAACTGCAAAGTCATCACAGTGAGCTGGCAATACGACCAATGCGTGGAAGCCGACCGCAAGAGTGCCGATGCAAAACTCAATGCCAGCTACAAACTATTGATGACTCGATTCGAGTCTCAATGGAAGCGTCAGCCTGAACAAGCGAAGGCATACATGGCCATGGCCAGAGACTCGCAACGCGCGTGGATCAAGTTGCGCGACACCACATGCCCTCTCGAAGCCATAGAGACTGAAACCGGATCCAAGGCATATGCCACGCTGACCAACAACTGCATCGCCAGAATGAGTCTGGAGCGAGCCGCTTATCTGGACGCTGTCGCGCCGGATGATCCGAGTGAAGTGGTCGATGTCGCCAAGGTTTCCAACTCTGCCTCTCAACGCTTTGGTGATGTTGTTGCTCGTTATGTCACCGCGTTTGGTAGTCCGTGCCTCGATGTGCAAATCCTTGCGCCGGACGGCAATTGGAGGGTGTTGTCGTCCAGGCGCTTTTGCAGTTTTGACGGCAAGTCGTTCAGGTCGGGTTATAGCTATGCCGGGTTTGAGGATCACGTCTTTGCGGACGACGGTTTGCACGTGACGCTTAGTCTGACAGAGCTTCGTCCTACCGGCGAAAAACGCCTCGCCTGTGTAATTCCGATTCAGAACGAGCAAATCAAAGAGCTGAAATGCGGCGTACCTGAATCATCGTGAGGCCACTCGCGCTGTTTTTTGAAGATTGATCAATTTGTCGATCAACAAGGAAGTAATGGAAGTGACCAGGTTCTCAAGTTGTGTGTGCATGCTCGTATCGATCATCGGTTTTACAGCACAACCGGCAGCAGCTGATGACCTGCAAACCATCAAGCAAATGCATCCGCCGGTGGTGGCATCAGTGGGCGAGCAGAAGATCACCGTGTTGTTTTTGAAGAACACGCTCAAGGGTCAGACGACAGGCGCCTACGTTCCCGGTGGGGAGGTTTTTTACACGACGATGAGTCCCACGAAGCCGGAACTCTCGTTTGTGGCGCCGCTCATGGGTGATGAAATCGCGTCGGTGTTTTTCTTTGAACGCAAATTTCCTGAGCAAGCGGGGAAATCCCTGTACGTGCTCACGAAGCTAAAAGAGTCATACGGTAACTTTGAAGGCTACACCTATTGGACGCTGGAATTGCCGCTCATCAAGCAGGGGGAACAGTTGTCTTTGCGGTTTTTCCGCGGTGATCCACCAGACCCCGAATTGCAGAACTGTCGCGACGGCCGAGACCTTGAGCATGGCGTCGATGTCGTGTGTGCCTACAAGGATGCAGCGAGTATCAAAAAGCGTCTGGCAGACCTTGATGCAAAGATCATTGCCGATTCGAAACTGCAAAAGGAGATCCGCCAGAAAGCGTTAAAGACCGACGATGACGTGACCAGTGTTGCTTGCCCCTCACCCAACTTTTCAACGTTCCTCTCAGCCTTCTCTGAACGCGCGGACGTGCAGAAAGCCTTCGTCCAACAGCCGCTGAAAATGGTCACGACCATGGCCGGTGATCCCGAGCCCGAGATGCAAAAAAGCAGCCTCAGCGGCGATCAGCTCAAGTTCCCGATCATCCCGGATCTGGCGAAGCGAGAGGCCCAGGGCCTGACGTTGACCGTTAAGGAAGAGCAGGGTGATCACGCCGTCGCCATCCTGCAGAAACCGGATACCGATTATGTCTTCGAGTATCGGTTTGTTCGTGGGCAATGCTGGCGGCTGGAAGAAGTGATGGATTACTCACTTTGAAACAGGTGGCAAGTTGAAAAGATTAGGTTTGATCGCGTTATTGCTGTGTTCTTTCTCTGCGGTGGCGGGGCCGATGTTCCCGTCACTCGAGTCTTGTATGGACGCCGATAGCGACTGTGCGCTGGCGCTGAGAGACGATTTCCTGGTGGATGCTAAGTCCGGGCAGCGTCTCTCCGAAAGGCCGGTATCGGCCGGAGCGGGGAGTGTTTTCTGGCTGTATCGCGATGGCGAGCGCTACATCCTGGAGGAAGAAAACTCCTCACAGTCGAAGACGCGGCGCTGGCTGGTTTTCACCTACGGCAGCGGCAAAGTGGAGCTCGACGGCGCTTATGTTTTCTCGATCGACATTGATATGAACACCGGGCCCTACTGGCATGGCTACGACTGCCGAGGTGATGCCAAGCCGTTTGTCGTGCCAACGAAAGACTCGTTCAGTGAAGTCGCTTTGGAGGCGTTGTGCGGAGAGGCCGAAGGCTGGGTCGTCTCGGGCGGGGATGCCAAGGTGCCGGTGTCGGCCAAAGGGCTGGCCGTCAGTGTTCCCGTTTATCACGCCCGCAACCGTGAGGGTTCAGCGACGTACCTGTTCACTGAAAGCGATGTTCCGGATCTTTCGAAGCTGGTTTGCCTGTCCAATTGTGCCGATGCCGCCAAAAAGCCGGAGCGCGTTTCGCAGGAGACGGCGCCGTTGAAGGGCGGGCAGGATGGAACGTTGTGCTCGGATGACGAAGACATTTACTTCAGCTGCCCGCTGCAGGGCGGCAAGACGGTTTCTGTTTGTGCGCGGGGAAACAGCAAGCCCACGGCCGGTTCTGTTCAGTACCGTTACGGCGTGCCGGGGAATATCGAGATGGTCTACCCGAAGAATGCTATGCCACCCAAGGGAAAGTTCTTTGTTGTAGATGCGTCGGAAGGCAGCGTGAACCTGAACATCATCAAATTCAAAAGCGGTGCTTATACCTACCTCGTTAGCCAGGCCTTCGTGAGTTTTCTGACGGTGCTCAAGGAGGACAAAGTTGTATTCAGGCAGCGATGCGGCTCAGGAAGTTATTCCTTCATAAACCGTGCGGCGCTCCAAGGGGTGGAATCACGACCAAAAAGCGCAGAGGATTTTCGCTAGTCGCTGCTGCCGAAGATTAGGAAAGGGGACTTAACGTCCCCTTTTTTCCGCCCGCGATTCAACTACGGCTTTGCTTGGTAATCTCGAAACTCAATGTGATCGAGCGTGCCTTCCACCATCAAGCGCACCCCGTCCGCCATTCTGCTCAGGCCCAGTGCCATCGAGCGGCGGGGGCCGTCGAGGTCGTCGGCCAGGTTGGCGGCGAAGGCGCTGATGGACAGGAGGTCTTCGGAGGCGTTGGCCATGAGGGCTTCGGCGTCGGCATTGGGGCAGAGGGCGAACAGGCCGCCGAGGCGTTTTGGGCGTGGGGCGGTGGGTTTGAAATGGTGGTCGAGGGCGCGTTCGGCGGCTTCGTGGAGCTTCTTCGAATCGGGTGATTCGTAGGGGGAGGTTTCCGGGTTTTCTGGAATTTCGGGGGGATTCGGTGTTGGTTTGATCATTAGGTCTTGCTCCATGTTTTAGGAGCCGACACCGTTTTCGCTCGCACTTCGAAAGTGGTGGCAGCTGTGCATAGGTGTGCAAGACCGGTGGAGCTATCCGGCAGGCTTGGAAGCCTCCCACACACAGCCGCCATAACGATCCGCGAGCATAGGAAAATGCCTGATGAATTGCCATAAGCGATTGTGTGCCCCATCGGACTTGCACGTCCGAGTCACCGATTTTGCGGTGACACACAGAGGCTATCGATGATGCTCAAGTTCGCCTAGTTCATGGACAGCACCGCAGTTTGAAGGACATTTCCCAAGGATTTGCGGGGTAGAGGACCGAAAGATCGCCGCCTCCGGCAGCTCCTACAGGAATGTGTTTCTTCAGGTGTAGGACGGGGGATGGTGTGACGCGGAGCGTCACGGGATGCATTCCCACGCAGAGCGTGGGAACGATCAGGCTCAAGGCGTGACTTGGCAGTCATCATGCGAGAAAAGACCTGCATCGTCTTCTATCAGTCTTGGATAGTGGCGAATCCGTCCGAATCCCTTACACTCCCCCAGCCGTTCATTTTCCTTTTGAGGCTGTGCGCATGAAATTTCGTTTTCTTCTGTGGATGCTGGGTCTGTTGATGGGTAAGGCCAGTCGGACAAATCCTGCGTTCCAGCAGCAGTTGGGTGACAAGGATCTAGTGTTTCAGCTACAGACTCTGGACGGGAAAGTGGCGCGGCATTTCGTGGTGAAGGATCAGCGCATTACCAGCAAGTCTGGGGTGGTGGCGGAGCCGGCGTTTGCGATTGCCTTTAAAGACGCGGCGTTCGGGTTTGCGACGATGCAGGCGAAGAACAAGCAGCTGGCGTTCATGCAGGGGATTCAGGACAAGTCGATCCAGCTCAAGGGCAACCCGGCACTGGTGATGTGGTTTCAGGGGTTGATGAAGTATTTGAAGCCGCGGAAGGCCAAGCCGAAGGCTGCTTGAGTCTGAGGTGAGGCGGTGACGCGGAGCGTCACGGGCTGCATTCCCACGCAGACGGTTCGACGCCTCGACGTAGGAACGATCCAAGCAATAAAAAAGGCCCCACACTTGGTTGAGTGTGGGGCCTTTTTTATGAGCGTAAGTCAGGCCTGGCTGAATTGCGAAGCCAGTTCGCGCAGGAGGACTTCGGCTTCCAGTACTTTGCTGACGACGTCATTGGCCTTGTCGCGAGTCAGGCCAACGCGCTCCAGCAGCGCATCCGGAATGTCTTCATCCGGCCCGGAGCCGATCCCGCGACCGCGTAGCAGGCGCACGGCCAGGCAGACGAGGTTCGGGTATTCGGCGTAGGCGCCGTCGTAGTTCGGGTCGTGTTGGAAGCGCAGGGCGGTGGCCAGTTCGTCCGGCATGTCCCAGTAACGCATCAGCCAGGAGCCGATCTGTTCGCGGCTGATGCCCAACAGGTGTTGCTCGACGTAGCTGTGGCACAGGTGCGGGTTGACCTCCAGGTGGCGGCAGATCAGCGAGAAGTGCGGCGGGAACACGTGGGCCAGCAACAGGTAGCCGAAGTTGTGCAGCAGGCCGGCGAGGTAGGTCAGGCCGGCTTCCGGGCGCTGGGCGCGCGGCATGGCGCGGGTCAGGCCTTCGATGACGGCGGCGGTGTAGATCGACTGCTGCCAGTACGGCGTGGTGTGTTGCGGGTGATCCTTGGGCAGGCTCAGGGTCTTGCCGAGGGCCAGGCCCAGCGCCAGATTGATCACCAGATCGAAGCCCAGCACACGGACGATCGCGTCTTCCACCGAGCGGATCTTGCCCGGCGAAGCGTAGTACGGCGACGCCGCCCAGCTCACCACTTGCGCAGCCAGCGCCGGGTCGGTTTCGACCACGCCGGTGATGTCGTCGATGGTGGCGTTCGGGTCGACGCGCAGCTTGATGATTTTTTGTGCGGTTTCGGCCAGCGGCGGAATCTCGATGGTCGCTTCCAGACGTTGCTGGATGCGCCGCGCGGTGAACGCCTGCACGGCCTGGGTGATTTCCTCGCGGTCATCGTCCGGGCGGTCGAGGTTCGGGCGGATGCTGCTCAGGGCTTCGCCGAAGTTGGCGGCGCTGGCCTTGGTCAGCATGGTCTTGAAGTCTTCGCTGGCGATTTCCAGCAACAGGCCCGGCTCGCCGGAGTTGATCAGCAACTTCGGCTCGCGCAGCAGGCTTTCTTCGTAGAGGCACGGCGAACTGGTCAGCGCTGGCAGGCCCGGCAGCAGGCTCAGGCTGTGTTTGCCGAGCATCTTTTCCAGGCGCTCGGTGGACACGGCGGTCAGGCGACGGCCCGTCAGCTCGGCGAGGCGGTTGAGATCCAGCAACTGGCTCTGTGGAAACAGCACCATCAGCGCACCGACTGCGTCGTCCAGCAACACGGCCTGCACTTTGCGCGAGGCGTTGAGGCCGTGGTGGTCGAGCACTTCTTCGTAGGCGACGCCCAGCTTGTTGAGCAGCAGCCGAATAACAGACGGAGCGTGCGGGGATTCGGGGGCGAGAGCAGCTTCGGTCATGGTCTGTATCCGTTTTTGAAACAATTGCTGGAGTATAACCAGCTTGGTTGGAACGAGCTTTGAGAAACTGCGACGGTGCTCACACTTGGCCGTATTGCTGCCCGTGTCGCAGCCATCGGTCGAGCAGCGGGCTGACGTGGGTGGGCCAGCGTTCGAGCAATGCCTGGGCGGCATCGCGCACGGCGGGCAGCAGATCGGCGTCGCGCATCAGGTCGGCGACCTTGAATTGCAGCAGACCGGTCTGGCGGGTGCCGAGCATTTCGCCGGGGCCGCGCAGTTCGAGGTCTTTTTCGGCGATGACGAAACCGTCGTTGGTCTCGCGCATGATGCCCAGGCGCTGGCGGCCGATCTGTGACAGCGGCGGATGGTAGAGCAGCACGCAATGGCTGACCGCGCTGCCCCGGCCGACGCGGCCGCGCAACTGGTGCAGCTGCGCGAGGCCCAGGCGCTCGGGGTTTTCGATGATCATCAGGCTGGCGTTGGGTACGTCGACGCCGACTTCGATCACGGTGGTGGCGACCAGCAGTTGCAGGTTGCCGGCCTTGAATTCGGCCATGACGGCGGCTTTCTCGGCGGGTTTCATGCGGCCGTGGATCAGCCCGACCTTCAGCTCGCCAAGGGCGGCGGTCAGGTCTTCGAAGGTGGTTTCGGCGGCCTGGCAGGTCAGCTCTTCGGACTCTTCAATCAGTGTGCACACCCAATAGGCCTGACGGCCCTCGGCGCAGGCGCTGCGCACCCGTTCGATGACTTCGACGCGGCGGGTATCGGTGACCAGCACGGTGTTGACCGGGGTTCGACCGGGCGGCAGTTCGTCGAGGATCGAGGTGTCGAGGTCGGCGTAGGCGCTCATCGCCAGCGTCCGGGGAATCGGCGTGGCGGTCATGATCAATTGATGCGGGCACATGCGCCCGCCGACGCCTTTCTGCCGCAACGCCAGACGTTGCTGCACGCCGAAGCGGTGTTGTTCGTCGATGATCACCAGCGCGAGGTTCTTGAACTGCACTTCGTCCTGGAACAGCGCGTGGGTGCCGACCACCATTGGCGTGCCGCTGGCGATCTGCTCCAGCGCGGCGACGCGGTTCTTGCCCTTGAGCTTGCCGGCCAGCCACGCCACGTCGATGCCCAGCGGTTCGAGCCAGCGCTTGAAGGTGATGAAGTGCTGCTCGGCGAGGATCTCGGTCGGCGCCATCAGTGCGACCTGATAACCCGCCTCCAGTGCTTGCAGCGCGGCGAGGGCGGCGACCACGGTTTTGCCGGCGCCAACGTCGCCCTGAATCAGCCGCAGCATTGGTTCGTGCTGGCTGAGGTCGTAGGCGATTTCGTTGCCGACCCGCTGCTGGGCGCCGGTCGGGTTGAAGCCGAGGTTGGCCAGGTATTTCGGAGGCAGCTTCGTGGCTTTCGGCATCGACGGTGCGCGCAGGGAGCGCATGCTTTCGCGCAGGCGCTGCTGGGACAGTTGATGGGTCAGCAGCTCTTCGAAGGCCAGGCGATGCTGGGCCCAGTGATGGCCGAGGGCGAGTTCATCGACGTCGGCATCGGCGGGCGGATTGTGCAGGTAGCGGATTGCGTCGGCCAGCGGCGCC
Organism: Pseudomonas sp. GW821-FHT11G12; assembly: GCF_058808055.1. Lineage (NCBI taxonomy): Bacteria > Pseudomonadati > Pseudomonadota > Gammaproteobacteria > Pseudomonadales > Pseudomonadaceae > Pseudomonas > Pseudomonas sp. GW821-FHT11G12. The sequence goes on from NZ_JBXARH010000002.1 coordinate 311,030, forward strand.
AGTTGGTAATCGCGGGCCAGTTCAGTCGGCAGCCAGTCGGGCAGGGTGGCCGGCTTGAGCAGGGTCAGCGTCTGCATGCACAACTGGCGCAGACGGGCCTGGGTCAGGCCTTCGGTCAGCGGGTAGACCGGGGTCAGGGTTTCATCCACCGGCGGCGGTTCGTCGCCGTTGATGGCGCGGTATTCCGGGTGGTAGATCTCCAGCCCCGAGGCGCCGGGCCGGGCTTCGCCGTAGCAGCGAATCCGCGTGCCGCGCTTGAGGCCTTCTTTCTGCGCGTTGCTGAAGTGGTAGAAGCGCAGGCTCAAGCCGCCGGTGCCGTCCTGCAAGCGCACGACGAGGCTGCGGCGCCGGCCCATGACCACGTCGGCACCGCTGACGGTGCCTTCGACCACGGCGTCCTGCCCCGGCCGCAACGCGCCGATCGGCACCACGCGGGTACGATCCTGATAACGCAGCGGCAGGTGGAACAGTACGTCCTGAAGGTTTTCCAGACCGACCTTGGCCAGTTTCTCGGCCATGGCCTCACCGACACCCTTGAGTGCGGTGACCGACACCTGCGACAGCTCCGTCATGACGCTGGCTTAACCGGCCGTGACCGGCGCGGCGGGTTTGGCGACCGAGCACAGGCGAATGGAGTCGGCGAGGATCTCGATGGCTTTCGGCCGCGGGAAGCTCGCGCGCCAGGCGATGGCCACGGTGCGGAACGGCACTGGTGCCGACAGTGGACGCACTTCGATCACGCCCGGAGCGTAGTGATGGCTGTCTACCGCCGACAGCGGCAGGATCGAGATGCCCAGGCCGGACGCGACCATGTGGCGAATGGTTTCCAGCGAGCTGGATTCGACCGTGGTGTGCTTGGCGCCGTCGTTGCCCTTGGTCAGGGTCGGGCAGGCTTCCAGCACTTGATCGCGGAAGCAGTGGCCTTCGCCGAGCAGCAGCAGGCTCTTGTCGTTGAGCAGCGCGGCGTCGATGGATTCTTTCTGGGTCCACGGGTGCTGGGCCGGCATCAGGACGTAGAACGGCTCGTCGTAGAGTTGCAGGGTCAGCACGTCGGCTTCGTTGAACGGCAGGGCGATGATGATCGCGTCCAGTTCGCCGTTGCGCAGTTTGTCGCGCAGCACGTGGGTGAAGTTTTCTTCGATGTACAACGGCATCTGCGGGGCGACCCGGTGCAGTTGTGGAATCAGATGCGGGAACAGGTACGGGCCGACGGTGTAGATCGCGCCGACTTTCAGCGGGGCGGTCAGCTGGTTCTTGCCGGCCTGGGCCAGTTCGCGGATGCCTTGGGCCTGCTCCAGTACTTTCTGCGCCTGGGCGACGATGCCTTCGCCGACCGGGGTCAGGCGCACGGCGCTTTTGCTGCGCTCGAAAATCAGCACACCGAGTTCGTCTTCAAGCTTTTTCACGCCCACCGACAGGGTCGGCTGGCTGACGTGGCAACGCTCGGCCGCGTGGCCGAAATGCTGCTCTTGGGCGAGGGTAACGATGTAGCGTAATTCTGTGAGGGTCATAGCAAGCGTCCATGAAGATGCGGGCCAAGCATACCGGCTGCAATCGATAGACGCACGTTATCAGACTGAGTGATGAATGCGACACCGGGCAATGCCGGTTTGCCGTTTGCAGATATGAGAAAGGCACCTTTCGGTGCCTTTCTGGCGGGATCGAGCCGTGTTCTGCCAGTGCAGATCACCGGCGACGTTCCAGCGAGTAAACAAACGGCGCAACAATTTCGATCGAGCCATTGGTCAACATGTCGGCCGGTGGCTTGGGCAGCGGTTGAGCGCGGCGGATCATGTCCAGGGTAGCCCGGTCCAGATCAGCGTTACCAGAACGGCCCACCAGTTCGAACGACAGCACGTTGCCTTCGGCATCGACCACGAAACGCAGCCGGTTCAAGCCTTCCTTGCCCCGTGCCTGTGCGCTTTGCGGGTACTTCTTGTACTTCTGCAAATGCGCGAGCAGGGTGCCTTGCCAACTGGCCTTGGCCGCCAGTTGTGCTGGCGACGGGCCCGGTGCCGGCTGGGCGGATTTCTCCGTCGGCGCCTGGGTCTGCTGAGTTTCTGCCGGTTTTTCCTCGGAAGGTTTTTCCTTCACAGGCTCCGGTTTCTTCTCAACCGGTTTTGGCGGTTGCGGTTTCGGCTTGGGCTTCACCGGCTTGGGCACAGCAATTTCTGCCTTGGGGGCTTCGGCCAGTTTCGGGATCGGCAGTTCTTCGACCGGAGCCGGTGGCTGCGGTGGCGTGACGACTTTCGGCGGTGCAGGCGGTGGCGGGGCCGGAACCGGTGCCAGCTCGACCATCATTGCCTGGGGCGGCAGTTCGATGGGCGGGCGGGCGGTCCAGTTCAGCGCCAGCGCGATGGCCAGCGCATGAACGCCCAGCACCACGGCCAGGCTACCGCTGTAACGCGTCAGCTTATGGCGCGTCGTGATCATTTCTTGACTGCGCTCTCGAGTCCGACCAAGCCGACCTTCAGGTAACCGGCGGCGCGCAGGTTGTCCATCACGCTCATCAGGTCGCCGTAGTCCACGCCTTTGTCGGCCTGGAAGAAGATCGTCGTGTCTTTCTTGCCTTTGGTCCGGGCGTCGAGGGTGGCGCCGAGGGCTTCGGCCTTCACTTCGTCTTCGCCGAGGAACAGGCGCTGGTCAGCTTTCACGCTGAGGAACACCGGTTTCTCTGGCCGTGGCGCCGGTTTGGCGGTCGAGGCAGGCAGGTCAACCTTGATGTCCACGGTGGCCAACGGAGCGGCCACCATGAAGATGATCAACAGCACCAGCATCACGTCGATGAACGGCGTGACGTTGATTTCGTGGTTCTCGGCCAGATCGTCGTCTGCGCCTTCTTTCAAATGCAGGCCCATGGCCGATTACCCCACTTTCACCATGTGCGGTTGCGAGCTGCTGCGCTCAGGCTGGTGGTCGAGGTCGCGGCTGACCAGCAGCAGGACTTCTGCCGACGCATCGGACACCTGAGCCTTGTAACCGGCGATGGAGCGGGCGAACACGTTGTAGATCACCACCGCCGGAATTGCAGCGACCAGACCCAGTGCGGTGGCCAGCAGCGCTTCAGCGATGCCCGGGGCCACGACGGCGAGGTTGGTGGTCTGGGTTTTGGCGATGCCGATGAAGCTGTTCATGATGCCCCACACGGTGCCGAACAGACCGACGAACGGTGCGGTGGAGCCGATGGTGGCGAGTACGCCGGTGCCGCTGCTCATGTTGCGGCCACAGGCAGCCACCAGGCGCTCAAGGCGGAAGCTCACGCGTTCCTTGATGCCTTCTTTCTCGCGGGCGTTGGTCGACAGGCGCATCTCTTCGAGGGCGTCATGAACCAGCAGGTTGGCGAGGGTGCCTTCCTTCGCTGCAGTGGCGCTGGCTTCTTTAAGGGTGGTGGCTTTTTTCAGGGCGGCGATTTCGCCACGCAGGCGACGCTTGGCGCCCATCAGCTCAAGGCCCTTGGCGATCCAGATGGTCCAGGTGATGATCGAAGCGATGGCCAGGCCGATCATCACGATTTTCACGATGATATCGGCGTTCTGGTACATGCCCCATGGCGAGAGGTCGTGGGCCATGCCCAGGGTGTTATCGGCTTCGAGGACTTCAGGTGCGTCTTCGGCGCTGGCGTCCACGGCTTGAACCGGGTCGGTCGCGGCTGGCGCTGCGGCAGGGGCGGCCGGTGCAGTCTGTTCGTGGGTGGCTGGAGTGGCTGGCGCCTGAGCGTCAGCGAAAGCGGCGGTTGGCGCCAGCATCAGGCTGAGGAGCAGGGCAGCCACCGCGCTCCAGGCGCGAGGTCGGTTGGTTGGCGAAGCGGGGATTTGATTGCGTGTCATGCTGGCCGGACCTGAGATAGAAAAACGGTGATGCTCTTCCAGGCCTCGTGAGGCCGAGAACAAAAGTGGCGTGCATTATTGCAAGTAATTCTTGTTAACAAAAGTAATAGAGTTGCTTTTTTTCCTTCATTGCTAGCCGCTCGTCCCCTGCCAAGGCTAGTCTGTCGCTTTCCGATGGGAGATTTTTGATGTCCGCGCCCTCTGTTTTGATCGCCGGTTGCGGTGATGTCGGCAGCCGTCTGGCAAAGCAATTACTGGCTGCCGGTTTTCAGGTGTATGGCCTGCGCCGGGATGTTTCACGTTTGCCGGAAGGCGTTATCGGTGTGGCCGGTGACTTGTTCAATGAAGATTGCCCCGAGACCTGGCCGGTCGGCGCCGTGGATTACCTGGTGTATTGCGCGGCTGCGACCGAGCACGATGAAGCCGGTTATCGCGCGGCTTATGTGCAGGGTTTGCAGCATGTGCTGGAGTGGTTGAACGACTACGGCCAGGTGCCAGACCGGCTGCTGTTTGTCTCCAGCAGCAGTGTTTATGGACAGCAGGACGGTGAGTGGGTGGATGAAACCTCTGCGACCGTCGCTGCCGGGTATTCCGGTCGGTTGATGCTGGAAGCCGAGCAGGTTGCGCTCAGCAGCGGCATTCCGGCGAGTATCGTGCGTCTGACCGGCATTTACGGCCCGGGCCGTGAATGGCTGCTGACCCAGGTGCGTCGTGGCTATCGCGTGGCGGTCGATCCGCCACTGTATGGCAATCGCATTCATGCCGATGACGCGGCGGGGTTGCTGGCGTTTCTGCTGGAGGCGGATCGCAAGGGTGTGGCGCTGGATGACATCTACATCGGCGTGGACGATACGCCGGCACCGCTGGCCGAGGTGGTGGCGTGGCTGCGCGAGTATCTGGGTGTCACCGAATGGTCGGAAGACGAGAGCGTGCGTCGAACCGGCAGCAAGCGTTGCAGCAATGCCCGGGCGAAAGCGTTGGGCTGGGTACCGACGTATGCGAGTTATCGCGAGGGATATGCCGCGATTCTTGAAGGTCGCTGCTGACTTCCTTCCGGACGTAAAAAAGGCGGGAGCAATGGTTTGCTTCCGCCTTTTTTGTTTCAAGCGCAGATCACTGCTTCTCGAGCAACCACTTGCGTTCGCCGGGGCTGAACTGCGGTTGTTCGTCCGCCAGTGCCGTGTTCACGGCCTGCAGGATTTCCAGTTCCTTGCCCTTGCGCACAAAGATCCAGTTATTGCCCTGACCGTTCTGCTGCAGCCACATACTGTCGTTGCCGCTGCTCATCGATGCGCAGTCGCCCGCCAGACACAAGGCATAACGGTCGGCACCGGGCAGGCCGGAGACTTGCCCGTCAGCCTGGAATTGCACGGTGGCGCCTTCGCCCTGGCCGCTGGCGATCTTCCAGTTGCCACCCAGATAAGCTGCGTAGAGTGCGCGCTCGAAGCTGGCACCGATCGGTGCGCCTTCCGGCACGGGGATCTGGGCACGGTCGAAGAGCTGCTGTGGTTCGTTTTCGCTGGCGGCCTGGTGCAACTGGCCACCGTCGCGCTTCAGCTCGCTGCCGGAGCTGCCGTAGAAATCGACTTTCCAGGCGCCGGACTGTTCGCCCAGCAGCCGTCCTTCGACGTTCTCAAAACCGTTAGTGAAGCGGGCCTGACTGGCCTTGGTGTTGATGTCCCATTCCAGGTTCGGGCCGTAGGCCTGAAGCGCTTCGCGCAGGGGGCCGCCCTTGGCGGCGGCATCGATGGCGACCTGGTTGATCCAGGTGCCGCTGATGTCACGGTCGGCAGGGTTGCTGGCGCAACCGCCGAGGAAAATGGCGAGCAGCGAGAGAGCAAGCGCTTTGCGCATGGTGGAATCCTTTCAAAACCTTTTCTTTACCGCAGAGCAGTCGGCGCGACCTTGAAGGGCCGCGCCGTGCGCATTACTCGATGACCAGAATGGCATCCATTTCAACCTGCGAACCCTTTGGCAGGGCAGCAACGCCGATGGCGGCGCGCGCTGGGTACGGCTGGTCGAAGTACTTGCCCATGATCTCGTTGACCTTGGCGAAGTGGCTCAGGTCGGTGAGGAAGATGTTCAGCTTGACGATGTCCTTGAACGAACCGCCGGCAGCTTCGGCCACGGCTTTCAGGTTCTCGAACACCTGGACGGTCTGGGCTTCGAAGCCTTCGACCAGTTCCATGGTTTTCGGGTCCAGCGGGATCTGGCCCGACATGTAGACAGTGTTGCCAGCCTTGATCGCCTGGGAGTAAGTGCCGATGGCGGCCGGGGCCTTGTCGCTGGTGATAACGGTCTTGGTCATGTATGACTCCTTGTAATGTTTGAGTTATGCACGCATGCGGGTGATGCGGATCACCCCGGTCAGGGCGCGCAGTTTCTTGATCACGCGGGCCAGGTGCACACGGTCGTGGACGCTGACCACCAGTTGGACGACGCTGATGCGGCCATCGCGTTCGTCCATGCTGATTTTCTCGATATTGCCGTCGGCCGCGTTGACGCTGCTGGCCAGCAGGGCGATCAGGCCGCGCTGGTGCTCCAGTTCGACGCGCAGTTCGACGTTGAATTCGCCGGTGACATCCTTGGCCCACGAGAGCTGGATGCATTTTTCCGGGTTGTGGCGGATCTCGCTGATGTTGCGGCAGTTGTCCAGGTGCACGACCATGCCTTTGCCCGCCGACAGGTGACCGACAATCGGGTCGCCCGGGATCGGCGTGCAGCATTTGGCGTAACTGAGCACCAGGCCTTCGGTGCCGCGAATCGCCAGCGGACCTTCCGGGCTTGGCAATTGTTCGCCTTCGCCGAGCAGTCGGCGCGCCACGACGTAGGCCATGCGGTTGCCCAGGCCGATGTCTTCAAGCAAATCTTCGATCAGTTCGAGGCGGTACTCGGTGAGCATCGCCTTCACGCGTTCGGCCGGAATCTGTTCCAGCGCGCTGTCGAAGCCGTTGAGCACCTTGTTCAACAGGCGTTCGCCGAGGCTGATGGACTCGGAGCGGCGTTGCAGTTTCAGCGCATGGCGGATGTGGGTCCGCGCCTTGCCGGTGACCACGAAATTGAGCCACGCCGGGTTCGGCCGCGCGCCGGGGGCGCTGACGATCTCGACCGTGGAGCCGCTTTGCAGCGGTTCGGACAGCGGCGCGAGACGACGGTTGATCCGGCAGGCGATGCAGCTGTTGCCGACGTCGGTGTGCACCGCGTAGGCAAAGTCGACCGCCGTGGAGCCTTTGGGCAGCTCCATGATCCGGCCTTTGGGCGTGAACACGTAGACCTCGTCCGGGAACAGGTCGATCTTCACGCTCTCGATGAATTCCAGCGAGTTGCCGGCACGCTGCTGCATTTCCAGCACGCCCTTGACCCACTGACGGGCCCGGGCATGGGTGCCTTTTGGCTGTTCGTCACCACTGGATTTGTACAGCCAGTGGGCGGCGATGCCGTTATTGGCCATCTCTTCCATTTCGCGGGTGCGGATCTGGATCTCGATCGGTACACCGTGCATGCCGAACAGCGTGGTGTGCAGCGACTGATAGCCGTTGGCCTTGGGGATCGCGATGTAATCCTTGAAGCGCCCCGGCAACGGTTTGTACAAATTATGCACAGCGCCCAGCACGCGGTAGCAGGTATCGACCTTGTCGACGATGATCCGGAACGCGTAGACGTCCATGATTTCGTTGAAGGCCCGACGCTTGCCGCGCATTTTCTTGTAGATGCCGTAGAGGTGTTTCTGGCGACCGCTGACTTCACCCTGGATGCCGTCGATGGCGAGGCAGTGGCCAAGGGACTCTTCGATCTTGTTGACGATTTCCTTGCGGTTGCCCCGGGCGCGTTTGACCGCCTGGTAGATCCGCGCGGAACGCATCGGGTGCATGGCCTTGAAACCGAGGTCTTCGAACTCGATGCGGATCGCGTGCATGCCCAGCCGGTTGGCGATGGGAGCATAGATCTCGAGGGTTTCCTTGGCGATGCGCCGGCGTTTTTCGCCGGACAGCACTTCCAGCGTGCGCATGTTGTGCAGGCGGTCGGCGAGCTTGACCAGGATCACGCGAATGTCGCGCGCCATGGCCATGGCCATTTTCTGGAAGTTTTCAGCTTGGGCTTCGGCCTTGGTCTCGAAGTTCATCTGGGTCAGTTTGCTGACCCCGTCGACCAGTTCGGCCACGGTTTCACCGAATTGCGCTTGCAGCGCTTCTTTGGCGATACCGGTGTCTTCGATCACGTCATGCAGCATCGCGGCCATCAGGCTCTGATGGTCCATGTGCATGTCGGCAAGAATATTTGCCACGGCAAGAGGATGCGTGACGTACGCCTCGCCACTGCGGCGGCGTTGGCCGTCGTGGGCTTGTTCGGCGTAGAAATACGCTCGGCGGACCAGGTTGACCTGGTCGTTGCCGAGGTAGGTCGATAAGCGATCGGCGAGGGCGTCTATGCTCGGCATGATAACTCCTGCCGTAGGCTGTGATCCCGCGCCGTGCTACGTCGACCAGGCATAGGCTTAGACGGCCTCGTTGGACTCGTCCTCGAACGCAGCGAAGACCGGGTCTTCGTGGACGATTTCCTGCTCGGCGATGAACTCGTAGCTCATCAGGCCTTCAGCGATTTCACGCAGCGCAACTACGGTCGGTTTGTCGTTTTCCCACTGTACCAGGGGCTCTTTGCCGCCGGTGGCCAGTTGACGGGCACGCTTGGTAGAGAGCATGACCAGCTCAAAGCGGTTTTCCACGTGTTCTAGGCAGTCTTCAACGGTTACGCGGGCCATGGTATTCCTCGGAGCGAATGCAATATGCGCGCTGCCCGGTTGGGCGAGCGGACTCAACAGTTTAAAAAATCACCAGCGATTAGGGAAGCGCTGATTTTTTGACCAGACTCTTCAACGCGCTGCAAGCACCAATGTAAAGCCCTTGCAGCGGTTTTGGGAAGTGCTGTTTCAGCCCAGCAATTCAGCCAGCAATTTGCCGAAACGCACTTGTTGGCGTTTCTGTTGCAGCTGATTGGCACGGAAAATCGCTTTCAGATCGTCCAGCGCGTGGGCGAAATCGTCGTTGATGATCAAGTAGTCGTACTCGACGTAGTGGCTCATCTCGCTGACCGCTTCACGCATCCGGCCGTCGATGATCTCGTCGCTGTCCTGGCCGCGGTTGGTCAGGCGCTGGTGCAGGGCCTGCAGCGATGGCGGCAGGATGAAGATCGAACGGGCCTGCGGCATCAGCTTGCGCACTTGCTCGGCGCCTTGCCAGTCGATTTCCAGAATCAGGTCGTGGCCTTCGTCCAGGGTCTGCTGCAGTCGGCTTTGCGAGGTGCCGTAGAAGTTGCCGAAGACTTCGGCGCGTTCGAGGAAATCGCCGTGCTCGCCCATCTTCACGAACTCTTCGCGGGTTACGAAGTGATAGTTCACGCCGTCCACTTCGCCCGGGCGCATGGCGCGGGTGGTGTGGGAAATCGAGACGCGGATTTCCGGGTTGGCGTCGGTCAGGGCCTTGACCAGGCTGCTCTTGCCCGCGCCCGAAGGGGCGGAAATGATGTACAGGGTGCCGGTGCTGTGGGTCATGTCGGGGTAGCCTTACTCAATATTCTGCACTTGTTCGCGCATCTGCTCGATCAACACTTTGAGGTTGACCGCCGCCTGGGTGCTGCGCGGGTCGAAGGCTTTGGAGCCCAGTGTGTTGGCTTCGCGGTTGAGTTCCTGCATCAGGAAGTCCAGGCGCCGACCGGCGGCACCGCCGGATTTCAGCACCCGGCGAACTTCGATGATGTGGGTGCTCAGGCGATCCAGCTCTTCGGCCACGTCGCTCTTTTGCGCGAGCATGACCATTTCCTGTTCCAGGCGCTGCGGGTCCATCTCGGCCTTCATGTCGGCGAAGCGGTCGAGGACTTTCTGGCGCTGGGTGGCGAGCATCTGCGGAACCAGTTCGCGCAGGGTCACCACATCTTCCTCGATGGAAGTCAGACGATCGTTGATCAGGCGTGCCAGCTCCGCGCCTTCGCGCTCGCGGCCGGCCTTGAGATCTTTCAGGCCTTGATTGAACAGGGCCAGCGCCTCGGCGTTCAACGCCTGCGGGTCGGTGGCGTCGGCGACCAGTACGCCGGGCCAGGCCAGCACTTCCAGCGGGTTCAGCGCGGCCGGGTTCTTGATCAGGCCGGCGACGGTTTCAGCGGCAGCGACCAGTTGCGCAGCGCGCTCGCGGTCCACTTGCAGCGGCTTGCCGGTGCTTTCTTCGGTGAAGCGCAGGGTGCATTCCAGTTTGCCGCGCGACAGGCCCTGGCGCAGGGCTTCGCGGACGGCGCCTTCGAGGTCGCGGAACGACTCCGGCAGGCGCAGATGGGGTTCCAGGTAGCGGCTGTTGACCGAGCGCAGTTCCCAGCTCAGGGTGCCCTGAACGCCGGCTTTCTCGACGCGGGCGAAGGCGGTCATGCTGTGCACCATGGCGGTGACCTCGCGATACAGATCGGCGCGGATTGAAGCTCCGCAGCTCGATATCAATGAATTTAAGCCGACTGGCAGCAAAGGCGCAGGATTGTAGCGCAGTGCGGCAGATGCGCCCAAACACACGGTGTGACAAAGGGCTGCAGGCCGTCGGCGAAGTGCGTTTCAGGGCCCTTGATCGACGGCCGGAATTTTTAAGCAGTGCCCAGGCGCGGTGCGCAGCTCTATAATGCTCCGCAGTTTTCCGTCCCCAGTACAGGTATCTCCTATGAAACGTCCAAGTGGTCGCGCTGCCGATCAGCTCCGCTCGATCCGCATTACCCGCAACTACACCAAGCACGCCGAAGGATCGGTACTGGTCGAATTCGGTGATACCAAAGTCATCTGCACCGTCAGCGTCGAAAACGGCGTACCGCGTTTCCTCAAAGGCCAGGGTCAGGGCTGGCTGACCGCCGAGTACGGCATGCTGCCGCGCGCCACCGGCGAGCGTAACCAGCGTGAAGCGAGCCGTGGCAAGCAGGGCGGCCGCACCCTGGAAATCCAGCGTCTGATCGGCCGTTCCCTGCGCGCCGCGCTGGACATGTCCAAGCTGGGCGACGTCACCCTGTACGTCGATTGCGACGTGATCCAGGCTGACGGCGGCACCCGTACCGCGTCGATCACCGGCGCGATGGTTGCACTGGTCGATGCCTTGAAAGTGATCAAGAAGCGCGGCGGCCTGAAGGGCGGCGACCCGCTCAAGCAAATGATCGGTGCGGTCTCCGTGGGCATGTACCAGGGCGAGCCGGTGCTGGACCTGGACTATCTTGAAGATTCCGCCGCCGAGACCGACCTCAACGTGGTCATGACCAGCACCGGTGGTTTCATCGAAGTGCAGGGCACCGCCGAAGGCGCGCCGTTCCAGCCTGAAGAGCTGAACGCGATGCTGGAGCTGGCCAAGAAAGGCATGAACGAGATCTTCGAACTGCAAACGGCCGCACTGGCCGACTGAGACGGTTCGTACCCACAAGGAAGACGCGATGAGTGATGAGCAAGAGTTACTGCCCAAGCCGAGCCAGGAGGTTCGCCAATGGGCGATGTTCTGTCACTTGTCCGGCTTGCTGGGGATCTGGTTTCCATTTGGCAGTTTGATCGGGCCGCTGATCCTCTGGCAGATGAAGCGTGAGAAGGACTCGTTTATTGATGCGCAGGGTAAGGAAGCGCTGAATTTTCAGATCACGATGACCATTGCTACGCTCATTGGCGTGGGGCTGACGGTAGTGCTTATTGGGTATCTGCTGATTATCCCGGTGGTCATTTGCTCGTTTGTGCTGCCGATTATTGCTGGGGTGAAGGCTAACAACGGATTCCCTTACCGCTATCCGTTCACTTGGCGATTGCTCAAATAACGATCAACTCGAGTCCCCTGCATAAAAGCAAAAATCAGCGCCCACAAAAAAGCCGACAGCGATGTCGGCTTTTTTGCATCCACGAATCGACGCTTAGATGGTCAGCGTCCAGTCGTAGTCGACGATCAGCGGCGCGTGCTGCGAGAACCGTGGCTGACGCGGCAGGCGTGCACTGCGCACGAAGCGCCGCAGGCCCGGGGTCAGGATCTGGTAGTCGAAGCGCCAGCCCAGATTCAGCATCTCGGCCTGTTCGTTGTCCGGCCACCAGCTGTACTGGTCGCCTTCGCGGCTGACTTCGCGCAGGGCATCTACGTAGCCCATGTTGCCGACAATCTCGTCCATCCAGGCGCGTTCTGGCGCCAGGAAACCCGGAGATTGCTGGCTGTCGCGCCAGTTCTTGATGTCGAGCTTCTGCTGCGCGACGTACAGCGAGCCACAATAAATGTACTCGCGACGTTTGCGCCGCTGTTTGTCCAGGTACTTGCCGAAGTCGTCCATGAGCTTGAACTTCTGGTTCAAGTCCTCATCGCCGTTCATCCCCGAAGGAAGCAGCAAGGTGGCAATACTGACTTTGTCGAAATCTGCTTGCAGGTAGCGCCCGTAGCGGTCGGCCGTCTCGAAACCGAGACCGCTGATGACAGCCTTCGGTTGCAACCGCGAGTACAAAGCCACGCCACCTTGGGCGGGAACTTCTGCGTCGCAGGCATAAAGGAAGTAGCCATCCAGTTGGAAGGCTGGGTCGTCCAGTTCAAAGGCGGAGGCACGGGTGTCCTGCAGGCAGATGACGTCGGCATTCTGTGCCTGCAGCCAACTGAGCAAACCTCGCTCGACTGCAGCCTGAATACCATTGACGTTCACACTGATGATCCGCATAAATGGCCCCAAAAATCGCGTGCGTGTATGATACACGGCGTCAAGCTAATTAGCTAAATCCGTGGTATTTGGGGTTTTTTTCATGCAAGCGTATCAGCGCGATTTCATTCGTTTTGCCATCGATCGCGGCGTTTTGCGCTTCGGTGAGTTCACCCTGAAGTCCGGGCGCACCAGTCCTTACTTCTTCAATGCCGGCCTGTTCAACTCGGGCTCCGCGCTGGCGCAGCTGGGTCGTTTCTACGCCGCAGCCATCGCCGAGAGCGGAATTCCGTTCGACGTGCTGTTTGGCCCGGCCTACAAAGGCATCCCGCTGGCGGCAACCACTGCCGTGGCGCTGGCCGAGCACCATAACCGCGATTTGCCATGGTGCTTCAACCGCAAGGAAGCCAAGGCCCACGGCGAAGGCGGCAGCCTGGTCGGCGCGCCGTTGACCGGCGACGTGCTGATCATCGACGACGTGATCACCGCCGGCACCGCGATCCGTGAAGTGATGCAGATCATCGCTTCCCAGGACGGCGCCAAGGCTGCCGGCGTGCTGATCGCCCTGAACCGTCAGGAGCGCGGCAACGGTGAGCTGTCGGCCATTCAGGAAGTCGAACGTGATTTCGGCATCCCGGTCATCAGCATCGTGTCGCTGAACCAGGTGCTGGAATTCCTGGCTGACGACCCGCAGCTCAAGCAGCACCTGCCAGCCGTTGAAGCCTATCGCGCCCAGTTCGGCGTCTGATCGCTTCTTCCGGGCAAAAAAAGACCCCGCTCAGCCTGGCTGAGCGGGGTCTTTTTGTTTGCGCTACCGCTTACGGACGCTTGCGATTGCTGATCAGCGTGCCCACTCCGGTGTCGGTGAAGATTTCCAGCAGGATCGCGTTCGGCACGCGGCCGTCGATGATCAGCGAGCTGCCCACGCCACCCTGAACCGCTTCCAGTGCACAGCGGATCTTCGGCAGCATGCCGCCGTAGATGGTGCCGTCGGCGATCAGGTCGTCGACCTGTTGGGTGCTCAGGCCGGTCAGCACGGTGCCCGACTTGTCCATCAGGCCGGCGATGTTGGTCAGCAGCATCAGCTTCTCGGCTTTCAGCGCTTCGGCGACTTTACCGGCCACCAAGTCAGCGTTGATGTTGTACGACTCGCCGTTCTCACCCACGCCGATCGGCGCGATCACCGGGATGAAGTTGCCTTTGACCAGCAGGTTCAGCAGTTCGGTGTTGATCCCGACCACTTCGCCCACCTGGCCGATGTCGATGATTTCCGGTTGGGTCATCTCCGGGGTCTGGCGGGTGACGGTGAGCTTCTTGGCGCGAATCAGCCCCGCATCTTTACCGGTCAGGCCGATGGCGCTGCCGCCGTGACGGTTGATCAGGTTGACGATGCTTTTGTTGACCTGACCGCCGAGGACCATTTCCACCACGTCCATGGTCGCCGCGTCGGTCACGCGCATGCCGTCGACGAAGTGGCTTTCGATCGACAGGCGCTTGAGCAGATCACCGATCTGCGGGCCGCCGCCGTGAACCACGACCGGGTTGATCCCCACGGCTTTCATCAAGACGATGTCGCGGGCGAAGCCGGTTTTCAGCTCCTCGCTTTCCATCGCGTTGCCGCCGTATTTGATCACCAGGGTCTTGCCGACATAACGTCGGATGTAAGGCAGCGCTTCGGACAGGACCTGGGCGGTGTGGGCGGCGGCTTCGCGTTCGAGGGTCATTCAGGGCTCCGGGTGAATCAGAAATCAGAACGGTAGTTGGAGATCAGGTGCAACGCGTTTCAGTTGGGCATGGAACACAGCCTTGATGCGCTGCAATTCAGCCTCGTCATCGGCCTCGAAACGCAGCACCAGCACCGGTGTGGTGTTGGAGGCGCGCACCAGGCCCCAGCCTTTGGCGTAATCGACCCGCACGCCGTCAATGGTGGTCAGGTCGGCGCCTGGGCCCCACTGTGCATCGTGCAGTGCATCAATGATGCTGAATTTGCTCTCTTCGGTCACATGGATATTGATTTCCGGCGTGGAAATATCGTTCGGGAAGGTCGCGAACAGCGTTTCCGCGTCGGATTTTTCCTTGCTGAGGATTTCCAGCAGCCGTGCGGCGCTGTAAATGCCGTCGTCGAAACCGAACCAGCGTTCCTTGAAGAAGATGTGCCCGCTCATTTCACCGGCCAGCAACGCGCCGGTCTGTTTCATTTTCTTTTTGATCAACGAGTGACCGGTCTTCCACATTAGCGACTGGCCGCCATATTCCTTGATCAGCGGGATCAGGCGACGGGTGCATTTGACGTCGAAGATGATTTCCGCGCCCGGGTTGCGGGCCAGCACGTCGCGGGCAAACAGCATCAGCAGGCGGTCCGGGAACACGATGGTGCCGGTGTTGGTCACCACGCCGACGCGGTCGCCGTCACCGTCGAAGGCCAGGCCGATGTCAGCCTTGGTTTCCTTGACCTTGGCGATCAGGTCGACAAGGTTTTCAGGCTTGCCCGGGTCCGGGTGGTGGTTCGGGAAGTTGCCGTCGACTTCGCAGAACAGCGGGATGACTTCGCAGTTCAGCGCTTCGATCAGTTGCGGGGCGATCACGCCGGCCGCGCCGTTGCCGCAGTCGACCACGACTTTCAGGCGCCGGGCCAGTTTGATGTCCTGGACGATTTCGGTGGTGTAGCGGTCGAGGATCTCGACCTGGGTCACGCTGCCCTGGCCGCTGCTCAGGTTGCCGGTCTTGATACGCTCGTGCAGAACCTGGATCTGTTCGTTGGCGAGGGTGTCGCCGGCGATCACGATCTTGAAGCCGTTGTAGTTCGACGGATTGTGGCTGCCGGTAAGCATCACGCCGGATTTGCCGGCCAGCACGTTGGCGGCGTAATACAGCGCCGGGGTCGGCACCAGGCCGACGTCGCTGACGTGACAGCCGCTTTCGGCGATGCCGCGAATCAGCGCGGCAACCAGTTCGGGACCGGACAGGCGGCCGTCACGGCCAACGGACACGTTCGGTTCACCCTGGGCCAGGCTCTGGGAGCCAATGGCGCGGCCGATCCAGTAGGCGGTTTCGGCATTGAGGAATTCCGGCACGGTGCCGCGAATGTCATAGGCGCGGAAGATGCTGTCGGGAAGCTTCGGGGCGACTTGGGCGGGGGTGCTCATCTGCGGAAATGCTCCATCTCGAAAGTGGCGGGACACGCCGACGAATCATCTCGGCGGCTGGCTCAAACTGAAGGGTATGACGGCGGTTTTCACAGAGAGTTCGTGGTGTGAAAGGGCCATGACGCCTTGTCCGGCGTGGCTTTGGCCTGCCAATGCCTTGATTTTCGGTGCTAAACCTTGCAGATGACATTTTGAAATTCGTGGCGAGAAACACGCCCTCGCCACGACAGATTTCTAGCCGATCACTTGGTGCCGGAGTGGCCGAAACCGCCAGCGCCGCGCTCGGTTTCGACGAACTCTTCAACCATTTCGAAGTGCGCCTGCACCACCGGCACCAGCACCAGTTGCGCCAGACGCTCGCCGACCGGCATGGTGAATTCGGTCTGGCCACGGTTCCAGCAGGAGACCATCAGCGGGCCCTGGTAATCGGAGTCGATCAGACCGACCAGATTGCCCAGCACGATGCCGTGCTTATGGCCCATGCCCGAGCGCGGCAGGATCAGTGCGGCGAGGTTCGGGTCGCCGATGTACACCGACAGACCGGTAGGGATCAGCACGGTTTCACCCGGCTTGATCACGATTTCCTCTTGCAGCATGGCGCGCAGGTCGAGGCCGGCGGAGCCTGGCGTGGCGTATTGCGGCAGCGGGAACTCGGTACCGATGCGTGGGTCGAGGATCTTGGCTTGCAAAGCGTGCATGTAAATTAAACCTGGTTCAGACGTTCGGCGATAAAAGTGACCAGCTGGCGAGCGATCTTGCTCTTGCTGGTCTGGGCGAAAACCGTGGCATGCAGCGCACGGTCGATGACGCTGCAGGCGTTTTCTTCGCTGTTGAAACCGATGCTCGGGTTGGCGACGTCGTTGGCGACGATCAGATCGAGATTCTTGTCCTTCAGCTTGCGTGCAGCGTAGTCGAGCAGGTGTTCGGTCTCGGCGGCGAAGCCGACACTGAACGGACGGTCGGGACGGGTCGCGATGGTGGCCAGGATGTCCGGGTTGCGCACCATTTGCAGGACGAAGCCGTCACCGCTCGTAGGATCTTTCTTTAATTTTTGCGGGGCGACGACTTCCGGACGGTAGTCCGCGACCGCCGCCGAGGCGATGAAGATGTCGCAAGGGATCGCGGCTTCACACGCGGCGAGCATGTCGCGGGCGCTGACCACGTCGATCCGGGTGACACGATCCGGCGTCGGCAAATGCACCGGGCCGCTGATCAGGGTCACACGGGCGCCGGCTTCCACCGCCGCTTCCGCCAGGGCGAAGCCCATTTTGCCGGAGCTGTGGTTGGTGATGTAGCGCACCGGGTCGATGTTTTCCTGGGTCGGGCCAGCAGTGATCACCACGTGCTTGCCGGTCAGTGCCTGACGCTGGAAGCAGTCTGCCGCGAGCTGGGCCAGGTCGGTGGCTTCCATCATGCGGCCCATGCCGACGTCGCCGCAGGCCTGGCTACCGGAGGCCGGGCCGAAGGTCTTCAGGCCACGGCTTTCAAGGAGTTGCAGGTTGGCCTGGGTGGCCGGATCGCGCCACATGGCCTGGTTCATCGCCGGAGCGACAGCGACGATGGCGTCGGTGGCCAGCACCAGTGTGGTCAGCAGATCGTTGGCAATGCCTTGAGCCAGACGGGCCAGCAGGTCGGCGGTGGCCGGGGCGATCAGCACCATATCGGCCCATTTGGCCAGTTCGATGTGGCCCATCGCCGCTTCGGCGGCCGGGTCGAGCAAATCCAGGTGAACCGGGTGGCCGGACAGGGCCTGCATGGTCAGCGGGGTGATGAATTCGCTGCCGCCACGGGTCATGACCACGCGCACTTCGGCGCCCTGGTCGATCAGGCGGCGAACTAGGTCAGCGCTCTTGTAGGCAGCGATACCGCCGCCGACGCCCAGAACGATGCGTTTCCGATACAGCCGCTGCATAGGTCTGCCTTTCATTTCGTTGGTGACATACGTGGCGAAACCCCCTCCCCAGGGTGAATTCGCCCGCAAAAAAGATGGGCTACGATATCACAGCGACCGCTACGGAACAGCGGCGCCCACAGACAAGGAATGTGTATGAGTATTCGCGATTGGCCAGCGGCGGAAAGGCCGCGGGAGAAGCTGCTTGAACAGGGCTCGGGAAGTCTTTCCGATGCCGAATTGCTGGCGATTTTTTTACGCACCGGCGTATCCGGGAAAAGCGCGGTGGATCTGGCGCGACACTTGTTGAATCAGTTCGGCAGCCTGCGTGCGTTGCTGGAGGCAGATCTCGGGGCGTTCAGCGAGCAATTGGGGCTGGGGCCGGCGAAATTTGCTCAATTGCAGGCGGTGCTGGAGATGGCCCGGCGGCATCTGGCCGAGCGCATGCGCCAGAAACCGACGCTGGAAAATCCACAGGTCGTACGCGACTACCTCAAAGCCATGCTGCGCCACGAGCCACACGAGGTGTTCGGTTGCCTGTTTCTGGACTCAAAACACCAAGTGCTGACCTTCGAACCGCTGTTTCGCGGCTCCATCGACAACACCGCCGTACATCCCAGGGAAGTGGTGAAACGTGCGCTGGCGAACAATGCGGCGGCCGTGATTCTGTGCCACAACCACCCGTCGGGAAACACGGATCCCAGTCAGGCTGATCGATTATTGACCAAGCGATTGCAGAAAGCGCTTGAGCTGATCGATGTGCGAGTGCTCGATCACTTCATCGTCGGAGATGGCGAGCCGTTGTCGATGGCGGAGTGTGGCTGGATGTAGCTTGCAGCGACTGCAGTCGCTGCAAGCCGGGGCGGATTACTTCAGGGTGACCTTGGAGTAATCCTGCCGCCCGAACGGGGAGACCGAGTAACCCTGCACGTCTTTACGCGTCAATGCATACGCCGTCGGATGCGCCAGCGGCAGCCACAATGCCTGCTGCTGGATCTGCGCCTGTGCCTGTTCGTAGAGCTTGGTGCGTACGCCTTGCTCGCTGGTGGTCTTGCCGGCGCTGATCAGTTTGTCCAGGTCGGCGTTGCAGTAGCGGGCGAAGTTGGTGCCGGACTTCACTGCCGCGCAGGAAAACTGCGGCGTGAGGAAGTTGTCCGGGTCGCCGTTGTCGCCGGCCCAGCCCATGAACAGCAAGTCATGCTCGCCAGCCTTGGCACGACGGATCAGTTCGCCCCATTCGATCACGCGGATTTCCGCCTGAATGCCGATTTCCGCCAGGTCTGATTGCAGCAGTTGTGCACCCAGGCTCGGGTTCGGGTTGAGCAGGCTGCCGGACGGACGCGTCCAGATGGTGGTCTGGAAGCCGTCCTTCAATCCGGCCTTGGCCAGCAACGCCTTGGCTTTCTCCACATCGTGCGGGTAGCCCGGCAGGCTCTTGGCGTAGCTCCAGGTGTTCGGTGGATACGGGCCGTTGGCGGCTTCGGCGGTGTCTTCGAACACAGCCTTGAGGTAGTTGGCCTTGTCGAAGGCGAGGTTGATCGCCTGACGAACTTCCGGCTTGTCCAGTGGCGGATGCTGGCTGTTGATGCCGACGAATGCGGTCATGAACGCGTCAGTTTTTTCGACTTTCAGCGTCGGTTCTTCCTTCGCAGCCTGTACGTCCAATGGTTTTGGCGACAGGGCAATCTGGCACTCGTTACGCCGCAGCTTTTGCAGGCGCACGTTGGCGTCCGGGGTAATGGCGAAGATCAACGGATCCACCGCAGGCTTGCCGCCGAAG
The DNA here is from genome assembly GCF_058808055.1 of Pseudomonas sp. GW821-FHT11G12. Classification (NCBI taxonomy): domain Bacteria; kingdom Pseudomonadati; phylum Pseudomonadota; class Gammaproteobacteria; order Pseudomonadales; family Pseudomonadaceae; genus Pseudomonas; species Pseudomonas sp. GW821-FHT11G12. The sequence goes on from NZ_JBXARH010000002.1 coordinate 330,338, forward strand.
TAGTCCGGGTTGGCCTTGTAGCGGATCGACGCGTCTTTCTGGAAGCGGGTGAAGACGAACGGGCCGGTGCCGACCGGTTGGCTGTTGAGCTTGTCGGTCGCGCCGGCTTTCAGCAGTTTGTCGGCGTATTCGGCGGAATAGATCGAGGCAAAACCCATGCTCAGGGTCGCGAGGAACGTCGAGTCCGGGTGGTCGAGGGTGAAGCGCACGGTCAGCGGATCCAGTGCGTCGATCTTCTTGATCAGGCTCGGCAACTGCATCGACTGGGCGTGCGGGAAGCCGCTCTGGGCGACCTTGTGCCACGGGTTGGCCGGGTCGAGCATGCGGTCGAAGCTGAATTTGACGTCTTCGGCGGTCAGCTCGCGGGTCGGCTTGAAGTAGTCGGTGGTGTGAAACTTCACCTGCGGGTGCAGTTTGAACACATAGCTCAGGCCATCGGTGCTGACTTCCCAGCTATCGGCCAGGCTCGGGACCACCTTGCCGCTGGCGGTATCGAAGTCCACCAGGCGATTCATCAGCACGTCGGCCGAAGCGTTGGTGGTGGTCAGCGAGTTGTATTGCACCACGTCGAACCCTTCGGGGCTGGCCTCGGTGCACACGCTCAGGGCGGCGGCATGGGCCAGGGGGCTCAGCAATAGCGGGGCGAGCAGCAGGGGGAGGGCAGCGAGGCGCATGGTCGGCTTCCTTTACAGATCGAAGGCCCATCTGCAAGTGCAGTCTGGAAAAGGCCTACCCTAGTGGTCGCGATTGCAAATGACTATCCCCTTTTTGCATTTTCGGGGCTGCGCGGCTGAGGATTTATCGGAAGTGGCGGCAGGAAAAGTCTCGATTGCGGGTATGATCGGTTTTCTTCGACGAATGGTAAAAATTGCCGCCAGCCTTTGCCCAAGCCGCTTGCGGGCGGAAAAAGCGGCTTTTTAGCCATTCTTTGCACACGGAAAGTTGTTGCTCCGTGGTCTTTCTGGTATAAAGCAGCGCTCTTTTCTAGGGGCCCGGTTCCTTCGCTTGTAGGTGTAGCCGGTAAGACCTCTAAAGAATCGCGGCGCCTGGCGCCACAATGACTAGAGATTAAGCGGCCAACCCATGCCGGGTTGGGCATGTGGTTTTAGAGGGCTGAGGCATGTCTAGAGTATGTCAAGTTACCGGTAAGGGTCCGGTGACTGGGAACAACATTTCCCACGCAAACAACAAAACCCGTCGTCGTTTCCTGCCGAACCTGCAGCATCACCGCTTCTGGGTTGAAGAAGAGAAACGTTTCGTACGCCTGCGCGTTTCCGCCAAAGGCATGCGTATCATCGACAAGCGTGGCATCAGCGTTGTGCTGGCCGAGCTGCGTCGCGACGGCAAGGTTTAAGGGAGCTAATCATGCGTGAATTGATTCGTTTGATCTCGAGCGCCGGTACTGGTCACTTCTACACTACCGACAAGAACAAGCGTACTACCCCGGACAAAATCGAGATCAAGAAATATGATCCGGTTGTTCGCAAGCACGTGATCTACAAGGAAGGCAAAATCAAGTAATTGATTTTTCCCGACTTACGAAAAAGGCCCGTATCTCACGATACGGGCCTTTTTTGTTGCCTGATGAAAGGCCTCAGGCCTTCTGTTCGAAGATCACATAGACCTTGCGGCAGGCTTCCAGCACTTCCCAGGTGCCACGGAAGCCGGCCGGAATCACGAAGCGGTCACCGACACGCAGGGTTTTGGCATTGCCTTCGCCGTCACGTAGCACCGAAACGCCTTGCAGGATTTCGCAGTATTCATGCTCGGAGTAATTCACTGTCCATTGCCCGACTGCACCTTCCCACACGCCGACGCCCATTTGCCCGCAAGGGCTGTCGTATTGATTGAACACCGCTTGTTCGGGATCGCCCTTGAGGACTTTTGCCGGGTCCGGGCGGTAGCGTTCGGCCTGGTCCATGGTCAGGCTGATGTCGACGACGTTCTGGATGTTCATTGTTATTTTCTCCCGTGATGACGGCGCGGTGGCTTGAAGGGGCCAAAGTCTATGTTGATTAAATTGAACGCCGCAAGGCTGTATAACCGCCTTATGTCAAATATATTGAAACAACCCCAGCCGCTGGTTTAGGGTGGCGGGTGCCTTGGGCCGAAAACAGGCTGGCCGGGCAGAATTCCTGAGGACGCCGGCGAAGATCGCGCGGCGCTCGTATTCAACAAGAGGAGGACACTCGAATGACCACCCTGACTCGTGCCGACTGGGAACAACGCGCCCGCGACCTGAAGATCGAAGGCCGCGCCTACCTTAATGGCGAGTACACCGATGCCGTCTCCGGCGAGACCTTCGAGTGCATCAGCCCGGTCGATGGCCGTCTGCTGGGCAAGATTGCCAGCTGTGACGCCGCCGATGCCCAGCGCGCTGTGGAAAACGCTCGCGCCACTTTCAATTCCGGCGTCTGGTCGCGCCTGGCACCGACCAAACGCAAAGCCACCATGATCCGTTTCGCCGGCCTGCTCAAGCAGCACGCCGAAGAGCTGGCCCTGCTCGAAACCCTCGACATGGGCAAGCCGATCAGCGATTCGTTGTACATCGACGTTCCGGGCGCGGCGCAAGCGCTGAGCTGGAGCGGTGAAGCGATCGACAAGATCTACGACGAAGTCGCCGCGACTCCGCACGATCAGTTGGGACTGGTGACCCGCGAGCCAGTGGGCGTGGTTGGCGCCATCGTGCCGTGGAACTTCCCGCTGATGATGGCCTGCTGGAAACTTGGCCCGGCGCTGTCGACCGGTAACTCGGTGATCCTCAAGCCGTCGGAAAAATCCCCGCTGACCGCCATCCGCATCGCCGAACTGGCGGTTGAAGCCGGCATTCCGAAAGGCGTGCTGAACGTGTTGCCGGGTTATGGCCACACCGTCGGCAAAGCCTTGGCGCTGCACAATGACGTCGACACGCTGGTGTTCACCGGTTCGACCAAGATCGCCAAGCAGCTGATGATCTATTCCGGTGAATCGAACATGAAGCGCGTCTGGCTGGAAGCCGGCGGCAAGAGCCCGAACATCGTGTTTGCCGATGCGCCGGACCTGCAGGCTGCGGCCGAGTCCGCTGCCAGCGCCATCGCTTTCAACCAGGGCGAAGTCTGCACCGCCGGTTCGCGTTTGCTGGTCGAGCGTTCGATCAAGGACAAATTCCTGCCGATGGTGATCGAGGCGCTGAAAGCCTGGAAGCCAGGCAACCCGCTGGATCCGGCCACCAACGTCGGTGCGCTGGTCGACACCCAGCAGATGAACACCGTGCTGTCCTACATCGAGTCGGGCCACACCGACGGCGCCAAACTGGTGGCCGGCGGCAAGCGCATCCTTCAGGAAACCGGTGGCACTTACGTCGAGCCAACGATTTTCGACGGCGTGAGCAACGCGATGAAGATCGCTCAGGAAGAAATCTTCGGCCCGGTGCTGTCGGTCATCGCCTTCGACACGGCCGAGGAAGCGATCAACATCGCCAACGACACGCCTTACGGCCTGGCGGCAGCGGTCTGGACGCAGGACATTTCCAAGGCTCACCTGACCGCCAAGGCACTGCGTGCCGGCAGCGTGTGGGTCAATCAGTACGATGGCGGCGACATGACCGCACCGTTCGGCGGCTTCAAGCAGTCGGGCAACGGCCGTGACAAGTCGCTGCACGCGTTCGACAAATACACCGAGCTGAAGGCGACCTGGATCAAGCTGTAAACCGTTGAGGGGGCCTGCTCCGGCAGGCTCCCGAACGATACAAAGATCCCTGTGGGAGCGAGCTTGCTCGCGAAAGCGGTGTATCCGTCAGCACATCGGCTGAATGTGAAACCGTTATCGCGAGCAAGCTCGCTCCCACAGTGTTTTGTGGTGCACATAAAAATTATCCACAGGAGCGTGGACCATGCGTTGGGCGACGTATTTCGCCGTGTTGGCGTCTGTCTTGAGTGTTGGCCTGGCCCTGGGTGTCAGCATGCCGCTGGTGTCGTTGCGTCTGGAGGGCTGGGGTTATGGTTCGTTCGCCATCGGCGTGATGGCGGCGATGCCGGCCATCGGTGTGTTGCTGGGGGCTAAGGTTTCAAGTCATCTGGCGGCGCGCTTCGGTACGGCGAACCTGATGCGCCTGTGCCTGTGGGGCGGGGCATTGTCCATCGGCCTGCTGGCATTGTTGCCGAGTTATCCGATCTGGCTGGTACTGCGGCTGATGATCGGGGTAATCCTGACGATCGTGTTCATCCTCGGCGAGAGCTGGATCAATCAACTGGTGGTCGAGCAGTGGCGCGGGCGATTGGTGGCGCTGTATGGCAGCAGTTATGCATTGAGCCAACTGTCTGGCCCGTTACTGCTGGGTGCGCTCGGCACCGAGCATGATTACGGCTTCTGGGCGGGTGTCGGCCTTTTGATCGCTGCGCCGCTTCTGCTGCTGGGGCGCAGCGGGGCGCCGAGCAGCGAGGCCAGCAGCGTGACGTTCGGCGATCTGTGGGGCTTCAGTCGCGAATTACCGGCAATTGCCTGGGCGGTGTCGCTGTTCGCCGCATTCGAGGCGATGATCCTGACGCTGTTGCCGGTGTACTGCCTGCAACAGGGCTTCACGGCGGAAATCGCGCTGGCGATGGTCAGCACCGTGGTGGTCGGCGATGCGCTGCTGCAATTGCCGATCGGTGCGCTGGCCGACTACCTGTCGCGGCGGACCTTGTTCACCGGTTGCGCCGTGGCGCTGATGCTGTCGAGCCTGGCGATCCCGATGCTGATCGACACCTTGCTGATCTGGCCGCTGTGGGTGCTGTTCGGCGCCAGTGCCGGTGGTTTGTTCACCCTGTCGCTGATCCTGATCGGCGAGCGCTACCGCGACGACGCGCTGGTGCGGGCCAATGCGCATGTCGCGCAACTGTGGGGTGTCGGTTGCCTGATCGGGCCGTTGGCGGCGGGGGCGGGCAGTCAATGGATCAGCGGGCACGCATTGCCGTGGTTCATGGCGGCCGGGGCGTTCGGTCTGGTGATTCTGCTGTCGCGGCAAGGGGCGTTCGGCAAGGTGCCGGAGCCGGCCTGATGATCCGGCTGGAGCGGGCTGCTACAGCATCCGCTCCAGCCCCACCGTGGTGCTGAACCACGCATTGAACCGCCGCCACCAGCTGCCGGGCTCCTTGGTCAGCGTGTGCATCTGGCCGTTGTCCTCGGTGACCCAGACGACTTTCCCGTCCTGAAGTTTTGCCTCGTAACTCAGCGCCGGCGCCATGCCCTGCAAGGCCAGTTCCCGAACGCGGGCAGCCAGTTCGGGACTGTCCACCAGCACCCCGACTTCGGTGTTCCACAGCACCGAGCGCGGGTCGAAATTGAACGAGCCGATGAACGCTTTTTTCCCGTCGAAAATCATCGCCTTGCTGTGCAGGCTGGAGTCCGAGCCGCGAAACGACTTGCTGTAAAACAGGTGCGGGCCACTTCCGAACTTATCCCCAGGCTGGCGCCGCAGCTCGTACAGCTTCACGCCATGTTCCAGCAACGCCTTGCGATAGGGTGCGTAACCGCCGTGCACTGCCGGCACGTCGGTGGCTTCCAGCGAGTTGGTCAGCAGGCTCACCGACACACCCGCATCGGCACGGCCGGTCAGGTAGACCAGCCCCGGCTGACCCGGCACGAAGTAGGCGGAAATCATCATCAGTTCTTTGCTGACGCCCCGCAGCTCCGGTGCCAGTTGCGTGGTCAGCAGCAGTTGTGGATCAGGCTTGCCGTCCGCCAGCACCTTGCTCGGCGCGTCCCACAACGCCTGGTTCCAGGCCCAGATCAGCTCCCGGCGCCAGATGTCCATGCGCGGGTGGGTGGTGAAGGTCATCAACTGTTGGTACAGCGCGTGGTTCTGCTTGCGGGTTTCTTCGAGGGATTCTTCCAGGCGCGTGCGGGTGTTCTGCAGGTCTTTGGCCGAGGGTTTGCTGGAGAGGAATTCGTCGATCGGTTTGCTCAGGGCGCTGTTCCAGTACTGGTCGAAACTGTGCCCGAGCTGCTCGGCGACCGGCCCGACGCTGAGCATATCGATGTCGGTGAAGTTCAGGTTCGGCTCGGCATCGAAGTACTCGTCACCCAGATTGCGCCCGCCGACGATGGCGGCGCTGTTGTCCGCCAGCCACAGCTTGTTGTGCATCCGCCGATGCTGCAGTGACAGGTTGAACAGCCGCCCGGCCGCACGGGTCACGCCGGTGCTGCGCCCCAGGTTCAGGGGGTTGAACAGACGGATCTGGATGTTCGGATGCGCCGCCAGCGTGGCGATGATCAGGTCGAGGCCGTCGCTGGTGGTGTCGTCCAGCAGAATGCGCACTCGCACACCACGGTCGGCAGCCTTGAGCACTTCTTCCACCAGCATTCGCGTACTGATGCCGTCGTGGACGATGTAGTACTGCAGGTCGAGGCTGCTCTGGGCGTTGCGGATCAATTCGGCGCGGGCGGTGAAGGCTTCGGTGCTGTTGGACAGCAGACGAAAGCCTGATTGTCCCTGATAGGGAGCGGCCTGAGCCTGGATTGAACGTCCGAACGCTGATCCGTTCGCCGGCAGAGCCTGGCTCGGTTCTCGTGGAACATCCAGTGACGCGCACCCGGCGAGCAGCAGGACGAGCAACATTGCAAACGGCAAAGAGTGTCTGGAGCTCAAGTCGGGTCGTTCCGGGTCGGGGCAAAGTCTGGAGTATGGCACGGCAAGTATGGAGTGTTGCGCGCTCGATGGAGCGGTCCATTCGACTCGCTCGGTGGAGGGGCGAGTAGCTTATGACCATCAGCTGGACATGAGTTCCTCAACAGTCGGGAGCATCTGTTCGCATTAATGTAGGAGTTATTGATCTGTCTACTTGTGCCTATTTGTTAAGTCGTAATTTCGCTGTTCAGACGCTGCCGTTTCCTACAGATTTATCTCTCATAAGCCGCAATCATCAGCTCGCTTACTTACATACCAAGTTTGTAGGGACTGAACTGTCAATCAAATGGAAGATTACGGCTTATGAAAAAGACATCCCGTCTTGCAGTACTGGCGGCGGCGTTGCTGCCAGCAGTGGCAATGGCAGAAAGCGTTGACCTGAATGTCATCGGCACCATTATTCCGACCTCCTGCATTCCGGCCTTTGCCGGTGGCGGCACGGTGGATCTGCGCAAGATTTCCGCCTCTACGCTGAACTCGACCACACAAACATTGCTGGCCGGTCGCGATGTTTCCCTGCACATCAATTGCGACGCTCCGGCCCCCGTGGAAGTGTCGGTGCGCGACAACCGTGCCGGCACCAAATTGCCGGGCATCAGTGATGGTGCCGGGCAGAGTGATCCGGCGCTGTTTTACGGGCTGGGTGAGATAAACGGTGTGCGCATTGGCGGGTTCGCCTTGCGCCATGGCATTCCGGAGACCGACGGCAATACTCAGACACTGCTGACCCGCACGCTGGCGGTCCCGGCATGGCGTGTACCGACCAGTACCCTGGTCAGCAACGCACCGCAGTTGTACTCGTGGGGCACCAGTGCAGCGAGCGGCCCGGTCGCCGCCCGCCATCACGGTTTCCCGATGCATCTGCTGCCGATCATCGGCCCAAGCAACGCTTTGCCGATTACCAGCGACATCCCGCTGGATGGTTCCGTGACGTTCGACATGTTCTATCTCTGACGGCGGCTGCCCGGTGCCCCCTCAAGGCACCGGGTCTGACCGGTGCGTACGAGCGCGGTCCGACATCTGTCGGACCGCATTCCCGATTTCACGGATTACCCCGATGCTCATTTCTTTCAAGTCTGTTCTGAAGAAGGCACCGCTGTGTCTGTTCGCATGGTTTTCAATACCGATGGCCCACGCCGCCGGCATGGTTCCGCAGACGCCGGTACTGTTGGTGGAGGAGGGCATGGGTGAAGCGGTGATGAATGTGCGCAATACCGACACGCGTCCCGCACTGCTGCATACCACCATCGAGAACATTGAAGACAGCGACGAGGTCCTGCTGGTCTTCACCCCGCCCATCGCCCGCGTCGAGCCGGGCAGCATTCAGCAAGTGCGGTTCATTCTGCAAAACCCGCAGCCACTGAAGACTGAACGCCTGAAACGGGTGATCTTCGAGGGGATCAGCCCGGTCAGTGACGCCGCCGGAGCGCAGGTGACCCTCGGTGTGCGGCAGAACCTGCCAGTGATTTTGCGCCCCGCCGGGTTGCCCGTCGAACGCGAGCCGTGGAAGCGGCTGACTTGGTCGATGGATGCCAGCGGTGTGCAGGTCGTCAATCCGAGCCCCTATGTGGTACGGCTGGCGAAAACCATTGTGCCTCTACCCGGCACCCGTTCGGTGAACCTGCCCCGGACCTACATTTTGCCCGGCGAGCGACTGCACGCAGATTTGCCTTTGCACGCCTCGGCACAGACGATGGCGGTGAGGATTTTTCCGGCCACCACCTACGGCTTTGCGGTCGATCATTACGACGCACCGGTTGCTCGGTGATGAGGGTTTACGCTCGTTGGATTGTGCTGGCGCTTGCAGTCAACGGTACAGGTGCCTTGTTCGCTGCCGAGTCAGTGGATTTCGATATCAGGGTGTTGAGGGACCGTGGCATCGACCCTGCATTGGCGGCGTACTTTCGTGAGGCGCCGCGCTTCACGCAAGGCGAGCGTTCCGTTGCGCTTGAGGTCAACGGACAGGCCAGAGGTCGTATGCTGGTGTCATTCAACGAGCGCGGAGAATTGTGCCTGCAACCTCAATGGCTGAAAGCCGCTGGAGTACGTCCGCCGCCTTTGATGACCCCGCTGCGACCGGGGCAGTGTCTGACGCTGATGGAGGGTTTTCCCGGTGCGGTCGTGCGACTGGATCCGGGACGCGAACTGATTGAGTTGCTGGTGCCGACCGAAAGTCTGGCGTTGCCGCAGCGCCCGGCAAATAACTTCACCCATGGCGGTACTGCCGGCATTTTCAACTACGACGCGCTGATGGTCGGCAGCCAGCACGAAGGGCAGCACGACAGGTTTGATAGCCTGGGCTCGGAAGTCGGCCTGAATGCCGGTAACTGGGTGCTGCGCAGCCGGCAGTCCTACACCTCGACATCCGAATACTCACGGTTCGAGCACCTGTATGCCTACGGTGCGCGAACTCTGGAGGACATCGAAGCCAGTCTGCAGGTCGGGCAATTGAATCTCGCGTCGACCTTGTTTGCCGGTGAGTCATTCAACGGTGTGCAGATCCTGCCGGAAGCGGCATTCACCCAGTTACGAACGGCGCAGGACGGCGCGCGCGGGCAGGTGGAGGGTGTCGCGTATTCGCCGGCCCGCATCGAAGTCCGGCAGAACGGCGTGATGATCTACACCACCATGGTGCCGAGTGGTCCGTTCACGCTAAGGGCACTGCCGTTGCTGAGCAATCAGATTGATCTGGACGTTACGGTCCACGAGCAGGATGGGCAGGTGCGGCGTTTGCGAGTGCCGGCGGCCAGTCTTCACGAAGCGCAATGGGCCGGGCCGGGCGGGTTCAACTTTGCATTGGGCGCGGTGCGGCGACTGGGCACGGACGACCGAGAGGCGCCTTCTTTCACCGCGTTGAGCAGGGATTGGGATTGGGGGCAGGCCACCCGACTGACCGCCGGAGTGCTCGCGGCAACCGACTATCTGTCGACAGGCTGGGGCCTGCAACGACAGTGGGCCGGCGGCTACGCACTGGGCGTGAAGCAGGTGCTGTCGGATGAGCGCACCAGTGGCGCGGGAGGCAGCCAGACGCAACTGACGCTCAGTGCGCCGCTGTCCGAGAGCCTGTCGACGAGCCTGGTCGCGGTGCGCCAGAGCCGGAATTTTCGCACGTTGTCAGACACCGGCTGGAATCAGGACCTTCACCGGGCTGAATCTCCCGGTCGCGATCACCTGGTGTTTTCTGTCACGGGATCGGTGGATCAATGGGGTGCATTCGGGGCGACCTGGTCGCGATATTCGACCCAGGGTGAACCGTCGCAGTCGCGCCTTGGCCTGTCGTGGTCGCGCACGTTGCCTGAGCGCATCAGCCTGTCGTTGAACCTGGAGCGTGCCATCGGCGATACGGCGTCCGATCGCCTGGGCAACTCCGCTTATCTGACACTGGGAATGGCGCTGGGTGGCCAGCGAAGACTGCGCGGGTATTTGCGCCGTGATGATCGATCCGGCCTGCGCCGGGGCGTGGCCGTCAGCGACGTATTGAGTGAAAACCTGGCCTACAACGCCAACGCCGAATACCGCGATGAGACTGCGGCCAGTTACGGCGTGCGCTTCAATGCATTGCCGCGCTACACCAGCCTCGACGTTGGCGTCGGCCAGCGATCCGGAGCGACCGATTACGATGTGGAGCTGCGCGGTGGTGTGGCGCTGCATCGCGACGGCGCAACCTTGTCGCCTTATCCCCTGCGCGACACCTTCGGCGTACTCAAGGCCGGTGATCGATCGGGTGTAAAACTGAACACGCCTCAAGGGCCGGTCTGGACCGATGGCTCGGGCCGCGCAGTCGCGGCGAGCCTGCCGGCATGGTCGACGGCACGGCTGGAAGTCGACCCGCTCAGCCTGTCGCGCAACGTTGAAGTGCTCGACGGGGTGAAGGAGGTGCAGCCGGCCCGCGGGTCGGTGCAGCATCTGGATTTCTCGCTCGTCACGGTCCGGCGATTGTTGCTCAACGCCATGACCGTCGACCGGCAATGGCTGGCCAAGGGATTGAGTGTTCACGATGAACAGGGCCGCTACCTGACAACGGTCCAGGATACCGGAACGATTTTTCTGCCCGACGCAAAAGCCGGTCAGCGCCTGCATGTGCAGCTTCCTGACAACACGCGGTGCGAGTTGCGTTTCCCGATTTCCGAATTCCCTGAAGACAGCGCGCTCATCGAGCGGGTCGATGCCACCTGCGCCCCGGCCGAGCTGTCCTGAACGAGTGCATCTGATGAAATTTCTGCTGGTCCTGGCCGTATTGCTGTACCTGGTATTTCAACCGGCGCCAGGCGCCGAAACGTGTCAGTCGAGCCTGTCGCCCGCGAGCGTGAACCTCGGTAGCGCAACGCGCGCCGACCTGCTGCAACGCACGGCGCTTGATGGCCGGGGCCCGGGATTTGGCCTGCGCAGCGTGCACTTGCGGGTGCAGTGTCCCGACGTGCGCTTGATGCGCTTGGCATTTGTCGCGCCCCCCGCTGATCCGCAGCGTTTCCGTTGGGCGGTGGGCACGTTGCAACTGCGCATCGTGGCCGTGCGTCTCGACGGTGCGGCGGTGCACTGGCGGATGGACAGTGGCCAACCGGTCGAAGGTGATTTCCTGCGCCCGGGCATCCACGTCGTCCCATGGCGGGCGGACGCTGATGCCCGGGGCAGCCTGCTGGACGTGGAGCTGGAGCTGGATGTGCGGGTCGATGACGCATCAAGCCGCCCCGTCGATCCAGTGCGGTTTGAAGGTCAGGGCGCATTTACGGTGGATTAATCGGCCTCGGCCAACAGCTTGATCGCGGCTGCGCCGACCTTGCGCACTGCCTCTTCGACCAGCGCGGTCGGTTTGGCAGCGTAGTTCATGCGCAGGCAATTGCGGTACTTGCCCGAGGCAGAAAAGATGCTGCCGACGGCAATCTGTACGCCCTGATCGTGCAGCGCACGATTCAGTTTCAGCGTATCGAAACCTTCCGGCAGCTCGACCCAGAGCATGAAGCTGCCTTGTGGGCGGCTGGCGCGGGTGCCGGCCGGGAAATAACGGGTCACCCAATCGATCATCACGTCGCGATTGCGCTGGTATTGCGTGCGCATCCGCCGCAAATGCGGTTCGAAGTGCCCGGCCTTGATAAATTCGGCGATGGCGATCTGCGGTTGTGTCGCGGTGGAGCCGGTGCTGATGTATTTCATGTGCAGTACGCGTTCGAGATAGCGACCGGGCGCGACCCAGCCGATACGCAGCCCCGGCGCGAGGGTCTTGGAAAACGAACTGCACAGCAATACGCGACCGTCTTCGTCGAAGGATTTGATCGTGCGCGGACGCGGGTAGGTGTAGGCCAGTTCGCCATACACATCGTCCTCGATAATCGCCACATCGAAGCGCTGGGCCAGGTTCAACAGGGCACGTTTGCGCGACTCCGGCATGATGTAGCCGAGCGGGTTATTGCAGTTGGGGGTGAGCTGGATGACCTTGATCGGCCATTGTTCCAGCGCCAGTTCCAGGGCTTCGAGGCTGATGCCGGTGAGCGGATCGGTGGGGATTTCCAGGGCTTTCATGCCCAGCCCCTTGAGGGTCTGCATGGCGCCGTGAAAGCTTGGCGAATCCACGGCGACGATGTCGCCGGGCTCGCAGATCGCGTGGATGCTGGTGGACAGCGCTTCGTGGCAACCGGTGGTGACCACCAGATCACTGGCGCTCAACTGGCAGCCGGAGTCGAGCATCAGCCGGGCGATCTGTTCGCGCAGTTCGAGGGTGCCGTGGATGTTGTCGTAATACAGACCGGGCATGTCCTGGCGACGGCTGATACGGGCCAGCCCGCGCAGCAGCGGCTTCATCGTCGGTGACGAGATGTCCGGCATGCCGCGACCGAGTTGCACCACGTCCTTGCGCGGCACGGCGCGAATCAGTTCCAGCACCTGATCCCACTGGGAAATCTCCACCGGCCGTTGGGCCGGACGCCCGACCGCCGGCAGCTCCGGCAGCTCGCGGCCGACCGGCACGAAATACCCGGATTTGGGTTTGGGCGTGGCCAGGCCGCTGTCTTCCAACATCCGATAGGCCTGCTGCACCGTGCTCAGGCTGACCCCATGTTCTACGCTCAAGGCGCGCACCGACGGCAGGCGATCACCAGGACGGTAGAAGCCTTGTTCGATGCGGGTGCCGAGCAACTCGGCAAGGTTCACATACAGGGTCATGGCACTGCCTCGATGCAGGTGATTCGAAAAACCAGTACAGATGCGGCGTAAATCGACAATTCAGTCTCGGGAACAGCAAATCTGTATGGAGTTAATACAGGTGTGTTGAATCTGTAATGCTTTTGTCGACCCGCGCATCATGGAATCTCTGGCTACCCAAGTAAACAGGAGCAATGAAAATGAACGGCTTGAGCGATGTGCGGCTGACGTTACACAGTCAGGAACTGGAGGCAGGGCAACAGGACAACGCGCGCGACGAGATCATGCGCAACGCACCGTCCGGGCTGAGTCGCTGGGGTCTGTTCTGGCATCGTCTGCACACGCGCAAGGCGTTGCTGGGCCTGACGCCGGAGCAGCTCAAGGATGTCGGGCTGACACGGGAACAGGCGCTGGAGGAGGGGTTGAAGCCGTTCTGGCGGATCTAGAGGGATCGTTCCCACGCAGAGCGTGGGAACGAGCTCAGACCAGCTCTTTGAGTCGATGCCACAACATCCCCAATGCCAGCAACGGCGAACGCAGATGCTTGCCGCCGGGGAAGGTGATATGTGGCACTTTGGCGAACAGGTCGAAGCCACCGCTGTGCTGGCCGCTGATGGCCTCGGCCAGCAACTTGCCGGCCAGGTGCGTGGCATTCAAGCCGTGACCGGAATAGGCCTGGGCGTAATACACGTTCGGCTGATCGGCGAGCCGGCCAATCTGCGGTAGACGATTGGCACCGATGCCGATCATCCCGCCCCACTGATAATCGATCTTCACTGACGCGAGCTGCGGGAACACTTCCAGCATCTTCGGCTGCATATACGCGGCGATGTCCTTCGGATCGCGCCCCGAGTAATGGCAGGCGCCGCCGAACAACAGGCGGCGATCCGCCGAGAGCCGGTAGTAATCCAGTGCCACGCGCTGGTCGCAGACCGCCATGTTCTGCGGCAGCAGGGCGTGGGCCTGTTCTTCGCTCAGCGGTTCGGTGGCGATGATATAGCTGCCGGCGGGCAGCACCTTGCCGCTGAGTTGCGGATTCAGATTGTTGAGGTATGCGTTGCAGCCGAGCACCAGAGTCTTCGCCCGCACCGAGCCTTGCGCCGTGTGCACCCGGACTTCAGGGCCGTAATCAATGTGGGTGACCGCCGATTGTTCGAACAGTTTGACGCCCAGTTGCTGCGCCGCTGCGGCTTCGCCGAGTGCCAGGTTCAGTGGGTGCAGGTGGCCGGAACCCATGTCGATGAGGCCGCCGACATAGCGTTTGGAACCGACCACGGTGTGCATCTCGTTCGCTTGCAGCAAACGGGTTTCGTAGCGGTAACCAAGGTCTCGCAGTTCTTCGGCGTCTTCGGCGAATCCTTCCAGGTCGGAAGGTTTGTTGGCGAGGTCGCAATAACCCCAGGTCAGGTCGCAGGGGATCTGAAATTTTTCAACGCGCTGTCGGACGATTTCCACCGCTTCCAGGCCCATGAGTTTCATCTGACGTACGCCGTCGGTGCCGATCACGTTGGCGAACTGGTCGAGCCCGTGGCCTACCCCGCGAATCAGTTGCCCGCCGTTGCGACCGCTGGCGCCCCAGCCGATCCGGTGCGCTTCCAGCAGCACCACGCTTAAGCCGCGCTCAGCCAGTTCCAGCGCGGTGTTCAGCCCGGAGAAACCGCCACCGACCACGCACACGTCGGCAATCAGTTCGCCTTGCAGCACCGGATGGTCGGGCTGCGGCAGGCTGCTGGCGGCGTAATAAGAGGCAACGTGGGGTTGGCTCGCGGAGGCGTGGGCGCGGGCATTCATGGGCGTCATCCTGAACGGGTGTCGAGAAAATTTGACGGAGCATAAGCCGCAGGCCCGAGGCGGGCAACATTGGTCGGCTTATGGTGTCTGGATCACGGCTTTTGCGGCACAATTGCCGCCTATTTCGCTCCGGTTACCGCTGCAATGAGCTGCAACAGTCAGAAAATCCGCACCCTGCGTCAGCAGATTCCCACGTTCGAGTGCGTGCCGGGCTGTCATGACTGCTGTGGGCCGGTGACCACCTCGCCCGAGGAAATGTCCCGCCTGCCGCGCAAGACGCGCGCCGAGCAGGACGCGGCCATGGAAGAACTCAACTGTGTGCACCTGGGGCCGAACGGCTGCACGGTGTATGACGAGCGGCCACTGATATGCCGGTTGTTCGGCACCACCCAGACCCTGCCGTGCCCCAACGGCCGGCGGCCGGTGGAGCTGATTCACCCACGGGTCGAGAAGCAGGTGTTCGAGTACATGGCCGAAAACCGGCAGGTGCTGGTCTGAGCGATCAGTCCGGAATCGGCAGGCTCAGGCTCTCTTTCACTTCTTCCATCACGATGTAGCTCTTGGATTCACGCACGTGCGGCAGCTTGAGCAGGATGTCGCCCAGCAGCTTGCGGTACGAGGCCATCTCGGAAATCCGCGCCTTCACCAGATAGTCGAAATCCCCTGACACCAGGTGGCATTCGAGCACGTGGGGCAATTTCAGCACCGCGCGTCGGAACTCTTCGAAAGTATCGCCGGATTTGTAGTCGAGGCTGATCTCGACGAACACCAGCAGACTACCCTTCAAGTGCTGCGGATTCAGGCGGGCGTTGTAGCCCATGATGATCCCCTCGCGCTCAAGGCGCCGCACCCGCTCCGTGCAAGGCGTGGTGGAGAGCCCGACCTTCTCGCCCAGTTCGGTGAATGAAATCCGCCCGTCCGCCTGCAGGATCCGCAAGATGTTGCGGTCGATCTTGTCCAGCTCACGTTTGGTCTGAGTGTTGGTACGCATAGGGGATGCGCCTCCGTGAAAAGGGTTTTTGCCGAGAATTGTCGCCAAATATAGGCGCTTATACAGTGAAAAGCACTGGCGAATCTTTTTTACACTGCGCGCATCATTGCTCTAACAACAGACGTACGCGGCACGCCGCGATGAGGGATACAAAAATGCGCGTTATGGTCTTGGGTAGCGGCGTCATCGGTACCGCCAGTGCTTACTATCTGGCCCGTGCCGGGTTTGAAGTGGTGGTGGTCGACCGGCAGCCAGCCGCGGCCATGGAGACCAGTTTCGCCAACGCAGGCCAGGTCTCGCCGGGCTATGCCTCGCCGTGGGCCGCGCCGGGCGTTCCCCTCAAGGCCATCAAGTGGCTGCTGCAACGCCACGCGCCTTTGGCGATCAAGGCCACCGCCGACATCGACCAATACCTGTGGATGGCGCAGATGCTGCGCAACTGCACCGCCAACCGTTACGCGGTGAACAAGGAGCGCATGGTGCGTCTGTCCGAGTACAGCCGCGACTGCCTCGACGAATTGCGCGCCGAAACCGGCATTGCCTACGAAGGCCGCAGCCTGGGCACCACCCAGCTGTTCCGCACTCAGGCGCAACTTGATGGCGCCGCCAAGGACATCGCCGTTCTGAAAGAGTCCGGCGTACCGTTCGAAGTCCTCGACCGCGCCGGCATTGCCCGCGTCGAGCCGGCCCTGGCCAGCGTCACCGACATCCTCGCCGGTGCCCTGCGCCTGCCGAATGACCAGACCGGCGACTGCCAGATCTTCACCACCCGCCTCGCCGAAATGGCCGTGAACCTGGGTGTGGAATTCCGTTTTGGCCAGGACATCCAGCGCCTCGATTTCGCCGGTGACCGTATCAACGGCGTGTGGATCGACGGCAAGCTGGAAACCGCCGATCGCTACGTGCTGGCTCTCGGCAGCTACTCGCCGCAACTGCTCAAGCCGCTGGGCATCAAGGCCCCGGTCTATCCGTTGAAGGGCTACTCGCTGACCGTGCCGATCACCAACCCGGCGATGGCCCCGACCTCGACCATTCTCGACGAGACTTACAAGGTCGCAATCACCCGTTTCGACAACCGCATCCGCGTCGGCGGCATGGCGGAGATCGCCGGCTTTGACCTGTCGCTGAACCCGCGTCGGCGCGAAACCCTGGAGATGATCGTCAACGACCTTTATCCTCAGGGCGGCAACCTGGCCGAAGCGAGTTTCTGGACCGGCCTGCGTCCAACCACGCCGGATGGCACCCCGATCGTCGGCGCCACCCCGTTCAAGAATCTGTTCCTGAACACCGGTCACGGCACCCTCGGCTGGACCATGGCGTGCGGTTCCGGTCGCTTGCTGGCTGACCTGATGGCGAAGAAAAAGCCGCAGATCAGTGCCGAAGGCCTCGATATTTCCCGTTATGGCAACAAGACCCAGGAGTCCGCAAAGCATGGCAATCCAGCGCCAGCTCACCAATGAGCGCATGAGTCAGATCGTCAGCCACAACGGTACGGTGTATCTGTCCGGGCAGGTCGGCGATGACTTCAACGCCGGGGTGGAACAGCAGACCCGCGACGTACTGGCCAACATCGAGCGTTTGCTGGATCTGGCCGGGACTGACAAGCAGCATCTGCTGTCGGCGACGATCTACCTGAACGACATCGAGGCGCACTTCGCCGGGATGAATTCGGTGTGGGACCAGTGGCTGCCCAAAGGCGCCGCGCCAGCCCGTGCCACCGTCGAAGCGAAGATGGCCAAGCCGAGCATCCTGGTCGAGATCTCCATCGTCGCCGCGTTGCCGTAACCTGTTTTAAAGATCCCTCTCCCGGTGCTGTTGGCGGTTCACGCCGCCAGCCAGCGCCGGTTTTTATTCCCATGACCGCCAAGAAGTCTGCTGCCATGCGTCCTGCCCGTGCCCTGATCGACCTTCAAGCCCTGCGTCACAACTACCGTATCGCCCGTGAAGTCACCGGTGCCAAGGCACTCGCGGTGATCAAGGCCGATGCCTACGGCCACGGCGCAGTGCGTTGCGCCCAGGCGCTGGAGGCTGAAGCGGACGGCTTCGCGGTGGCGTGTATCGAAGAAGCCCTGGAACTGCGTGCCGCCGGGATTCGTGCGCCGGTGCTGTTGCTTGAAGGCTTTTTCGAGGCCGATGAGCTGGCGCTGATTGTCGAGCATGATTTCTGGTGCGTGGTGCATTCGCTGTGGCAGCTCGAAGCGATCGAGCAGGCAGCGTTGAGCAAGCCGATCACCGTGTGGCTGAAGCTCGATTCGGGCATGCACCGCGTGGGTCTGCATCCGAAGGATTACCCGGCGGCTTACCAGCGTTTGCTGGCCAGCGGCAAAGTGTCGAAGGTCGTGCTGATGAGCCACTTCGCCCGGGCCGATGAACTGCATGAGCAGAGCAGCGCCGATCAGGTTGCGGTGTTCGAAGCCGCGCGTCAGGGGCTGGCAGCCGAAGTCAGCCTGCGCAACTCGCCGGCGGTGCTGGGCTGGCCACAGATTCACAGCGACTGGGTGCGTCCTGGCATCATGCTTTACGGCGCCACCCCGTTCGAAGAAGCCAACGCCGTGGCCGATCGCCTGCAACCGGTGATGACACTGGAATCAAAAGTCATCAACGTACGCGAGCTGCCGGCCGGCGAGCCGGTGGGCTACGGCGCCAAATTCGTCACCGACAAACCGATGCGCATCGGTGTGGTTGCCATGGGTTACGCCGACGGTTACCCGCGTCAGGCGCCGACCGGCACGCCGGTACTGGTGGCCGGCCAACGCAGCCGCATACTTGGCCGGGTGTCGATGGACATGCTCTGCATCGACCTGACCAACGTGCCGGAGGCAGGCCTCGGTTCGACTGTCGAACTATGGGGCAAGAACATCCTCGCCAGCGACGTGGCGAAGTGGGCGGACACCATTCCGTACCAGATCTTCTGCAACCTGCGTCGGGTGCCAAGGCTCTATTCCGAGGGTTGAAGCCCAGGCTGGGCCCAAGTGTTGTAAATACTGAACGCTGTCGCCATGATAACGCTCAATATTTCTACAACACTCAGGAGGCCCAAACCTTGGACGTCGGTGAACGACTGCAATCGATCCGCAAGCTCAAAGGGCTTTCCCAGCGTGAACTCGCCAAACGCGCGGGCGTCACCAACAGCACCATTTCGATGATCGAAAAGAACAGTGTCAGCCCTTCGATCAGTTCGCTGAGGAAGGTGCTGGGCGGGATTCCCATGTCCATGGTCGAGTTCTTTTCCGAAGAAATCCTCCAGGAAAAACCGACCCAGATCGTCTACAAGGCCAACGAGCTGATCGACATTTCCGACGGCGCCGTGACCATGAAACTGGTCGGCCGCGCACACCCGAGCCGGGCCATCGCGTTCCTCAATGAAATCTACCCGCCGGGCGCCGACACTGGCGAAGAAATGCTCACCCACGAAGGCGAGGAAACCGGGATTCTGGTGGAAGGAAGACTGGAGCTGGTGGTGGGCCTTGAAACTTTTATCCTCGAAGCCGGCGACAGCTACTACTTTGAAAGTACCAAGCCGCATCGTTTCCGTAATCCGTTCGACTCGCCTGCGCGACTAATCAGCGCAGCCACGCCGGCGAATTTTTAAACCGAGAGACGCCAGGCCAATGCGGCAAAGGTGTCCGGACTGTTTGACCGATGCGCAACAAGACCCCTTTAACTTTGGGGTTGTTTCAGTGTGGCGGGCTAACCGCTATACTTGCGCCCGCCTGCGAACCGTGGCCGCAGGCGTGAATAGCCACCATTGAGGGTGAACGCGTGAATCTAATTATGAAAATGCTGGCTGCACCAGCAACCGTACTGGCCCTCTGGGCTGTCAGCGCTCAAGCTGCGACGAATGACGACATTGCCAAACGCCTCGAGCCCGTCGGCCAGGTCTGTGTTCAAGGGCAAGAGTGCAAGGGGATGGAAGTCGCTGCTTCGGCAGGCGGCGGTGGCGGCGCCAAGACGCCGGACGAAGTGATTGCCAAACATTGCAACGCTTGCCACGGCACCGGCCTGTTGGGCGCACCGAAAATCGGTGACGCAGCAGCCTGGAAAGACCGTGCCGATCACCAGGGCGGCCTCGACGGCCTGCTGGCCAAAGCCATCACCGGCCTGAACTCGATGCCTCCGAAAGGCACCTGCGCCGATTGCTCGGATGACGAGCTGAAGGGCGCCATCCAGAAGATGTCCGGCCTGAAATAAGGTGCACTTCTGACGAAAAAAACCGTCTTCGGACGGTTTTTTTGTGCCTGCGATTCAGGTCTGAGGCTGTTCATTGCAGCAAACAACCGGCAATCTCGGTCGTACCTCTATTCACGGAACGGGCGGGAGGCTTCAGATGGTGCAGTTGTGTTCGATCGAACAGGCAGTGGACGACGTACTGGCACGGTTGCCGGCGCACATCCACATGGGCCTGCCGCTGGGGCTGGGCAAACCCAATCTCTTCGTCAACGCGCTGTACCGGCGCATCGTCGGTTTGCCGGAGCGGCAACTGACGATCTACACCGCGCTGTGCCTCGGCCGACCTTCGTTAGGCGACGGTTTGCAGAAGCGCTTCATCGAACCCTTCGTCGAGCGGGTGTTCGGTGATTACCCGGAGCTGGATTTCCTCGCCGACCTGCACCGCGACAGCCTGCCGGTCAATATCCGCATCGAGCAATTTTTCATGCAGCCCGGCAGCCTGCTCAACAGCGCGCCGGCTCAGCAGGACTACGTCAGCAGCAACTACAGCCATGCAGCCCGCGACATCTACGCCGCCGGGCTGAACCTGGTGGCGCAGTTGCTCGCCAGCAGCAGCGAACATCCTGATCGCTTGAGCCTGAGCTGCAATCCGGACATCACCCTCGACCTGTTCCCGATGATCGCCAAACGCCGGGCGGCGGGGGAGACCGTTCTGCTGGTCGGCCAGGTGCACACCGAGTTGCCGTACATGCCGGGCGACGCCGAAGTCGATATCGACACCTTCGACCTGCTGATCGACGAGAAGGACAACAGCACGCTGTTTTCCACGCCGAACATGCCCATCGGGTTTCAGGACCACTTCATCGGTCTGCACGCCAGTACGTTGGTGCGCGACGGCGGCACCTTGCAGATCGGCATCGGCTCGATGGGTGACGCGCTGACCGCTGCGTTGCTGGCGCGTCAGGCCGACAATGTCGGCTATCGGGAGTTGCTGGCCGATGTGAATCTCAGCCAGTGGGCGCAATTGATCGAGCGCGAGGGCGGCATCGAACCGTTCGCCAAGGGTCTTTACGGTTGCAGCGAAATGTTCGTCAACGGCTTGCTGGTACTGGCGGACGCCGGGATCATCCGGCGCAAGGTCTACCCGGACGTGCAGACCCAGCAACAGGCCAACGCCGGCAACCTCGACGAGGCGGCGCAAACCGACGGCATTTCAGTGCACGGCGGTTTCTTCCTCGGGCCGCGCAGCTTCTATGAGCGACTGCGTGAGCTGCCCCACAGCAAACGCCTTGAATTCAACATGACCCGCATCAGCTACATCAACGAGCTGTACGGTCAGGAAGAACTCAAACGCCTGCAGCGCCTTGATGCACGATTCATCAACACCGCATTCACCATGACCCTGCTCGGAGCCGGGGTGTCCGATCAGCTACAGGATGGCCGGGTGCTCAGCGGCGTCGGCGGGCAGTACAACTTCGTTGCCCAGGGCCATGCGCTGCACGATGCGCGTTCGATTCTGCTGCTGCGCAGCTGGCGCGAGTCCGGCGGTGACGTCAGTTCGAACATTGTCTGGGAGTATGGCCACTGCACGATTCCACGGCACCTGCGGGATATCGTGGTGACCGAGTACGGCATCGCCGATCTGCGCGGCAAGTCAGATGCGGTGGTGATCGAAGCGCTGCTCAATATCAGTGACTCGCGCTTTCAGCAGGGTCTGATCGAGCAGGCACAGAAGGTCGGCAAACTGCCGAAGGATTTCCGCCTCGATCCACGCTTTACCGACAACACCCCGCAACGCTTGCAGGCGATTGCCGCACGGCATCCGAATCTGTTTCCGGAGTATCCGCTGGGGTGCGATTTCAATGAGGTCGAGAAGGATTTGCTGCGGGCGCTGAACTGGCTGAAGAGCAAATTCAAGCTGACCGAGATTCTGGAGCTGGGCAAGGCAGCGCTGGACGCGCCGGAGGCTTCGCTGTATCCGGAACATCTGGCGCGCATGCAGCTCACCCACCCGGAAGGTCTGAAAGAAGACCTGTTTCAGCGGTTGTTGCTCACTGGCCTGAAGGCCACCGCGCAATAACTGTCCACCCCAAAACAACGGTGGGAGCCAGCAAACTGGCTCCCACAGAAGTCCTGCGGTGTTGCGGGTTACTCGATGAAAGTAACCACGCCATCCTTCAGCGATTTCACGCGAGCCAGCGACTCGACGCGGTAACCCTGCGAATCCAGCTCCGCACGGCCGCCCTGGAACGACTTCTCGATCACGATGCCCAGGCCCGCGACGGTGGCGCCGGCTTGCTTGATGATCGAAATCAGCGCCTGGGACGCCTTACCGTTGGCCAGGAAGTCGTCGATGATCAGCACGCGGTCACTGCTGGTCAGGTGACGCGGGGAGATGGCCACGGTGCTTTCGGTTTTCTTGGTGAACGAGTATACGGTCGCCGACAGCAGGTTTTCAGTCAGGGTCAGGGACTGTTGCTTGCGGGCGAAGATCACCGGCACGCCGAGGTTCAGACCGGTCATGATCGCCGGGGCGATGCCCGACGCTTCGATGGTGACGATCTTGGTGATGCCGGAATCCTTGAACAGCGAGGCGAATTCGTCGCCGATCAGCTTCATCAGGGCCGGGTCGATCTGGTGGTTCAGGAAGGCGTCGACCTTCAGGACCTGGTCGGAAAGCACGATGCCTTGTTCGCGGATTTTCTGGTGCAATGCTTCCATGAAGCTGTCCTCATTTGGCGCTTTGTGCGCCGAAGGTCTAGTAAAAAGTGGTCAATTCTAGCGCTTTAACATCGCGCGTATATCAGCCAATGCGCTATTGCCCCGCACGGCTTTGACTTCGGTCGGTGTGTCGTCGTTGCCTTCCCAGGCCAGGTCGTCCGGCGGCAGCTCATCGAGGAAGCGGCTTGGCGCGCAATCGATGATCTCGCCGTACTGTTTACGCTTGGCAGCGAAGGTGAACGCCAGGGTCTGGCGTGCGCGGGTGATGCCCACGTAGGCCAGGCGGCGCTCTTCTTCGATGGTGTCGGCTTCGATGCTGGAGCGGTGCGGGAGGATTTCCTCTTCCATGCCCATGATGAACACGTAAGGGAATTCCAGACCCTTGGACGCATGCAGGGTCATCATCTGCACGCCTTCGGCGCCGTCTTCCTCTTCCTGCTGACGTTCCAGCATGTCACGCAGGACGAGTTTGCCGATGGCGTCCTCGACGGTCATTTCGCCGTCTTCGTCTTTTTCCAGGGTGTTCTTCAAGGCTTCGATCAGGAACCAGACGTTGCTCATCCGGTAGTCCGCAGCCTTGTCGCTGGAGCTGTTGGTGCGCAGCCAGTTCTCGTAGTCGATGTCCATGACCATGCTGCGCAGGGCCGAGATCGGGTCTTCGCCGGCGCACTGCTCGCGCACCTTGTCCATGAAGCGCTTGAAGCGCGACAGGCGATCGGTGAAGCGGCTGTCCAGATGCTCGCCGAGGCCGAGTTCGTCGGTGGCGGCGTACATCGAGATCTTGCGTTCGGTGGCGTAGTTGCCGAGTTTTTCCAGGGTCGTCGAGCCGATTTCCCGGCGCGGTACGTTGATCACGCGCAGGAAGGCGTTGTCGTCGTCCGGGTTCACGATCAGGCGGAAGTAGGCCATCAGGTCTTTCACTTCCTGGCGGCCGAAGAAACTGTTGCCGCCGCTCAGACGGTACGGCACCTGATGGTGCTGCAGTTTCAGCTCGATCAGCTTGGCCTGGTAGTTACCGCGATAGAGGATCGCGAAATCACTGTACGGGCGATCGGTGCGCAAGTGCAGGCTGAGGATCTCCATCGCCACGCGCTCGGCTTCGGCGTCTTCGTTGCGGCAGCGGATCACGCGGATCTCGTCGCCGTGGCCCATCTCACTCCACAGCTGCTTTTCGAATTCGTGCGGGTTGTTCGAGATCAGTACGTTGGCACAGCGCAGGATGCGGCTGGTGGAGCGATAGTTCTGCTCCAGCATCACCACTTTCAGGGACGGGTAGTCGTCCTTGAGCAGCATCAGGTTTTCCGGCCGCGCGCCGCGCCAGGCGTAGATCGACTGGTCGTCGTCGCCTACCACGGTGAACTGGTTGCGCTTGCCGATGAGCATTTTCACCAGCAGGTACTGGCTGGCGTTGGTGTCCTGGTATTCGTCGACCAGCAGGTAACGCACCTTGTTCTGCCACTTTTCGAGGATGTCGGCGTGCTCTTCGAAGAGCTTCACCGGCAGCAGGATCAGGTCGTCGAAGTCCACCGCGTTGAACGCCTTGAGCGTGCGCTGGTAGTGGGTGTAGACGATGGCGGCGGTCTGTTCCTTGGGGTTGCGGGCGTTTTCCAGGGCTTCGGCCGGCAGGATCAGGTCGTTCTTCCAGGCGCCGATCATGTTCTTGATCTCGTCGACGCCGTCGTCGCCCGCGTATTCCTTCTGCATGATGTCGGTCATCAGCGACTTGACGTCGGTTTCGTCGAAGATCGAGAAACCGGGTTTGTAGCCCAGCCGTTCATGTTCCTTGCGGATGATGTTCAGGCCCAGGTTGTGGAAGGTGCAGACCGTCAGGCCACGACCTTCGCCGGCACGCAGCAGGGTGCCGACCCGTTCCTTCATCTCGCGTGCGGCCTTGTTGGTGAAGGTCATGGCGACGATGTACTGGGCACGGATGCCGCAGTTCTGGATCAGGTGCGCGATTTTGCGCGTGATCACGCTGGTCTTGCCGGAGCCAGCACCGGCGAGCACCAATAGAGGGCCGCCGACGTAGTTCACGGCTTCTTGCTGCCGGGGATTGAGTCGGGACATACGAAAATTCGGGAGTCGTTGACGAAATGGGCCGGCATTTTAACAGGCTCAGCGATTTGTGCTGCTCTCTCCGACTTGTGACGCAGCACGCGATTCAAATTTGCCGGTTTTGTTACTTTCACGCAGGATGCGCGGTGATTTTGCGGCTAATGTTCTCATTCGTGACACAAAATAACGTTTTGATAACCGTTGTCATTTGGTCATTGGTTGGCAGAACGGCATAATGCCCGCCGCCCACATCATTGCAGAGTCTAGGGAGTCAGCTTGACTACGCCTGTCGAACCCTTGCGTTTGCTGCTACTGGCCGAAGAGCCAGCGTGGACAGCGTTATTGCGCGAGTGTCTGGCTCCGTTGGGGAGTGCGGCGGTGCTGATCAGCGCGCCGAACTGGGAGTCGGTCAGCAGTCTGTTCGAAGACAACCGCCATGCGGTGTTGTTGACCGTTCCTGCTTTGCAGCCGGCGCCCGGCCGGTGCAACCTGCCGACGGTGTTGCTGCTGGAGCACGAGCCGGCGACCGCACCCGATGGCGTCAGTGACTGGCTGGTGTTCGATGCCCTCGATGCCGGCATGCTTCGCCGTTGCCTGCGCCATGTGCGCGAACGCGGCGTGCTGGAAAACACCCTGCAACGCCTGGCCGAACAGGATCCCTTGACCGGCATCGCCAACCGTCAGGGTTTCCAGACTCTGCTCACGGCTCGGCTGGCCGAAAACGACGGTCGCGGCCTGGCCCTCGGGCACCTCGATCTCGACAACTTTCGTCACGCCAACGACGCCCTCGGCCATCAGGCCGGCGACCGCCTGATCCTGCAAGTCGTCGCACGGCTGAAAAGCCAGCTGGAGGCCGGCGATCAACTGGCGCGCCTGGGCAGCGACGAATTCGCCTTGCTGATCGACACCCGCCGCGCCCCGCAACGGGCTGAATGGATGGCCGAACGCATCACCGAAGCCTTGGCCGAACCTTACTGGGTCGATGGCGAAAGCCTGCTGATCGGCTCCAGCCTCGGTATCGCCCATGCCCGCGCCCAGGGCGGCGCCGATCCGTTGATGTGGCACGCACACATCGCCATGCAACAGGCGAAGAGCACGCAAGGCTGCACCTTTCACATCTTCAACGAGCGGATCAACCGCAATGCGCGAAGCATAGCCGACCTCGAAAGCGAGCTGCGCCGGGCCTTGCGTCGCGATGAGCTGGAGCTGCATTACCAGCCGCGTCTGAACATGCAGGACGGCCAGATTGTCGGCCTCGAAGCGCTGGTGCGCTGGCGTCACAGTGAGCGCGGCCTGCTGCCGCCGAGCGAATTCGTGCCGCTGGCCGAGCAGAGCGGTCTGATCGTGCCGCTGGGTTACTGGGTGATTTCCCGGGCTCTGCGTGACATGCAGGCCTTGCGCGAACGCGGATTGCCGGCGCTGCACATGGCGATCAACCTGTCGTTCCGCCAGTTCCAGGACAGCCAGTTGCTGCCGACGCTCAGTCGTCTGATCGCCGAGCGCGGTGTCGAGGCGCAGTGGCTGGAATTCGAACTCACCGAAACCGCCGTGATGCGCCGCAGCGACCTGGTCAAACAGACCATGGACGCCCTTGGCCGCCTTGGCGTGCGCTTCTCGCTGGATGATTTCGGCACCGGATTCTCGTCTTTCGTGCACCTCAACAGCCTGCCGATCACCTTGCTGAAGATCGACAAGAGCTTCGTCGGCGGCATGGAACAGCGCGAAGAGAACCGCAAACTGGTGCACGCGATGATCAATCTCGCGCACAATCTGCACCTGGAAGTGGTGGCCGAAGGGGTGGAAACCCCGGAGCAGATGGAATTGCTGCGCGGGTTCGGCTGCGATCAGGTGCAGGGGTATCTGATCAGCAAGCCGTTGCCGCTGGCGGAGCTGGTTGAATACCTGACCTTCGATGCGAGTCAGCAGCCACCGCTGGAAATCGTGGTTTAACCACAGAACCCTGTGGGAGCAAGCCTGCTCCCACAGGGAAACACCTATTCAGGCTGGGCGACGGCGAACGGCTTCGAGGGTGCGGGCTCCAGACGAATCATCCGCTTCATCTTCCATTCGAACGCCAGCGTCAGGCTGATCGCCGCGCAGGCCAGCCCCAGCGCCAGTCCCCACCAGACGCCAGTTGGCCCCCAATGCAGATGGAACGCCATCAGCCACGCCGCCGGCGCGCCGATCAGCCAGTAGCAACCGAGTCCGACCAGAAACGTGGTTTTGGCATCCTTCAGCCCACGAATACAACCCATGGCAATGGTCTGCGTGCCGTCGAACAGCTCGAACCACGCCGCCACCGCCAGCAGGCTCACGGCCAGCCGAATCACCTCGGCAAACGCCGGGTCGTTATGGTCGAGGAACAAACCGACCAACTGGTTCGGCAACAGCCAGAACACCATCGCAAACCCCAGCATCACCACTGCACCGAAGACGATTCCGACTCGCCCGGACATTCGCGCATCGTTCAATTGCCCGGCGCCGTAATGCTGGCCGACGCGCATGGTGATCGCGTAGGACATTCCCGCCGGCACCATGAACGCCACCGAGACGATTTGCAGGGCAATCTGGTGCGCCGCCAGTTGGGTGCTGCCCATGGTGCCCATGCACAGCGCCGCGAAGGCGAACAGCCCGACTTCCACCGCGTAGGTGCCGCCAATCGGCAGGCCCAGGCGCCACAATTCTTTCAGGTACTGCCGGTTCGGCCGCGACAGGCCCTCGCGTAGCGGGTAAGCGTCGTAGGCCGGATGCCGACGGATATGCCACGCCAGCCCCAGCGCCATGCAGTTGGCCACAATCGCGGTAACCAGACCGATCCCCGTCAGCCCCAGTTTCGGCAGGCCGAACATGCCGGTGATCAACGCGTAATTGAGCAGGAAGTTGGCCACGGTGCCGGCGAGGCTGATGACCATCACCGGCGTCGCCCGGCCGATGGCGCTGGTGAAACCGCGCAGGGCCATGAAACTCAGGTAGCCGGGCAGGGCAAACGGCAGCGCGATCAGAAACTGTCCGGCCGCGTTGACGTTGGTCTCGGTCTGGCCGAACAGCAACAGCACCGGTTTCAGATTCCACAGCAGCAGCCCGGCACCGAGCGCCATCAGCCACGCCAGCCACAACCCGGCCTGGGTCAGCTTGGCGGCGCCAATGATGTCGCCGGCGCCCTGACGGATTGCCACCAGGGTGCCGACCGCCGCGATCACGCCGATGCAGAAGATCGACACGAACGAATAGCTCGCGGCGCCCAGACCGCCACCGGCCAGCGCTTCGGGGCTGAGGCGGGCCATCATCAGGGTGTCGGTCAGCACCATCAGCATGTGTGCCAACTGCGAGGCAATCAACGGCCCCGCCAGCCGCAGGATGGCCCAGAGTTCGGTACGCACAGGACGCTGCATGGTGTTCACATCCGTATAAAGAGGGAGCAAGAGACCGTCGATTCTCAGGGTTTGGCGCGGCTTGCACAAAGGGATAAAAAGGATGGGTGGCATGATTAAAACTCATCCAGGAGCAATTCTGCTAAGTTGGCGCAATCCCGCCATTGGAGCGCTGTACATGTCCCGTCGCCTTCCACCCTTGTATGCCCTGCGCGCATTCGAAGCGGCGGCACGCCACAGTTCGTTCACTCGCGCTGCCGAAGAACTGTCGATCACTCAGAGTGCGGTCAGCCGGCATATCCGCACGCTCGAAGAGCACTTCGCCTGTCGGCTGTTCCATCGCAGCGGACGCAATTTGCAACTGACCGAATCGGCGCGCTTGCTGCTGCCGGGCATCCGCGAGGGGTTCGCCGCGCTGGAGCGAGCCTGCAATACCTTACGCGCCGAAGATGACATCCTGCGCATGAAGGCCCCGTCGACCCTGACCATGCGCTGGTTGCTGGCGCGGCTCAGTCGCTTCCGCCATTTGCAGCCGGGCAATGAAGTGCAACTGACCAGTGCCTGGATGGACGTGGATTCGGTGGACTTCAACAACGAACCTTTCGATTGCGCGGTGCTGCTGAGCGACGGGCATTTTCCGCCGGACTGGGAGGCCAGCCTGCTGTTCCCGGAAGAGCTGATTCCGGTCGGCGCCCCGAGTCTTTTGCACGACCAGCCCTGGGATGTGATGCGACTGGCCAGCGCCGAATTGCTGCACCCGACGCCGGATCGCCGCGACTGGCGCAGTTGGCTGGAGCACATGGGACTGTCGGATCAGGTATCGCTCAAGGGCGGGCAAGTGTTCGATACCCTGGAACTGGGGATGATCGCGGCGGCCCGGGGGTATGGCGTGTCGATGGGCGATTTGCTGATGGTGGCCGAAGATGTCGCGCAAGGGCGTTTGAGTCTGCCGTGGCCGACGGCGGTTGCCAGCGGGCTGAATTATTACCTGGTGTGGCCAAAGACCCGTCCGGGAGGTGAACGTTTGCGCCGGCTCAGCGACTTCCTGCAAGGCGAAGTCCACGCCATGGTGCTGCCGCCGGTCACGCGCTTGAGCTGAAACGTTCGAGCCGCCACAATGCCGGCCTTCGGCCATAACCCCGCTGAGTACTCAAGTATTCGGTTTTACCGCCGAATACGTGCAAGTGGGACCGTCGTGCCGGTTCCAGGCTTCACCCCCATTATTAGAATTTTCCGAGCCGCGATCAGGGAGGATCCGCAGACTCGGCCAGGAGCTGTCCATGTCTCAACCTCGCGCCCGGATCGCCTCGCAGCTGGGCCTCGCGCTCGCCGTGATACTGGCGGTTGTCATCAGTGGCAGTACGGTGTTCGCCCTGCGTTCGCTGGACACCGCCAACCTCGCCACCCGTGAAGAACACCTGGCCAGCGAGGCACGTCTGCTCGCCGACCAGTTGAGCACCTTCCACGGCACGCTGCGTGAAAGCACCCAGCGCCTGAGCGGGTTGTTCGAGAAGCGCTTCAGCGCTGGCCTGAGCATTCACCCGAGCGAGCCGGTCAGTGTGGCGGGCACCCAGACCCCGGGCCTGCACCTGGGCAGCGAAGTGTTGAACAACAACTTCAAGGAAGTCGACGAGTTCAAGCAGATGACGGCGGGCGTTGCCACGCTGTTCGTGCGCAGCGGCGAAGACTTCGTGCGGGTCAGCACCTCGCTGACCAAACAGGATGGCACCCGCGCCATCGGCACCTTGCTCGATCACGCTCACCCGGCCTACGCAAAGTTGATGGCGGGCCAGGGCTACGTCGGCCGTGCGCTGCTGTTTGATCGCTCCTACATGACTCAGTACACCCCGGTGCGTGACAGCAGCGGCAAGGTGATCGCGGTATTGTTCGTCGGCTTCGATTACACCGACGCGCAAAACGCCCAGTTCGACAACCTCAAGCGTTTCCGCATCGGCCAGAGCGGCTCCCTGGCGCTGCTGGACGAACAGAATAAATGGCTGGTTGCGCCAGCGGGCGTGCAGGCGCCGGATCAAGCGGTGCCGGTGGTCAACGGTCTGGCGAAGACGCCGGGCAAGGGCCGGTTCTGGAGCGACAAGTCCGAAGACTTCTACAGCATCGCCGTACCGTTCGAGGGTGGACCATGGTCTGTGGTGGCGAGCATGCCGAAATCCGAGATCCGCGAAGTGACCTGGAGCGTTGGCATCCAGTTGGCCATCGGCAGCCTGCTGGCGATGCTGATTGCGGTCGGTTCGGCGGTGTGGCTGCTGCGCAGCAAACTGCAACCACTGGGTGATCTGGTGCGTCAGGCGGAAGCCCTGGGTGCCGGCGATCTGAGCGTGCGCCTGAACGTTTCGAGCAACGATGAAATCGGTCAGTTGGCCCGTGCCTTCAACCAGATGAGCCAGGCGCTGTCGACCATGGTCGAGCACATCCGCCGCGCTTCGGAAGAGGTCAACAGCCGTGCGCAGGCGCTGTCCGGTTTGTCCGGCGGCGCGTATGAAGGCATGGAGCAGCAGTCCGGCGAGATCACCAGCATGGCGGGTGCGGTTGAAGAGTTCTCCGCCACCTCGCTGAACATTGCCGACAACATGGGCAACACCCAGCGTCTGGCCCAGGAAAATGCCCAGCAGACCCAGATCGGTCGCAGCTCCATGGAAGAAGCGTCGTCCTCGCTGGAACAGATTGCCGGTGCGCTGAACACCACGGCGACTGTAATCAACACGCTCGGTCAGCGCTCCCAGGAAATCGGCGGCATCGTCAGCGTGATCACCTCGATTGCCGAACAGACCAACCTGCTGGCACTCAACGCTGCGATTGAAGCGGCCCGTGCCGGTGAACAGGGTCGCGGCTTTGCTGTGGTGGCTGACGAAGTGCGCAATCTGGCGTCGCGCACGCGTCAGGCGACGGACGAAATCTCCGGGATGATCCACAGCATTCAGCAGGAAACCGGCAACGCCATCAGCACCATGGAGCAGGGCAACGTGCTGATGCAGGAAGGCCTGTCGCGCAATGCCAACGTCGCGTCGGCGCTGGCGCGGATCGATGAGCAGAGTCGTTCGGCGGGTCAGCAGTTCGCGGCGATCACCACCGCGACTCAGGAGCAGAGCAGCACCGCGACGTTGTTGAGCAGCAATCTGCAGAGCATCGCGATGGCCAACAGCGAGCAGCGCGAGGTGGTGTCGAACCTGGCCATTACGGCGAAGGAGCTGGAAAGCCTGGCGGCCGACCTGCGCCAAGAGGTCGACCGCTTCCGCTGAGAGGGCGTATCCGCTTACTGGTACGCGCAGAGGTCTTCGCTGGAGTCGACCTCTCCCCATTCTCCCGTGTAAGCAACGGCTTCGACGGGAACCCGGCCAGCATCGATGACGCGCTGCAGCGTGTTGGTCATGTGCATCTTGTCGCGTTGTTCCGGGGTCAGTTCGGCTCGTAGCCGAACGACCTCTGCCCAGCCCTCGGGGGTGAAGCGCAGCAGTCCCATGTATTGGCCCTGAACTTCGTCCACCGATTGCGGCTTGTTGCCGATTTCCGCCAGCGTGCCGGCGTCGGTCAGGCGGAACGTTTCGGCATCCAGTAACGGGTCGCCGAAACGTTGCGTCCACAGTTCCAGCCAGTTGGGGTCATAGGTCACCGCCAGTGATGCCGTGTTGGCCATCAACGACTGAACGGCCGCCGGGCTGTAGAAAATATCGGAATAACTCACGAGGCACGGCTGCCCCTGCAGCCACGATTCGGCGCAGGCCAGTGACGACACCATGTTGGTGTCCGCCCAGCGCGGGTTGTGAAACTCGATCAGGCCACGGTCGGCCAGCAACTCACGCTTATAGCCGGTGACCACGGCGATTTCACTGATACCGGCCGCGCGCAGGGACTCCAACTGCCATTCGAGCAGGGGTTTGCCCCGCAACTCGACCAGGCACTTGGGCCGCTCATCCGTGAGGCTTTTCATGCGACTGCCACGTCCGGCAGCCAGAATAATGGCTTTCACAACACGTCTATCCCGTGGGTTATTGAGAGGAGTGGGGTTCGCCGAACAACTGCCGGATTCGCTGAAGATCGTGGAAGGCAAAATCCGCTTCACGTTCCGGGTGCCACATCCAGCCTTCCCACGGCAGCTGGAGGTGGCGGATGGCTTCGATTTCCCCGTCTTCGCTGCGCGCCATGACTTCAAACCCCTGCGGGCAACTGGCAAGAGCGAGGCCGTGATAGCTGTTCACTTCGGCGACGATCCGGCCGGACAACTGATGCCGGGTTCGCACATGACCGGTGACCGGTTTCAGCCCGCCGCCGGACCAGTGCGCCAGCATCTGCATGCCGCGACAAATGCCCAGCACTGGCAACTGACGCGCGCGCGCGTGATCCAGCAGCTCGCTTTCGGTACGGTCGCGGGCCGGGCACTGACCGATGTCATTGCCCCCCGACAGCACAATGGCGTGTGGCGCGACAGCCGCCAGCCAGTGATCGAGCGGCAAACCGTTGGGCACTGGCACCGGGACAAAACCGGCTGCCAGAAGGAAACCGATCAGTCGCTGATCCAGCGCATCACGGGTTTCTCCGCGTTCCGGATGACTGTCCACTCGCTGACTGACGGCGACAACCTTCATGTCATCATCTCCACCCGGCGGCCCGGGCAATCCAGGTGCAGGAAATCTGCGGTTGACCAGCGCCGGTAAAGCACTTCCCCCGCACCAATGACGGCCGGCAAGCCCAGCTCGCCGGCACGGATCGCCATGTGCGAATTGGCACCGCCCCACGCTGTGATCAATCCGGCAATCGGGTAGGCGAACAGCCAGTCGAACCCCGGATCGGCGTTGGGAATGCAGACGATCGCCCCGGCGAGTTTGTCCCGGTCGTCGCACAGCACAACCGGCGCGGTCACGCGTTTCTGGGTGATGAAATTGGGCGCCGTTTCCGGCCACTCGAAACTCCAGACATCTTCCGGTCGGGTGATCACCGGCGGCAGGGAGACCTTGAGCGTCTCGGCATAGCGCGCCTTGCCCTGTTCGATGCTGCGCAGCAGCACCTCTTTCGGATCCGCTGCCGCCACGTGCAATTCGGTGAAGGCGCGGATATCGCAATAGGCCAGGTCTTCGCGACCGATGCCGTGCTCGGCACCGACTTGCGCAATCAACGCCAGCGCGTCGGAGAGATTGCGGGTGAAGTGAAACTTGGCCAGTTCCCGCAGTTCGATACCGTTTTGCAGGAAGTCCAGCAAACCGACCGGATCGGGCTGCAAGCCATGGGCTTCGAGCAGTTTCACGATCTCGCGCATCTGTGGCAGCGTCAGCGAAAACGGTTGAAGCGGTTCCGGAGCGGCTGGACGTTGAGTCCAGTCGAAATAAAGCTCCGGCGCTTCATCGTAGCGGGGTGAAAGGATGTCGTAGGTGCCCGGTCGCAGATGCCCGTAACGCGCCAGGAAAGTCGTCTTGTCGAGCGTCGCCCGGTCGCGTGCCAATTGCCCGCTGACGGTGGAAACACCGGCCATGAACGCATCGTAGTCTGCCTGCGAAAACACACCCACGGTCACCAGCGACCTGAGCATCTGCACGGCGACGAAGCCGGCGCGCGCCAGACCGGCGAAGGGCAGGGTGCCGTAGCGTTTCGCATCTTCCAGCAGCCAGTAAATGCGCTCCAGCGGATCGGCATCGGAAGCCAGCAACTCATCGCGGCGGGCATTGAGCACATCGAGTTTGTTGGCATCGCTGCGCCACAGACCGTCCTTGGGGTGGACGATACGGTTGGTCAGCTTGCGCAGACTGGTGCTGATCGCGTCCAGCTCGTGAGGCTGGAAGCCTGCATCGGCGAGGCGTTCCAGTTGTTGCGACAGATCCAGGGTGTAGCACGAGAACACGATCTCGAACTCCACCTTGTCGTGGAGTGTCGGTTCAGCCAGCAATCGATCGATGTAGTAGTCGACCAACCGCCCGGCCAGATCTTCATCAAGGTCTGCCGGAATGAAGGAGTTGAACGACAAGCGCACATCGATATAGGGCAGGCCGAAAAAATGCGGCATCAGCGGAAAGCTGCGCAGGTTGCGGTAGCCGTAGTTGTGACGCTGGTAGGCCCAGATGGAGTCGGTCACCAGGTCCCGGTACAGCGAGAGTGCCAACGGCTTGGGCCGGATACCGATGATCTCGGCCGGGTTCCAGTCAGGCATCACGCCATAGACCGTGCGCTGGCCGATCAGGAATGGATGTGGACGCATGCCGCGCGCCACTTTGCGCTGAATGCTTTCCAGACGGGCCGATTGCTCTGCATCGGATTCCGGACGGGAAGGCAGAATCAACGGCCGGGCCTGTAACAGCCAGAGCACTTCGCCTTCGGTTTCACGGGTGACTGCAAACTCGCAGTCGACAGGCCCGCCACCGAACAGCTCCAGCAACTCTTCGAGCAAGCCGACCACAGGCGCGAGCGCCGCTGGTGCTGAAACCTTGCTGTGGGCCGCCTGCTGCCAGAGCCGACCGCCCATGCCACCGGTCACCGAGGCCGTGTCGCTGCCTTCCGACCAGTTCACCACCCGATATGGCGCGCAGGTGTTGGGGTCGTGGGAAAACGCCACGCCGGAGCGCAGCACATTCCCCAGCATGGGCTGGACCAGGATCTCGTCCGACGGATACACCTCGCCATAACTGGCGATGACCTGTTCAACCGCCGAGGCCAGCCCTGTGTCATCGACATCCGGGATCGACAGGAAGGCGCCCGCGAAGGACGCCTGGGCGCCGTCTTCGCGTCCGCAGCTGGAACGCACGATCCAGGGAGCGGCAGGCAGCCGCCCCCGGATAGCCTGGACACAGGCTTGCCGATCCCGTTGCCAGTCCGCCACGGTGAATGCCAGCAGCGGCGCAATGCGGGCCGACGCGAGTCGTCCTTGCAGGCTGGACAGCGTGCCGGCCTTGGTAGAGAAATGCAGGGCCATCAGGCGTTATCTCAGCTGAGCGACCCAAATGTTCGTCGAGTACGGAATCTGGATCGAAGGCGTCTTCAGGCCTTTCAGGTAGTCGTCGATGGCGCTGATCACCTCGTGGAAGTTCGCACCGGCCTGACGCTCCAGCGTGGCGTGGGAGCGCCAGGCTTCCAGGCATTCTTCAATGCTCTGCTCGTGAATGACACGGGCGTCCAGGTGTACGACCGGGCCGAACAGTTCGCTGGCGTCGATCACGGCCGTCTGGTCTTCGCGACGGGTGCCGTAGCCATAACCCGGTACGCGCTCCTTGATGATGGCTTCGATCCGGGCCTGGATCGGGTCTTCGAGATTGCGGTGGTTCCACATGCAGGCGAACCAGCCACGAGGCTTGAGAATGCGCGCGGTTTCTTTCAGGGCCTGCTGGCGGTCGCAGACGTTGAACGAGCTGCCGAAGGTGACCATGTCGAACGCCTGGGTCGCTTGACCGGTCACTTCGCCGGTGCCTTCGTGCCATTTGACATTGGCCAGCTCGGCGGTGCGCTTGATGCCGTTGGCGCGCATAGCATCGTTGGGCTCCACGGCGGTGACGTCCAGGCCACGAGCGGCCAGCATCAGCGTCAGGTGGGCAACGCCAGCACCCACGTCGCAGAACTTGTCACCCTGTTCGGCACCTGCGATCGAGAGCATCGCGTCGATGGCGGCATCGGCGTAGTCAGGACGCTTCAGATAGGCGTCGGCCAGGGTGGTGTAATCCCATTCGGTTTTCATACCAGATTCCTTGTATAAATTTTATTGAGTAAATCGTCTGCCAGGCTTTGCCCGGAGCGCAGGGGGGCGAATTCAACCAGCCAGTCCGCCGCTTGCGGTTCATCAATGGGCAGGTCAAGTCCGGCAACGTTGTTCAGTTCACCGGCATGAAACCGACGGTAGATGCCCTTGGGATCCCGGCGGCTGAGTTCCTCTACCGGTACTTTCAGGTAAACCTCGAAATAACCGGGCAGATGGGCGCGGTTCCACGCATGAACTTCACGAAACAGCGAGATCGTCGCGATCACCACGGTGTGGCCTTGCGCCGCGATCATTCTGCAGAGATGGGCGTATTGCATGGCCAGCGCGAGTCGACCTTCACGGCCATGGTTCTGCGAGTTGGCGGCGGTGGCGCCGAACACCTCGCGCAATTCATCGCCATCGAGCATCACAACCGATTGGCCATCGCTGCGCAGACGGGCAACGAGCTCATCGGCCAGCGTTGATTTGCCGGCGCCGGAAAGGCCCGTAATCCATATCACCTGCGCGCGAGGGTCACATTTCATAGCATTCTGACCAGTGTTCCGTGTGGGTAAATGGCGTTGAACCTTGCGGCAGGTTCAACGCGCTTTATCTGTGTTCAGTCACGTTCTTTGATATTGCCAAAGGAGTCGATGGTTAACTGGCAGAACATCGAATCATGCTTGTTTTCGATCAAGTCATGAAACACATCCTGCGGTAACGGCAAGTTGCGGTACTGCGTTTCGT
The DNA here is from genome assembly GCF_058808055.1 of Pseudomonas sp. GW821-FHT11G12. Classification (NCBI taxonomy): domain Bacteria; kingdom Pseudomonadati; phylum Pseudomonadota; class Gammaproteobacteria; order Pseudomonadales; family Pseudomonadaceae; genus Pseudomonas; species Pseudomonas sp. GW821-FHT11G12. The sequence goes on from NZ_JBXARH010000002.1 coordinate 366,634, forward strand.
AGAACTTCTTGTATATAAAGTAATTGTCGTCGGGGGACATCAGGCTGAAGCCCAGTGCCAACTCTTTTAGTTCGTCGCCGTTTTTCGCAATGGGCAGCAGGTTATTCATCTGTTGCAGCCAGGCGTCGACAATCGGATTGCATTCATCGGAGGTCGGAACGTAATAGATTGGCAACTTGCACGAGTTGAGCATGAACGAAACACCACCGGTCGAGGCGTCGGTAATGATGGTGTCGCACTGCTGGTAGAAAACCGTGCTGCTGGTGCCTGGCTCGTCTATGGTGATCCAGTCATACACAGAGAGCTGTTTGCACAGGTCCTTCAGGGTTGGATGCTCGAGGTCGGCCATGTACGGACGCAGGATGAACCGGGCATGTGCAATCTGTGACCTGACGGCATTGATCACGGTTTGCAGGTTTTCGTACAGCGATGCGCCACTTGGGCAAATGCCCAATTGGGTCGGCAACAGCCCGACAACGTAGTCCCCCGACGCCTTGTTCGACACCGGAGCGGACTCGAAGAATCGGGGGACCTTGATTGGCAACGTCGCGACCGGACTTGTCTTGCGCATGTCGGTGCGCAATGCAATGCCATCGGCAATCAGGGATTTCAGGGCTTTTCTGTCGGGTCTGTAGCGTTGCAGGCCGGTTTTGATCAGGTCAAAACCTGATCGGGATGAAGCAATGACCACGTCCCAATAGGACGTCAGTTCGGCGTAGTAATACTTGTCCTTGGTCGGCATTCCGATATTGCCGTGGGTCATGAAGATGCCAAAGTTCGAATCGTCGAGCAGGCGGCCAACCCAGGCGTCGTTTGAAATGACGATTTGTGATTCCAGGTTCGAAATCTCTTCTACACCTACCTGCTGAACCGGGTAGTCGAGGATCTCTTCTGCCTCTTGCCGGCTCAGCCCCGTCTTGTCTGTTTGCAGGACGATGCAGTTGTAGGTGTTGCGCAGGGCATTGAGCGCAGGGATCAGGTATTCGAGGTATGTTTTGCCGCCACGGGTGACATTGCTGATCAGATAGACGTTTTTCATTATTGACTGGTACTTATAAAATTTGCCGTGGCAAAACAAAGTTGGATCAGCTGGGTGCGCGTGGACAATTAATTGATTGATATTGTCTTGGCGCGTTCGCCATTGAAATCTGTCATGGGCAGTTGTTTTTAGTCTGCCGTCTCATGACGATTTTAATTGATCAAGTATATTGCGCCCGGTGGGCTGAAGAGATCTTTTCCATGATGTGCCGCCTCCATTTTATATTGCTTTAAAGTTTGAGCTTTTAACTAAAGGCTCTGGTGCCTGATGAAGAGCGCCGTCGTTATATCACATCTTGGCTAATGGCTATCAGCGTGCGCGGACTTTATTCTCAGCCGGCACAGACCACTTGCAAACAGCCTGTCCATACCGTCATTGCGTCGCTGGGCGATACTGAAGCGCTTCGGCCAGATGTTCGCGGGAGATGGCATCAACCTTCTCTATATCGGCCAGTGTCCGTGCAACCTTGAGCAACCGATGCGCCGAACGCAGTGAAAGTGTCAGCCGTTCGCATGCAGACTCCAGCCAGTGTTCATCGGTTGTGGATAACTTGCAGTGTCTGCGCAACCCCGGCAGATCCAGAAATGCATTGGCGCAGCCTTGACGCTTTTGCTGTAGCTCCCGGGCTTCGGCGACCTGAATCGCTGCACTGGCACTGTCCTCGCCGGGTTTGATTGCCGGGTTCAATGCAGTGGCTTCCCTTGCAACGGTCAGGTGCAGGTCGATCCGGTCGAGCAACGGCCCCGACAGCTTGTTGCGATAACGCTGCACCATGTCCGGGGTGCACGAGCAACGCCCCGTTGGCTCGCCAAGATATCCACAAGGGCACGGGTTCATCGCCGCGACCAGTTGAAAACGTGCGGGGAAGCGCACGCGATCCTTTGCGCGCGCGATGACGATATGCCCGGACTCCAGGGGTTCGCGCAGAACCTCCAGTACCTTGCGATCAAACTCAGGGAGTTCGTCGAGAAACAGCACGCCGTGGTGGGCGAGGGTGATTTCGCCGGGCTGAGGTTTTGAGCTGCCACCGACCAGTGCCGGTCCGGAGGCCGAATGGTGAGGTTGGCGAAAGGGCCGTTGCGGCCAATGGGTGAGCGGGGCGCCACTGGCGACCGACTGAATCGCTGCAACTTCCAGCGCCTCACTCTCGGCCAGAGGCGGAAGCAACCCCGGCAATCGACTGGCCAGCAACGTCTTGCCCGTTCCCGGTGGCCCGCTGAGCAGCAGGTTATGCGCACCCGCCGCCGCTATCAGCAGCGCCCGCTTGGCGGCCAGTTGACCCTGAACTTCATTCAGGTCGGGATAGGGTCTGGTGGCATGGATCAACCCGTCCGAAACATAAGGTTCGATCGGCGTATGCCCATTGAAATGCGCCACCGCCTCCAGCAGATGATCCACCGCGATCACCTTCAGCCCTGATGCCAGGCACGCTTCTTCGGCATTCGCCCGCGGAACCATCAGCGTCCGCCCGGCCTTGCGCGCCGCCAGTGCCGCCGGCAATACCCCGCGCACCGCCCGCACCGCGCCGGACAACGCCAGTTCACCCAGGCATTCCACGTCATCCAGCGTCAGCGTCGGCACTTGCACACTCGCCGACAGAATCCCCAGCGCAATCGCCAGATCGAACCGCCCGCCATCCTTGGGCAAATCCGCCGGGGCCAGATTCAGCGTGATCCGCCGCGCCGGAAACTGCAGCCCGGAATTGATGATCGCACTGCGCACCCGATCCTTGCTCTCCTTCACTGCTGCCTCCGGCAACCCGACCATGGTCAGCGAGGGCAAACCATTGGCCAGGTGGACTTCGACGGTGACGGCGGGAGCATCCACGCCAATCTGGGCGCGACTGTGGACGATGGCGAGGGACATGGGCATTCCTTGGGTTGAATCGGGGGCCGCTTCCTGCGGGTTTTTGAAGGGTAGTCGGGGAGGACGGTGTTGGAGGGATGGTTGCTTGGGCAAACTTTCACTGGATGTTGCGGGGCAGAACTGAGGAAGCCCTCTCCAGCATTGCAAGCAGATGTGCCGGGTTTTCTTGTAGGAAATGCTGAAGTTTTTTGTGGGGCTTAGATGGGCTGAGTAGTCCGTTTCCTAAAATATTGAGAGACCATTGTGAAACCTCAATGGGCCATTTGCTTTCAAGGATTCCACGAATAAACTCAAGATTAATGCATAACGTTAAGCTTTAAATTATGATCGTTAGCTTTAAGTGTTCTGAAACCGAATACCTGTTCTGCAGCGGTAAAACCCGTTTCTGGTCAGCCATATTGAGTGTCGCGGAACGTAAGCTGACGATGCTTGATGCGGCAGCTGTACTCGCTGATTTACGATCTCCTCCGGGTAATCGACTCGAGGCTCTGGAGGGGGATCGAAAAGGGCAGTACAGCATTCGAATCAACGCCCAATGGCGAATCTGCTTCGTTTGGGGCCTCAATGGACCCGAGGATGTCGAAATCGTCGATTATCACTGAGGTGAGTATGACTAAGAATGGTATGCGCCCGGTTCATCCAGGCGAGATCCTCAAGGAGGAATACCTGGAGCCTCTGAACCTGACAGCTGCTGCATTGGCCAGAGCTTTGAGTGTCTCCACGCCAACGGTGAATGACATCGTCCTGCAGCGCCGAGGTGTCAGCGCGGATATGGCGCTCCGGCTTTCCATATGCCTGGATACCACCCCTGAGTTTTGGCTCAACCTGCAATCGACTTACGATCTGCGCAAGGCCGAGATTGAACGGGGGGCATCAATTAGAGATCAAGTTGAGCGACTTGCTCGCTGTGCCTGATCGCTACAAAAGAAAGAACCCCACGTTGAATGACGTGGGGTTCTTTTTATTCGGTTTCTGAAGGCGGCGTCAGCTTCGCTTCCAGCTCAGCCACCTTCGCCTCAAGGCTCTCAAGCCGAGCGCGAGTCCGCGCCAGCACCACCATCTGACTATCAAACTCTTCCCGGCTCACCAGATCCAGTTTGCTAAAGGCACTTTGCAGCAGCATCTTGAACTGGCTTTCGATTTCGGCTTTTGGCAATGGCGTGTCGCCGCTGAACAGGCGGGAGGCGGTGCCGCTCAGGGCGTCGAGGAAGTCTTTGGGCGCGAGCATGGGATATGTCCTGGAAACAATGGCCGGCAGTGTATCACGCAGTGTCTATAGTCATTTGCGTTGGCCGGGATGCACGCTTTTCGCGCAAAAGGACGAACGGCTGCGCACCGTTGTTGTGCGTATCCCGTGTGCCATTTCGGTGATGGCATCGACGGCCGCGGCCAAGGGATTGAAATCAGGGGGGTTTGGCGAGATGGCAAGCTTTCTGCTTAGTCGGTAGTGACCCATGCACTGATGCAGTCGCTGTGACGAATGCAGTGCGGCAGGCGGAGCGGGGAGTTTCGTCAGCAGCGGTTAGCTGGCGTCAGTCGGGCAGGTAGGGCCGACGATGCGTTACAAAGCCAGGCACTGCGCTTAGACTTGAGTCGGGTTTGTTTTCCTGGGGCAAGTCCACCAATTCGGGAGAGAGTTTCATGAAGCTAGTCACTGCCATCATCAAGCCGTTCAAGTTGGACGACGTGCGCGAGTCGCTGTCCGAAATCGGCGTGCAGGGCATTACCGTTACTGAAGTCAAAGGCTTCGGGCGGCAGAAGGGTCACACCGAGCTGTATCGCGGCGCGGAGTACGTGGTCGATTTTCTGCCCAAGGTGAAAATCGACGTTGCCATCGACGACAAGGATCTGGATCGGGTTATCGAAGCGATAACCAAGGCTGCCAACACCGGCAAGATCGGTGACGGCAAGATCTTCGTGGTCAATCTGGAACAGGCGATTCGCATCCGTACCGGCGAAACCGATACCGACGCGATTTAAACGCCGCCACAAACCCAACGCCCCAGGAGAAAACAATATGACTCTGCGTAAATTCGCAGGGCTAGGCGCCCTGTTGTCCATCGTAATGCCCGGCCTGGCTTTGGCGGCAGATCCGGTGGCGCCTCCAGTCCTCAATTCCGGCGATACCGCCTGGATGCTGACCTCGACGGCCCTCGTGCTGTTCATGACCATTCCCGGCCTCGCGCTGTTCTACGGCGGCATGGTTCGGTCGAAAAACATTCTTTCCGTGATGATGCAGTGCTTCGCCATTACCGGCCTGGTCACCATCCTGTGGTTCCTTTATGGCTACAGCATGGCGTTCGACACCACCGGGATGGAAGCCAACGTCGTCAACTTCAACTCCTTCGTCGGCAGCTTCGGCAAGGCTTTCCTCGCGGGCATCACGCCTGCCAGCATTACTGGCCCGGCGGCGCTGTTCCCTGAAGCCGTGTTCGTCACTTACCAGATGACGTTCGCCATCATCACCCCGGCGCTGATCGTCGGTGCCTTCGCCGAGCGTATGAAGTTCTCCGCGATGCTGGTGTTCATGGGCGTCTGGTTCACCCTGGTGTATGCACCGATCGCGCACATGGTCTGGAGCGGTCCGGGCTCGCTGCTGGGTGACTGGGGCGTGCTCGACTTCGCCGGCGGCACCGTGGTGCACATCAACGCCGGTATCGCCGGTCTGGTGGCGTGCCTGGTGCTGGGCAAGCGCAAAGGCTTCCCGACCACCCCGATGGCGCCGCACAACCTCGGTTACACCCTGATGGGCGCCGCCATGCTGTGGGTTGGCTGGTTCGGCTTCAACGCCGGTTCCGCCGCCGCCGCCAACGGCACTGCCGGCATGGCGATGCTGGTCACCCAGATCGCCACCGCCGCCGCTGCACTGGGCTGGATGTTCGCCGAGTGGATCACCCACGGCAAACCTAGCGCACTGGGTATCGCTTCGGGTGTGGTTGCTGGTCTGGTAGCAATCACTCCGGCAGCCGGCACCGTGGGCCCGATGGGCTCGCTGATCATCGGTCTGGCCGCCGGCGTGGTGTGCTTCTTCTGCGCCACCACCCTGAAACGCAAACTCGGCTATGACGACTCCCTGGACGCCTTCGGCGTGCACGGTATCGGCGGTATCCTCGGCGCGATCCTGACTGGTGTGTTCGCCGCTCCAGCGCTGGGTGGCTTCGGCACCGTCACCGACATCGCCGCACAAGTCTGGATTCAGTGCAAAGGCGTCGGCTTCACGGTGATCTACACCGCGATCGTCACCTTCATCATCCTCAAGGTGCTGGATGCCGTGATGGGTCTGCGCGCTACCGAGGAAGAAGAATCGGTGGGCCTGGACCTGGCACAACACAACGAGCGCGGCTACAACCTGTAAGTACGCGCCTCAAAAAAACTTGCCCGGTTCGCCGGGCATTTTTTTGTCCGGAATTTGTCATCCTTGAGATGGCTGTAAGGATTTTTCGTACTGCTTTGGTCGTGTTTACGACGGGTGTTTTTCTACGGCCAATGGCTTACATCATTGAAGGAATATTAGGGCCTTTGTTTTTTTTCAGAGCGCGCTAGAATGCGCCCCGAACGTGCGGAGAACTGTATGTGGCAACAGACTCTGATAACCCTGCGGGCACGGCCCCGGGGCTTTCATCTGGTAACGGAAGAGTTGCTCGCCGGACTGCCTGAACTCAAGGCATGCCGGGTCGGTCTGTTGCATTTGTGGCTGCAGCATACCTCGGCGTCGTTGACCATCAACGAGAACGCCGATCCGGCGGTACGTCGCGACTTCGAACGATTTTTCAATCGTCTGATCCCACAAGGAACAGACGGCTATGAGCATAACGACGAAGGCCTGGACGACCTCCCGGCGCACTTCAAGGCCAGCGTGCTGGGCTGTCAGATCAGCCTGCCGGTTTCGGCGGGTCGGCTGGCACTGGGCACCTGGCAAGGCGTTTACCTGGGCGAGCACCGCGATCATGGCGGTGCCCGTAAAGTCCTCGCCACCTTGCACGGTGAAGAGGCATAAACCGTTGGTCACCAATGGTTACCGATTTTTTTACGGCGACTTTCGACAGTCGCCAAAGCTGGTCTATAACTAATCTGCTTTTCGCAAGTCATGAGGTAGAACATGAGCGACGATGATCTGGAAAACGACGACCTCGAAGTAGGCGACGAAGACGAGGCCGAGGACGGTCTGGAAGCAGCAGCGGAAGACGTTGCTGAAGACGATGGCGGTGACGATACGCCGGCCCCGGCTGCCAAAGGCAAGGCCAAGGCTGCGGTGTCGGTCGATGAGTTGCCGAGCATCGAAGCCAAGAACAAGGAGCGCGATGCCCTGGCCAAGGCCATGGAAGAGTTCCTTGCGCGCGGCGGCAAGGTGCAGGAAGTGGAGGCCAATGTGGTCGCCGATCCGCCCAAGAAACCGGACAACAAGTACGGCAGCCGCCCTATCTGAGGCGTGCCGCTTGCTTGCTGAAAAAGCCCGCCGTCGCTGCGGGCTTTTTCATGGGCGAAAGAAATCTAGCCGCGGCTGTTCCAGCGGGCGAGAACAGCCGGTAGATCGGTCAGGCTGCGAATTTCGGCATCCGGCAACCGCTCCGCTTCCCAGACCTTGCCTGCCGGGTTGAACCAGATGGCACGCAAGCCGGCCTGCTGCGCCCCGGCGATGTCATCTCCCGGGTGATCGCCAATATGCACCGCCGCTTCGGCGCTCACGCCACCGCGTTGCAGGGCTTCATGGAACAGCCGCGCATCGGGCTTGGCGATGCCGATGTCTTCGGCGCACAGCGCAAACTTGAAGTAGTCCGCCAGCCCGAGGCGGCGTACATCGGCGTTGCCATTGGTGACCACGCCGAGGGCGTAATGCTTGGCGAGTGTTTCCAGGATCGGCTCGACTTCCGGGAACACCTCTATCTGATGCCGGGCATGCAGAAACACTTCGAAACTCTTGTCCGCCAGCGCCGAGGCTTCACCGTGGGCATAACCGGCTTCTTCCAGGGCGTGGAACAGCACCCGCCGACGCAACGCACTGATGCGGTGCTTGAGTCCCGGCTCGCTGGCCAGCACCCGTTCGCGGATCGACCACAGGTGTTCCACCGGCACCGCGCCCAGATTCGGCGCATGTTCGCTCAGCCATTCGCGCAAAACCGCTTCGGCGCTGACGATCACCGGGGCGGTGTCCCACAGGGTGTCGTCGAGGTCGAAGGTGATCAACTGGATGCTCATGAATCGTCGCCTTTCATGCGTTTGGCCCGTGGATGGGCGCTGTCGTAGACCGCCGCCAGGTGCTGGAAGTCCAGGTGGGTGTAGATCTGGGTGGTCTTGATGTCCGAGTGGCCGAGCAGTTCCTGCACGGCGCGCAGGTCCTGGGAGGACTCCAGCAAATGGCTGGCAAAGGAGTGCCGCAGCATGTGCGGGTGCAGGTTCTGCCCAAGTTCGCGCTCGCCGGCCAGTTTGACCCGCACCTGAATTGCGCGCGGGCCGAGGCGTCGGCCTTGCTGGCTGACGAACACCGCATCGTCCGCCGGGTTGGTCAGCGCTCGCAGTGGCAGCCATTGCTCCAGTGCTTCTCGGGCCTTTTTGCCCACGGGCAACAGGCGCGTCTTGCTGCCCTTGCCGAGCACCTGAACCATGCCGTCGGCGAGGTCGAGTTGATCGAGATTGAGCCCGGTCAGCTCCGACAGGCGCAGGCCGGACGAATAGAACAATTCCAGAATCGCCTGATCGCGCCGGGCCAGAAAGTCGTCCTCGACCGCACCTTCAAGCAGTTGCAGGGCGCGATCGGTATCGAGGGTTTTCGGCAGGCGACGTTCGCCTTTGGGCGGCGCCAGGCCGGTGGCCGGATCGTGATCGCAGAGACCTTCGCGATTCAGATAGTGATAGAGACCGCGCACCGCCGACAGCAGGCGCGCCAGGCTGCGCGAGGACTGGCCCTGGGCATGCAGGCGGGCGATCAGGCTGCGCAGGCGCTGGATGTCCAGGGCCTGCCAGCTGCCGATGTTCTGTTTGACGCACCAGCCGAGGACTTTATCGAGGTCGCGCCGGTAGGCCGACAGTGTGTGCGGCGACACCTGCCGCTCACTGCGCAGGTGTTCGCAGTAAGCGTCCAGTTGTCGTTCCATGGTCAGCGTACCGAGCGCAGGGAGCTGTTGACCCGTGGCAGCACGCGGCCCATGACTTCGGCGATGTAGCTGAGGAACAGCGTGCCGACCGAACTCTTGTAGTGCTGCGGATCACGGCTGGCGATGGCCAGAATCCCGTGGATGCCCTGGTGGCTGACCGCGACCACGGCGGTGGAGCCGATCTGCTTGCGCTGCTCTTCGCCGAACAGGAAGTCCAGCTCGTGTTCGCGCAGGCTGCCGCTGATGCTCTTGCCTTCGGTGAGCAGGCCGCCGATGGCGGTTTGCGCGTCGGCGTGGGTCACCCAGCGGCCGACCGGAGCCGGGTTGTCGCCGAGCAGGATCAGGCTGACGAAGGGCACCTGGAAGTCCTGGCGCAGACTGTCTTCGACGCTGATCACCACGTCTTCCAGGGTGGCCGCGTCCATCAGGGCGAGGATCAGGCGACGGGTCTTGTCGAACAGGCGATCGTTGTCCCGGGCGACGTCCATCAAGTGCGAGAGGCGATGACGCATCTCGATGTTGCGGTCGCGCAGGATGGACATCTGGCGCTCGACCAGCGACACGGTGTCACCGCGACGATGGGGGATGCGCAGGGACGGCAGCAGTTCTTCATGTTCGACGAAGAAGTCCGGATGAGCCTCCAGGTACGCGGCAACCGCTGCCGCCTCCAGGCTCTCGGACGCTGTTTCACCGGACTGTCGGGCGGGTACCTGAGGCTTATCGGTCATGGCTTCTGCTCACTCAAAGACGGACTTGTCCTTCGTATACACGCACTGCCGGACCGGTCATCAGCACCGGTTGGCCAGGGCCTGCCCATTCGATGGACAAGCGCCCGCCCGGCAGGTCGATCAGCAGTGGCGAATCCATCCACCCCTGGCTGATCGCAGCTACAGCAGCAGCGCAGGCGCCGGTGCCGCAGGCCTGGGTTTCCCCGGCGCCACGTTCCCAGACGCGCAGTTGTGCGCGATTACGGTCGATGACCTGGATAAAGCCGACGTTGACCCGAGCTGGAAAGCGCGGGTGGTGTTCGATTTTCGGACCCAGCTCATGCACCGGTGCGGTGTTGATGTCCTGCACGCGCAGCACGGCGTGGGGGTTGCCCATCGACACCGCTGCGAGCTCGACCGATGTACCGTCGACGTCGACCTGATAGCTCAGGGCCTGCTCGGTCGCCTGGAACGGAATATCCGCCGGCACCTGACGCGGGGCGCCCATGTTCACGCCGATCTGGCCGTCGTTACGCACGTCCAGTTCGATGATGCCGCCCTTGGTCTCGACGCGAATCAGACGCTTGGCGGTCAGGCGCTTGTCGAGCACGAAGCGTGCAAAGCAGCGCGCACCGTTGCCGCACTGTTCCACTTCGGAGCCGTCGGAGTTGAAGATCCGGTAACGGAAATCCACATCCGGATTGCTCGGCGCCTCGACGATCAGCAACTGGTCGAAACCGATGCCGGTGTGCCGGTCGCCCCACATTTTTGCGTGCTTGGGCTGAATGTGCGCGTGCTGGCTGACCAGGTCGAGGACCATGAAGTCGTTGCCCAGGCCGTGCATCTTGGTAAAACGCAGCAGCATGGGGTTACTCCGGCAGCAGGCTTTCGCCGGCAAACAGCTCGGCCACGGTCTCGCGGCGACGCACTTCAAACACCTGATCGCCATCTACCAGCACTTCGGCGGCACGGCCGCGAGTGTTGTAGTTGGAGCTCATCACAAAACCGTAGGCACCGGCCGAATGCACGGCCAGCAGGTCGCCTTCTTCCAGCGCCAGTTCGCGATCCTTGGCGAGGAAGTCGCCGGTTTCGCAGATCGGGCCGACCACGTCGTACTGGCGTGCAGCGGTGTCGCGCGGTTTGACCGCAGTCACGTCCATCCAGGCCTGGTACAGGGCCGGGCGGATCAGGTCGTTCATGGCGGCATCGACGATGGCGAAGTCTTTGTGCTCGGTGTGCTTGAGGTACTCGACCTGAGTCAGCAGCACGCCGGCGTTGGCGACGATGAAACGGCCCGGCTCGAACACCAGCGCCAGATCACGACCGTCGAGACGCTCGCGCACAGCCTTGATGTAGTCGGCGGCCAGCGGCGGCTCTTCATCGCGATAACGCACACCCAGGCCACCACCGAGATCGATGTGGCGCAGGTGGATGCCGCAATCGCCCAGACGATCCACCAGATCCAGCAAGCGATCGAGGGCATCGAGGAACGGCGGCAGGGTGGTCAGTTGCGAGCCGATGTGGCAATCGACGCCAACCACTTCCAGGTTCGGCAGATGCGCGGCACGTACGTACACGTCTTCGGCGTCGGCGATGGCGATGCCGAACTTGTTCTCTTTGAGACCGGTGGAAATGTACGGGTGGGTGCCGGCATCGACGTCCGGGTTCACGCGCAGCGAGATCGGCGCGACAACGCCCAGCTCGGCGGCGACCACTTGCAGGCGCTCCAGCTCGTCGGTGGATTCGACGTTGAAGCAATGCACGCCGACTTCCAGCGCGCGACGCATGTCGTCACGGGTCTTGCCGACGCCGGAGAACACGATCTTGTCAGGGCTGCCGCCGGCGGCCAGGACGCGTTCCAGCTCGCCACGGGAAACGATGTCGAAACCGGCGCCGATGCGGGCCAGGACATTCAGTACGCCGAGGTTGGAGTTGGCCTTGACCGCGTAGCACACCAGGTGCGGCATGCCGGCCAGTGCATCGGCGTAAGCCAGGTACTGGGCTTCGATGTGGGCGCGGGAGTAGACGTAGGTCGGTGTGCCGAAGCGATCGGCGATGGCGGACAGCGCCACACCTTCCGCGAACAGCTCCCCGCCACGGTAGTTAAAAGCGTCCATGGCGATCCCTTAGTAAACGTCGTGCTTGTGTGCCTTGGAGGCAGGCTGCTTTTGCGAAGACTGGGCTTGTGCGGCCGGGTCCTGATCTTCATCGGGCAGGTACAGCGGGCCTTTCTGACCGCAGGCCGAAACGAGACAGGCAACCGCGACGAGCGCAGCAAGGGAAGAGATCAGGCGCTTCATGGCGAAATCCTTGAATATGCGTTAATTGCGCCGGAGTATACCGGCCACCCGGCAGCTTGCCTATGCGACGGAACTCCCGTCCGGCGGGGCTCGGGCTGCGGCGAAGAAACTTTTCCCGCGTGACGGGTGCATATTTCGTCGCCGGGCAGGGCGCTTGGTCGTTATCCTTTGCAATCGGCTGGCAGCGACCGTATCTTGCGGCGCTTGAGCCTGATCAGACATTTTTTGAGGTTGCCGCAATGAGTTTGTCCGAAGCCCGTTTCCACGATCTGGTCGATGAAACCCAGGAAAAACTGGAAGACATCTTCGACGACAGCGACCTGGACATCGACATGGAGAACTCGGCCGGTGTGCTGACCGTCAAGTTCGAGAACGGCACCCAGCTGATCTTCAGTCGTCAGGAACCGCTGCGTCAGCTGTGGCTGGCCGCTGTCTCCGGTGGTTTCCACTTCGATTACGACGAAGAAAGCGAACGCTGGATGTGCGACAAGAGCGAAGAGCAGTTGGGCGAGATGCTCGAGCGCATCGTCAAGCAGCAGGCCGGTACCGAATTCGATTTCGAAGGCCTGTGATTTCGTGACTGACACCGCGCCCGCCCGTCCGCCGAAGCCGCTCTACAGCAACGTCAGCCCGGCCGTGCCTTCGCCGTGCACCGGCGTGTGTCGGCTGGATGAGCAGAAGGTCTGTCTCGGCTGCATGCGCCATGTCGAAGACATCCGCGAGTGGCGCTCGGCCGATGACGAGCGCCGCCGGGTAATCTGCGCGCAGGCGATGCAACGCCGAAAGCTCGCCGGAGCGTAGCTTGTATATTTTTTGAGCTGTGATAGTGTCCGGAAACGCCTCAACCCATCGAGGCCTGGTGAAAACCCCGTCTTTTTTGGCGGGGTTTTGCTTTTTTTGTGTGCAGAAGAAAGGAGTCTGCCCGGATCATGACCGCACCTTCCATCACCCTTACCCGTCTGGACGTGCAACGTCTGGAGCGCCTGATCGACAGCCTGGATGACACGCTGCCGGGCGTGATCGCGCTGCAAACCGAACTGGACCGCGCCGATACGCTGGTCGGCCACGATGAAGTGCCCGCCGATGTCGTGACGATGAATTCCCGTGTGCATTGTCGCGAAGAGGGCAGTGGCAAGGACTATCACTTGACTCTGGTTTATCCGAAGCACGCCAACGCCGATGAAGGCAAAATCTCGATCCTGGCCCCGGTCGGCAGTGCGCTGCTGGGCCTGAAAGTCGGCCAACACATCGACTGGCCGGCACCGGGTGGCAAGACCCTGAAGCTGACCTTGCTGGAAGTCGAATCGCAGCCGGCCAACGGCGGCGACTTCCCGGAGTAACCCTGCCTCAGACCTGCTCGAGCGCCTCGTTCAGAGAGCGCTCCAGGTCAGCCTTGTAACGCAGATACAGATTGCTCGAACTCTGCCCGTCACCGATCACACCCGAGAGATCGAGGTCGGTGATGTAGCAGCGGTAGCGCTCGGTTTCCCGGCGCTGCCCGACAATCTCCCGGGCGACCACGCTGAACAGCTGGTCGCCATGTTCCAGCTCGCTGAATTCCCGCTGATTGCAATACAACGTGACCTGCACTTCGCCCGGTGCGGCTTTGCCGATGATCGCCTGCACGTCGTAGAACGGCTTGTTGACCGGGGTCTGCGGTGCCGGGCGCATTTCGACGCGTCGCGCGCGTCCCGGTCCTGAAGGCAATAACTGGTAATACAAGATTTCAAGGCTGGCGGCGTGGTTCGAGTCCATCGGCAGCAGTGCTTCGCGACGGAACTGGATCGATTGCAGGAACCGTTGCAACGGCACCAACAGGCTTTGCTCGTCGTGATAGGGCAAGTGTTGTTGCCACAGCGCATTGAATTCGTCGAGCACGTACAGCTCGGCCGTTTGTTCGGTGATCCGGTAGAACACCTGAATGCATTCGGGCTGGCCCATCGGCAGGATCAGCGCGAGGTCGTGGTCTTCCAGCGCCATCGGGTCCAGGTGCAGCGGGCTGTAGCGCGGTTGCTCCTCGCCCAGGTAATCGAGCAGCGCCGGCAGGGTGGCGAGAGCGACATGGCTGACCTGGCCCGGCACCAGTTCCAGTACGTGATAGTGCTGTTGCACCTGAATCAGGTAGCGGTGATTCAGGTCGCTGAGCAGCAGGTTCTGAGCGGTGTCGACGATCTCTTCCACCCGGCGGGCGATGAATTGCGCACGGTTGTGGCAGAAGCAGCGCACCCGCAGCGATGGCTGCTGCGGCCCGCGCGGCAGGTTGTTGAGGTAGTCGCGCAGGCAATCGAGCAGCGCATGCGGGCCGTCGAAGCGATTGACCAGCACTTCGTTCCAGCTGTTGAGCGTGACCTGATCGAGGGTCAGCACCAGGTTTTCGCGCACGCCGGCATAGCTCAGGGAGTCCGTGCGCTCGGTGGTCATCAGGATGTTCAGGTCGCGGTGATGCTTGAGCGGGTCGACCCCGACATTCACCAGTATCAGCACTTCGCTCGGCACGCTGGCGTGCAGCAGCGGTTCTTCGGCAACGGTGGGCAAGGGCAGGGCGATGCTCTGTTGCAGGCTGCCGAGCAGGTTGAACAGCTCGAACTCGCTCAGGTCGCTGGTGCCGGGATGCAGGGCCAGTCGTGTGCTGCTATCGATCACGCCGTTGCGATGGCACCAGGTCAGCAGTTCCAGCAACTCGCGGCTGCGCTTGATCGGTGCGAAGTGTTCCCACTCCAGCGCCGTCAGGCTGCCGTTGTACAGGCCCCACTGGGTTTGGCCCGGTTCCTTTTTGTTCGGCGACTGCACCAGGGTCAGGGTGTCTTCGGCCAGATCCGGGGCGATGCCGGGGTTGATGAACTCGACCTTGTCGGCCTTGCGTTCGAACGCGGCGTACAGGCGTCGGCCGAGAACGTTGAGATCACGTTTGTTGATCAGGCTGACAGTCTGCTCGGTGCGGGCGAACTGGGTGAGAAAGCGGTAGCTGTAGTTCAGCTCGTTGACCAGGGCCCGGCGCTCGGCGCTGACCTGACGGACTTTCCACTGACTGCGACTGTCGAGCAGCGCAAGCTGACGCTGGTCCCAGTGCCATTCGCTGGCCAGCCTTTCCAGCAACGAACGCTGCCAGCTCTGGGTGCGACTGTTGCCGGTGAGCTTGCGGTTGACCTTGAGGTACAGCGCCCGACGCACCAGCTCAAGCCGCTCCGGTTCGTTGCGTGCGGTGAGGTATTCCTCGATCCGGCGGTAAACCACCATGTACGGATCCAGCTCGTCGAGGTCTAGCCGGTTGGCGAATACCGCCTGCTTGAAGCGCAGGCTCAGGCACTGCACCTGCGGGTGCTCGCTGGCGTAGACCTCGATCAGCAGCAGCTTGAGCACCGACTTGTAAGGCGATTCGATGCCCTTGAACAGCTGCCACAGCCCGGCGCCCACGAATTCGCCCGGTGGAATGTGCGCCAGCGGTCCAAGGTCGAGGGTTTCATCGTTGCGGATAAAGCGTTTGGACAGCAGCGTGTGGGTGTACTGATCGTAGGCCCGTTCTTCGTAGACCGGCACCAGCCACCAGATCGGCGTACGCCCGGCCAGCCAGATCGCGGTGCGGTAGAACTCGTCCAGCAGCAGATAATGCTGGGTGGTGCCGCAATCCTCGGAACTGAGCTGGGTATCGCGCTCGCCTTTGACGAAGCGTGTCGGGTCGATCAGGAAGAAATGCGCCTCCGCGCCCTGGCTCGCGGCCCAGACTTCGAGCAACTGGCACTTTTTACGCAGCTCGGCGAGTTCGCTGTCGCTCAGGTCGGGGGCGTGGCACACCCACACGTCCATGTCGCTCTGGTCGGCCTGGGCCAGGGTGCCGAGGCTGCCCATCAGGAACAGGCCATGAATCGGCCGTGGCGGATTGCTGCCGTGGCGCGGCTTATAGGAAAACGAACGCGTCAGGCGCTGGGCTTCGGTGAGGGCGTCGGCGTCCGGCTCGTAATTCGACAGCCCGGCCGGTGTGCTACCCGAAACATAGCCGGGCAACAGCGGATGATTGACGTGGAAAAACAGCGGCAGCAAGGTCAGCACGCTTTGCTGGCGCGTCGACAGGCCTTCCAGCGCCCGGCTCAGGCGACCTTCGTTGAGTTTCAGAAAGCGTGCGCGCAGCTGGCTGAGTACCTTGCGGTCGATTCCCTCGTCCAGGTCGGGGCGGATTTCA
The DNA here is from genome assembly GCF_058808055.1 of Pseudomonas sp. GW821-FHT11G12. NCBI lineage: Bacteria > Pseudomonadati > Pseudomonadota > Gammaproteobacteria > Pseudomonadales > Pseudomonadaceae > Pseudomonas > Pseudomonas sp. GW821-FHT11G12. Next base: position 382,815 of record NZ_JBXARH010000002.1, read on the forward strand.
TGGGTGCGGGTCATGTCGACTCAAACCGGCTCGCAGGGCTCGGAGGCAGAGGGTCACGGAATGCGGGGGAGTTTAGCGCCTGTGCAGCGCGAGCATTAAGCTGAATTTGTTTTTTGACGTCAGATTTCCACCGCGCGGCGATGGCTTGCAGCCGGGCTGGCCCGCGGAAATCCCGTGGCAGAGGTTTCCGTGGGCAAAGTCGGGAGGATCAGGCGGTTTGTTGCTCTTTCAGAATCGTCAGTACGGTTTGCACGTTTTGTGCGGCATCGCGACCGAGGCTGGTCAGGTAACCGCCATCAGGCTGGTCTGTCAGTTCTTTTTCAAAGAGGCGTTGGGCAGCAGCAATGTGCTTCGGGGCAGCGGTCTGATGAATTTTCAGGCCTTCCTGGGAACTGTCCAGGTTGAAGAGTGCGAGGACTTCCAGTTCGGCAACCAACTCAGGGGTAAGCGACATAAGGACTCCAGACTTTCTAGGAATTGGACGACAGCGCCCCTAAGGTGAACCTGCCGGCGCGACCTGTCCAGTGTGCGTCGGGGTTTTTGTCTCGGGGGTGGATTCCAGTGTAGTCAGGGGCCGGGAGAAGGCCGCAGAGATGGGTGACAAATTGTGTGGGAGCAGAGCTGCTCCCACATCGGGTTGCCCGGTTAAGCCTTTTCCGGTGGCAACTCGGGCAGTGCACGAAGGGCCGCTTCGTACCATTCGGTATTGAACGCGCGGTCGTCATCGAGCATGGCGTCGATCTCGTAAGCCAGCACGTGGGCCATCAGATTCAGGATGTCTTCGCGCTCATAACCGACCAGCGTCAGCTTGTTGAACGTCGCCTTGGCCGCTGGCGGGTTGTCGCTTTCGATCTGGTTTTCGATGGCTTCGATCAAAGTGCTCTCGGTGAACTCTTCTTCGTCGTTATCGATGTCTGTCGGCTCGCTCATGGCAGGCTCCTCAAGGAAAGGCGCCAGTTTACCCGCATTCAGCGGCGTGATGCTGCTGGCAGGATTCCCCGGAGCGATCTATAAACAGGCACTGCCCACCCCGCACGGCCTGGAGGCTATGTGATGTTCAAGCTCTACGGATTCTCAGTCAGCAACTACTACAACATGGTCAAACTGGCGCTGCTGGAAAAAGGCCTGCCGTTCGAGGAAGTCACGTTCTACCCGACGCCTACGCCTGAGTCTCTGGCCATCAGCCCGCGCGGCAAGGTGCCGGTGCTGGGCGCCGAAGGTGGCTACATCAACGAAACGATGGTGATGCTCGAATACCTCGAAAGCACTCAGAAGGGTGTCTCGCTGCTGCCGAGCGATCCGTTTGCGCGCGCCCAAGTGCTGGCGGTGGCCAAGGAAATCGAGCTGTACATCGAGTTGCCGGCCCGTGCCTGTTACGGCGAAGCGTTTTTCGGCGCGGCGCTGCCGGAGGCGATCAAGGAGAAGACCAAGGCTGAATTGCTGCTGGGGTTTGCGGCGCTGGGCCGTCACGGCAAGTTTGCCCCGTATGTGGCGGGCGACAGCCTGAGTATTGCGGATTTGTATTTTCTCTACAGCGTGCCGCTGGCGGCTGCGGTGGGGCACAAGCTGTTCGGTCTGGATCTGCTGGCGGACATGCCGAAGGCCAAGGCGCTGCTGGAGCGACTTGAACAGAATCCGCATGTGCAGAAGATCGCAGCGGACAAGGAAGCGGCGATGCCAACGTTTTTGGCGATGATCGCGGCCAAAAAGTAGAAATTTTGTTCTGAAACAAGTTCGCGGGCAAGTCGATAGTTCGACTTGCCCGCGATGCTTTTAGCGGCTGGCGATCAGCGCCTGACCGCGAGCTACGGCAGCCTTGACCTGCGCCGGCGCAGTGCCGCCGATGTGGTCACGGGCATTCACCGAGCCTTCCAGGGTCAGCACGGCAAACACGTCCTGCTCGATCTGGTCGCTGAACTGACGCAGTTCTTCCAGGCTCATTTCCGCCAGATCCTTGCCGGTGTCGACGCCGTATTTCACGGCATGGCCGACGATCTCGTGGCAGTCACGGAACGGCAGGCCACGGCGAACCAGATAGTCGGCGAGGTCGGTGGCGGTGGAGAAGCCGCGCAGCGCTGCTTCACGCATGATCGCGTGCTTCGGTTTGATCGCCGGGATCATGTCGGCAAAGGCACGCAGCGAGTCGCGCAGGGTGTCGGCGGCGTCGAACAGCGGCTCCTTGTCTTCCTGGTTGTCCTTGTTGTAGGCCAGCGGCTGGCCTTTCATCAGGGTCAGCAGGCCCATCAGGGCGCCGAACACACGGCCGGTCTTGCCACGTACAAGCTCTGGCACGTCGGGGTTTTTCTTTTGCGGCATGATCGAGCTGCCGGTGCAGAAACGGTCCGGCAGATCGATGAACTGGAACTGCGCGCTGGTCCACAGCACCAGCTCTTCGGAGAAGCGCGACAAGTGCATCATCGCGATGCTCGCGGCCGAGCAGAATTCGATGGCGAAGTCACGGTCGGACACGTTGTCCAGCGAGTTGCCGCCGACAGCGTCGAAGCCCAGCAGTTGCGCGGTGTATTCGCGGTCGATCGGGTAGGTGGTGCCGGCCAGCGCGGCACTGCCCAGTGGCATGCGGTTGGTGCGCTTGCGGCAGTCGACCAGGCGCTCGTAGTCGCGGCTGAGCATTTCGAACCAGGCCAGCATGTGGTGCCCGAAGGTCACGGGCTGGGCGGTCTGCAGGTGAGTGAAGCCCGGCATGATGCTGCCGGCTTCGCGCTCGGCTTGCTCCAGCAGTCCTTTTTGCAGGCGGGTGATCTCGGCCAGGATCAGGTCGATTTCGTCGCGCAGCCACAGGCGGATGTCGGTGGCGACCTGGTCGTTGCGGCTGCGGCCGGTGTGCAGCTTTTTACCGGTCACGCCGATGCGGTCGGTCAGGCGCGCCTCGATGTTCATGTGCACGTCTTCGAGGTCCACGCGCCAGTCGAACTGGCCGGCCTCGATTTCACCCTGGATGGTCTTCAGGCCATCGATGATGCTGTCGCGCTCGGCATCCGTCAGCACGCCGACCTTGGCCAGCATGGTGGCGTGGGCGATCGAGCCCATGATGTCGTGGCGATACAGGCGCTGGTCGAAAGTGACGGAGGCGGTGAAGCGGGCGACGAAGGCGTCGACGGGTTCACTGAAGCGGCCGCCCCAGGACTGATTGGTCTTGTCAGTGCTCATGAATTCGCTCGTATCGGCTTGAAGAAAGAAGGCGTGAAACGCTGGCGCGGATAATAACAGGGTTGCCAATCCTGTCGCTGACACTGGTCGATACGTTTTTTTCTCATGTCGAGGTTCATAGTCGCCGCCGGTTCCGGGGGATTTGCTCAAGGATATTTTCCGATTGAGCAATATCGGCCCGGCGAGCGTCTACAGTAGGACTAAGGGTCGGCGCAACTGTGGATCGCGCAAAGGTCTGGCCGCCGACTATAAGAAGAGAGGGGTGGGTGTATTGACCATCGGCATACCCTGCGTAAAACGCAGACAGCAGCGAGCTTTGAGTGGTGCGTCCCGGGTGTCGGCAAATATTGCCGGCCGACGTACGGCACTTTTTGCCGCTCGCGCTAGTCTTAGCGTGGATCGCGGTGACGGACGTCACTCCACTTGTCTACGCTATCCTTGTGCGAGACTCACGCAGGAATCCAGCGCAATATGAATGTCCTGATCGTTGATGACGAACCACTGGCCCGCGAGCGCCTCGCCCGAATGGTGAGCGAGCTCGAGGGCTACACAGTCCTGGAGCCCAGCGCCACCAATGGCGAAGAGGCGTTGGCACTGATCGACAGCCACAAGCCGGATATCGTGCTGCTCGATATCCGCATGCCAGGCCTCGATGGCCTGCAAGTGGCTGCCCGCCTGTGCGAACGCGAAACCCCGCCCGCCGTGGTGTTTTGCTCCGGTATCGATGAATTTGCCTTGGAGGCCCTGCAGGCCAGTGCCGTGGGCCATGTGGTGAAACCCGTGCGAACCGAACATCTGCAGGAAGCCCTGAAAAGGGCTGAACGTCCGAATCGGGCTCAGCTTTCGGCCCTGACTCGTCCCGCCGCCGAAAGCGGCACCGGCCCGCGCAGCCACATCAGCGCGAGAACCCGCAAAGGCATCGAGCTGATCCCGCTGGATCAGGTGGTGTACTTCATTGCCGACCACAAATACGTGACCTTGCGCCATGAAACCGGTGAAGTCCTGCTGGACGAGCCCCTCAAGGCTCTGGAAGACGAATTTGGCGAGCGCTTCGTGCGCATCCATCGCAACGCGCTGGTGGCTCGAGACCGCATCGAGCGACTACAACGTACGCCGTTGGGCCACTTCCAGTTGTTCCTCAAGGGGCTGAACGGTGACGCGCTGATCGTCAGTCGCCGGCATGTGGCGGGCGTGCGCAAAATGATGCAAGGGCTTTAGTCCGCAGGCGTCGGGCGGCTCTCAACTCTTTTCACCAGGCATTGCCGGCCAGGGAGGCCACGCCGTTTCTGATTCAGGTCAAAGTGGATTTGGCTGAGCTGTTATTATCCGCCGTATCTATTCAGTACGGATTGATCCATGTCCTCTCGCGAAATCCGCATCGCCACCCGCAAAAGTGCACTGGCCCTCTGGCAGGCCGAATACGTCAAAGCCCGTCTGGAAGCAGCCCACCCGGGACTGCTGGTGACACTGGTGCCCATGGTCAGTCGCGGCGACAAGCTGCTCGATTCCCCACTGTCGAAAATCGGCGGCAAGGGTCTGTTCGTCAAGGAACTGGAAACCGCGCTGCTGGAAAACGAAGCCGACATCGCCGTCCATTCGATGAAAGACGTGCCGATGGACTTCCCCGAAGGCCTCGGACTGTTCTGCATCTGCGAGCGCGAAGACCCGCGTGACGCCTTTGTCTCCAATAACTATTCCAGCCTCGATGCATTGCCTGCCGGCAGCATCGTGGGCACCTCCAGCCTGCGTCGTCAGGCGCAGTTGCTGACCCGCCGTCCCGACCTGGAAATCCGTTTCCTGCGCGGTAACGTCAATACCCGCCTGGCCAAGCTCGATGCCGGCGAGTACGACGCGATCATTCTCGCGGCGGCCGGCCTGATTCGTCTCGGTTTCGAAGATCGCATCACCTCGGCGATCAGCGTCGATGACAGCCTGCCGGCCGGTGGCCAGGGCGCCGTCGGTATCGAATGCCGCAGTGCCGATACCGAAATCCATGCCTTGCTCGCGCCTTTGCATCACGCCGATACGGCTGACCGTGTCAGCGCCGAACGTGCCCTCAACAAACACTTGAATGGCGGCTGCCAGGTGCCGATCGCCTGCTACGCCGTGCTTGAAGGCGAGCAGTTGTGGCTGCGTGGTCTGGTCGGCGAGCCGAGCGGCGGCAAGCTGCTCAGCGCTGAAGCCCGCGCACCGCGCGCTGCCGCTGAAACGCTGGGCGTGCAAGTCGCTGAAGATTTGCTCCGCCAGGGTGCCGCCGACATTCTCAAGGCTGTCTACGGCGAGGCAGGTCACGAGTGACGGCCTGGCGCCTGCTGCTGACGCGCCCCGTTGACGATTGCGAGGCGCTGGCCGAGGTGCTGGCCGGACAGGGGATTTTCAGCAGCTGCCTGCCGCTTTTGGAAATCGCGCCGCTGCCGGTCTCTGACACAATTCGCCAGACGTTTGCCCGGTTGTCGCGCTACAGCGCGGTGATCGTGGTCAGCAAACCGGCGGCGCGTATCGCCGTGCAATGGATTGATACCGATGAGGCGTCGCTGCCGGCCATGCCCTGGTTCAGCGTTGGCGCGGCGACGGCGCAGATTCTTCGGGATCGGGGCCTGGATGCGCACTGCCCGGACGAGGGTGATGACAGCGAAGCCTTGCTGCAATTGCCGCGTCTGCTCGACGCCGTCGCACAGCCCGGCGCGCCGGTGTTGATCCTGCGCGGAGAGGGCGGTCGCGAGCTGCTGGCCGAGCGCCTGCGCGCGCTTGGTGCTAGTGTCGAGTATCTGGAACTGTACCGCCGTGACCTGCCGGACTATCCGCCGCGGGAACTGCCCCGACGGATTGAGGCGGAACGCCTGAACGGGCTGGTGGTCAGCAGTGGACAGGGTTTTGAGCACCTGCGCCAATTGGCCGGCGACACTTGGTCAGTGCTTGCGCAGATGCCGTTGTTTGTTCCAAGCCCAAGGGTCGCCGAGCAGGCACGTGCCGCCGGGGCCCGAACAGTTGTGGATTGTCGCGGCGCCAGTGCCGCGGCCTTGCTGACGGCGTTACGGGAGCATCCCGTGCCCGTTCTCTAATGCAAAGGATGGATACGTGAGCGAAACAGCCTTGCCTAAAGATGACGTTCAACCTGTGATCGATGCACCGGTTGAAGTACCGCCACCGGCCGCTGAACCGCGCCGAGGCAACGGATTGGCCATTGTCGCGCTGCTGCTCGGCGCTGCCGGTATCGCAGTGGGTGGCTGGGGTGTCTGGCAGGTGCGACACCTGCAAGCCAACACTCAGGAGCAATTGAGTCAGGTACAGGCGTTGAGTGACCAGGCCCAGACCCTGAAACTCAACGACCAGCGTCTGACCGAGCGCCTCGGGCAGTTGCCGGGCGCCGACGAACTCGCCGACCGCCAGCGTCTGGTGACGCAGCTTCAAGGTGATCAGCAGCGCCTCAATCAACGTCTGGAAACGGTTCTCGGTGCCAGCCGCAAGGACTGGCGCCTGGCCGAGGCCGAGCATTTGCTGCGTCTGGCCAGCCTGCGTCTTTCGGCCCTGCAGGACATCAGCAGCGCTCAGGCGCTGGTGCAGGGCGCCGATGAAATCCTGCGCGAGCAGAACGACCCGGGTTCGTTTGCCGCGCGCGAGCAAGTGGCGAAAACCCTGGTGGCGCTGCGCAGCACCGCACAGCCTGATCGTACCGGTCTGTTTCTGAGACTGGGTGCGTTGCGCGATCAGGTCATCGAGCTCACCGAGCTGGCACCTGAGTACAAGGATCGCGGTGATTCCCTGCTGGGTCTGACTGCCGATGGCGACGGTGCCAGTCGCTGGTCGCAGTGGTGGGATCAGATCTCGCGATACATCCGTATCGATTTCAACGCGGACAAAAAAGTCCGGCCGCTGCTTGCCGGTCAGAGCCTGAGCCAGGTGCGTCTGGCCTTGAGCCTTTCGCTCGAGCAGGCGCAATGGGCCGCCCTCAATGGCCAGGCGCCGGTGTACACCCAGGCATTGGCTGAGGCGCGGGACGTGCTCAAGGGCAATTTCAACCCGGACAACCCGCAGAGCAAAATCATGCTCGAGCAAGTGGCGGAGCTGAGCAAGCAACCGGTCACGGTCGTCACCCCGGATCTGGCGGGCACCCTCAGCGCTGTGCAGGCGTATCTTGAGCGACGTAACGTCAACGCTGAAGACTCGGTGAAACCCTTCGCCAAACCTGCTGCCAGCACCGCGCAGGAGGCCACGCCATGAAGCGTCTGTATGTCATCGTGTTTCTGGTGATTGCTGCGACGGCGGCGCTCGGTCTGGCGATCGCCGAGCATTCCGGTTACGTGCTGGTTGCCTACAAAAGCTTCCGCTATGAGTCGAGTCTGTGGGCAACGCTGGCGCTGGTGGCGGTGTTATGGCTGCTCATCTGGGGCATCAAGGCGCTGGTCGAGCTGGTGCTGACTTCGGGTGGCGTAGTCAATCCGTGGTCGCGCCGCAACCGCAGTCGTCGCGTACAGGTGGCGATCGAGCACGGTCAACTGGATCTGGCCGAAGGTCGCTGGGCCAGTGCCCAGCGCCATCTTTACCGGGCCGCCGAGGCCGAGCGTCAACCGTTGCTGTATTACCTTGGCGCCGCCCGTGCCGCCAACGAGCAAGGCAATTACGAGGAAAGTGATCGTCTGCTGGAGCGCGCCCTCGAACGTCAGCCTCAGGCTGAGCTGGCGATCGCCTTGAGTCATGCGCAACTGCAAACCGACCGTGGCGATACCGAAGGTGCGCTGGTGACCTTGCAGGCGATGCGCGAGCGTCATCCGCATAACGTTCAGACCCTGCGTCAGTTGCAGCGCCTGCATCAACAGCGTGGTGACTGGTCGGCGGTGATCCGCATGCTGCCCGAACTGCGCAAGGACAAGGTCCTGCCTCCTGCCGAACTGGCCGAGCTGGAGCGTCGTGCCTGGGGTGAGAACCTGTCGCTGGCGGCGCACCGCGAGGAAGATGGCGCGGTGGGTCTGCAGTCGCTCAATCGTGCCTGGCAGCAACTGACCTCGTCGCAGCGTCAGGAGCCTCCGCTGGTCCTGGCTTACGCTGAGCAACTGCGCCAGCTCGGTGCTCAGGTCGAAGCGGAAGAGGTGCTGCGCAACGCCCTCAAGCGCAAGTACGACAGTCACCTGGCGCGCCTCTATGGCCTGGTGCGCGGCAGTGATCCGACGCGTCAATTGCAAGCGGCCGAGGGCTGGCTCAAGGATCATCCCGCCGACCCGAGCCTGCTGCTGACGCTTGGTCGACTGTGCCTGCAAGCCAGTCTGTGGGGCAAGGCGAGGGACTACCTGGAAAGCAGCCTGCGTACGCAGCGCAACCCGGAAGCCTGTGCGGAACTGGCTCGATTGCTGGCCCGACTCGGCGATACCGAACGCAGCAACCAGCTGTTCCAGGAAGGTCTGGGGTTGTTGGATGAGCGTCTGCTGGCCGCGCCTTTACCGGTACAGGCTCACGCCTGAATGGACGAGGGAGTGCGCTCCCTCGCTCATGTTCTCGACTGAATAGTTACCGCTAATTCGCTTCTGAGGCAAAGTCCTACAGAGGCCTACATTCTTTCCTCTCAAGCCTGTCGGGATTTCCCTACACTTCTGGTGAAGTGTCGTCAGCGGCCCGCCTTGAAAGGCCGCGTCCCTTTCCTCTACCGTAACTGCCTGTCTTTATTGTTACGGATAACCCATGTCGTTGACCTGCTCACGCTCCCTGTTTTTTATGGCTTTCACGGCGGGAACACTGGCGCTGGGAGCTTCCTATTACCTCGAGTACGCGGTCGGCCTGGTGCCTTGCAGCCTGTGCCTGGTGCAACGGCTTTTCCTGAGTATTCTTACCGCCTGCTGTGGCGTGGCGGCTGTGCATGGGCCAAGTCGTTTCGGTCTGTCGCTCTACTGGTCTGGCGCGTTGTCAGCCGCTCTGGGTGGAACGATGGCGGCCTGGCGGCAGGTGCTGCTGCAGAGTGATTCGATGCATCACCTGGCGCAATGCGCACCCAACCCGGAAGAGCTTTTCAGTTCTCTGCCCTGGCTCTGCGCCCTGGCACGGATGTTCAACGACAGCGAGGATTGCGCGCAATTGTCCTGGACATTGTTTGACCTGAGCATTCCGGAGTGGAGCCTGCTGTTCTTCGTCGCGCTGTCGATCCTGGCGGTTTACCAGTTGCTGCGGCTGGCCTGGAGCGCTCTGCAACGACCGCTCAGCGGCGAAGCGTCGCACCGGGCGCTGCTCGGGGATTAAACACTTGTATGAACTTTCTCTCCTGCGTACCTTGAAGCCATAGGCGTGCGGGCATAATCTGGCCCGCACGTGTCATTGGATTTGTGTTGCTCGATGACGCTCTGCCTGGCCGCCTCTCAAAGCAATACCCACAAGAAGGGGCGCGGGAGTAGGGCAGCATGACCCACAAGGGAAGAGAGATCGCCATGCTCGAAAGTTGTCAGAATGCTCAGGAACGTTGGGGTGGAGTTCATCTGCTGATCGACCGCTGGCTCCAGGAGCGTGAGGAGCTGATCGCTGCTTACGACAAGCTGGGCGCAGAGCCTCAGTCGCTTTCCGTGGATCGAAAGCCCTTGCAGGAATTCTGCGGCGTGCTGGTCGATTACGTGTCGGCCGGGCATTTCGAAATCTACGAACAGCTGACGGGCGAGGCCAAGGCCTTCAACGACAAGCGCGGCCTGGAACTGGCCGAGACGATTTATCCGCGCATCGATGTCATCACGGAAAAACTGCTGGCGTTCAATGACCTTTGCGATGAAGGCAAATGCGTTGCCGAAAAATTCAAGGAGCTGGGTGGGCTGCTCCACGAGCGCTTCGAACTGGAAGACTGCCTGATCGAAGTGCTGCATACCGCCCACAAGGAAGAGGATTCGGTTCAGGCTTGAACCGACCCTGCAAGACACAAAAACGGTGCGCCAACAGCGCACCGTTTTTTATTGGGCGATCAACTGGTCGCGCCGCGCAATTCGACTTCGAACACCAGCGGTGTGAACGGCGCGATCAAGTCGCCGGCACCGTCGGCGCCGTAAGCCTGATCCGATGGAATCACCAATCGCCACTTCGCACCCACCGGCATGTTTTGCAGCGCGGTGCGCCATCCGGCGATCACGCTGTCGAGATTGAACCACTGAGGCTGAGTGTTCTGATCGAACACGGTACCGTCCGGCAGTCGACCGACATACAGCACCTGTACTTTTCCATCCGGGCCGGCCTTGGTGCCATTCCCCGGCGCCAGCTCTGTCAGCAGGATGCCGTCGGCCAACTCTTTCACTCCCGGTTTGGCTTTTTCGGCGGTGAGAAAACGTCGCTCGTTTTCCATCGCAGCTTCAGTCGACGGCATGGCGGCATGCTCGGCCGTCTGCGATTCGTGATCGGCCAGGATCTGCTCGATACGTGCCTCGCTCAGGGCCAGCGGCTTGCCTTGATAGGCCTGTTGCAGACCTTCGATCAATGCCTGGATCTGTAGCTGCGGCACTTCTTGACGCAGCCGTTCACCGAGGCTCGCGCCGAGACTGTAGGCCAGATCATGAGCATCGTTCGCGGTGTTTTTTTCGTCGGCCTGAACCGCCGAAAAGATCATGCAGAGGGATAAAAAAAAGTAGCGCGACATGGGCACTCTCCGTCCTGAATTGCGGTGGATTATGCCAGCGCGAACGTCTGCACCGGTGAACTGCTTTGAGCAATGTGCAGAAGTTTTTCGCAAGCCTGCAACCGAGTGCATTCGATACTGTCAACATGCCCTAGCGGCGGTAGCAGCAGAGGTCTAGTATGAGCCGCACTCACGTCAGCCAGGAGGTAAACCATGTCGGCCACCAAGAAGCCTGTAAATACTCCGTTGCACTTACTCCAACAGCTCTCGGGCAGCCTGCTCGAACATTTGGAAAACGCTTGCTCCCAAGCCTTGGCTGATGCTGAAAAACTGCTCGCCAAACTGGAAAAGCAACGCGGCAAGGCGCAAGAAAAACTGCACAAATCCCGCACCAAATTGCAGGACGCAGCCGCAGCCGGTAAAGCCAAGGCGCAGACCAAGGCCAAGGGTGCCGTGAAGGAACTCGAAGACCTGCTGGATGCGCTGAAGGATCGTCAGTCCGACACCCGCAGCTACATTCTGCAACTCAAGCGCGATGCCCAGGAAAGCCTGAAACTGGCCCAGGGTGTCGGTCGTGTTCAAGAAGCCGTCGGCAAGGCGTTGTCCCTGCGTTCGGCCAAGCCGGCAGCGGCGCCTGCGAAAAAAGCGGCCGCCAAACCTGCTGCAAAAGCCCCGGCCAAGGCACCTGCCAAAGCCCCGGCAAAAGCGCCAGTGAAAGCCGCCGCAAAACCTGCAGCGAAGAAACCCGCAGCCGCCAGCGCTGCAAAACCTGCGGCTAAAACCGTCGCGGCAAAACCTGCTGCCGCCAAGCCGGCTGCTGCCAAACCAGCCGCTGCCAAACCAGCTGCCAAGCCTGCCGCGAGAACCGCTGCTGCAAAAGCTGCTCCGGCGAAAACCGCAGTTGCCAAACCGGCTGCAAAACCAGCCGCCAAAACCGCCGCTAAACCGGCAGCAAAACCTGCGGCCAGAACGGCTGCTGCCAAGCCAGCAACCAAAACCGCGGCCAAACCGGTTGCCGCTAAACCTGCAGCGAAACCAGCCGCCAAGCCTGCGGTAAAAGCCGTGGCTAAACCTGCTGCAAAACCGGCCACCGCCGCCAAGCCTGCAACTACTGCGGCCAAGCCAGCAGCTACCGCTAAACCAGCAACGGCTGCCGCCAAGCCAGCAGCGAAACCCGCCGCAAAACCTGCCGTGAAAAAACCTGCCGCTGCCAAGCCAGCTGCAGCGAAACCGGCTACTGCACCTGCTGCCAAGCCAGCCGCGCCGGCAACCCCGGCATCGACCGCAGCACCTGCATCCGCCGCCACTACCTCGACCACCACCGCGCCATCGTCGGCACCGGTGTCGAGCGTCGCCAGCAACCCGACCAGCGCTTCCTAAGCACCGGTCGCCGCGACGCGCAGCACTTGCAGCGCGTCGCGGTTCAGGTTGGCCGCACTGCCGGCCAGAGCCTCCAGCCAGTCACTCGATTCCTTCGAATTGCGCCTCCAGCCCTGCGCCGTGCCTTCAAGTCGCGACAGCAAAGCGCGCTCCGCCTCCAGTTCCAGCCCCTTGATCTGCTCGCGCATACCCTTGAGCACCGGATCCGTGTCAGTCAGCGTTTTCCACTGCATGCGCATCGCTCGCAGCGGTTGAATCACCTCTTTGTCCCAAGGGATGGTCAGCTCTTGAAGCTGTTTCGCGCGCATCTCGTCGCAGGTCGCATCTCGCTGTTCCAGCCACAAACCGCACAGCATCAGGCACACATTGGCCCCCGCCGATTGCAGGCGCAGGCAGGCATCCTCTACGCCGGGACGGGCATAGACGGCAAGGGCAAAGCTCCACAGGTCAGAGGACATCGTGCTACTCGCGCCAGTTGTGAGCGAAGCTGGTAGACTCCGCCGCCATTATGATCCGACTTCAGAACCTGACTTTACAGCGTGGCCCGCAACGTCTGCTAGAAGACGCCGAGCTGACCCTGCACGCCGGCCACAAAGCCGGTCTCATCGGTGCCAACGGCGCCGGCAAATCCAGCCTGTTCGCCTTGCTGCGCGGTGAGTTGCACCCGGACTCGGGCGATTGCCTGCTGCCGGCCGACTGGCGTATCGCCCACATGCGCCAGGAGGTCGACACCCTTGAGCGCCTGGCGGTCGACTATGTGCTCGACGGCGACCTGCGTCTGCGCAAAGTGCAGCGTGAGCTCGCGGCAGCCGAAGAGGCTCACGACGGCACCGCCCTGGCCCGCCTGCACATCGAACTCGACAGCGCCGACGGCTATACCGCCGATGCGCGTGCGCGCAAGTTGCTGGCCGGTCTCGGTTTCACCAATGAGCAGATGGATCGTCAGGTAGGAGATTTCTCCGGTGGCTGGCGGATGCGTCTGAACCTTGCGCAGGCTTTGATGTGCCCATCGGACCTGCTGCTGCTCGACGAACCGACCAACCACTTGGACCTCGATGCCATCATCTGGCTCGAAGAGTGGCTGAAAAGTTACCCCGGCACGTTATTGCTGATCTCCCACGACCGGGATTTCCTCGATGAAGTCGTCGATCATGTGGCCCACGTCGATCAGCGCAAGCTGACCCTCTACCGCGGCGGCTACACCGCGTTCGAACGCGCCCGTGCCGAACGTCTGGCCCAGCAGCAACAGGCCTACGAGAAGCAGCAGGCGCAACGTGCGCACATGGAAAGCTACATCGCCCGCTTCAAGGCCCAGGCCACCAAGGCCCGTCAGGCCCAGAGCCGGATCAAGGCGCTGGAGCGGATGGAAGAGCTGTCGGCGGCCCACGTCGATTCGCCGTTCGACTTCGTGTTCCGTGAATCGACCAAGATTTCCAGCACGCTGATCGACCTGTCTGATGCCAACCTGGGCTACGGCGACAGAACCGTGCTGGAGAAGGTCAAGCTGCAACTGACCCCCGGCGCGCGGATCGGCTTGCTCGGCCCCAACGGCGCGGGCAAGTCGACCCTGATCAAGAACCTCGCCGGCGAGCTCGAACCGCTGGCCGGGCGCCTGACCCGTGGCGAAAACACCGTGGTCGGCTACTTCGCCCAGCATCAGCTCGACTCGCTGGACGCCAAGGCCAGCCCGTTGCTGCACTTGCAGCGCTTGGCACCGACCGAGCGCGAGCAGACGTTGCGTGATTTCCTCGGTGGTTTCGACTTCCGTGGTGCGCGTCTCGACGAGCCGGTGCTGAATTTCTCCGGTGGTGAAAAGGCCCGTCTGGCCCTGGCGTTGATCGCCTGGGAGCGGCCGAACCTGTTGCTGCTCGACGAACCGACCAACCACCTCGATCTGGAAATGCGCCTGGCGCTGACCATGGCGTTGCAGGAATTCAGCGGAGCGGTACTGGTGGTTTCCCACGATCGGCATCTGCTCAAGAGCACCACCGACAACTTCTACCTGGTCGCGGACGGCAAGGTCGAAGAGTTCGATGGCGACCTCGAAGACTACGCCCGCTGGCTGGTGGAATACCGCCAGCGCAACGCCCCGGTCAGTAACACGCCGGTCAACCCGGACAAGACCGACAAGAAGGCCCAGCGTCAGGCTGCTGCCGCGTTGCGCCAGCAACTGGCGCCGCACAAGCGCGAGGCCGACAAGCTCGAAGCCGAGTTGGGCAAGCTGCACGAGAAACTCGCCAAGGTCGATGCCAGCCTTGGCGACAGCGACATCTACGAGCCGGCGCGCAAGAACGAATTGCGCGACCTGCTGGCCGAACAGGCCAAGCTGAAAGTGCGCGAAGGCGAACTTGAAGAGGCGTGGATGCAAGCGCTGGAAACCCTGGAAAGCATGCAGTCGGAGCTGGAGGCGCTGTCCTGATGGACGCGTTCAAGCTGCCGCTGCCAGCGGTATGGATCGAGCCGATCTGGCTGGGCGTGCAGATTCTGCTGATCCTGCTGGCCGGCTACTTCGCACAGCGCGTCGTCGCCCGATTCCTGACCCGCCTGGGCGAGAAGTATCCATTCCCGCCGCAGCTGCTGATGCCGCTGCGCGGTGGTTTGCGCTGGCTGATCATGGGCAGCGCGCTGATCTTCGTGCTGGAGCGCCTCGGAGTCTCCGCCACGGTGCTGTGGACGGCGTTGTCCGGCTTCGTCGCCGTCGCGGCGGTGGCGTTCTTCGCCATGTGGAGTGTGCTGTCGAACCTGCTCTGCGCGATTCTGATCTTCACCGTCGGTCCGTTTCGTCTGGGCGATGTGGTGGAGCTGGTGGACACCACCGACAAGCCCGGCGTCAAAGGTCGGGTGGTGGCGATCAATCTGCTCTACACCACGCTGATCGAAGCCGAAGAACTCGGCACCGGCAGCGCCATGGTGCAGGTGCCCAACAGCCTGTTCTTCCAACGCTCCGTGCGACGCTGGCGCGGGTCGGATGTGTTTCCTTCCAGCGGTTTCGAAAAGTGATCGGGCGCCGGCCACGTTGGTCGGCAGCCGCAACATCCTGAAAAAAATCGGTAGTCATCCAGCCTGAATCGCATTAGCTTGGACGTTTGTCACGAGTCTGAGTCGAGGTGTGCGATGGAGCTTCAAACATGGCTGGCGTTTTTTGCCGCCTGCTGGGTGATCAGCCTTTCTCCTGGTGCCGGCGCGATTGCGTCGATGTCCAGCGGTCTGCAATACGGTTTCTGGCGCGGTTACTGGAACGCCTTGGGCTTGCAACTGGGTCTGGCCCTGCAGATTGCCATCGTCGGTGCCGGTGTCGGCGCCATCCTCACCGCTTCGGCCACTGCGTTCCATGCGATCAAATGGTTCGGTGTCGCGTACCTGGTTTATCTGGCGATCAAGCAATGGCGCGCACTGCCGATGGACATGAGCGATGACGCGGCGGTACGCCCGATCGGTCGGCCGATGGCGCTGGTGTTCCGTGGGTTCCTGGTGAACATCAGCAACCCCAAGGCTCTGGTGTTCATGCTGGCGGTGCTGCCGCAGTTCATCAACCCTCACGCGCCGCTGCTGATCCAGTACGTGGTGATCGGCGTGACCATGATCTGCGTCGACCTGATCGTCATGGCCGGCTACACCGGGCTGGCGTCGAAGGTGCTGCGTCTGCTGCGTACACCGACCCAGCAGAAGCGCATGAACCGCACGTTTGCCGGGCTGTTCATCGGTGCGGCGGCGTTCATGGCGACGTTGCGCAAAGCCGCCGCGTAAAGCGGACAGGCATAAAAAAGGCGACCTTTTCAGGTCGCCTTTTTCGTTTTCGGCAGTCGGTCAGTGAAGAATCACCGGCGCCGTATCACGCGGCAGATTGTTGCGCTGCTGCGGTTCGCGCGGTTGCTCGTAACCGTTGCCGCCGAGTTGCATGCTCAGCTGTCCGGCGACGTCTTCGCCCAGCGCTTTCGAGACATCACGCACCACCCGTGGGCGGTTGAGTGAGATCTTGATGTCGCGGTGGTTCACCAGTTTGGTGTCCTGCGCTTCACCCATCGCCGTGAAGGCCGAGGTGATTTCGTAGGTCTTGGTGTTGATCAGGCTGAAATCCGCCACCAGCGTCAGGCCCAGAACGGCCGAATAGCTGTCGGTGTTCGCCAGCTCGTTCATGTCCTGGGTGAAGTCGATGTCAGACACCGTGCCGAACAGCACGTAGTCGGCGCCCTTGAAGTTGCCGGCCTTGATCCGCTTGATCACATCGTAGATGTCACCCTTGGACGAGGCAGTGTACGGCGTGCCCTGGATCAACTGGAACATGCCGGTGCGCAGGATTTCACCCTTGATGTCGCCGGTGAATTTGCGCAGCTCGGCCTGCTCGATGTAACTGGTGTTGGCTTCGAACTCGTCGTAGCTCGAAGAACCGCTGGAGCTGTAGTAGCCCTCGCGGTAATTGTTCTTCGACGAAACGATGTGGATGTATTGCTCCACACGTTCCTGGTACGCCAGATCCGTTACCGCGACTTTCGGGGCCGCTTGCGCGCTGAACGCGCAAGCCAGGGCCATCATGCCAATCCATGCGCGCATCAATTAACGCTCCGTGGTTTTGCGGATCTCTTTCTCGTCCATCCACTCGGCCAGACCGCTTTCAACGTCGATCAGTTGCAGGCTGAATTTGTAGAAGACGTCCTTGTAGTCGCTGCTGCGCTTGACGATCGAGCTGATCGAACCTTCAAGACGGTATTTGGCCGCAATCATGTTGCCGGTCTTGGCCACGGTGTTCTTCTTGTACAGGCCGCTCTGGTTTTGCAGCTTGAGCTGGTCGACCTGGCTTTGCATCGCGGTGTTGTCGCTGGCGAAACGGGCGGCGCCGGACTTCATCAGCTGAGTCTTGATGCTGGTGGTGATTTCACGGGTGTCGATGTATTCGCTGGTCTTGTTCTTCACGTCGTAGACCTGCACCACAGGGCGGCCCTGCAGAATGCCGGACTGGGCGAGGGAACGGGTCATCGACTCGGCGATCATCTGCAGGTCGGTCGAACCGAACTCGTTGGTCACGGTTTCAACGGCCTTGGTGTCGCCGTAGCTGATGTTCTTGCTGCCCAGGGTCGGCGAAGTGTTGGCGCAACCGCTGGCCAGCAGGGCGATGACGGCGATGAAGGAAAAGCGTGCAAACATGGGAATGCTCTCTGAATCAGGAATAGGGTGTCGGGCTTAAGGCGTCTTGAGTTCCAGACGGAAATCCACGGCTTTCGGTGTCGGGGCGATGCCCTGAATGAAGCTGGTCTGGGCGCCGTACATCATCTGGCTCTTCCAGACTTCTTCTTCGGCAATCGGGAAACCTTCCGCGCCGAGCCAGGCGAAGCGGTAGTAGAACGTCTTGTTGCTGTTGAGGGTGTTGGTCAACTGCACATTGACGGTCATGAAGCCGTTCTCACGGGCGACGCGCATGGCACCGACCGCGATGTGTTTCTGCGGGCCCATGGCCACGACCTTGCTCGCGGCGCTGCCCGGCTCCGGTGGTGGCGGGGTGGCGCAGCCGCTGGCCAGCAAGGCGAGGGCGGCGACGGCGAAGAGTTTGAAACGCATGCAAAGACTCCGTTCTTAAGGTTGTTTGAGGCTGGCCACAGCAGTGGCGTTGGCGCTCGGGATCACGTGGGCGGCGAGCCCGGCGGCAAACACCTGGTTGCCCACGGCGCGCAGGGTGATCACCTGATAACGCTGATCGACGGTGATCTTGACCACCGAACCACCCACGGCGCTCGGCAGGGTAACCTGATGCTCACCCTTTTTCAGGCGCAGACGCACCACCTGGGTGGTGTCCGGCAAGGTACGCCACGTACGGGTATCGGCACCTTCGAGCACAGCTGAAGAGATACCGACCGCCAGGCCCGCCAGCGGGTTGGTTTCGTTGATCTTCTTCTGCGCCACGCCTTTGGTGATCGCGCGCACCATGGTGCGTACGATGATCCCCGGCATGTCATCGCGCAGGGCGCGGCGGGACATGGCAGTGGTGCTGTTGAGGGCGGTCAGGTTCAGTTGCTGGCCGTCGACACCGATCTGCGCGAACGGCGCGGTCGAGGTGTCAGGCTTGATGATCGGGAACGACAGCGGGGTGATCACCACGCTGTTGGAGATCGGCAGCGGCAGCGGGACGCGGATCGAGTCGCGGGCCGGTGCCAGACCGCTTTGCACCACGATCAGGATGTCGCTGTCATCGCTCTTGACCGGTTTGTCCAGGTTGACCAGCGCCTGCTCCAGCAGCGGCGTGTTCGGGCGCAGCTCGGCCGCCTTGCGATAACCCGGTGCCGCCAGGTCTTTTTCGTCCAGGGCTTCGTAGACGAAGCCGGCCAGGTAGTGGCTGAACGCACTCTGGTAGCTGTTCTTCAGACCGACCACTTCCGGGGCGTCGAGGCTGGCGACCGGGTAGCCTTGCAGGTCCTTGTACTGGGTCTTGATGCCTTCTTTCTCGGCTTCCTCTTCGCTCTTGAGGTATTCCTTGTCGCGCAGGTCGGCGATCACGGCTTCACGTTCGTGGGTCTTCTTGATCGCGGTGCGGGCGCCGTCGAAATCGTTGACCGCCAGCAGGTTCAGGGCCATCTGCGTGGTCAGCATGACTTTTTCGTAGTCGTAGCCTTCGTAGCGACGAACCTTGTCGTTGACCAGGAAGCTGCCGAACTGGGCCAGGTATTTGTCGGTGTCGAGCTTGACCGAGTCTTCCCACTTGCCCACTACCTGGTCGGCGCTGGTCCAGGCGTTCTGGCTGCCGGACAGATCACCCTTGGCGCGTAGCAGTTCGCCTTTTTCGAAGTAGTAGAGCAGGTCCTTGTCTGGACCGGTGTTGTTCTTTTCCAGCAGGGTCAGGGCGGCGTCGACGTTGCCGGTGGCCAGTTGCTGGTTGGTCTGGGCCAGTTCGGAATCGTAGTTGCGAAACGCCGAACAGCCGGACAGCAGGGTGACTGCGCCAAGCGCGATCAGAGTGGGAGCGCGGAATGCCATGGGGTACTTCTTCCATGAGTAGCGACAGCCTCGGGTGCGGGTCGGGCTGCTGGGACCGATCGGCAGTGGCGTTGGCCTCCTGCCAATTCCTCATAATCAGAGGAGCTTTAATGCCGCATCGCGATAACGAGGGCGCGGCATTATAGGCGGCCGATGCTGGCTATGTAATAGCTTTTTAATCGCACCGGTTAGTTCTGTGCCACTACTTATCAGGTAGCCCGGCATTGCCGATCGCATTGCCGATATCGCTCAAAAGTCTCAAGTTGACCAATTGATGGTCGCGGTCGATCCGCAGGGTGACCGGTGCCGCACCCGGCACATTGGGGGCGCCGAACTGATGATTGCCCTTTTTCAGCCGCAGCCGTGCCACCAGTGTCTTGTCTGGCAGGGTGCGCCAGGTTCGCGTATCCGCTTCTTCAAAGGGGTCGTGCTCAGTGACGACCAGCGAGGCCTTGGCCGGGTTGCGTTCATTTTCATGGGCCTGAGAAATGGCCGCCATGTTGGCGCGGAACATCGCCCGGGAAATGATCGCCGGCATATCGTCGCGCAACGTGCGAAATGCCATGTCGGTGACGCTGTTGATCGCGGTCAGCGGCCGTTTGCGGCCATCCACCATGATGTGGTCGAACGCCGGTGTGACAGTGTCCGGCACCAGGATGGGAAAGGAGATCGGCGCGGTAATGACCAGGTTTTCATTGAGCCGCACCGGGATCGGCACGCTGACGGAACTGCGAGCCGGGGCCAGACCGCTCTGGACGACGATCAGCACGTCGCTTTCATCATTGTTGGCCGGTGGCTTGTCGAGGTTGCGCAGCGCCTGTTCGAGGAACGGTGTATTCGGGCGCAACTCGATTGCCTGGCGATAGCCCGGAGCCGCCAGACCCCGCTCGCCCAGTGCTTCATAGGTGAAGCCGGCCAGGTAATGGCTGAAGGCACTCTGGTAGCCGTTTTTCAGTTCAATCACCGCCGGCGCATTCAGGGTCTGGACCGGATAGCCCTGCAGATCCTTGTATTGCACGGAGATGCCTTGAGTCTTGGCCTGTTCCTCGAGTTCCTCGTACTGACGTTCCCGTTGACGGGCAATCAGTGTTTCGCGCTCATGGGTTTTCTTGATGTCGGCCCGGGCGCCGTCGAAATCGCCGACGGCCAGTTGGTTGAGGGCCATCTGCGTGGTCAGCATGACCTTTTCGTAGTCGTAGCCGTCGTAGCGGCTCAACTTGTCGTTGACCAGCATGGTGCCCATTTCATAGGAGAACTGATTGAGCAGCTTCATGGGCGCAGAAGGCACGACCTCTTCACGTTGAAACACCATGCGGTCGGCGCTGCGCCAGGCCGTCTGACTCTGCGGCAAGGCGTTGGCGAAGCTGAGTATCGAGCCCTTTTCGAAGTAATAGAGCAGATCCTTGTCTTTCCAGGGGTTGTGCCATTCCAGCAGATCCAGCGCGCCCTGAAAGTCGCCGCGCATCAACTGGGCATTGGTCTGTTGCATCTCCAGATCGTAATTGCGGTAGGCGGCGCACCCGCTCAGTTGCAGGATCGTGCCGATTAACACCGGGAACAGCAGGCATTGGCGCATGGAGTGCAGCTCGTCCTTGAACAGTGAGGCGGGAGGTGTCGGATTATAGGGGCGGGCGATGGCTATGTGCCGGAGATTGTAGAGAAAGCTTGAGTCAGGCTTCCGCGACGTGAACAATGTGTTACTTCGCATTTCCAATTGAGACCCCTTCATGACTGCCTCGTCCCGATTCCTGGCCTGGCTGGTGTTCCCGTTGTTTGCCCTGAGCAGCTTCAATCTGCTGGCCGAAACCGTGGAAGGCGCGCCGCAAGCGCTGCACCTGCTCGATTACATCAGCGCCGATTACCCGCCAACGGTAGAGGCGGGCAAGGTCATCGACGATGCCGAATACCGTGAACAACTGGAGTTCACCCGCGCGCTGCAAGGCTTGATTGCCGGCATGCCGGCCAAACCGGAGAAGGCTGGTCTGGAGCAAGGCATCGACGCTCTGCTCGCCGCCATCACCGCCAAGCAGGACGGCACGGACGTCGCCCGTCAGGCCCGGCAACTGGGGGCGAAACTGGCGGTGGCCTATGAAGTCAGCCAGGCCCCGATCATCACCCCGGATCCGACCCGTGGCGCGCCGCTCTATACCCAGCACTGCTCGGTGTGTCATGGCACCAACGGTGCCGGCGATGGCCCTGCGGGTGTCGGCATGGAGCCCGCGCCGGCCAACCTGCGTGATGCGGCGCGCCTGGATCACCTGAGCCTGTACGCGATCTACAACACCCTCGGCCAGGGCGTCGAAGGCACCGACATGCCGGCCTTCGCCGATCAACTGGACGATCGTCAGCGCTGGGATCTGGCGACCTATATCGCTCAGTTCAGCGCCGATCCGGCCACGGCCAAAACCGACAAGACTTACAACATCGCCGACCTCGCCCGTCAGACACCGGCCGAAGTGCAGGCCGCCGAAGGCCCGGCCGCGGCCGCGACCTTCCGCGCACAACGGGCGCAACCGCCGCAGGTAAAGCGAGGCCCGGCGCAGTTGCTCGACTACACCGCCGCGACGCTGGACAAGAGCCTTGCCGCTTACCGCGCCGGCGAGCGTGATCAGGCTTATGACTTGTCCGTTGCCGCGTATCTGGAAGGCTTCGAACTGGTCGAAAGCTCGCTGGATAACGTCGACGCCAACGTGCGCAAGGACACCGAAAAATCCCTGATGGCCTACCGGCAATCGCTGCAGGATGGCTTGTCGGTCGAGCAGGCCGAGCAGCGCCTCGACGCGGCCAAGGCCAAACTCAAGGAATCCGCCGGCCTGCTGGGCAGCGACGGACTGAGCTGGTCGCTGAGTTACATCTCCGGGCTGCTGATTCTGTTGCGTGAAGGGCTGGAAGCGATTCTGGTGCTGGCGGCGATCCTCGCGTTCCTGCGCAATACCGGCCAGCAATCGGCGGTGCGCAGCGTCAACGTCGGCTGGGGCCTGGCGCTGTTGGCCGGTCTCGGCACCTGGGCGCTGGCGGCGTATGTGATCGATGTCAGCGGCTCCCAGCGCGAACTGCTGGAAGGCGCCACCGCGCTGTTCGCCAGTGTCATGGTGCTGTGGCTCGGGGTGTGGATGCACGACCGTCGCCACGCAGCGGCCTGGCAGGACTACATCAAGCAGAGCCTGGTCGGTGGCGGTGGTCGATTCGGCTTCGCCATCCTCGCGTTCTTCTCGGTGTACCGCGAGCTGTTCGAGGTGATCCTGTTCTACGAAACCCTGTGGTTGCAGGCGGGGCCTGCCGGGCACAACGCGGTGTTGGCGGGTGGGGCGACGGCGCTGGTGCTGCTGTTCGGTCTGGCGTGGGTGATCCTGCGCGGCTCGGCGAAACTGCCGCTGGCACTGTTTTTCAGCATCAACGCGGCGCTGCTCTGCGCGCTGTCGGTGGTGTTTGCCGGTCATGGTGTGAAGGCGTTGCAGGAAGCCGGGATCTTCGGCACGCGTCCGGTGGCGTTCTTCGATTTCGAATGGCTGGGGATTCATGCCGACGCCTACTCGCTGACGGCTCAGGCTGTGGCGATTGCGGCGATCATCGTGCTGTATGGCCGCAGTTGGGTGGCTGAAAAGCGCCGAGTGGCGGCTTGAGATGATGCGCGTATGGATCGATGCCGACGCCTGCCCGAAGATGGCCAAGGAGTTGGTGGTGAAGTTCGCCCTCAAGCGCCGCTTCGAGGTGGTGCTGGTGGCGGGGCAGCCGCAAAGCAAACCGGCGCTGGCCATCGTCAAGCTGATCGTGGTGCCGAGCGGCCCGGATGCGGCGGATGATTATCTGGTGGAACACGCGGTGCCGGGCGAACTGGTGATCTGCAGCGATATCCCGCTGGCCGACCGGCTGGTGAAGAAAGGCGTTGCAGCGCTGGATCCGCGAGGCAAAGAGTTCGACGCGCAGAACATGGGTGAACGGCTGGCGACACGCAACCTGTTCACCGATCTGCGTGAGCAGGGCCAGGTCAGCGGCGGCCCGGCGCCGTTCGGCGACCGGGAGAAGCAGGCATTCGCCAATGCGCTGGACCGGATCCTGACGCGGTTGGCGCGCGAGGTTTGATCGTCACCCGCAGCACTTGATCGTTCCCACGCTCCGCGTGGGAATGCAGCCTTGGACGCTCCGCGTCTGATCTGTATCCGCGGTGAGGCTGGGACGCGGAGCGTCCCGAGAGACATTCCCACGCAGAGCGTGGGAACGATTGCCGTAGAAGAGGGGTCAGGCGTCGTTTTCGTGGGTCAGTTCAAGCACGCGATCCACCAATTTGTTGATCCCCGAAGCCGCTTCACTGATCGACTGCGCCAGCATGTAGGCCGGGGTGGTCACCAGTTTGCGCGCCTTGTCTTCGATGATGTCGGTCACGGCGCAGTCTTCGTGGGTGGCGCCCATCTTGCCGATCGCCGTGGCGGTGTCGGCATCGTTGCCGATGGTGCAGGTCACGCCCGGGCCGTAGATCTTGGCGGCCAGCGCCGGCGAAATGCACATCAGGCCCACCGGTTTACCCGCTTCGGCAAAGGCCTCGGTCAGCGCCAGTACGTCCGGCTGAACGCAGCAGCCCGCGCCGTCGACGGCGAAGTTCGACAGGTTCTTCGCTGCGCCAAAACCGCCGGGCACGATCAGCGCATCAAAGTCATCGACATCGGCTTCACGGACATCCTTGACGTTGCCCCGGGCGATGCGTGCCGATTCCACCAGCACGTTGCGCGACTCGGACATCTCCTTGCCGGTGAGGTGGTTGATCACATGCAATTGCGCGATGTCCGGGGCGAAGCACTGCACCTGGGCGCCGCGCTGGTCGAGGCGCAGCAGGGTGATGACGCTTTCGTGGATCTCGGCGCCGTCGTACACGCCGCAACCGGACAGGATCACTGCAACTTTTTTGCTCATGGGTTTCTCTCCAGATTCATGGCGCTAAATGTCCACTAATTTGTCGTTCGTTGCCATAGGGTCGAGCCACGGCTACACCTAGGATCTGTGCACACGGATCTCGATCAGGGCGCGTCATGAACTTCATTCTGTATGCGGTGCCGTTTTTCTTCGTATTGATCGTGGCAGAGCTCATCGCCGACCGTTGGCGCGGGGTGAGCAACTATCGCCTGGCCGATGCGGTGAACAGCATCAGCACCGGGGTGTTGTCGACCACCACCGGCCTGCTGACCAAAGGCATGGGGCTGGTGACCTACGGCTTTGCCCTGGAGCATCTGGCGCTGGTCAGGTTGCCGGCGGACAGTGCCTGGGTGTGGGTCTTCGCTTTTGTCCTCTACGACTTCTGTTACTACTGGCTGCACCGCATGGGCCACGAGCGGAACATTCTCTGGGCGGCTCACTCGGTGCATCACCAGAGTGAGGACTACAACCTTTCCACCGCGTTGCGCCAGACCAGCACCGGGTTTCTGCTGGGCTGGATCTTCTACCTGCCGATGGCGGTGCTCGGCGTGCCGTTGCTGGTGTTCGTCAGTGTTGCGGCGCTCAATTTGCTGTACCAGTTCTGGGTTCACACCAAGCACATTCCCAAGCTTGGCTGGTTTGAATGGTGCTTCGTCACACCGTCGAATCATCGGGCCCACCATGCACAGAACGCTCTCTACATGGATCGCAACTACGGCGGGGTGTTCATTATCTGGGATCGTCTGTTCGGTTCGTTCCAGGAAGAGGACGACAACGAGCCGGTGATTTTTGGCGTGACCACTCCGCTGGCGAGCTGGAATCCGCTGTGGGCTAACGTGCAGTTCTACGCGCAGCTGTGGGACGACGCGCGCCGCGCCGGGAGCAAATGGGACAAGCTGCGGATCTGGTTCATGCGCACCGGCTGGCGTCCGGCAGACGTGGCGGCGAAATACCCGATGCACAAGCCGGACTTGAGCCGGTTCCGCAAATTCGAAGTACCGTTGGGCACCCGGCAGCAGTGGTACGTGGTGCTGCAATTCGGTGTTTACGTGGCGCTGGGCAGTTATCTGATGAATCTGGAACACAGCCTGTCGACCGGCGCCCTGATTCTGGGCTGGGGCGCGGTGGCATTGGGTTTGTTTGTGTTGGGCGTGGCCCTGGAGAATCGCCCGTGGGCGCTGAGGCTGGAACTGCTGCGGTTGGCGGCGAATTTGCCGCTGGTATGGCTGGCACCGCAGGTCGGGCTATGGCCGGCCGGCCCGCAGATGTGGGTCGGCCTGTTCGGTTACAGCCTGCTCAGCGGCGTCGGGCTGTATTGCTGCCGCCAGCGGTTTATTCGGCTGGCGTCTTAGGGTCGGTAGCCTTGGCCAGTTCAGCCTTGTGCCGTTCGGCTTTGGCCAGTTGTTCGGCCTGCTCGTCCTCGTAGACCTTCTTGGCCAGCCGGGCATTCTTGAACCGGCGGCGCAGCCACAGGCCGACACCCAGCACCAGCAGCGCACCGAGTACCCACAACTCATATTTCTTGATGCTGCCCAGCATGCCTTCGAGCACCGCACCGAAGTGGTATGCGGCCGCAGCGAGGGCGGCGGCCCAGATCGCAGCGCCAATCCCGTTCAGCAGCAGATAGCGTCCCGGCGGGTAGCCCGACAGGCCGATCGCCACCGGCATTACCGTGCGCAGGCCGTACACGAAGCGGAAGCTCAGGACCCAGATGTCCGGGTGCTTGCGGATATGCTCCAGCGCGCGGTCGCCCATCATTTGCCAGCGCGGTTTGCGCGCCAGCAACTTGCGTCCGTGTTTGCGGCCCAGGAAGTACCACAGCTGATCGCCGGCATAGCTGCCGAAGAACGCCACGACCACCACCAGGTTGATGTCCATGTATCCACGGAACGCGAGGAAGCCCGCGAGCACCAGGATGGTTTCGCCTTCGAAGAACGTGCCGAGAAACAGGGCAAAGTAGCCGAAGTCATGCAGAAATTGTTGGAGCATTGTCTGGGTGCTGGCGAAATGAACGCGCAGCCTAACCCTTCGGACACATTCAGGAAAGTGTCGAAATGTGTCTCGACGTGAACATTTCCTACAACGACAATGGAATGCGACTACCTGCCACAGGGGTGCACATAACTGTAATACGTTGGTCATAATGGCCATCTATAACTGTCACGCTCGCCCGTTTGCGCGGGCTCAGGAGTCTGCCGTGAGCTTTACCCCAGCCAACCGTCTGTTCCCTGCCACCCGCCTGCGTCGCAATCGCCGTGATGATTTTTCCCGGCGACTGGTGCGTGAGAACGTGTTGACGGTCGATGACCTGATCCTGCCGGTGTTCGTGCTCGACGGTGAAAACCGCCGCGAAGCCGTGGCTTCGATGCCAGGTGTCGAGCGCCTGACCATCGACCTGCTGCTTGAAGAAGCCGCCAAATGGGTCGAGCTGGGGATTCCGGCGCTGGCGCTGTTCCCGGTCACGCCACCTGAGCTCAAATCCCTCGATGCCGCCGAAGCCTGGAATCCCGAAGGTATCGCCCAGCGCGCCACCCGCGCCCTGCGTGACCGATTCCCGGAGCTGGGCGTGATCACCGACGTCGCCCTGGATCCGTTCACCACTCACGGTCAGGACGGCATTCTCGACGAAGAAGGCTATGTGCAGAACGACATCACCGTCGATGCACTGGTCAAACAGGCGCTGTCCCACGCCGCCGCCGGCGCCCAGGTGGTTGCCCCGTCGGACATGATGGATGGCCGCATCCAGGCGATCCGTGAGGCGCTGGAGCTGGCCGGTCACGTCAACGTGCGGATCATGGCCTACTCGGCCAAGTACGCCAGCGCCTATTACGGCCCGTTCCGCGATGCTGTGGGTTCGGCCGCGAACCTGGGCAAGGCGAACAAGGCTTCCTATCAGATGGACCCGGCCAACAGCGACGAAGCGCTGCACGAAGTGGGCGCGGACTTGTCTGAAGGCGCGGACATGGTCATGGTCAAACCCGGCATGCCGTACCTGGATATTTTGTTCCGGGTAAAAGATGCCTTCAAAGTGCCGACCTTCGTCTATCAGGTTAGCGGCGAATACGCCATGCACATGGCGGCGATCCAGAATGGCTGGTTGAGCGAAGGCGTGATCCTCGAATCCCTGACCGCCTTTAAACGTGCCGGCGCTGATGGCATCCTGACTTACTTTGCTGTCCGTGCCGCTCAATTGTTACGAGAGCAGAAATAGCCCTCCCAGGAACATTCGATGAATACCGAAGGACTCACTGAAGTTGCCGTAAAAGAAGCTCAACCCGTGGTCGAGCAGATTACCGAAACCCCGCCGGAACTGGAGCCCGCGCCACCTGCGCCGGCAACTGAACCCGCTCCGGCGGCCCCGGCGATCGCGATTCCCGGCCTGGATGACAGCAGCCTGTATATCCACCGGGAATTGTCGCAACTGCAGTTCAACATCCGCGTGCTGGAACAGGCGCTGGACGAGTCCTATCCGTTGCTGGAGCGGCTGAAGTTCCTGCTGATCTTCTCCAGCAACCTCGACGAATTTTTCGAAATTCGCGTCGCCGGCCTCAAGAAGCAGATCACCTTCGCCCGTGAACAGGCCGGCGCCGACGGCCTGCAACCGCATCAGGCATTGGCGCGGATCAGCGAGCTGGTGCACGGTCATGTAGACCGTCAGTACGCGATCCTCAACGACATCCTGCTGCCGGAGCTGGAAAAGCATCAGGTGCGCTTCATCCGTCGCCGCTACTGGACGACCAAGCTCAAGACCTGGGTGCGCCGTTACTTCCGCGACGAGATCGCGCCGATCATCACCCCGATCGGCCTCGACCCGACGCACCCGTTCCCGTTGCTGGTGAACAAGAGCCTGAACTTTATCGTCGAGCTCGAAGGCATTGACGCCTTCGGTCGCGATTCCGGCCTGGCGATCATCCCGGCGCCACGCTTGCTGCCGCGGATCATCAAGGTGCCGGAAGAAGTCGGCGGCCCTGGCGACAACTATGTATTCCTGTCGTCGATGATCCATGCCCACGCCGATGACCTGTTCCAGGGCATGAAGGTAAAAGGCTGCTACCAGTTCCGTCTGACCCGAAACGCTGACCTGGCGCTCGACTCCGAAGATGTTGAAGACCTGGCCCGCGCCCTGCGTGGTGAGTTGTTCTCCCGTCGTTACGGTGATGCCGTGCGCCTGGAAGTCGCCGACACCTGCCCGAAACACCTGTCGGACTACCTGCTCAAGCAGTTCAACCTGAGCGAGACCGAGCTGTATCAGGTCAACGGTCCGGTCAACCTGACGCGTCTGTTCAGCATCACCGGTCTGGACAGCCATCCGGAGCTGCAATACACGCCGTTCACGCCGCAGATCCCGAAACTGCTGCAGAACAGCGAGAACATTTTCAGCGTTGTCAGCAAACAGGACATCCTGCTGCTGCACCCGTTCGAGTCGTTCACCCCGGTGGTCGACCTGCTGCGCCAGGCTGCGAAAGACCCGCACGTTCTGGCTGTACGCCAGACCCTGTACCGCTCCGGCGCCAACTCGGAAATCGTCGATGCGCTGGTGGACGCCGCGCGTAACGGCAAGGAAGTGACGGCGGTCATCGAGCTGCGTGCGCGCTTCGACGAAGAGTCCAACCTGCAACTGGCCAGCCGTCTGCAAGCGGCCGGTGCGGTGGTGATCTATGGCGTGGTCGGCTTCAAGACCCACGCCAAGATGATGCTGATCCTGCGTCGCGAAGCCGGCGAGATCGTGCGTTACGCGCACCTCGGCACCGGTAACTACCACGCCGGCAACGCCCGTCTGTATACCGACTACAGCCTGCTGACCTCCGACGACGCCTTGTGCGAAGACGTCGGCAAACTGTTCAGCCAGTTGATCGGCATGGGTAAGACGCTGCGCATGAAGAAGCTGCTGCACGCGCCGTTCACCCTAAAGAAGGGCATGCTCGACATGATTCTGCGCGAGACGCAATTCGCGCTCGACGGCAAGCCGGCGCACATCATCGCCAAGTTCAACTCGCTGACCGATCCGAAGATCATCCGCGCGCTGTACAAGGCCAGCCAGTCTGGCGTGCGCATCGATCTGGTGGTGCGCGGCATGTGCTGCCTGCGGCCGGGCATCGCCGGGGTTTCGCACAACATTCACGTGCGCTCGATCATCGGTCGCTTCCTTGAACACACCCGCGTGTTCTACTTCCTCAACGGTGGCGAGGAGCAAATGTTCCTTTCCAGCGCTGACTGGATGGAGCGCAACCTCGACAAGCGCGTCGAGACTTGCTTCCCGGTGGAAGGCAAGAAGCTGCTGACCCGGGTCAAGAAAGAGCTGGAGTTGTACCTGACCGACAACACCCACAGCTGGAGCCTGCAGTCGGACGGCCGCTACATCCGCAACACGCCGACCGGCAACCAGAACCCGCGCAGTGCGCAGGCGACGTTGCTGGAGCGGTTGGGCAGTCCGATTCTGCCGGTCAGCAGCTGACTGAAGATTTCGGCGCAATAAAAAAGGCGATCCATCCGGATCGCCTTTTTTGTGCCTGCCGGTTACTCAGTGCACGGTCAGAACAATCCCCACCCGCGTCAGCCACTCGGCCTCAAGTGCGAAATCCGCCTGAGTCAGCTGGTTTTCATCCAGCCAGTTCTCCGGGAATTCCACATCGAGGTTGTCGCCATTGGCGTGCAGCGCGACCTGCGGCATGGTCTGGGTGCCGCGAATGTGATGGAACAGGATCGCAAAGCGCAGCAGCACGCACAGGCGGATCAGCTTGTCGCCGTCGTCGCCGAACTCGGCAAACTTGTCCTTGGGGATGTTGCGGCGGTGGCCGCGCACCAGCAGGGCGAGCATTTGCTGGTCTTCGCGGGAGAAACCGGCCAGGTCCGAGTGCTCGATCAGGTAGGCGCCGTGCTTGTGGTATTGGTAGTGAGCGATGTCGAGCCCGACTTCGTGCACTTTCGCCGCCCAGCCCAGCAGTTCGCGCCAGATACCATCGTCCAGCTGCCAATCGACAGCCACTTGATCGAAGGCGTGCAGGGCTTTGCGCTCGACGCGTACGGCCTGTTCCAGATCGACGTGGTAGCGCTCCATCAGCGAGGTCAGGGTGCGTTCGCGCACGTCTTCGTGATGATGGCGGCCGAGCAGGTCGTAGAGTACGCCTTCGCGCAGCGCGCCTTCGCAGTGATCCATACGCTGCAGTTCGAGGGCGTCGAAGATCGCTTCAAGAATCGCTAAACCTGCAGGGAAGATCGCGCGGCGATCCGGCTTGATGCCTTCGAAATCGATCTTGTCGACATCGCCGAGCTTGAACAGGCGACGCTTGAGCCACGCCAGGCCTTCGGCGTTCACTTCGCCGGTGCCATGTCCGCCGGCCTTCAGCGCCAGGCCGATGGCGCGGATGGTGCCCGAGGAGCCGATGGCTTCATCCCAGGTCAGGCGGTGCAGGGCGTGTTCGATGCTCATGATTTCCAGCCGCGCCGCCGTGTAGGCCTGGGCGTAGCGTGCCGGGGTGATCTTGCCGTCCTTGAAGTAGCGCTGGGTGAAACTCACGCAGCCCATTTGCAGGCTTTCGCGCAACAACGGCTCGAAGCGCTGGCCGATGATGAATTCGGTACTGCCGCCGCCGATGTCGGCGACCAGGCGTTTGCCCGGAGTGTCGGCGAGGGTGTGAGAGACGCCGAGGTAGATCAGGCGCGCCTCTTCACGGCCGGAGATGACTTCCACCGGGTGGCCGAGGATTTCTTCGGCACGACGGATGAATTCGCCACGGTTGCGCGCCTCGCGCAGAGCGTTGGTGCCGACGATCCGCACGGCGCCCAGCGGCATACCGTTGATCAGTTGGGCAAAACGCTTGAGGCAATCAAGCCCGCGCTGCATGGATTCTTCGTTGAGATGGCGCTCATCGTCGATGCCGGCGGCCAGCTGAACCTTCTCCCCGAGACGTTCGAGAATACGGATTTCGCCGTTCTGGGCCTTGGCCACGACCATGTGGAAGCTGTTGGAGCCCAGGTCGATCGCGGCGATCAGGGACAGATTCTTGGCTTGGGATTGCGGCATGGTCTGGGGGTCTCGGTCGATAACCTCGACATCGTGCCACGATCAAACGCTGCCGCCAACGCGCATGGTACAAACCCTTGATTTAGCGCACTGACGGCCTGCTTTCAGCCTGCGACTTCCACGGTTCCGATGAAATTCGCCAGTTCCGGCGTCTGCGGATCGGCAAACAACACCTTCGGGTCGCCCACCTCGTGCACCTTGCCCTGGTGCATGAACACCAGTTTGTCCCCGACCTCCCGGGCGAAGCGCATTTCGTGGGTGACCATGATCAGCGTCATGCCTTCCTTTGCGAGCTGGCGGACCACGCTGAGCACTTCGTTGACCAGTTCCGGGTCCAGCGCCGAGGTGATCTCGTCGCACAGCAGCACCTTGGGCGACATCGCCAGCGCCCGGGCAATCGCCACACGCTGTTGCTGGCCACCCGAGAGGCGTTCCGGGAAGGCGTCGAACTTTTCGCCGAGGCCAACGCGCTCAAGCATCTGCCGCGCCAGTTCCGCAGCCTTGGCCTTGGGCACTTTCTGCACCACCTGCGGCGCGAGCATCACGTTTTCGCCCACAGTCAGGTGCGGGAACAGGTTGAACTGCTGGAACACCATCCCGACTTTCTGCCGCAGGCTGCGCAGGTCGGCGCGGGCGGCGTCAAGGTATTCGCCGTCGACTTCGATCACGCCGTCGTTGATCGATTCCAGGCCGTTGAGGGTGCGCAACAGGGTGGATTTGCCCGAACCGCTGCGGCCGATGATCGCCACGACCTGGCCTTCCTCGACGCTCAGGTCGATGCCTTTGAGCACGTGGTGATCGCCGTAGTATTTATGCAGGGCGGAAATTCTAAGCAGAGGCATGCAGTCTCCTTTCCAGGTAGCGCGCACTGAGGGACAAGGGGTAGCAGAGCAGGAAGTAGCCGGCGGCGACGAGGCCGTAGACCATGAACGGTTCGAAGGTGGCGTTGGCGAGCATGCCGCCGGTCTTGGTCAATTCGGTGAAGCCGATGATCGAGGTCACGGCGGTGCCTTTGACCACCTGCACCGAGAAGCCCACGGTCGGCGCCACGGCGATGCGCAGCGCTTGCGGCAGGATCACGTAACGCAGTTGCTCCAGCGGATTGAGCGCCAGGCTCGACGAAGCTTCCCACTGGCCATTGGGAATCGCCTCGACGCAACCGCGCCAGATCTCCGCCAGATAGGCGCTGGTGAACAGCGTCAGGGCAATGGCCGCCGCCATCCACGGCGAAATCTCCACGCCGGCCAGCGCCACGCCGAAGAACACCAGAAACAGCTGCATCAGCAACGGCGTGCCCTGGAACAGTTCGATCCAGGTGCGGGCGATGCTGCTGGGCAGCGGTTTTTTCGAGATGCGCATGATCAGGATCAGCAACCCGACGATCCCGCCGCCAATGAACGCCACCAGCGACAACGCCAGCGTCCATTGCAGGCCGGTGAGCAGGTTGCGCAGGATGTCCCAGAACGTGAAGTCGCTCATTGGCTGCTCCTTGCGCTGCTTTTCGACAGGTAGCGCCGACCGAGCCAGTTCAGTAACTGACGGATCAGCAGCGCCATGCACAGATAAATGAGGGTGGTCAGGGCATAGGTTTCAAAGGCGCGGAAGTTGCGCGACTGAATGAAGTTGGCGGCGAAGCTCAACTCCTCGGTGGCGATCTGCGAACACACCGCCGAACCGAGCATGACGATGATGATCTGGCTGCTCAGGGCCGGCCAGACCTTGCCCAGTGCCGGCAGCAGCACCACGTGGCGGAACGCTTCGAAACGGCTCATCGCCAGCGCAGCAGCGGCCTCCAGTTGCCCGCGCGGGATCGCCTGGATGCCGGCACGGATGATCTCGGTCGAGTACGCACCGAGGTTGATCACCATCGCCAGCACCGCCGCCTGCCACTCGGAGATCTGCACGCCAAGGGACGGCAGACCGAAGAAGATGAAGAACAGCTGCACCAGGAACGGCGTGTTGCGGATCAACTCGACGTACACGCCGAAGATTGTCGAGAACGGGCGGATGTTCCACGCCCGCACCAGCGCCCCGACGATGCCCACGCCAACCCCGAACAGCGCGCCGATGGCTGTCAGCTCAAGGGTGAACAGCGCCCCGCGCAGCAGCAGGTCGGTGTTTTCCACCACCGGCAAGAAATCGAACTGATAGGCCATGAAAGTCTCCCGCGTTGCCGGTCAGAGGTCGGCCGGCAGCGGCTCTTTGAGCCAGGTCTGCGCGTTCTTTTCCAGCGCGCCGTCAGCCTTGGCGGTGGCCAGGATCTCGTTGACCTTGCCCAGCAGCGCCGGTTCGTTCTTGTTCACGCCGACGTAGACCGGCGAATCCTTGAGCTTCACTTTCAACGCCGGTACGCGTTTCGGGCTCTTTTCGCTGATCGCCACCATCACCACGTTGCCGCTGGCGATCAGGTCGACCTGGCCGGCGAGATAGGCGGCGATGGTCGAGTTGTTGTCTTCGAAGCGTTTGATGGTCACGCCTTCAGGGGCGACCTTGGTCAGCTCGATGTCTTCGATGGCGCCGCGAGTGACACTGATGGTCTTGCCCTTGAGGTCGTCCAGGGTGCTGACGGCTGCCTCCGGCGGGCCGAACACAGCGAGGTAGAACGGTGCGTAGGCACGGGAGAAATCGATGACCTTCTCGCGTTCGGGGTTCTTGCCGAGGCTGGAAATCACCAGGTCGACCTTGCCGGTGGTCAGGAACGGGATGCGGTTGGTGCTGTTGACCGGGGTCAGTTCGAGTTTGACCTTGAGCTGGTCGGCCAGCAGTTTCGCGGTATCGATGTCCAGGCCGCGCGGCTTCATGTCCGGGCCGACCGAGCCGAATGGCGGGAAGTCCTGAGGCACGGCGACTTTCAAGGTGCCGCGTTTGACCACGTCGTCCAGACCGTCGGCATGGGCGGGGGCCTGGCTCAGCATCAGACCGGCAAACAGGGCGGCGAGGAGGGCGCTGTAACGCTTCGTCATGGACAATCTCCGGATCGGCGGGAAGTGAATTCTGCGATCGGACAGAGCATGGGCCGTGCCAAGACAGCGGTTTGGCGGCGCAAAGCCACGGGTTTAGCGGGTTTGTTCGGTCTTACTGGTCTGAACAGTCAGGTTGGATTTCGCACTGCGATAGCGCATCGGCGTGCGCCGTCGAACCCCGCTGGGGCATGACTTGCCTGACGCCTCGAATAGCTTTACAACTGGCCGCACCTTGGCCTGGTCCGACTGGAAAACCATGAACTCGATCTCCCGCGCCGTACCCGAAGTGGCGCTGCAAGCGATCCGCAAACTGATTACCGAGCAGGGTTTCGGCCCCGGTGATGCGCTGCCCTCGCAGCGGGATCTGGCGGTGCGGTTGGGGGTCAGTCGGGCGTCGTTGCGCGAGGCGTTGTCGTCCTTGAGTGCGCTGGGGGTGGTCAGCATCCAGCCGGGCAAGGGTGTGTTCGTGCAGTCGCCGGTGGAGTTGCCGCGCGGGGAGGGCGCGCCGGCCTGGCCGTTTGCAGCCCAGGCCTCGCCGCTGGAGATCTTTCAGTTGCGCTATGCGCTGGAAGGGTTCGCGGCCGGGCTGGCGGCGGTGACGCTGAGTACGTTTGATCTGGATGAACTGGAAGACAACGTGGCGGCCATGCGCGAACAGCTGCGCGCTGGCGACTTCGAGGCCGCGGCGAAACTGGATTTCGAATTCCACCGGCGGATCCTGCGGGCCAGCGGCAATCAGGCGATGCTGAGCATCCTCACCGCCAGCGCCGACATCTTTCTGGAGAGCCAGAAGCTACCGTTCATCCGCGCCGAACGGGCCATGGAAACCTGGCAGGAACACCGCAAGATCCTCCGCGCCCTGGCGCGCCGGGCGTCCGCTGCCGCCCAGAAAGCCATGCAGGAGCACGTGCGCAACGCGGCGTTGCGCACTGGAATTGCCTTCATCGCCCCCGCCAGCGCGTGACTTGAGCTATACCCAAACTCATCGAGTGCCATAGCAAGACTCAATCATCTGCGGCTTCCTGAACAAGGGAAGGGCGGCTATGATGGGCCACGTTTTTTTGCTTACAACCTGGAGAATTCCATGAGCAGCGATCTGATCAAACACGTTAGCGACGCTAGCTTCGAAGCCGACGTACTCAAGGCCGAAGGCGCTGTCCTGGTCGACTACTGGGCTGAATGGTGCGGCCCTTGCAAAATGATCGCTCCGGTTCTGGACGAGATTGCAGAGACTTACAAAGGCAAGCTGACCGTTGCCAAGCTGAACATCGACGAAAACCAGGAAACCCCGGCCAAGCACGGCGTACGTGGTATTCCGACCCTGATGCTGTTCAAGAACGGCAACGTGGAAGCGACCAAGGTCGGCGCTCTGTCGAAGTCGCAACTGGCTGCTTTCCTCGACGCCAACATCTAAGCGTCGCGGTAAAGATTGTCCTCAAAAAGCCCCGCAAATCGCGGGGCTTTTTGCGTATTCAGGGCTAGACGCTCCGAAACTCAGGTGATACATTCGGCCCCGCACTGGTTTCTCCACTGCCCCCTGCTAGCCGTCGCCGACGCACTCCTTTTCGAACAAGTACGCGATCCTGTCGCCTTCTCCGCGGCGCGGCCTCATTAAGCCAAAAGCTTAATTTCCCCCCCCTCCATAAATGATTACGTCATTCCTATATGAATCTGACTGAACTCAAGCAAAAGCCGATTACCGAACTGCTCGAATTGGCCGAACAGATGGGCATAGAAAATATGGCCCGTTCGCGCAAGCAGGACGTGATTTTCTCCCTGCTGAAAAAGCACGCGAAAAGCGGTGAGGAAATCTCCGGTGATGGCGTGCTGGAGATTCTCCAGGACGGCTTCGGCTTCCTGCGCTCCGCTGACGCTTCCTACCTCGCCGGCCCTGACGACATCTACGTCTCGCCGAGCCAGATCCGCCGTTTCAACCTGCGCACCGGTGACACCATCGTTGGCAAGATCCGGCCGCCAAAGGAAGGCGAGCGTTACTTCGCCCTGCTCAAGGTCGACACGATCAACTTCGATCGTCCAGAGAACGCGAAAAACAAGATTCTCTTCGAGAACCTGACCCCGCTGTTCCCGACCGTGCGCATGAAGATGGAAGCCGGCAACGGTTCCACCGAAGACCTGACCGGTCGTGTGATCGACCTGTGCGCCCCGATCGGCAAAGGCCAGCGCGGTCTGATCGTTGCACCGCCGAAAGCCGGTAAGACGATCATGCTGCAGAACATCGCGGCCAACATCGCCCGTAACAACCCTGAAGTTCACCTGATCGTGCTGTTGATCGACGAACGTCCGGAAGAAGTGACCGAAATGCAGCGCACCGTGCGCGGCGAAGTGGTTGCCTCGACCTTCGACGAACCGCCGACCCGTCACGTACAAGTGGCTGAAATGGTGATCGAGAAGGCCAAGCGCCTGGTCGAACACAAGAAGGACGTGGTGATCCTGCTCGACTCCATCACCCGTCTGGCCCGTGCCTACAACACCGTGATCCCGAGCTCCGGCAAGGTGCTGACCGGTGGTGTCGATGCCCACGCCCTGGAGAAGCCGAAGCGTTTCTTCGGTGCCGCGCGTAACATCGAAGAAGGCGGCTCGCTGACCATTATCGCCACCGCGCTGGTTGAAACCGGCTCGAAGATGGACGAAGTGATCTACGAAGAGTTCAAGGGTACCGGCAACATGGAACTGCCTCTGGATCGCAAGATCGCCGAGAAGCGTGTGTTCCCGGCCATCAACATCAACCGCTCCGGCACCCGCCGCGAAGAGTTGCTGACCGCCGACGACGAACTGCAGCGCATGTGGATCCTGCGCAAGCTGCTGCACCCGATGGACGAAGTAGCTGCCATCGAGTTCCTGGTCGACAAGCTGAAAACGACCAAGACCAACGACGAGTTCTTCCTGTCGATGAAGCGCAAGTAACATCGTCGGTTGAGTCCGAAAGATGGCGCCCTTCAGGGGCGCCATTTTTTTGCCTGATTTTTGTCCGGGCGATCGCAGGTGTGCGATCTGTTAAGGTCCGTGTGCCGGAAAAACAAGAAGCAGCGCCTTGGGCTGTACAAAAAATAACCACCTGATTGGCATTAAAGATTTATGAGCACACTCGCTTATCGAAGGGATATCGACGGCTTGCGCGCAGTCGCTGTGATTGCCGTGGTGCTGTTCCACTTTGGCGTCCCGGGGTTCACCGGCGGATTTGTCGGCGTGGACGTGTTTTTCGTGATTTCCGGCTACCTCATCACCTCGATCATCTGGAACCAGCGCCAGGCCGGGCGTTTCAGCTTCGTCGAGTTCTGGGCCCGACGCGCCCGGCGGATCCTGCCGGCGCTGTTTGCGATGATCATCGCGGTGCTGGCGGTGGGCTGGTTCCTGCTGGCACCCAAGGACTACGAAGAGCTCGGGCGCTCGGTGCGCTACCAGGTAACCTTCGTCTCGAACATTCTGTTCATGCGTCAGGATGGCTATTTTGACGTCGCTTCGGATCTCAAGCCGCTGCTGCACACTTGGTCGCTGGCGGTGGAGGAACAGTTCTACATTCTCTTCCCGCTGTTGCTGACCTTGCTGTCGAGCCGTCTGAAACACTGGCGGCTGGCGCTGTTCGGCGTGTTGTTGCTGTCCTTCGGGCTGAGCGTGTGGGCGGTCCATCATTATCCGGAGAAGGCGTTTTTCCTGTTGCCGATGCGGGCGTGGGAGCTGCTGGCCGGTGCGATGCTCGCCGTGGCGCCCCGGCATTCGTGGCGCCTCAAACCGATGGCAGCGCAGGGGCTGAGCCTGCTCGGCATGGCGCTGATCCTGCTGGCCGTCTTCGGGTACGACAAAAGCACGCCATTCCCCGGCGCCGCGGCGCTGCTGCCGGTGCTGGGCGTGGTGGCGCTGATCCTGGCCAACGGTCATCGTGAAACGTTGATGGGTCAATTGCTGAGCAGTCGGGTGATGGTCGGCCTCGGCCTGATTTCCTATTCCTGGTACTTGTGGCACTGGCCGGTGTTCGTGTTTTCCAGCTATGCCAGCGTCGAGGAACCGGGGGCGCTGGACATCGCAGGATTGATCCTGCTGACGCTGGTGCTGGGTTACCTGTCTTGGAAGTTCGTCGAGACACCGTTCCGCGAGCGTCGCCTGCTCGCCGGACGCCGGCAGGTTCTGCTGGCCGGTTTTTGCGGCATTCTGGTGCTCGGCCTGGCCGGGCAAGCCCTGCGCTGGACCGATGGCTTGCCGTCGCGTCTGTCCGAGCAGGCGCTGCAATATGCCAAGGGCCACGAGTGGCGGCCGGAGCTGATGGCGTGCCTGACGGACGACAAGGCCCCGGATGACAAGCTGTTCTGCCATTACGGTGTGGAAAGCCTGCCGGCCCAGGCGATGGTCTGGGGTGACAGCCACGCTACGGCACTGATTCCGGTGCTGGAGGACGCTGCGCAAGCCCATGGCGTCAACGTGATCCTCGCCAGCTCTGCCGGTTGTATTCCGGTTGAAGGGTTGGAGCATGACGCGGCCTGTACGCGTTTCAATCGGCGTGTCGAGCAGGGGTTGAGCGCGCAACGTATCAGCGATGTGGTGCTGGTCGCGCGTTGGAGCCTCTATCTGTATGGCGACGCCAAAGGGGATCTCGACCATGCGCTCAGAAAGCCGGATGGTAAGTACGACAGTGCCGTCGCTGAACAACGTCTGGCCGATGGGCTGCGCGCACGGCTTGCTCAATTGCGTGAGGGCGGGCATCGGGTCTGGCTGGTGAAAGAGGCGCCGTTGCAGGCGTTCAACCCGCCGTATCGCCTGACACGCCTTGCGATGCTGGGTCATTCGGTGGATGAGGTCGGCCTGGCCATCGGCGAGCATGACAAGCGCCAGGCATTCATCAGCCGGTTGTTCGCCCAACTGGCGCAGGATCCGATGGTGCGGGTGATCGATCCGGCGCCACGGCTGTGTGATGAACACGGTCTGTGTCGCGCCGAACTCGACGGCTATTCGCTGTACAAGGATGACAATCACCTGTCGGAAGTCGGTGCGCGATTCGTGGCGCCGATCCTCGAACCGCTGTTTGTCAGTCTGCAGGCCGGTAAAAATCCGGGTAGCGGCCAGGTGAATGCAGCCAAGTAAGCAGTGACGGGCTGCCAGCGACCGGCATAGCAGGTAGGATGTACGCCTATTTTGAGGGTGCCATCGTCAATGAAATTCAAGGATCTTCGGGATTTCGTGCAGCAGCTTGAGCAGCGCGGAGAGTTGAAACGCATCCAGATTCCCGTCTCGCCGGTGCTGGAGATGACCGAAGTGTGCGACCGCACACTGCGGGCCAAGGGCCCGGCGCTGCTGTTCGAGAAACCGACCGGCTATGACATTCCGGTGCTCGGCAACCTGTTCGGCACGCCCGAGCGGGTCGCCATGGGCATGGGCGCCGAGTCGGTCAGCGAGCTGCGCGAAATCGGCAAGCTACTGGCGTTCCTCAAGGAGCCGGAGCCGCCGAAGGGCTTGAAAGATGCGTGGTCGAAGTTGCCGATCTTCCGCAAGATCATCGCGATGGCGCCGAAAGTCGTCAAAGACGCCCCGTGCCAGGAAGTGGTCATCGAAGGTGATGACGTCGACTTGGCGATGCTGCCGGTGCAGACCTGCTGGCCGGGCGACGTGGCGCCGCTGATCACCTGGGGCCTGACCGTCACCAAAGGTCCTAACAAGGATCGGCAGAACCTCGGCATCTACCGTCAGCAAGTGATCGGCCGCAACAAGGTCATCATGCGCTGGCTCAGCCACCGTGGCGGCGCGCTGGATTTTCGTGAGTGGTGCGAGAAACATCCGGGCCAGCCGTTCCCGGTGTCCGTGGCCCTCGGCGCGGATCCTGCAACCATTCTCGGCGCCGTCACCCCGGTGCCGGACAGCCTCTCCGAATACGCCTTCGCCGGCCTGTTGCGCGATAGCCGCACAGAATTGGTGAAGTGCCGTGGCAACGACCTGCAAGTGCCGGCCACGGCCGAAATCATCCTTGAAGGCGTAATCCATCCGGGCGAGATGGCCGACGAAGGCCCGTACGGCGACCACACCGGTTACTACAACGAAGTCGACAGCTTCCCGGTGTTCACCGTCGAGCGCATCACCCACCGGATCAAACCGATCTACCACAGCACCTACACCGGCCGTCCACCGGATGAACCGGCGATTCTCGGCGTGGCGTTGAACGAAGTGTTCGTGCCGATCCTGCAGAAGCAGTTCCCGGAGATCACCGACTTCTACCTGCCGCCGGAAGGCTGTTCGTACCGCATGGCCGTGGTGACGATGAAGAAGTCGTATCCGGGGCATGCCAAGCGCGTGATGCTGGGTGTCTGGTCGTTTTTGCGACAGTTCATGTACACCAAGTTCGTTATCGTCACCGACGACGATATCAACGCGCGGGACTGGAACGACGTGATCTGGGCCATCACCACGCGCATGGACCCCAAGCGCGACACGGTGATGATCGACAACACGCCGATCGACTACCTCGACTTCGCCTCGCCGGTGTCGGGTCTTGGCTCGAAGATGGGCCTGGACGCCACTCACAAGTGGCCGGGCGAAACCACTCGCGAGTGGGGCCGCGTCATCGTCAAGGATGATGCCGTCACCCAACGGATCGATGCCATCTGGAATCAGTTAGGAATAGATTGATGCGTGTA
This sequence comes from Pseudomonas sp. GW821-FHT11G12, assembly GCF_058808055.1. NCBI lineage: Bacteria > Pseudomonadati > Pseudomonadota > Gammaproteobacteria > Pseudomonadales > Pseudomonadaceae > Pseudomonas > Pseudomonas sp. GW821-FHT11G12. Next base: position 423,432 of record NZ_JBXARH010000002.1, read on the forward strand.
ACCCTGCAGCCCTCCGGAGCGGTGCTCGAGATACGGCCCGGAGAGCGGATTCTCGATGGTGCGCGGCGCCTGGGCTACGAATGCCCGCAAAGCTGCCGCAACGGCAATTGTCACGTGTGCGCAGCGCTGCTGGTGGAAGGCCGGGTCGAACAGGCCGGAAAGGTGCAAGACCACGGCGAGTTCTACACTTGCATAGCGGAGCCGCTGGAAGACTGCATCCTGCTGTGGGATGGCGTGCTCGCGCTGGGAGAACTGCCGGTGCGCAGCCTGTCGTGTCAGGTCATCGAATGCCGGGACGTCGGTGGCGATACTTGGCGCGTGCGCCTGCGGGCGCCGGCCGGCAAGCCGCCGCGTTATCACGCGGGCCAGTACCTGATGATCGAGCGCGAGAGCGGCGAGAAGTCAGCCTTTTCCATGGCCTCGGCGCCCCACGGCGGGCGAGACCTGGAAATCCACGTACTGGCGCGTGAAGCCAGTGCCCTGAACCTGATCGAGCAACTGCAGCGCAATTCGATGGTGCGGGTCGAGCTGCCGTTCGGCGACACCCACCTCGCGGAATTGCCCGACGGGCTGCTGGTGCTGATCGCCGCCGGCACCGGCATGGGCCAGATTCACAGCCTGATCGAACATTGCCGGGCCAACGGCTTCAAACATCCGGTGCATTTGTACTGGGGCGTGCGTCGTCCGGAAGATTTCTATGAAATCGAACATTGGGACGAATGGCTGAAGCTGCCCAACCTGTTCCTGCACAAGGTCGTCAGCGACCAATGCGGCTGGGAAGGGCGCTGCGGGATGTTGCATGAGGCGGTGTGCGAGGACTTTCCGGATCTGAAACCCTTGCACGTCTATGCCAGTGGTTCGCCGGCGATGGTCTACGGCACGCTGGATGCGCTGGTGGAAGCCGGGATGGATGCCCACCAGATGCGCGCCGATGTGTTTGCGTATGCGCCGCGCTCTTGAGCCGCGCGACTGAGCCCTCCTAGAACCGCACGCCCGTCGTCACCATGGCCGCGTTGGCGCCGAGAAAGACCAGCTCGGCGGCCAGCGGGCCGTAATGGGTGCCGACGGACGGAATGATCACCGGTGCAACGCCGAAGTGATTGAGCGGGATCTTGTCCTTGTAGTCACCCCGATAACCCTGCAGCAACCCACCGGTGAGTTTCACGTACACCGGATAATCGGCACTGTCGAAGCGTTTGCCGGCATAGGCGTAATTGGAGCGCTGGCGGAACGAGTTGCGGAAAGTTGCCCCGCCAAATACCCAGCCGGAAGCCTGATTGCGTTCAATGCCGATCAAGTCCTGATGATTATTGTGTTCGGGGTCGGGTGAGTAATGTTTGGTATAGACACTGGTCTGTGCATACCAGAAACCCTTGTCCTCTTGCGAATCATCGGCGGCCAGTGCCTGGCCGGTCTGAATCAATAAAAGTGCGGCCAAAAGCCTTGGTGTGTTCATCGTGCAGCCTCGGTTGAACGGGTTGGCTTGCGCCAGAGGAAAGCCGTTGTACGTAGGCGTTCAGCGACGGTAAATATGGAAAGTCCGAAATTTTAGTAGGAAAAATCCCGGGGCTTCATGAACGAAACCTGAACGAAGCGAAGGCTTATCGATATTTCATTCGGGTATTTAAGATATCTGCGCAATGGTATTAGGCTATATCAAACAAGATAGCCCTCGCGGATAACCCCGAATTAGCGCTATCAAAGGTGTCATACATCCTTTAGCACTTTTCGTTTTACAGTTACTGCTATATGTTCTATCAAGCGAATTGTGCTTACATCTTGTAATACTTGCGGGGCCGAATACTTCCGTCATGACAGCCATTGAATCTGCTTTTCTGAATCTGGCTTACCCTCCGCGGCTCGACCTGGGGCCGCAGCTGACTCACGAACAACTTCTCGCTTCCATGCAATCGACCATGGCACGCCACAAGGGTGGGCCGGTGTGGTTGTTCGCGTATGGTTCGTTGATATGGCGGCCGGAATGTTCGGCGGTGGAGCGGGTGCGCGGGCGGGTGCATGGCTACCATCGCGGTTTGTACTTGTGGTCTCACGAACATCGCGGCACGCCGGAAATGCCGGGGCTGGTGTTCGGTCTGGATCGCGGCGGCTCGTGCAGCGGCTTCGCCTATCGGTTGCCGGAAGACAACCTCGACAGTGCGCTGTATGCGCTGTGGAAACGCGAGATGCCGTTCCCGTCCTATCGCCCACACTGGCTCAACTGCCGACTTGAAGATGGCAGCCAGGTACAGGCGTTGGGATTTGTCTTGGAACGACACCTGCCCAGCTATGCCGGCAATCTGCCGGATCATGTGCTGAGCCAGGTGTTCGAAAGCGCTTGCGGGCGTTACGGCACGACTCGCGATTATGTCGAGCAGACCGCTCACGCCCTGCGCAGCCACGCCATGCCAGACCGGAATCTGGAGGCGCGGCTCAAGCGCTGTAAGTCAAAAGCCGATCAGGCGACTGCTTCGCGGCTCTGACTGGCGACTTGCTTGTGCCACAGGGTCGGCGCCAGGAAGGCCATCGACAGCAGGCAAGCGCCCACCAGCAGCACGAAACCGCCATCCCAACCGAAGTGGTCCACGGTGTAGCCCATCGCTGCACTGGCCGCGACCGAACCACCCAGATAACCGAACAGGCCGGTGAAGCCCGCTGCAGTACCGGCGGCTTTCTTCGGCGCCAGCTCCAGCGCCTGCAGACCGATCAGCATCACCGGGCCGTAGATCAGGAAGCCGATCGAGAACAGCGCGATCATGTCGACGGTCGGGTTACCGGCCGGGTTCAGCCAGTAAACCAGGGTCGCCACGGTCACCAGGGCCATGAACACCATGCCGGTCAGGCCACGGTTGCCACGGAAGATCTTGTCCGACATCCAGCCGCACAGTAGCGTGCCCGGAATACCCGCCCACTCGTAGAAGAAGTAGGCCCACGAAGTCTTGTCGACGTCGAAGTGCTTGGCTTCCTTGAGGTAGGTCGGCGCCCAGTCCAGTACGCCGTAGCGCAACAGGTAGACGAAGACGTTGGCCAGGGCGATGTACCAGAGCATTTTGTTGCGCAGCACGTATTTGACGAAGATTTCCTTGGCGCTGAATTCGTCTTCGTGGCTGGCGTCGTAGCCTTCCGGGTAATCGTTCTTGTACTTCTCGATCGGCGGCAGGCCGACCGATTGCGGGGTGTCACGCATGGTGATGAAGGCAAACGCCGCCACCGCCAGGGCTACCGCCGCCGGCACGTAGAATGCCGAATGCCAGTCGTTGAACAGGCCCATGCCGATCAGGAACAGCGGGCCGATCAGACCGCCACCGACGTTGTGCGCCACGTTCCACACGGACACCACGCCACCGCGTTCCTTCTGCGACCACCAGTGCACCATGGTCCGTCCGCTCGGCGGCCAGCCCATGCCCTGGGCCCAGCCGTTGATGAACAGCAGGATGAACATCATGGTCACGCTGGACGTTGCCCAAGGCGCGAAACCGAAAATGAACATCACCCCCGCCGAGACCAGCAGGCCGAATGGCAGGAAGTAGCGCGGGTTGGAGCGGTCGGAGACCAGGCCCATCAGGAACTTGGAAAGACCGTAGGCGATTGCGATGGCCGACATCGCCAGACCCAGCTCGCCACGGGTATAACCCTCGTCGATCAGGTACGGCATGGCCAGGGAGAAGTTTTTGCGCAGCAGGTAGTAACCCGCGTAGCCAAAGAAGATACCGGCGAAGATCTGCCAACGCAGGCGTCGGTAAGTACTGTCTATTTTTTCTTCAGGCAATGGAGCCTGATGTGCGGCAGGTCGAAAGAAAGCAAACATTCAAGAGCTCCAAATTTCTTGTTTTGACTGCGGATGCGAATGTTACAGTTTCGTTACCGAAAATAGCACCGGTTCGCATCGGCAAAACAGCGGAAAATGTTGGAAGTCGCACGTTCTTTTACGAACCTGTCGCTCTGCTGTAAGAACAGGGCGTTTTCACCACTTGTGAACATGGGGTGGCTTAGACTCGCGATCCGTCGACCGACTGATCAACAGAGATGAATGATGGCTTTGAAGGTTCGCATGCTGATGCGCCGATTATTGGCAGCGACGGTCATTGTCGTTGCGGTGCTGACATTGATTTACGCCGATCACCCTGCCCAGTCCGGTTTGCGCAATGCCACGGTGCTGATCATTCGCCATGCGGAAAAGCCGACTGAAGGGACGGTACTCAATGCCCGGGGCGAACAACGGGCTCAGGCCTATGTGGACTATTTCAATCCGTTGAAGCTGGATGGCCAGACACTGACCCCGGAACGACTGATTGCCGCCGGCGACAGCCCGGTGAGTTCCCGCTCACGCCTGACGTTGACCCCGCTGGCCGAGCGCCTGGGCCTGTCTGTCGAACAGCCTTACATCAATGGCGATGCCCACGAACTGGTCAAGCTGCTGCGCAAGAGCAATCAGGCGCCGACGATCCTGATCGCCTGGCATCACGGCCATATCAACCACCTGATTCAAGCGTTCGGCGGCGACAGCACGGCCCTGATGGGCCAGAAAAAATGGCCGGACGAAGTCTACGACTGGTTGATCGTCCTGCGCTTCGATGAAGAGGGCCACCTCATCAAGGCCCGCAGCCGGAAGGTTCAGGAACATCTGTTGCCGGGCGATGCTGAGGATCCTCCCGGCAACAGATGACGGCTCTGAGGTGCTTCAGCGCACCTGCACCACAACCTTGCCAACAGCCTTGCGCTGCCCAAGATCATTGATCGCCTGTGCCGCCTCGCTCAGCGGATACACCTGCGACACCAGCGGCTTCAGCTTGCCCTCGGCAAACCAGCCGAACAGTTGCTGGAAGTTCGCCGCGTTGTCCTGTGGCTGGCGCTGGGCGAAGGAGCCCCAGAACACGCCGAGCACGGCCGCGCCTTTGAGTAGCACGAGGTTGACCGGCAGTTCGGGAATGCGTCCGCTGGCGAAGCCGACCACCAGCAGGCGGCCGTTCCAGGCGATGGCGCGGATGGCCTGGTCGAACAGGTCGCCGCCGACCGGGTCGTAGATCACGTCGGCACCCTGGCCGTCGGTCAGGCGCTTGATTTCGTCCTTGAGGCTGGTTTCGCTGTAGTTGATCAATTCGTCGGCACCGGCGGCCTTGGCCACGGCAAGCTTCTCGGCGCTGCTGGCGGCCGCGATCACCCGGGCGCCCATGGCTTTGCCGATCTCCACGGCAGCCAGGCCAACGCCGCCGGAGGCGCCGAGCACCAAAAGGGTTTCGCCCGGTTGCAGGTTGCCGCGCTGCTTGAGCGCGTGCATCGAAGTGCCGTAGGTCATGCTGAACGCGGCGGCGGTGTTGAAATCCATCGACGGTGGAATCGGCAGCACGTTATAGCCCGGCACGGCGACCTGCTCGGCGAAGCTGCCCCAACCGGTCAGGGCCATGACCCGGTCACCGACCTTCAAATGACTGACTTTCTCACCTACCGAGCTGACCACGCCGGAGGCTTCGCCACCCGGGGAAAACGGGAAGGGCGGCTTGAACTGGTACTTGCCCTCAATGATCAGCGTGTCCGGGAAGTTGACCCCGGCGGCGTGCACGTCCAGCAGGATTTCATTCTTCTTGGCGACAGGACTGGCGACGTCTTCCAGCACCAGCGATTCGGCAGGGCCGAAGGCTTTGCACAGCACGGCTTTCATCAGGGCTATTCCTTTGGGAGTGATGGCCGATAAGTGTAGGTGTGGCAGTCAACGGGTCAACGAGCATGCCCGGCCCTGATAGTCCGCCATAAGCTTGTGCTTGCGCGGCGGGTCGTTATGCTAGGCCGCAAACCGGATAAGGAGCGAATTGTGAAAGCGTGGATCATGTTGTTGCTGGCCCTGTCTCTGCCTGTGGCAGCGCTGGCCGAAGAAGCCAAAGAAGGCGAGGCGCCGAAGGTCAACTACATCACCTTGAGCCCGCCGTTCGTGGGCAACTACGGGCTGGACGGCACGCCGAAGCTCAAGGTCTACAAGGCCGACGTGGCGTTGCGGGTGACCGGTGACGAGGCGACCAAACTGGTCAAGGCCAACGAGCCGCTGATCCGCAATCAGCTGGTGGCGCTGTTCACCCAGCAGACCACCGATGCGATGGGCAGCATCGAAGGCAAGGAAAAACTGCGTCAGGAAGCCTTGAAGCAGACCCAGCAAGTGATGAATGACGAGACCGGCAAGCCGGTGGTCGAGGATCTGTTGTTCAACAACCTGATCATTCAGTAAGACTGGAATGTGCATGAGCCGGTTTGCCGGCTCCTGCACAGGCGCATTAGCGCAACGCGATGACCGCCGCCCACTGCTCGGCCGTCACCGGCATCACCGACAGCCGCGAACCCTTCTGCACCAGTGGCATTTCGGCCAGGGCGGTCTGCTGTTTCAGGTAATCCAGCTTCAATACCCGGGCAAACGTCTCGACATGGGCGACATCGATCGCACTCCAGGCGTTTTTCTCCGGCGTGGCTTTCGGATCGTAGTAGTGGCTCTCGGGCTCGAGTGCCGTCGGGTCGGGGTAGGCCGCCTCGATAATCTTGCCGATTCCGGCAATGCCCGGCTCCGGGCAGCTGGAGTGATAGAAAAAGAACTCATCCCCCACCGCCATGGCCCGCAGGAAATTGCGCGCCTGATAGTTGCGCACCCCGTCCCAGCGCGCTTTGCCGAGTTTTTCCAGACCCTTGATCGAAAGTTCGTCGGGCTCGGATTTCATCAGCCAATAGGCCATGGTGTGTGCTCCTGAAACGGTCATTGGGCAGGTTGTCGGGCAATTTTATGACAAACCGACAGTCGGTTGACGCCAGCATTTGCGCAGAGGTTCACGTTGTCGCAAAATGCCGGCCTTTAAAGCTTGACGCTGCTGCACGGCCTACGAATGGAAACCGCTGCTGTCATCGTGATGATGTGCCTTGAGGGGGGCAATCGATGAAACGCAAACCGGATTTGCTGTGGACTTTGGTGATTTTGTTCGGTCTTGGCGTCGTGACCACCGGTTATGCGCAAAGTCTGTGGGCCAACAAGGCCGATGCTCCGATTGAAGTGGCGCAACAAGTACAGCAGTCGACAGCGTTCAAACGCTGACACCGTCTTCCCGGCCCCGCTGAATCCCTCGCGGCGCCTACCCTGCGAAATACCACGCCTTGTCGGTCACCGTTCCCTGCAACGGTACATCCCAGCTGGCCTGCGCCAGTCGTTCGACTTTCTGACATTCATGGGCCAGGCCCAACAGCGTCGGCTTGCGCCAGTTCTGGCGTCGGGCCAGATACGCCAGGCTGCGGTCGTAGAATCCACCGCCCATCCCCAGGCGCCCGCCGACATCGTCAAACCCCACCAGTGGCAACAACACCAGATCCAGTGCCCAGATCTTGCGCTGACGGGCGACATTGACCCGGGGCTCAAGAATACGGAAACGGTTGGGCCGCAGCTTTTCGCCGGGCCGAATCTGCTGAAAGACCATTTTGGTTCGCGGCCAGGCGCTCAGCACCGGCAGGTAGGTTTTCTTGCCTCGACGCTGGGCGGCGCGCAGCAGCAGGCGCGGGTCGATTTCACCGTCGGTGGGCAGGTACAGGGAAATGTGTCTGGCCCGGCGAAATTGCGGGTCCTGCGCGAGCTGTTTGTACAGGCCTTCGGCGGCCTGGCGTTGCTGGCTCGGCGTCAGGGAGCGGCGGGCCTTGCGCAGCAGGCGGCGCAGTTGGGGGCGGGGCAGCAACGCGGGTTTGGTCATGGTTCGGCTTCGGCAGGATGAGGACGAAAACGTACGCATAAAAAATCCGATGCCGGCATGCACCGGCATCGGATTCGAATCAGGCTCCCCGGATGAGCCGCTGTCGACTTAGCCCTTGAACCCGAGAGTTCAAGGTGGAGGATGCAGTAGGCTTTAAGGCTTTCCGTCTGGCGGACATGCACACCAGCCCAACGTGCAACCCCCAGGGTAGTGCAAATCGGCTCAGGGACATCGTCAACTGGCAAGCACCCCAGGGAGTGCGGCGAGTATACCTCAAGCCGCCTGGCGAATCAGCCCTTGCTGATGTCCGGATCGTCGGCCAGCGCCAGATCGACACGATCGAGCAAGTCTCGCACCTGTTCACGGGTCGAGCCGCTGGCCTGGATGTCCGGGCGCTCTTCTTTGTGCAAGAGATCGTGGGTGATGTTCAGCGCGGCCATCACGGCGATGCGGTCGGCGCCGATGACTTTGCCGCTGCTGCGGATCTCGCGCATCTTGCCGTCCAGGTAACGCGCGGCACTGACCAGATTGCTGCGTTCTTCCTGCGGACAGATGATCGAATATTCTTTGTCGAGGATCTGCACGGTAACGCTATTGCTTGAACTCATGAGTCTTGCTCCAGGGCCTTGAGGCGCGAAATCATCGATTCGACCTTACGCCGGGCGATTTCGTTTTTTTCAATGAGGTGAGCGCGTTCCTCGCGCCAGGTCTTTTCCTGAGCTTGTAAGAGTGCGTTTTGACTCTTTAGTTGCTCGACCCGAGTAATCAGCAGTTCGAGTCTGGCCATCAGCGCTTGCAGGTCGGTGTCTTCCATTGTGTCCACTGATTCGGTCTGATGGGTTTGGCTGGCGGACAGCCTTTAATGGTCTTGGCGAGTCTGTCGATGTAGGATACAAGGCCTTCATTCTAGACATAGCGCCGTCTGGCGCCTAGCTGCCCATGCCCATTCAGAATTCCCCGTACCAAGGCTTTGCCACCCTGCTGAATTCCAGCGGTCACTCCGTTTCGCCTGCCGAACTGCACGGCCTGTTGCTGGGCCGCAGTTGCGCCGGCGCCGGCTTCAATGCAGACGAATGGCTGATCGATGCCGCCGAGCTGCTCGAAGGCGAGCCGCAGGACAACGTTCGTGCCGCGCTGATCGGTCTGCAGGAAATGGTCAAGAGCGAACTCACCGGCGACGACGTCACCGTGGTTCTGCTGCTGCCGAACGATGACGCGCCACTGGCCGAGCGCGCTGCCGCGCTGGGTGAATGGTGCCAGGGCTTCCTCACCGGGTTCGGCCTGAACTGCCGCGACAGCAGCATGCTGAGCACCGAGGCCACCGAAGTGTTGCAGGATCTGGCGGCGATCTCCCAGGTGCAAGACGCCCTGGAAGAGTCCGAAGACGGCGAAAGCGACTACATGGAAGTCATGGAGTACCTGCGCGTAGCGCCGCTGCTGCTGTTCTCCGAAACCAAGAAAGCCGACGTGCCGCCAGCCGCCAAGCCGTCGCTGCACTGATCGCGTGCCAGGGAAAGCCATCTGCCCATGATCCATATCCCGAAAGCGGAATACAGCCGTCGCCGCAAGGCGCTGATGGCGCAGATGGAACCCAACAGCATCGCCATCCTGCCCGCCGCTGCGGTTGCCATTCGCAACCGTGACGTCGAGCACGTCTACCGTCAGGACAGCGACTTCCAGTACCTGAGCGGTTTCCCCGAGCCACAGGCGGTCATCGTCTTGATGCCTGGTCGCGAACATGGCGAATACGTGCTGTTCTGCCGTGAACGCAATGCCGAACGGGAACTCTGGGATGGCCTGCGCGCCGGCCAGGAAGGCGCGATTCGCGATTTTGGCGCCGACGATGCCTTCCCCATCACTGACATCGACGACATCCTGCCGGGCCTGATCGAGGGCCGCGATCGGGTGTATTCGGCCATGGGCAGCAACCCGGAATTCGACCGCCATCTGATGGACTGGATCAACGTGATCCGCTCCAAGGCGCACCTCGGCGCCCAGCCGCCGAACGAATTCGTTGCCCTGGATCACCTGCTGCACGACATGCGCCTGTATAAATCGGCGGCAGAAGTGAAGGTGATGCGCGAAGCGGCGCGGATTTCCGCCCAGGCCCACATCCGGGCGATGCAGGCCAGCCGCGCCGGGCTGTACGAGTACAGCCTCGAAGCCGAACTCGATTACGAGTTCCGCAAGGGCGGGGCGAAGATGCCGGCCTATGGTTCGATCGTCGCCGCCGGGCGCAACAGCTGCATCCTGCATTACCAGCAGAATGACGCGTTGCTCAAGGATGGTGACCTGGTGCTGATCGACGCTGGTTGCGAAATCGACTGTTATGCCAGCGACATCACCCGCACCTGGCCGGTCAACGGCAAGTTTTCCGCCGAGCAGAAAGCGATCTACGAATTGGTATTGGCCTCGCAGGAAGCGGCGTTCGCCGAAATCGCCCCGAACAAGCACTGGAACCAGGCGCACGAAGCCACGGTTCGGGTCATCACCACCGGGCTGGTGAAGCTGGGGTTGTTGCAGGGCGAAGTTGACGAGTTGATCGCGTCCGAGGCCTACAAGGCGTTTTACATGCACCGCGCCGGCCACTGGCTCGGGATGGATGTGCATGACGTCGGCGAATACAAGGTCGGCGGCGAATGGCGAGTGCTGGAAGTCGGCATGGCGCTGACCGTGGAGCCGGGCATCTACATCGCCCCGGACAATCAGAACGTAGCGAAGAAATGGCGCGGCATTGGCGTGCGCATCGAGGACGACGTGGTAGTGACCAAGAGCGGTTGTGAAATTTTGACCCACGGCGTGCCGAAAACCGTCGCCGAGATCGAAGCCCTGATGGCGCAAGCACGGACCTGCGCGGCATGAGTCGGGTCAATCTGGCAATCATCGGTGGTGGTCTGGTTGGCGCCAGTCTGGCGTTGGCCTTGCAAGCCGGGGCCAAGGCCCGTGGCTGGAAGATCGTGCTGATCGAACCGTTCGCCCCCGGCGACACCTGGCAGCCAAGTTACGACGCCCGTTCGTCGGCGCTGTCCTTCGGCTCGCGGCAGATCTATCAACGGCTGGGCGTGTGGCAGGAAATCTCCCGCCGCGCCGAGCCGATCAAGCAGATTCACGTGTCCGACCGTGGTCGTTTTTCCACCGCCCGACTGTCGGCGATGGAAGAGGGCGTCCCGGCGCTCGGTTATGTCGTTGAAAACGCCTGGCTCGGCCAGTGCCTGTGGCAGCACCTCGATAAAGAGGTGATCAGCTGGCGTTGTCCGGCAGAAGTCACCCGCATGGAACCGTTGCCCGACGGCTATCGCCTGACGCTCAACGATGAAACCACGGTCGAGTGCGATCTGGCGGTGCTCGCCGATGGCGGTCGTTCCGGTCTGCGCGAGCAACTGGGCATCAACGTGCGCAAACGCCCGTACAACCAGAGCGCGCTGATCGCCAACATCACCCCGAGTGAAGCGCACAACGGCATGGCCTTCGAGCGCTTCACCGACGAAGGCCCGATGGCGCTGCTGCCGCTGCCGGAGAACCGCTGCGCGCTGGTCTGGACCCGTCTGGGCATGGACGCGCAACGTCTGGCGGACCTGAGCGAGCGGGATTTCCTCAGCGAGCTGCAAGGCGTGTTCGGCTACCGCCTCGGCACCCTGAAACAGGTCGGCGCGCGGCATCTGTATCCGCTGTCGCTGGTGGAAGCCGAAGAGCAGGTGCGTTCGCATCTGGCCGTCCTCGGCAACGCCGCCCACAGCCTGCACCCGATTGCCGGGCAGGGTTTCAACCTGTCCCTGCGCGATGCCGATGCGTTGGCCGCCGCGCTGCTGGCCAGCGACAAACCGCTGGGTGATTTCGCCACGTTGCAGGCCTATCGCGAGCGCCAGCGCCTCGATCAGGACCTCACCGTCGGTTTCTCCGATCAGGTCACGCGCCTGTTCGGCAGCACCCAGCCATTGGTGTCGCTGGGCCGCAACATCGGCCTGCTCGGCCTCGATCTGCTGCCGCCGGCCAAGCGCTGGTTTGCCCGTCAGGCCATGGGGCTGGGGACGCGGCCGGATGCGTGAGTGGCTGATCAAACAGTTTGGCAAGGCGCAGCTGATGCGCTGGATCATGACGTTCTACCCGCCGTACTTCGGCGCCGGTGTCCGGGTGAAGCACATCAGCGATGACTTTCGCGACATCCAGGTCTCGATGGGCCTGGGCTGGTACAACCGCAATTACGTCGGCACCCAGTTCGGCGGCAGTCTGTATTCGATGGTCGATCCGTTCTTCATGTTGATGCTCATGGAAAACCTCGGCTCGCGGTACATCGTCTGGGACAAGGCTGCCGACATTGACTTCATTGCGCCGGGCAAAGGCCCGGTGTTCGCCCGGTTCAACATCGACGACACCCTGCTCGACGAGATCCGTCGGCAGACCGCCAGTGGCGAGAAATACCTGCCGCAGTTGCAGGTCGACATTCATGACGGCGCCGGCAACCTGGTGGCGCGGGTCGGTAAAACCCTTTACGTGCGGCTCAAGCCGCAAGCGAGACAGGCTTAAAGCATGGAAATGCGCGCAGATCTGCTGATTGTCGGAGCCGGAATGGTCGGCAGCGCCCTGGCGCTGGCGTTGCAGAACAGCGGGCTGGAAGTCCTGCTGCTCGACGGCAGCCCGCTGAGCGTCAAACCCTTCAATGGCGATGCGCCGTTCGAGCCGCGAGTCAGCGCGTTGTCGGCAGCCAGCCAGCGGATCCTCGATCGCCTCGGCGTGTGGGGCGGCATCGTCAACCGACGCAGCAGCCCCTACACCGACATGCACGTCTGGGACGGCAGCGGCACCGGGCAGATTCACTTCTCGGCCAGCAGCGTGCACGCCGATGTGCTCGGCCACATTGTCGAAAACCGCGTGGTGCAGGATGCCTTGCTCGATCGTCTGCATGATTGCGATCTGGGCTTGCTGCCCAATGCGCGGCTGGAGCAGATGCGCCGCTCCGGTGACGACTGGCTGCTGACCCTGGCCGATGGCCGCACCCTGCGCGCGCCGCTGGTGATCGCGGCGGACGGCGCCAACTCCGCCGTGCGCCGTCTGACCGGTGTCGCCACTCGCGAGTGGGATTATCTGCACCACGCCATCGTCACCAGCGTGCGCAGCAGCAAACCGCACCGTATGACCGCGTGGCAGCGCTTCACCGATCACGGGCCGCTGGCGTTTCTGCCGCTGGAGCGTGATGGTCGGCAGGACTGGTGCTCGATCGTCTGGTCGACCACGCCGAGCGAAGCCGAACGGTTGATGGCGCTGGATGAAGCAGATTTCTGCCGTGAGCTGGAACGCGCCTTCGAAGGTTGCCTCGGCGACGTCATCAGCGCCGATCCGCGTCTGTGTGTGCCGCTGCGCCAGCGTCACGCCAAACGCTACGTGGCCGAAGGCCTGGCGTTGATCGGCGATGCCGCGCACACCATTCACCCGCTGGCGGGGCAGGGCGTGAACCTCGGTTTCCTCGACGCTGCGGTGCTGGCCGAAGTGTTGTTGCAAGCGAACGAGCGCGGCGAACGCCTGGCGGACGTGAAAGTGCTGAGCCGCTACGAGCGCCGGCGCATGCCGCATAACCTGGCGCTGATGGCCGCGATGGAAGGCTTCGAGCGCTTGTTCCAGGCCGATCCGCTGCCGCTGCGCTGGTTGCGCAACACCGGGCTGAAAATCGTCGAGCAGATGCCCGAGGCCAAAGCACTGTTTGTGCGTGAAGCGTTGGGACTGACCGGGGACTTGCCGGCCCTCGCCAAGGCCTGACGAATGTCGTGCAACATCTGGTAACTCCTTGGGAAAGTGATCGATTGAGCTGGTAAATGTGAGTCCTTATCATTTGGGCCACTTTTCCCGACCGAGAGATCACTCCCATGTTGGCACCCCAGCGTCTTCTGACCGCACTGGCCCTGACCCTGATTGGCAGTACCGCCGCCCAGGCCGCCGATGAGGTGGTGGTCTACTCGTCGCGTATCGATGAACTGATCAAGCCGGTGTTCGATGCCTACACCGCCAAGACCGGGGTGAAGATCAAGTTCATCACCGACAAGGAAGCGCCGCTGATGCAGCGGATCAAGGCTGAGGGCGAGAACGCCACCGCCGACCTGCTGCTGACCGTCGATGCCGGCAACCTCTGGCAGGCCGAGCAGATGGGCATTCTCCAGCCGTTCACCTCGAAAACCATCGACGCCAACATTCCCCTGCAATACCGCTCGTCCACCCACGCCTGGACAGGTCTGAGCCTGCGTGCGCGGACCATCGCCTATTCCACCGCACGGGTGAAACCGGGCGAGCTGACCACCTACGAAGCATTGGCGGACAAGAACTGGGAAGGCCGCCTGTGCCTGCGTACGGCGAAGAAGGTCTACAACCAGTCGCTGACCGCCACCATGATCGAAGTCCACGGCGCCGAAAAAACCGAGAAGATCCTCAAAGGCTGGGTCAACAACCTGTCCACCGACGTGTTCTCCGACGACGTCGCGGTGCTGGAAGCGATCAACGCCGGCCAGTGCGACGTCGGCATCGTCAACACCTACTACTACGGTCGCCTGCACAAGCAGAAACCGGATCTGCCGGTGAAACTGTTCTGGCCGAACCAGGCGGATCGCGGTGTGCACGTCAACCTGTCGGGCATCGGTCTGACCAAACATGCGCCGCACCCGGAAGCGGCCAAGGCACTGGTCGAGTGGATGACCACGCCTGAGGCGCAGAAGATCTTTGCCGACGTGAACCAGGAGTTCCCGGCGAATCCGGCGGTGAAACCTTCGGAAGAAGTGGCGGCGTGGGGGCAGTTTGTGGCCGATACGTTGCCGGTTGAGGTGGCGGGCAAGCGTCAGGCCGAGGCGATCCGGATGATGGATCGGGCGGGTTGGAACTGACGTTGCGAGTCGAATCGCCGCAAGCGTGACGCGTAGCGTCACAGGATGTGTGCCCACGCAGAGCGTGGGCACATTCATTTAACGAGAGTCTTTCCTTGGCCCACCCCGCCCAACGTCGCTGGTACCCCATCGTCTTCGCCATCGCCGCGTTGGTGCTGCTCCCCCTCAGCGTGCTCCTGCTGTCATGGCAAACCATCGATCAACAGATCTGGTCGCACCTGTGGGAAACCCAGATGCCACGCCTGTTGGGCAACACCCTGACGCTGGTGCTCGGTGTCGGCATCGGCGTGACCCTGCTGGGCGTAAGCCTTGCGTGGCTCACCAGCCTCTGCGAATTCCCCGGTCGGCGCTGGCTCGACTGGGCGTTGATGCTGCCCTTTGCGATCCCGGCCTATGTGCTGGCGTTCGTGTTCGTCGGCCTGCTGGACTTCGCAGGTCCCGTGCAAAGCCTGTTACGCGAATGGTTCGGAACCGGCCTGCGTCTGCCGCGAGTGCGCTCCACCGGCGGGGTGATTCTGGTGTTGGTGCTGGTGTTCTATCCCTATGTTTACTTGCTGGCGCGCACCGCGTTCCTAGCGCAGGGCAAGGGATTGATGGAAGCCGCGCGAGTGCTCGGCCAGTCGCCGTGGCAAGCATTCTGGCGTGTAGCGTTGCCGATGGCGCGGCCGGCCATCGGCGCTGGCGTGGCGCTGGCACTGATGGAAACCCTGGCGGATTTCGGCGCGGTCTCGGTGTTCAACTTCGACACCTTCACTACCGCGATCTACAAGACCTGGTATGGCTTCTTCAGCCTGTCGAGCGCCGCGCAACTGGCCAGCCTGTTGTTGCTGGTGGTGATGCTGGTGTTGTACGGCGAGCGGCGCGCCCGTGGCGCGAACCGGGCAAGCAACGAACGACCACGGGTCAAAGCGCTATATCACCTGCGCGGGCCCAAGGCCTGGGCGGCGACCGGCTGGTGCGGTCTGGTGTTCGCCTGTGCGTTTGTCATCCCGGTGCTGCAACTGCTGGTGTGGTTCTGGCAGCGCGGGCGTTTCGATCTGGATGAGCGTTACGCCGGGCTGATTCTGCACACCCTGTATCTGGGTGGCATGGCGGCGTTGATCACGGTCAGCGTGGCGATGTTGCTGGCGTTCGCCCGACGTCTGGCACCGACCCAGGCGATCCGTTCCGGCGTCAGTCTGGCCAATCTCGGCTACGCCTTGCCGGGCTCGGTGCTGGCGGTGTCGATCATGCTGGCATTCAGTTATCTGGATCGTGAGCTGGTGATTCCACTCTCCGGCTCGCTCGGCGGTGCGGGCAAACCGCTGCTGCTGGGCAGTCTGGCGGCGTTGTTGATGGCTTATCTGGTGCGGTTCGTGGCGGTGGCCTACGGGCCGCTGGAAAGCAGTCTGGCGCGTATACGGCCCTCTTTGCCTGAAGCGGCACGTAGCCTGGGTGTCAGTGGGCCGCGACTGTTTTTCAAAGTGTATCTGCCGTTGCTGCTGCCCGGCACGCTCAGCGCCGCGCTGCTGGTGTTCGTCGATGTACTCAAGGAAATGCCCGCGACCCTGCTGATGCGCCCGTTTGGCTGGGACACGCTGGCCGTGCGGATCTTCGAAATGACCAGCGAAGGCGAATGGGCGAGGGCATCTTTGCCGGCGCTGACGCTGGTGCTTGTCGGGTTGTTGCCGGTGATCGGCCTGATCCGACGTTCGGCGCACAGAAACACTTAGTCGTCAGTCCTGAATCATGCGGCTACAATGCGCGGCATTCGGTGCGGTCCGTCTGACAGACCCTGTCGCTGAAATCGGCTGAAAGCCTTCTTCTACAGGGCTTTCAAACCGTGCAGCAGCGCTCCGCACCTTCGCCACGCCCGGAAGGAGAAACCCATGGGACAGCGTACGCCTCTGTATGACCTGCATCTCGCCCTCGGCGCGAAGATGGTCGATTTTGGCGGTTGGGACATGCCACTGCATTACGGCTCGCAGGTCGAGGAGCACCACGAGGTGCGTCGCGATTGCGGGGTGTTCGATGTATCCCACATGACCGTGATCGATGTCGCCGGCCACCAGGCCAAGGCCTGGCTCCAGCATTTGTTGGCCAATGACGTCGAACGCCTGCACAGCCCCGGCCGTGCGTTGTACAGCACCATGCTCAACGAGCGCGGCGGTATCGTCGACGACATGATCGTCTACCGTCTCGAGGACGGTTACCGACTGGTGGTCAACGCCTCGACCCGCGATCAGGACCTGGCGTGGATGCAGGCTCATCTCACCGGCTACGACGTGCAACTGCACGAGCGTACGGATCTGGCGATGCTCGCCATTCAAGGCCCCCATGCCCGGCACAAGATTGCCGAGCTGGTGACCCAGTCCCGTGCCAATCTGATCCAGATGCTCAAGCCTTTCGAAGGCCACGTCGACGGCGACTGGTTCATTGCGCGGACCGGCTACACCGGTGAGGACGGTCTGGAAATCGCCCTGCCGGCCGATCAGGCCCCCGGATTTTTCAACGATCTGGTGGGCGCTGGCATTTCTCCCATCGGCCTCGGTGCCCGCGACACCTTGCGGGTGGAAGCCGGGATGAACCTCTACGGCCAAGACATCCATCAAGACGTTTCGCCACTGGCTTCGAACATGGCCTGGAGCATCGCCTGGGAACCGGCCACGCGTCGGTTCATCGGTCGCGATGCGCTGGAAGCGGAAAAAACCGCCGGCGTGCAGCACAAACTGGTGGGTCTGGTGCTCGAGGAACGCGGGGTTTTGCGTGCGCATCAGGTGGTTCGTATCGCTGATGTTGGCGAAGGAGAGATCACCAGTGGTAGTTTCTCTCCTACGCTTAGCAAGTCGATTGCCCTGGCGCGTGTACCGATGGCGACTGCCGACCGCGCCGAAGTGGAAATCCGTGGCAAGTGGTATCCGGTACGAGTGGTCAAACCGACCTTCGTCCGTCACGGCAAAACCTTGATCTAACCTTTTCCGGCGGGCACGACCGCTGACAATTTCTTGAGGACACCGAGCATGAGCAACATCCCAGCCGAACTGCGTTTTGCCGAAAGTCATGAATGGGCGCGCCTGGAAGCCGATGGCACCGTCACCGTGGGCATCAGCGATCACGCGCAGGAAGCGCTGGGTGATGTGGTGTTCGTCGAGCTGACGGAAGTGGGTAACAAGTTTGCAGCTGAAGATCAGGCCGGTGTGGTGGAGTCGGTGAAAGCCGCTTCCGACATTTATTCGCCGATTGCCGGTGAAGTGATCGCTGTCAACGAAGAACTGAGCGCCTCGCCGGAACTGCTGAACTCCGACCCTTACGGCGCGTGGATCTTCAAACTCAAGCCAGATAACGCTGCGGACCTGGAAAAGCTACTCGACGCTGCCGCCTACAAGGCTGCCATCGGCGAATAAGCTTCACGCAACACCGCAAAGCCCCGATCCGTCGGGGCTTTTTTGTGGCCGCAGCTTTCAATCGCGCGGCTCAGGCGTTGCCCAACACCGCTTTGACCGCCGCCACCGAGCGCTCGACATCTGCCTTGGTCATGGTGGTGAACATAGGCAAGGACACAATCAGCCGCCCGACGCGCTCGGCCACCGGCAACATCCCCTCCTTGAAACCGCGCTCGCGGTACAGGCTCAGCAGGTGGATCGGCGGGTAGTGATAGCCGATGCCGACGCCCAGCGCCTGCATCTGCTCCATGAACGTGGCCCGCGCCGGCAAGCCGTCCTTGCGCTCCGGCAACACCAGCTGGAACAGGTGCCAGTTGCTGTTGGTGAAGTCGGCAGGTGGCAGTTGCGCGCCATACGTGGCTTCGAAGTCGTCGCCAAAGCATTTGAAGTAGTGGCGAGCCAGTTCCTGACGATGGGCGGTCAGCGCTTCGATGTGAGCGAACTGGCCGAGGCCGATGACGGCCGCCACATCGGTCATGTTGAACTTGCCACCCAGCACATCGACATCCAGACCGTCGAACCCGGTGCGGGTGACGCCTTGCAGGCGATATTTCTCCGCCAGACGCACTTCTTCCGGCGTATTCAGCACCAGGCATCCGCCTTCGGAGCAGGTCACGTTCTTGTTGGCCTGGAAGCTGAACGACACGAAATCACCGGTGGCACCGATGCGCTGGCCGTTCCAGCTCGAACCGAGTGCCTGCGCGGCGTCTTCGACGATGCGCAGGTTGTGTTTTTTGGCGATGGCGTACAGGCGCTCCATGTCCACCGGCAACCCGGCGAGATAGACCGGGATGATCGCCTTGGTGCGCGGGGTGATGGCCGCTTCCAGTCGATCCAGGTCGATGTTGCGGGTGACCGGGTCGATGTCGGCGAACACCGGTGTGGCCCCCACCTCAAGAATCACGTTGGCCGTGGCCACCCAGGAAATCGGCGTGGTGATCACTTCGTCCCCCGGGCCGATGCCGGCGATGCGCAGGGCGATTTCCATGGTGCAGGTGCCGGAGTTGAACGTGCGTACCGGGCGCCCGCCGAAATATTCCGACAGTTGCGCCTCGAAGGCCTGGACCTTCGGACCGCTGGTGATCCAGCCGGAACGCAGGACATCGCCGACGGCGGCAATGGTGGCTTCATCGATGACAGGTTTGGAAAACGGCAGAAACGGCTGTTGGCTCATGAGGATTCGATCATCCGAGGGTTGGGCGCGTGTTACAGGTGCCACAGCATGCCCCGTTCGGCCACCCGCCGCCAAGCCGTCCGCGACGGTATCGACTGCTATGCTGGTTTGACCGTGTTGCATTGACGCCGAGCCGCCAGCCAAGAGAGAGCCCGTCATGTCCCAGTTGCCATCCCTGAGCCAGTTACGCGACCCCCATGCCTTCCTGCGCCGTCACCTCGGCCCCGATGCCGCCGAGCAGCAGGCGATGCTCGACAGCCTGGGCCTCGGCAGCCGGATCGAACTGATCGAGCAGACTGTCCCGCCCGCCATCCGCCTCAACCGCGAACTGGACCTGCCGCCCGCGCTGGACGAGCAAGCAGCCCTGGCGAAACTGCGCGGGTACGCCGAACAGAACCAGGTCTGGACCAGCCTGATCGGCATGGGGTACCACGGCACCCTCACGCCGACGGTCATTCTGCGCAACGTGCTGGAAAATCCCGGCTGGTACACCGCCTATACGCCCTATCAACCGGAGATTGCCCAGGGCCGGCTCGAAGCGTTACTCAACTTCCAACAACTGACCATCGACCTGACTGGCCTGGAGCTGGCCAACGCCTCGTTGCTCGATGAAGCCACTGCGGCCGCCGAGGCCATGGCGCTGGCCAAACGCGTGGCGAAGTCGAAGAGCAATCTGTTTTTCGTCGACGAAAACTGTCATCCGCAAACCATTTCCGTGGTGCAGACCCGCGCCGAAGGCTTCGGCTTCGAGCTGATCGTCGACACGGTGGATAACTTGAAGCAGCACCAGGTGTTCGGCGCGCTGCTGCAATACCCCGACACTCACGGCGAGGTCCGCGACCTGCGTCCGTTGATCGATCACCTGCATGCGCAACAGGCGCTGGCCTGTGTAGCGGCTGACCTGCTGAGTCTGTTGTTGCTGACACCGCCGGGTGAACTGGGCGCCGATGTGGTGTTCGGCTCGTCCCAGCGTTTCGGTGTGCCGATGGGTTACGGTGGGCCGCACGCGGCGTTTTTCGCCAGTCGCGAAGAGTACAAACGGGCGATTCCCGGGCGGATCATCGGCGTGTCGAAGGACGCTCGCGGGAACGTGGCGCTGCGCATGGCCCTGCAAACTCGCGAGCAGCATATTCGCCGGGAGAAGGCCAATTCGAACATCTGCACCGCCCAGGTGTTGCTGGCCAACATCGCCAGTTTTTACGCGGTCTATCATGGGCCGCAAGGGCTGAAGCGGATCGCCCAGCGCGTGCACCGGCTGACCTGCATCCTCGCCGCCGGCCTTGAGCGGCATGGCATCAAGCGCATCAACGAGCACTTTTTCGACACACTCACCCTGGACGTCGGCGGCGCGCAGACCGCGATCATCGAAAGCGCTCAGGCCGCGCAGATCAACCTGCGGATTCTCGGTCGCGGCCATTTGGGCCTGAGCCTCGATGAAACCTGTGACGAGAGCACCGTCGGCAAACTGTTCGATGTACTGTTGGGCGTCGATCATGGGCTGAACGTCGAGGAACTCGATGCCGAAGCGTTGGTATCCGGGATTCCTGACAACCTGCAACGCAACTCGCCGTACCTGCGCCACCCGGTGTTCAACGCCCATCACAGCGAAACCGAGATGTTGCGCTACCTCAAGCAGTTGGAGAACAAGGATCTGGCGCTCAACCAGTCGATGATTCCGCTCGGCTCCTGCACCATGAAACTCAACGCCACCAGTGAAATGATCCCGATCACCTGGCCGCAGTTCGCCAACCTGCACCCGTTCGTGCCCCGAGAGCAGGCCGTTGGATACACGTTGATGATCGAAGAGCTGGAGCGCTGGTTGTGCGCGATCACCGGGTTCGATGCGATCTGCATGCAGCCCAACTCCGGTGCCCAGGGCGAATACGCCGGGTTGCTGGCGATCCGCAAATACCACGAAAGTCGCCAGCAGGGCGGGCGCGACATCTGCCTGATTCCGTCCTCGGCCCACGGCACCAACCCGGCCTCGGCGCAGATGGCCGGGATGCGGGTGGTGATCGTCGAGTGCGACGAGGCGGGCAACGTTGATCTGGATGACCTGAAATCCAAGGCATCCGAGGCGGGAGACAAGTTGTCGTGCCTGATGGCGACGTATCCGTCGACCCACGGCGTGTACGAGGAGGGCATCAGCGAAATCTGCGAAGTTATCCACAAGCACGGCGGTCAGGTGTACATGGACGGTGCCAACCTCAATGCCCAGGTCGGGCTCGCGCGGCCGGCGGACATCGGCGCCGACGTTTCACACATGAACCTGCACAAGACCTTCTGCATTCCCCACGGCGGAGGCGGGCCGGGCATGGGGCCAATCGGCATTCGCGCGCATCTGGCGCCGTTCGTCGCCAATCACCCGGTGGTGCCGATCGACGGGCCGCAACCGCAGAACGGCGCGGTGAGCGCAGCGCCCTGGGGCAGTGCGAGCATTTTGCCGATCAGCTGGATGTACATCGCCATGATGGGGCCGCAACTGGCGGACGCCAGCGAAGTGGCGATCCTCGCGGCGAATTACCTGGCGCAGCATCTGTCCGGCGCCTTTCCCGTGCTCTACACCGGGCGCAATGATCGGGTGGCCCACGAGTGCATTCTGGATCTGCGGCCGCTTAAAGCGCAGACCGGCATCAGTGAGGAAGACATCGCCAAACGCCTGATGGATTACGGCTTCCATGCGCCGACCATGTCGTTCCCGGTGCCGGGCACCTTGATGGTCGAGCCGACCGAGAGTGAGTCCAAGGCCGAACTGGACCGCTTCATCGGCGCCATGTTGAGCATCCGCGCGGAAATCACCGAAGTGCAAAACGGCAACTGGCCGGCCGAGGACAATCCGCTCAAGCGTGCGCCGCATACGCTGGCCGATGTCACCGGCGTCTGGGAGCGGCCTTACACTATTGAGCAGGGCATCACGCCGGATGCGCATACCAAGGCGCACAAATACTGGCCGGCGGTGAACCGGGTGGACAACGTCTATGGCGACCGCAACCTGTTCTGCGCGTGTGTGCCGGTGGATGATTACCGCTGATTGGCGGGCAAAAAAATGCCGCTCATGTGAGCGGCATTTTTTTGGGCGAAAGGTTTATTCCGATGCTACGGCGTTCTTCGCCAGGATCGCGTTCGCCAGTTCCATGTCCGTCGCTTGCAGGCCCGGGTTGTCGGCGCGGACTTTCTGCATCGCGGCTTCCAGGTACGGGCCACGGATGCCGCCATCGCTGGCAACGAAACTGCCGGCGTCATCCTGGGCGGCGACGATCAGCTTGTGATCCTTGAAGGTCAGGTACGTCGAGCCAGTGGTGGCGCCGGACGAAATGACGTTACGCCAAAAGCTGTCGGCCATCGCTGAACCAACGGGAAGGGACAGCAGGGCGAGGGTGGCGACAGCAAGTTTGAGACGCATGATGGGTGACTCCACAGGGGGTTGAACTGAGACCTTGGATCGCCATTTACCCTGTCGAGTTCCATGGCGGCTCAAGTAGCGCTAGAGGCGCGGTCACTTGTTTGAGACCATGCCCCCTGATTTTTTCGCAGGGATGCAATCGTGGGTGTTATCGCGCTGATTTACGGGGTGATGTGGACGGTGCTGATGGGCGCGTTCATCGGCCTTCCTGGCCTTTTGATCATGCTCTGTGTTCCGCCATGGCGCAGGGCGCTGCTGCGCCATCCGCGCAAATTTGCTGTCCTGATGCTGGTCTGTGTCAGCGTGGTTGGGTTTACCTTGTTTCAGGTGGCGGTCAGTTATCGGGAAAACAAGCTCCTTAATCCGAAACTGGAGGATGCCGTTCAAGTTCAGGGTCTGAATTTTCCTGCCGGCACCCGGTTGCACCTGAGATCAGCCGAACCGCTGGACGGGAGCGGCCAGCCTCAGGTCTATGGACTGGCCAACCTGCGGGGTGCCGAGTTTGCTGTACCGCATACCATCAAGGGAATGCGAGTTTCTACCCTGCAGATGATTCTCCCGTTGGCAGTAAATTTGAAGCTCGTCGGGGATCAAGAGGTGGAGGGCTGGCCCTGTCGCGGAGGGAGTTGGGTTCATCTGGGCTTCGGCGAGCATACCCGGTTTCAGCCGGAGCATTGGCAGTTCAGCGATTGTCAGTTGGTGGCTGGTACGAAAATCGCCGGGCTGAACTGGCCGGACTCCAGCCAGCTCTACAAGCTGGACACCGGCTACGCTGTTACCCATTTTCGTTCGACATCCACGGTTTTCATCGACGGCATTGAACTGGCGAACGTGAGCGTCCGCCTGGATCCGCAGCGCACGCTCGTGCGTTGGGAGGGGAACCTGAAGAGCCCGCTGACCCTTGGCGAGTGGACGTACCCTCAAGGAATGAGTGTGCAACAGAACGCGCCATCCACATTGATATTCAGTGCGGACGAATACTACACCGGACGAAACCTGCACTCCGGCAAGAAGCTGGGTCCCGGCCAGTCGATTGAGCAGCACAGGCTGGACGGCTCCGAGCTATGGATCAAACCCAGCACCGAGGTTGAGGGGTTTGACCGGTAACCGGGCTATTTCTGTTCGCTTTGCGGAGTGACCCGCAACACCTCCTCGATAGTCGTCAGCCCCGCCGCGACTTTCTGCGCGCCGGACAGCCGCAGGCTGCGCATGCCCTCCTTGAAGGCCTGGCGCCGGAGCGCCGTCAGATCGGTATCCGGGCTGATCAACGCCTTGATGCTGTCGGTCAGTTGCATGATTTCGTAGACCCCGGCACGACCGTGATAACCGGTGTCGCGGCACTCGAGGCAACCGATGGCCCGTTGTGCGTTGCCCGGCAGCGGCGCCTGCCACGGCCGGGTCAGGGTTTGCCAGTCTTCCTCGCCAATGGGCAATGGCGCCTTGCAGTGCGGGCATAACGTACGAACCAGGCGCTGGGCCATGACCCCGAGCACCGTGGCCTTGATCAGGTAATGCGGCACGCCGAGTTCCAGCAGGCGGCTGATGGCGCTCGGTGCATCGTTGGTGTGCAGGGTTGATAGCACCAGGTGCCCGGTCAATGCAGCCTGGATCGCCATTTCGGCGGTCTCCAGGTCGCGGATCTCGCCGATCATGATGATGTCCGGGTCCTGCCGCATCAGTGCCCGTACGCCGGCGGCAAAGGTCAGGTCGATGTTGTGCTGCACCTGCATCTGGTTGAAGGCCGGCTCGACCATCTCGATCGGGTCTTCGATGGTGCAAAGGTTGATTTCCGGGGTCGCCAGTTTTTTCAGGGTGGTATAGAGCGTGGTGGTCTTGCCCGAACCGGTCGGCCCGGTCACCAGAATGATGCCGTTGGGCTGGCGGGTCATGTCCTGCCAGCGGCGCAGGTCGTCGGCGGAAAACCCGAGCTGATCGAAATCCTTGAGCAGTACTTCCGGGTCGAAGATCCGCATCACCATTTTTTCGCCGAACGCGGTGGGCAGCGTCGACAGGCGCAACTCGACCTCGCCGCCGTCCGGGGTCTTGGTCTTGACCCGGCCGTCCTGGGGTTTGCGCTTCTCGGCGACGTTCATTCGGCCAAGGCTTTTCAGGCGACTGACAATCGCCATCGTCACCTGCGGCGGAAATTGATAGACGTTGTGCAGTACGCCGTCGATACGAAAGCGCACCGTGCCTTGCTCGCGGCGTGGTTCGATGTGGATATCGCTGGCCCGTTGCTGGAAGGCGTACTGGAACAGCCAGTCGACGATGTTGACGATGTGCGCGTCGTTGGCGTCCGGCTCCTGATCGCTGGCGCCGAGGTTGAGCAGTTGTTCGAAATTGCCGAGGTTGCTGCCCGGCTGGTCGGCGTTGCTGGCGCCGCTGACCGATTTGGCGAGACGAAAGAACTCGACGCTGAAGCGCTGGATGTCCACCGGGTTGGCGACGACCCGTCTGATCGGCAGTTTCAGCACGTGGGTCAGGTCGGCTTCCCAGCCATTGACGTAGGGCTGGGCGCTGGCGACGGTCACGGCATCGCGGTCGACCGACACTGCAAGGATCCTGTGGCGCTGGGCGAAGGCGTAGGACATCAGCGGG
Organism: Pseudomonas sp. GW821-FHT11G12; assembly: GCF_058808055.1. Lineage (NCBI taxonomy): Bacteria > Pseudomonadati > Pseudomonadota > Gammaproteobacteria > Pseudomonadales > Pseudomonadaceae > Pseudomonas > Pseudomonas sp. GW821-FHT11G12. The sequence goes on from NZ_JBXARH010000002.1 coordinate 448,598, forward strand.
GTGATGGCGGCGACGTTGATCTTCAGCGGATCGATCCGCAAATACGGTTGGCCGGCCTGCTGCGCCAGCCACAGGGTCAGGCTTTCCAGGTCCAGGTGTTTGCCCGGCCGGCTGAGGTCGTCCAGTTGCTGGCCGGCGATGAATTCCAGCGGGTGCACCTGCCCGTGGGTTGCATGCCGGCGGCGCGCATTCAGGGCGTGCTCGGCGGAGTCCTGGCTGATGAAGCCCTGGGCGACCAGTTCACGCAATACATCATTGAGATCCAGCCAGCGGTCCTGAGTGGCGAGTTGAACGGACATGCGGGCTCCTTTTGAACGACAGTTCGCAAAGGATAGTCGTGGCCCCGTAGACCGTTGGGCCACTACCCGACAAAGGCGTTTCCGCTTTTGTCAGCCTGCCGCCTGAGTGGGCGCATCCCACGCCGCGTCGGGGTTTTGCAGGTTCACCGAGCAGACGTTGATCAGGTTACGAAGTTTTTCCGCGATCACCTGGGCGCGATGCCAGCTCAGGCCACCCATGATGATGTCGATGGACAGCAGATCGTCCAGACGCTGGACGCTGACCTGCTCCGGGGTGAGGAACTGCAAGGCGAACAGGTTCAGCACTCGCACCAGCAAATCCGGCTCGGCCTCGGCCAGTATCTGGTACTGCGCAAGGCAATGGGCGTTGTTGACGTTCCACACATCGGCACGGGGCGCTGGGGTGTTGACGGCTTCGAGGTGTGGCATGGCAGGTCTCCGGAATCAGTGGAGGAATTTTTACATCCGATGCTGGGCATTTCTTGTCTAAGATGAGCTGATCAGGCGATTGATAAGGCAGATCGATTCGCTGTTGGCTGATTTTGAGGATTATTTATGCACAGTGAGCTGGACAGCTACGACCGGCGCATTCTCGCCCTGCTGCAAGAGGACGCTTCCTTGTCCAGCGCACAGATCGCCGAACAGGTGGGCCTGTCGCAGTCGCCGTGCTGGCGGCGGATTCAGCGGATGAAGGAGGAGGGGATCATTCGTGGTCAGGTGACCTTGCTCGATCGCAAGAAAATCGGCCTGAACACGCAGATCTTCGCCGAAATCAAACTCAACGCCCACGGCCGTTCGAACTTCACCGAATTCACCGAGGCGATTCGCGGCTTTCCCGAGGTGCTGGAGTGTTACGTGCTGATGGGGGCGGTGGACTTTCTGTTGCGGATTGTCGCGGCGGACATCGAGGCGTATGAGCGATTCTTCTTCGAGAAGCTGTCGCTGGTGCCGGGGATTCAGGAGGTGAACTCGATCGTGGCGCTGTCGGAGATCAAGTCGACGACAAGCCTGCCGGTATTGCGATGATGATCGTTCCCACGCGTGGGAACGATCATCATCCGGGGATTACATGCGCAGCAGCATTTTCCAGGCGCGGTTCTGGTAAACCGCAATCGCCTGATGCTTGCGCGCATCGAGCAGTTCATCCGTGATGGTCGGCTCGTTGGCCAGTTGCGCCAGTTTGTTCAGCTCGCCGTACAGACGATCCATTTCCGGGATCTCCAGCACGCTGCGCGCGTGGTGCAGCCAGACCTGGATGCGCTCGATGCGCGGCAGTTGCTCGGCCAGATCTTCCGGCTGCTGCTGATAACGCTGCAATTGCAGCGAAGTGGCTTCTTCGCCCAGCAGGCGCGGCAACCAGCTGCCCAATTGCGCAGCGCCCTGGCGATTGCCACGGGTGTTGCGGTCGGCCGCCCAGGTGCGGGCCAGCAACCAGCGCGACGTGTTCAGCGAGAACAGGCCCCAGCGCGGGTCTTCCAGTTCTTCGAGGAACTGCTCCGGCGCGGCTTTGCGCACGTCTTCGTCTTCAATACCGACCTGTACCAGTGGACGCCAGTCTTCCAGCAAGGCGTCCAGTGCAACGCGCAGGTCGTGGGTCGACTGACGCGGTGCGGCCTGGCCGAGGCTGCTGAGCAGGGCGCGCATTTCCGCGAGGTTCTCGACCCAGTCCTGCAGCAGGCGCCAGTGGCCGTTGAAACGATACTGTTCGGCCAGACGCTGGCTGCTGCCGAGCAAGTGCCAGCTCAGGGCGGCGAAGGCATCGTCCAGCGGGGTTTCAGCGGTGATGGCCGGCGCCGGCAGGCTCAGCGAATAGCTGTTGGCGTCGTACAGGCGATAGCCGCGCTCGGCCTTGCTGATGTCGCACGGCATCAGGGCCAGGGTTTCGGCCAGTTCGGCGGCCAGTTCCAGCAACGCGGCAGGCTCGCCTTCGCGCAGTTCCAGTTCCAGCTCGCAGATTTCTTCTTTCTGTTTGCCGACTACCACGTGGCCCAGGTCCAGCGCGGCTTCGATGACCACTTTGGTCTTGCCACGGCCCCAGGCGATTTCGGCGCGCTCGCGGACGAAATCGGTGGTGAAGATCGGCTTCAGGGTTTTCTTGTCCAGCTCGGCGAGGGACTCGGGCCAGCATTCGCCGTCGAGTTTCTTCACGTCGAGCTTGGCTTTGGGCAGGTTCCAGTCGTACTCGTTACGCTCGGACAGACCGGCAACACTCTGGCCACGGGTCTTGAGGGTCTGAATCACTTCTTCGCCGTCCTTGCGCAGGCGCAGGGCAACCTTGGCCCGGGCCAGGTCACGCTCGGGCGTGTCGAAGTACTGGTTCATCAACTCACGGCGTTCCCAGCCACTTTTGTTGCGTTTTTTCAGGAGAGGGTGCTCGCGCAGGGCGGCGAGAGTTTCGCGGCTGACGCGGAGTTTGATTTCGGTTTCTTTCTGCATGGCCGGAAAATCCAGGATCGGGAGCGCAGCCGGGGGAATGTGTGGCTGCCAAGGCCGTGCAGTGTACAGGACTCAAACTTCCTACGCCTTGCGGCGGTTTATTCTCGGCGCCGGATGGTTCTATGATGGACTTCAATCCGGGAGTTGGAGTCAGCGATGCCTTTGCCGTCCATGCAAGACCAGTTCGCTGCACTGATCGCCGTGCCGTCGGTCAGTTGCACCCAGCCGAGCCTCGATCAGTCCAACCGGGCAGTGATTGACTTGCTCGCGGGTTGGCTCGGTGATCTGGGCTTCAGCTGCGATATCCAGCAGGTCAGCCCCGGCAAATTCAACCTGCTCGCCAGTTTCGGCAGCGGCCCCGGCGGGCTGGTGCTGGCCGGGCACAGCGACACGGTGCCCTACGACGATGCGTTGTGGAAAACCGATCCGCTGAAACTCACCGAAGTCGACGGCCGCTGGGTCGGCCTCGGCAGTTGCGACATGAAGGGCTTCTTCGCCCTGATCATCGAAGCCGTGCAACCGCTGCTCGACCAGCCGTTCAGGCAACCGCTGCTGATCCTCGCCACCTGCGATGAAGAAAGCTCGATGTCCGGCGCCCGGGCGCTGGCCGAAGCGGGGCGGCCACTGGGCCGGGCAGCGGTGATCGGTGAGCCGACCGGGCTCAAGCCGATCCGCATGCACAAGGGCATCATGATGGAGCGCATCGACATCCTCGGGCAGAGTGGCCATTCGTCGGATCCACGCCTGGGGCACAGCGCCCTCGAAGCGATGCACGACGCCATCGGCGAACTGCGTGGCCTGCGCCTGCTGTGGCAACGCGAATTCAACAACCCGCAGTTCAGCGTCCCGCAGCCGACCATGAACTTCGGTTGCATCCATGGTGGCGACAACCCCAACCGCATCTGCGGTCAGTGTTCGCTGGAGTTTGATCTGCGGCCGTTGCCGGGAATGGACCCGAAGGTCCTGCGGGCCGAGATCCTGCGCAAGCTCAACCCGGTCGCCGAACGCCATCAGGTGAAGATCGATTACGCACCGCTGTTCCCCGAAGTACCGCCGTTCGAGCAGTCCGAGGACGCCGAACTGGTGCGAATTGCCGAAAAACTCACCGGCCACACGGCCGAAGCGGTAGCGTTCGGCACCGAAGCGCCTTATCTTCAGCGCCTTGGCTGCGAAACCATCGTGCTCGGCCCCGGCGACATCGCCTGCGCCCACCAGCCGGACGAGTACCTTGAAATGTCACGTTTGCAGCCTACCGTGCATCTATTGCGGCAGTTGATCGAACATTACTGTCTCAAAGCTGTATAAATTGCCGTCCGGCCAACCCGTATTCATGAGGAGAGCGCGCGTGTCGCCAAGCCTGTTCCGACGATAACCATCAGCCCGCTGTGCGTTTTCCGTTTCGCCCTTTTTCCGGCTGCTATTTATTACAGGCCCAGGTTCATGCCCGAATACGTCAATTGGCTTCGTCACGCGTCCCCTTATATCAATGCCCACCGCGACTGCACCTTCGTCGTCATGCTGCCCGGCGACGGCGTGGAGCATCCGAATTTCGGCAACATCGTCCATGACATCGTGCTGCTGCACAGTCTCGGCGTGCGGCTGGTGCTGGTCCACGGCTCCCGTCCACAGATTGAAACCCGTCTCGCTGCTCGCGGCCTGACCCCGCATTACCACCACGGGATGCGCATCACCGATGCCGCGACGCTGGAGTGTGTGATCGACGCGGTCGGCCAGTTGCGCATCGCCATCGAAGCACGGCTGTCGATGGACATGGCCTCGTCGCCGATGCAGGGCTCGCGCCTGCGAGTGGCCAGCGGCAATCTGGTGACCGCACGGCCGATCGGCGTGCTGGAAGGTGTCGATTATCACCACACCGGCGAAGTGCGCCGGGTCGACCGCAAGGGCATCAATCGTCTGCTCGATGAGCGCTCCATCGTGCTGCTGTCGCCGCTGGGTTACTCGCCGACCGGTGAAATCTTCAACCTGGCCTGTGAAGACGTCGCCACCCGCGCCGCCATCGATCTGGGCGCCGACAAACTGCTGCTGTTCGGCGCCGACCTCGGTCTGATCGACGAAAACGGCAAACTGGTACGCGAACTGCGTCCACAACAGGTGCCGGCGCATTTGCAGCGTCTGGGCAGCAACTATCAGGCGGAACTGCTGGATGCCGCCGCCGAAGCCTGCCGTGGCGGCGTAGCGCGTAGCCATATCGTCAGTTATGCCGAGGACGGCGCGCTGCTGACCGAACTGTTCACCCGTGACGGTGGCGGTACGCTGGTGGCCCAGGAGCAATTCGAGCGGGTGCGCGAGGCGGCGATTGAAGACGTCGGCGGCTTGCTCGACCTGATCAGTCCGCTGGAAGAGCAGGGGATTCTGGTGCGCCGTTCGCGCGAAGTGCTGGAGCGTGAGATCGAGCAGTTCAGCGTGGTCGAGCGTGAAGGGATGATCATCGCCTGTGCGGCGCTGTATCAGATTGCCGATTCGGATGCCGGTGAACTGGCGTGCCTGGCGGTGAACCCGGAGTACCGCCATGGCGGTCGCGGCGACGAATTGCTCGAACGCATCGAGACTCGTGCCCGGGCACAGGGCCTGAAGACTCTGTTCGTTCTCACCACCCGCACCGCCCACTGGTTCCGCGAGCGCGGCTTCGAGCCGAGCAGCGTCGAGCGCCTGCCGGCGGCGCGGGCTTCTCTCTATAACTATCAGCGCAACTCGAAGATCTTCGAAAAAGCCCTGTGATCTGCAATTGCCCCCACGCGACTCGTGGGGGCATCTCCTTTACTCAGCGACAAACTTCGCACTGACATACGGCGAGTAGTCGGGCAGTACGCTTTCGACCTTGCCCTGTTCCTTCAGGAATTTCGCCGTTTCGCCAATCGCCTTCGCCGTGCCGCCGTCCAGCAGCGCAGTGGTCTGTTGCGCCTTGGCATCGGGGAACGCCGAACCTGCGAGCAATTCCGGGACATCGGCGGCGTTGGCACCGGTCAGTTTGGCGATTTTCTGCACCGGTACCGAGTCGGCCGTCCAGCTGTCTTTATGGGCGGCATAGTCGGCGAACGAGTCCAGAGTCACCTTGGCGAATTTGGCCACGACTTCCGGGTGCTTCTCGGCAAAGTCCTTGCGCGTTACCCAGACTTCGAAGGTCGGCGCGCCCCACTGGCCGACCTGCGCGGCATCGGTCAGGGTCTTGCCGGTCTTGCGGATCTCGCCCAGCGCCGGTGACCAGACAAAGGCACCGTCGATGTCACCGCGTTTCCAGGCCGCCGCGATTTCCGCAGGTTGCAGGTTCACCACTTTGACTTTCGAGGTGTCCAGGCCCCAGTGCTTGAGCGCACCGAGCAGGCTGTAGTGGGAGGTGGAGACGAACGGGGTGGCGATGGTCTTGCCGATCAGATCCTCGGGCTTGTTGATACCGCTGCCGTTGCGAACGACCAGGGCTTCGGCGGCATTGATCTGTGCCGAGACGATGAACGCGACAATCGGCAGGTTGCGCGAAGCGGCGGCAGCCAGCGGGCTGGAACCGAGGTTGCCGATCTGTACGTCACCGGAGGCGATGGCTGTCACAACTTCCGGGCCACTGTTGAAACGGCGCCAGTCGATTTTCTCGCCGATGGTCTTCTCGTAAACGCCATCGGCCTGAGGGACTTTGCTTGGATCGATGCCGGTCTGGTAGCCGACAGTGAGGTTGGCGGCGTGGGCTGAGAAAGAAATCAATGCCGATACAAAAACTGTAACAAATTGACTAGATAGTGCGCGTTTGGCCATGATGGCGTCGCCTTTTCGATAGGGTTTGACGAATCGGGGTTTCGCCAAAGCTAAACGATCTAAAAAAAGGCTAATAAATACCATTTAGGAATGAGCTTAGTCGCCGATACGCTGTATCCCGGTGCAGATGGCCATTACAGAGCCATATACCCGAATGGTATGAAAAAGAATGAATAAATTCTTTTTGGGTTTATCAGGAAATCTTTACCCTGCAAGGACCAAATAACTGCGATTAGACCTTGGTCGTAGACACACAAGGTTACGATTGACTTGTCAGTCACGGTCTGGCGCTAATCGCGCATCTTAGGATCCAGGGGCATCAGACCCCGGACCAGGAACACAAGAATTAGAAACGAGAGGAGCGATACATGAACAAGTCCACCTTGGCCCTGGCCGTGGCCGTAGGGGTTATTGCGCAGCAGGCAGGCGCAGCCGGTTTCATCGAAGACAGCAAGGCCACCTTGGGGCTGCGTAACTTCTACATCAACACCGATAACCGCGATGGCACTGGTCCGAACAAGAACGAAGAGTGGGGCCAAGGCTTCGATCTGCGTTTCACCTCGGGTTACACCCAAGGTACCGTTCAGTTCGGCGTTGACGCTATCGGCCTGTACGGCGTGCGTCTGGACTCCAGCCCGGCTACCAGCGGCAACTCCGCAGGTACCGCTTCGGGTGGCACTGTTTTCCCAAGCGACGGCAACCGTGCTGTGCATGACTTCGCCAGCCTGGGCGTGACCGGCAAGGTCAAAATCTCCCAGACCGAACTGAAGGTCGGTACTCTGCTGCCGAACAACCCGGTCATCAAGTACAACGATGGTCGTCTGCTGCCACAAACCTTCCAGGGCGAAGCGATCACTTCGAACGAGATCAAGGACCTGACTCTGACTGCCGGTCAGGTTGAGGCCGTGAAGGGTCGTAACTCCAGCAACAACGAAAACATGTCGATTGCTGGTGCGAACGCTGGTTCGAACTACGACAAAGGCGTGTTCAGCAACAAGTTCTACTACGCCGGTGCTGACTACAAGCTGACCAAAGACCTGACCGCCTCGTACTACTACGGCGAACTGAAAGAGTTCTACTCGCAGAACTTCCTGGGTCTGGTACACAACTGGGCAATCGGTCCAGGCGTACTGAAAAGCGACCTGCGTTACTACCGCAGCCGTGACAACGGCAACAACGGCGACACTCCTGCCTACTACACCAGCGGTTTCTACGGCGGCAAAACCGTCAAGGGCAAGGTCGACAACGATCTGTACAGCTACCTGGCTCTGTACTCGGTTCAAGGTCACACTTTCGGTGCTGGCTATCAGTACACCAAGGGTGACAGCGACTTCCCTTGGCTGAACCAGGGTGACGGCTCGTCCAACAGCACCATCACCGACATGCAGATCCAGAAGTTTGCCCGTGCCGGCGAACGTACCTGGCAAGCTCGCTACGCTTATGACTTCGCGAAAGTCGGCGTGCCTGGCCTGACCGCCGGTGTGATCTACCTGCGTGGCGATAACATCGACACTCCGGTCGGCGAAAAAACCGAGTGGGAACGTGACATCACCGTTGGCTACGTGATTCCGGAAGGCCCGCTGAAGAACCTCGGCGTTGCCTGGAAGAACGCCATGTGGCGTACCGATCTGGCGAGCACTCGCTCCCAGGACGAAAACCGCCTGATCGTCAGCTACTCGATCCCGCTGCTGTAATAGCGCTCAAGTAACCGACGTAAAAAAGCCCCGTCCGGCATCGCGCCGGACGGGGCTTTTGTGTTTTCGGGTCAGGCCCACCCCCGTAGACCTTTCCCGACATTTCCCTCTTTGCAGCAACTCAAGGCCTTCTCGAACCTTGGGGCCGATGTTCGGCGCGTTGCCGGCAGGCGTCCAGTGAACAGATGTTTAATATTCTTAAACGATATAAATATCTCGTTATTTATTCTTTTTCAGATAGGCAAATCCCGAGCTACAGTTGAGGTCTCCAACAACTCATCAGGAGCAGCACCATGAGCCTCAGACTCGGCGATATCGCCCCCGATTTCGAACAGGATTCCAGCGCCGGCAAGATTCGTTTTCACGAGTGGCTGGGCGATAGCTGGGGCGTGCTGTTTTCCCACCCGGCGGACTTCACCCCGGTCTGCACCACCGAGCTGGGCTTCACCGCCAAGCTCAAGGATGAGTTCACCAAACGCGGCGTGAAGGCCATCGCCCTGTCGGTCGATCCGGTGGACTCGCACCACAAGTGGATCGAAGACATCAACGAAACCCAGCACACGATCGTCAACTTCCCGATCCTGGCCGATGCCGATCGCAAGGTGTCCGATCTCTATGACCTGATCCACCCGAACGCCAGCGACACGCTGACCGTGCGTTCGCTGTTCGTGATCGATCCGAACAAGAAGATCCGCCTGACCATCACCTACCCGGCGAGCACCGGGCGCAACTTCCACGAGATCCTGCGGGTGATCGATTCGCTGCAGCTTACCGACAACTACAAGGTGGCCACCCCGGCCAACTGGCAGGACGGTGATGAAGTGGTGATCGTGCCCTCGCTCAAGGATGAAGACGAAATCAAGCAACGCTTTCCGAAGGGCTACCGCGCGGTGAAGCCGTACCTGCGCCTGACGCCACAGCCGAACAAGTGATCTGACCGGGCACATCTCGTTGCAGATCGTTCCCACGCTCCGCGTGGGAATGCCGCCCGTGACGCTCTGCGTCACAGTGGACGCGGAGCGTCCATGGATTCATTCCCACGCAGAGCGTGGGAACGATCATCAGTGCTAGGGGGCGATCAGCAAAAACCACGATGCAGGGTTTCAGGCCGTTTTCACGGCCTGTTTTTTTGCCCGGAAGAACGTGAAACGTATATCTCCATAAAGAATAACCAAATGAATAAATATGATTTATGGATATATGAATCAGCTGGTAAGGTCAGTGTCATTGAAGCGAGATCGCAACCCGCGAATCGCCGGTAACGCTCAAGGAATTGTCTGAATGCTGGTCGTCTCACTCGGTGGCAGTCCCAGTCAACGCTCCCGTTCCGGGGTGTTGCTGGAACGCTCGCAACGCTGGCTGCAACAGCAAGGGGTGGAAGTGGTGAGTTACCAGGTGCGGGACTTCCCGGCCGAAGACCTGCTCCACGCCCGCTTCGACAGCCCGAAGGTGCTCGACCTGCTGCAACAGATTGAAAACGCCGATGGCCTGCTGATTGCCACACCGGTCTACAAGGCGTCGTTCTCCGGCGCACTGAAGACCGTGCTGGATCTGCTGCCCGAACGCGCGCTGAACCACAAGATTGTCTTGCCGATGGCCACGGGCGGCAGCATCGCTCACATGCTGGTGGTCGATTACGCCCTCAAACCAGTGCTGTCGGCGTTGAAGGCCCAGGAAATGCTGCAAGGGATTTTTGCCGAGGACAGCCAGATCGCCTACGGCGAAGGCAGTGCCGCGGCGCAGTTGGCGCCAGCTCTGGAGCAGCGGCTACATGAAGCGCTGGACCAGTTTGTCAGCGCCATGGCCCGCCGGCCGAAGCCACTGGAGCCGGGGCTGTTGAACGAACGTTTGTTGAGTGCTCGCTGGAGCATTTGAGCCACATCGAAACTTGAAGTACTGGCCTTACTCGCCCGCCAACGGGCAAGCAGGTGCAGCCAAAACCCAACAGCAAAAAGGAGAGCGCTATGCGCACTGTATTTTTGCGTCGTGGTCTGGTCGCTCTGTTTGCTGCGGCTGTGTCCTTCGGCGCCATCACTCAAGCTCAGGCCGAGACGCTTCGGATCGGTTATCAGAAATACGGCACGCTGGTGCTGCTCAAAGCCAAAGGCACGCTGGAGAAACGCCTCGCCGCCCAAGGCGTCGACGTGCAATGGACTGAGTTCCCCGGTGGCCCGCAACTGCTGGAAGGCCTGAACGTCGGCTCGATCGACTTCGGCGTCACCGGCGAAACTCCGCCAGTCTTCGCCCAGGCGGCCGGTGCCGATCTGCTCTATGTCGCCTACGAGCCGCCAGCGCCAAACAGCGAAGCGATCCTCGTGCCGAAAGATTCGCCAATCAAATCGGTGGCGGATCTGAAGGGCAAGAAAGTCGCCCTGAACAAAGGCTCCAACGTCCACTACCTGTTGGTGCGTGCGCTGGAAGACGCCGGCCTCAAGTACACCGACATTCAAACCGTATTCCTGCCGCCGGCCGATGCCCGCGCTGCGTTCGAACGTGGCAGCGTCGACGCCTGGGTCATCTGGGATCCGTACCAGGCCGCCGCCGAGAAGCAGCTGCAAGCGCATACCCTGCGTGACGGCAAAGGCATCGTCGACAACCACCAGTTCTATCTGGCGACCAAACCCTACGCACAGAAAAATCCCGAGGTGATCAAGACCCTGGTGGAAGAAGTGCGCGCCGTCGGCGAATGGTCCAAGGCCAATCCTGAAGACGTGACCCAACAGGTGTCGCCGCTGCTCGGCCTGCCGGCAGACATCACCCTGACCTCGGTGAAGCGCCAGGGCTACGGCGCGCTGTTCCTGACCCCGGAAGTGGTCGCCGCGCAACAGAAAATCGCCGACACCTTCTACCAGCTCAAGCTGATTCCCAAGCCGTTGAGCATCAAGGATGTGATCTGGACACCACCGGCCGCTGTGGCCCAAAGCTCGGCGACCCAAGCCCAGTAAATCGAATTCCCAAGGAGACCACTCCATGAGCCTCAACATCTTCTGGTTCCTGCCTACCCACGGTGACGGCCATTACCTTGGCACCGCCGAAGGCGCCCGCGCCGTCGACCACGGCTATCTGCAACAGGTCGCGCAAGCGGCGGATCGACTGGGTTTCGGCGGCGTGCTGATTCCTACCGGCCGCTCCTGCGAGGATTCATGGCTGGTGGCGGCGTCGTTGATTCCAGTGACCCAGCGCCTGAAGTTTCTGGTCGCCCTGCGCCCCGGGATCATTTCCCCGACGGTGGCAGCGCGCCAGGCCGCGACCCTGGATCGCCTGTCCGGTGGTCGTGCGCTGTTCAACCTGGTGACCGGTGGCGATCCGGAAGAGTTGGCCGGCGACGGTCTGTTCCTCGATCACGAAGCGCGCTATCAGGCCTCGGTGGAGTTCACCCGGATCTGGCGTCGTGTACTGGAAGGCGAAACCGTGGATTACGACGGCGAGCACATCAGCGTGAAGGGCGCCAAGTTGCTCTATCCGCCGATCCAGCAACCGCGTCCGCCGTTGTACTTCGGTGGCTCTTCGGAAGCGGCGCAGGATCTGGCCGCCGAGCAAGTGGAAATGGTTTTGACCTGGGGCGAGCCGCCAGCAGCCGTTGCCGAGAAGATCGAACAGGTTCGCGCCAAGGCCGCCAAACTCGGGCGCACCGTGCGCTTCGGCATCCGTCTGCATGTGATCGTGCGGGAAACCAACGCCGAAGCCTGGCAGGCAGCGGATCGCCTGATTTCGCATCTGGACGACGACACCATCAAGCGTGCCCAGGCTTCGCTGGCGCGGTTCGATTCGGTCGGCCAGCAACGCATGGCCGCGCTGCACGGTGGCAGCCGTGACAACCTCGAAGTCAGCCCGAACCTGTGGGCCGGCGTCGGTCTGGTGCGCGGCGGTGCCGGTACGGCGCTGGTCGGCGACGGTCCGACCGTGGCGGCGCGCGTGAAGGAATACGCGGCGCTTGGCATCGATACCTTCATCTTCTCCGGTTACCCGCACCTCGAAGAGTCGTATCGGGTCGCCGAGCTGCTGTTCCCGCACCTCGACGTCGAACGTCCTGAACTGCCGAAAAGCGCCGGTTACGTCAGCCCGTTCGGCGAAATGGTGGCCAACGACATCCTTCCCAAAGCCGCGTCCCAGAGCTGAGGCGCCGCCATGAAGAAATTTATCCACAGCCTCGCGCCCTGGGCGTTGCCGGTGTTGTTGCTGGCGGTGTGGCAGTTGTCGGTGTCGGCCGGTTGGTTGTCGACGCGGATTCTGCCGGCGCCGGTGGCGGTGATCGAGGCCGGCGTGAGCCTGGTGCGTAGCGGCGAAATCTGGACGCATCTGGCAATCAGTGGCTGGCGTGCGGCGCTGGGCTTCACCATCGGTGGCAGCATCGGCCTGGTGCTGGGCTTCATCACCGGCCTGTCGAAGTGGGGCGAACGCCTGCTCGACAGCTCAGTGCAGATGATCCGCAACGTGCCGCATCTGGCGCTGATTCCGTTGGTGATCCTGTGGTTCGGCATCGATGAGTCGGCGAAGATTTTCCTGGTGGCGTTGGGCACGTTGTTCCCGATCTACCTCAACACCTATCACGGCATCCGCAACGTCGATCCGGCGCTGGTGGAAATGGCCCGCAGTTATGGCTTGTCCGGTTTCAGCCTGTTCTGGCAGGTGATTCTGCCGGGGGCGTTGCCTTCGATTCTGGTCGGCGTGCGTTTTGCGCTGGGCTTCATGTGGCTGACGCTGATCGTGGCGGAAACCATCTCCGCCAGCTCCGGCATCGGTTACCTGGCGATGAATGCCCGTGAGTTTTTGCAGACCGATGTGGTGGTGCTGGCGATTCTGCTCTACGCGGTGCTCGGCAAACTGGCCGACCTCGCGGCCCGTGGACTTGAGCGTGTGTGGCTGCGCTGGCATCCGGCGTATCAAGTGGCGAAAGGAGGTGCGGCATGACCGCTCAACAACCTCCACGCCTGCTGCGCGGCATTCCGCTGGCGGTGCGCAATCTGCAAAAGACCTTCGGTTCGCGGCAGGTGCTGCGGGGCATCGACCTGCACATTCCGGCGGGACAGTTCGTCGCCGTGGTCGGACGCAGCGGATGCGGCAAAAGCACGTTGCTGCGTTTGCTCGCTGGCCTCGATCAACCCACCGGCGGCGACCTGCTGGCCGGCGCTGCACCGCTGAGCGACGCGCAGGAAGACACCCGATTGATGTTCCAGGAAGCACGGTTGCTGCCATGGAAAAAGATCATCGACAACGTCGGTCTCGGCCTTAAAGGCAACTGGCGTCCGCAAGCCCTGGAAGCGCTGGATGCGGTCGGTCTCGCCGATCGCGCCAATGAATGGCCGGCGGCCTTGTCCGGCGGGCAGAAGCAGCGTGTGGCACTGGCGCGCGCCTTGATCCATCAACCGCGCCTGTTGCTGCTCGACGAACCGCTGGGTGCACTGGACGCGCTGACCCGGATCGAGATGCAGCAACTGATCGAACGTCTCTGGCAACAGCATGGTTTCACCGTGTTGCTGGTGACCCACGATGTCAGCGAAGCGGTGGCGATTGCCGATCGGGTGATTCTGATCGAGGACGGCGAAGTCGGTCTCGATCTGCAGGTGGAGCTGCCGCGCCCTCGGGTGCGTGGCTCCCATCGACTGGCAGCGCTGGAAACCGAAGTACTCAACCGTGTGTTGTCCCTGCCCGGCGAGCCGCCGGCGCCGGAGCCCGTTTCACCCTTGCCTACGCAACTGCGTTGGGCTCAATAACTCAAGCAAACGACAGGAATCAATGCCATGACTATCAAAGCCATCAACGTACGCAACCAGTTCAAAGGCGCGATCAAGGAGATCGTTCTCGGCGACGTACTGTCGGAAATCGACGTGCAGACCGCCTCCGGCATCGTCACGTCGGTGATCACCACCCGTTCGGTCAAGGAGCTGGAACTGGAGGTCGGCAGCGAAGTGATCGCCTTCGTGAAATCCACCGAGGTGTCCATCGCCAAGTTGTAAGCCTGTGAGTAAAAAACAACCCCGAAGGGTGTGAGCCCATCGGGGTTTTTTGTGTCTGTCGTGCGGCGCTAGAGAACCCGCTTGGGCAGGTACGGCGGCAGATACAGCCCGATATAGGCATCGAACACGCGCATCCCTTCCTCGGCCATGCGTGGCGTGATTTGCCCGTGCTGCTGCACCGAGCGGGCGTAGACGCGGTCGCCCAGTTCCATCGCCAGTGCGAACACGTCGACGTCATCCGGCAGCTTCGGCAGTTCGAAGTGATGATCGAACAGCTTGTGCATCAGGTCGCCCAGTTCCAGATCGTGCTGGCGGTCGGCCTGGGTGACTTCGGTGAGGCCGTGTTGCGCGAGGATCAGTTGCCGGGCGGCGGCGTCTTCGTCGTAGATCTCCAGCATCCGTTGCTCGACCAGTCGTGACAGGTCGCGCCAGTCGCGCAGGGCGTCGTGGTCGATCGGCGCTTGCAGGCAGGCGCGGAAGGCCGCGTGGACATCCGCCGTCAGGCCTTCCAGCAAGGCCGGGACGCTGGCGAAGAAATGGTAGACCGAGGAGGGTGGGATCTGCGCGCGCTCGGCGACGCTGTAGACCGACAGGCTCGCCACGCCCTCGGCGGCCAGCAGCGTGCGCGCGGCGTCGAGTATCGAATCGATCCGCGCCTGGCTGCGGGCACGGGGTTTGCGGACGGGGGCGGGACGCGTCATGAAAGTCTCCTGCGGGGCATCGGGCATTGTACGCAGAGCTTGGCCATGTGCCACAGGGGCCAATAAAAAACGCCGCGGGCTGAGAAGCCAACGGCGTTTTCTTTTGCTGCAATCCGCTTAAACGGTATGCAGGTACCAGTTGTACTCAAGGTCGGAGATGGAGTGTTCGAACTCCTCCAGCTCGCTTTCCTTACAGGCGACGAAGATATCGATGTATTTAGGATCGATGTACTTGGCCATCACCTCGCTGTCGTCCAGCTCGCGCAGGGCATCGCGCAAGTTGTTCGGCAGGCTCTGCTCGTTCTGCTCGTAGCTGTTGCCTTCGACCGGAGCGCCCGGTTCGATCTTGTTGACCAGACCGTGGTGCACGCCCGCCAGGACCGAAGCCATCAGCAGGTACGGGTTGGCGTCGGCGCCGGCAACGCGGTGTTCCAGACGGACCGCGTCGGCGGAGCCGGTCGGTACGCGCAGGGCCACGGTGCGGTTGTCCAGGCCCCAGCTCGGCGAGTTCGGCACGTAGAACTGTGCGCCGAAACGACGGTAGGAGTTGACGTTCGGGCAGAGGAAAGCCATCTGCGCGGGCAGGGTCTCGAGCACACCGCCGATCGCGTGACGCAGTGCGGCGTTCTGCTCGGGATCCTCGCTGGCAAAAATGTTTTTGCCTTGTTTATCCAGAATCGAAATGTGGACGTGCAGACCGTTGCCGGCCTGACCCGGGTACGGCTTGGCCATGAAGGTGGTGTCCATTTCATGGTCGTAGGCGATGTTCTTGATCAGACGCTTGAGCAGCACCGCGTAGTCGCACGCCTTGATCGGGTCGGCGACGTGGTGCAGGTTCACTTCGAACTGCGCCGGGGCACTTTCCTTGACGATGGCGTCGGCCGGGATGCCTTGCTCTTTTGCACCTTCCAGAATGTCCTGGAGGCAGTCGACGTATTCGTCGAGGTCGTCGATCAGGTAAACCTGGGTCGAATGCGGGCGTTTGCCGGAGATCGGCGAGCGTGGCGGCTGAGGGCGGCCGTTCACGTTTTCCTGGTCGATCAGGTAGAACTCGAGTTCGAATGCGGCGCAGATGGTCAAGCCCAGCTCGTCAAACTTTGCAACAACTTGACGGAGCACTTCGCGCGGATCGGCGAAGAAAGGGTCACCTTCGAGTTCGTGCATGGTCATCAACAGTTGCGCGGTAGGGCGCTTCTGCCATGGCTCGTTGCACAGGGTGTCGGGGATTGGATAGCAGATACGGTCGGCGTCGCCGATGTCCAGGCCCAGACCGGTGCTTTCCACCGTCGAACCATTGATATCCAGAGCAAATAGAGAGGCCGGCAGGTTGATGCCTTTCTCGTAAACCTTGTGGAGGCTGGTGCGTTCGATGCGCTTGCCGCGCACCACACCATTCATATCCGCAATCAGAAGGTCAACGTACAGAACCTCAGGATGTTCCTTAAGGAACGCGTTCGCTTCGTTAAGCTGAACGGCACGCGGGGGTACCGACATGATGCAACACCTTTGTTGTTAAAAATATCAATCATTGATCTTTTCTGGTTTCAGTCAACCCGAACGGCCTGCCGAAGTCAAGCGAGGCCTTTTTTGCCCTGAAAAAGCGCCATGAGGGCATTTATGGGGCACTTTGGGGCATTTTTTTATCCATGGAGGACGCGCCACCCGCAGGCTTGAGCAGGCCGTGTTGTATTTTTTACGGGGGTGTTGTGTAAAAAAATGAACAAGGCTAAGCTCGGGTCAAACCCATAACAGCAATAATACCGGGGTGCTTCATGTCTCGCCTGCCGTTAATCGGCGTCACCGACTGCTCCTTGCAGTCCGGTCTGCATGCTTATCACATCAGTGGCGACACGTCCGTCCGCAGCGCAGCCAGCAAGGCTCGCAGCCTGCCAGCGGTGTCTCTGTCCACGGCAGATCAGGCGACAGCGTCCGATATTCTGGACGCATGCGGGGGCATCCTCTTTAGCGGTTCTCCTTTCAATATAGATCTCTTTCCTTCTTCCGGCCTGCACCGCGCCCGTCGCCGTGCCCGTGATTCTGCACGCCCGGAATGTGCACAGGAAATGCAACGCCAGCGTAAAGGGCAGGTAAGCTCCTCCTTCATTGTCTATGCGCGGTGCCAGGCGTAAGCCGGTACTGCGCGCAAGCAAGCCCCCTTAACGCGACGCCCCGTGCGTCAAACTTGCCTGACACGCGTCAGGAGACTCAGCCCAGAGGCATTTATGAGTAACAACCTCGACCAGCTCACCGATTGGTTGAAAGACCACAAGATCACAGAAGTCGAATGCATGATCGGCGACTTGACCGGTATCACCCGGGGCAAGATCTCGCCGACCAACAAGTTCATCGCCGAAAAAGGCATGCGCCTGCCAGAGAGCGTTCTGTTGCAGACCGTGACCGGCGACTACGTCGAAGACGACATCTATTACGAACTGCTCGACCCGGCCGACATCGACATGATCTGCCGCCCCGACCAGAACGCCGTGTACCTGGTGCCATGGGCCATCGAGCCGACCGCCCAGGTGATCCACGACACCTACGACAAGCAAGGCAACCCGATCGAGCTGTCGCCGCGCAACGTCCTCAAGAAAGTCCTGAAACTCTATGCCGACAAGGGCTGGCAGCCGATCGTGGCGCCAGAAATGGAGTTCTACCTGACCAAGCGCAGCGACGACCCCGACTATCCGTTGCAGCCGCCAGTCGGCCGTTCCGGGCGTCCGGAAATCGGTCGTCAGTCGTTCTCCATCGAAGCGGCGAACGAATTCGATCCGCTGTTCGAAGACGTCTACGACTGGTGCGAATTGCAGGAGCTGGACCTCGACACGCTGATCCACGAGGACGGCACCGCGCAGATGGAAATCAACTTCCGTCACGGCGATGCCTTGTCCCTCGCCGACCAGATCCTGGTGTTCAAACGCACCATGCGTGAGGCCGCCCTCAAGCACAACGTGGCCGCCACCTTCATGGCCAAGCCGATGACCGGTGAGCCGGGCAGTGCGATGCACTTGCACCAGAGCATCATCGACATCGAGACCGGCAAGAACGTGTTCTCCAATGAAGACGGGACCATGAGCCAGTTGTTCCTGCACCACATCGGTGGCCTGCAGAAACTGATCCCGGAATTGCTGCCGCTGTTCGCACCGAACGTCAACTCGTTCCGCCGCTTCCTGCCGGACACCTCCGCGCCAGTAAACGTGGAGTGGGGCGAAGAAAACCGCACCGTGGGCCTGCGCGTACCGGATGCCGGCCCGCAGAACCGTCGGGTGGAAAACCGCCTGCCGGGCGCCGACGCCAACCCGTACCTGGCGATTGCCGCGAGCCTGCTCTGCGGCTACATCGGCATGGTCGAGGGCCTCAACCCGAGCGCGCCGGTCGTGGGTCGTGGCTACGAGCGCCGCAACCTGCGCCTGCCGCTGACCATCGAAGATGCGCTGGAGCGTATGGAAAACAGCGCAACCATCGAGAAATACCTGGGCAAGACCTTCATCACCGGCTACGTCGCGGTCAAGCGGGCCGAGCATGAAAACTTCAAGCGCGTGATCAGTTCCTGGGAGCGTGAGTACCTGCTCTTCGCCGTCTGATACGCCGGGCGCGGTGGCCAGCCGCCGCGCCTTCACCGATAACAAGGAGAATTGGCATGACCAGCAACAACCCGCAAACCCGTGAGTGGCAAGCCCTCAGCAGCGATCACCACCTGGCCCCGTTCAGCGACTTCAAACAGCTGAAAGAAAAGGGTCCACGGATCATCACCAACGCCAAGGGCGTGTACCTGTGGGACAGCGAGGGCAACAAGATCCTCGATGGCATGGCGGGTCTGTGGTGTGTGGCGATCGGTTATGGGCGCGATGAACTGGCCGATGCGGCCGCCAAGCAAATGCGCGAGCTGCCTTACTACAACCTGTTCTTCCAGACCGCGCACCCGCCGGCGCTGGAACTGGCCAAGGCCATCGCCGATGTGGCGCCGGAAGGCATGAACCATGTGTTCTTCACCGGTTCCGGCTCCGAAGGCAACGACACCATGCTGCGCATGGTTCGCCACTACTGGGCGATCAAGGGCCAGCCGAACAAGAAAGTCATCATCAGCCGCAAGAACGGCTACCACGGTTCCACTGTGGCCGGCGCCAGCCTGGGCGGCATGACGTATATGCACGAGCAGGGCGACTTGCCGATTCCGGGCATCGTCCACATCGCCCAGCCGTACTGGTTCGCCGAAGGCGGCGACATGACCCCGGAAGAATTCGGGATCTGGGCAGCCAATCAGCTGGAAGAGAAGATTCTGGAAGTCGGCGTCGACAACGTCGGTGCCTTCATTGCCGAGCCGATCCAGGGTGCCGGCGGCGTGATCATTCCGCCTGACACCTACTGGCCGCGCATCAAGGAAATCCTCGCCAAGTACGACATCCTGTTCGTGGCGGACGAAGTGATCTGCGGTTTCGGTCGTACCGGCCAATGGTTCGGCAGCGATTTCTACGACCTCAAGCCCCACATGATGACCATCGCCAAAGGCCTGACGTCCGGCTACATCCCGATGGGTGGCCTGATCGTGCGCGACGAAGTGGTGGCGGTGCTCAACGAGGGCGGCGATTTCAACCACGGCTTCACCTACTCCGGTCACCCGGTGGCGGCGGCGGTGGGTCTGGAAAACATCCGGATTCTGCGCGAAGAGAAAATCATCGAACGCGCCCATGAAGAAACGGCACCGTATTTGCAGAAACGTCTGCGCGAGCTGAACGATCACCCGTTGGTGGGGGAAGTGCGCGGAGTCGGTCTGCTGGGGGCCATCGAGCTGGTGCAGGACAAGGCCACTCGCAAGCGTTACGAAGGCAAGGGTGTGGGCATGATCTGCCGCCAGTTCTGCTTCGACAACGGGCTGATCATGCGCGCCGTGGGCGACACCATGATCATCGCGCCGCCGCTGGTGATCAGCAAGGCGGAGATCGATGAGCTGGTGACCAAGGCGCGCAAGTGCCTGGACCTGACCCTCAGTGCATTGCAGGGCTAAGTGCTAGGCTCTGAGCGATGGAGCTGTTGCGCTGTCGCTCGGAGCTGTCAGAAAGGCTGGTCTTTTCTTGAAAGACCGCCTCGTATCTTGCCAGACTAGCCGCGGTTCCAGTTGTCCGGGTTCGGCCGCTGAACAAAGTGGTTCAAAAAAGAAAAATTTGGAGCATGACGCATGAAGGCATTAGGTAAAAAGCTTGCTGGCAAGACTCTTCTGGCCCTGTCCGTCGCGGGCATGATGGCGGGCGCGGTTCACGCGGACGACAAAGTGCTGCACGTCTACAACTGGTCCGACTACATTGCTCCGGACACCATCGCGAACTTCGAGAAAGAGTCGGGGATCAAGGTCGTCTACGACGTGTTCGACTCCAACGAAACCCTGGAAGCCAAGCTGCTGGCGGGCAAGTCCGGCTACGACGTGGTCGTGCCGTCGAACAACTTCCTGGCCAAGCAGATCAAGGCCGGTGTCTACCAGGAGCTGGATCAGTCCAAACTGCCTAACTGGAAGAACCTGAACCAGGACCTGCTCAAGGCCGTGTCGGTCAGCGACCCGGGCAACAAGCACGCCTTCCCGTACATGTGGGGTTCGATCGGCATCGGCTACAACCCGGAGAAGGTCAAGGCTGCGCTGGGCGTCGACAAGATCGATTCCTGGGACGTACTGCTGAAGCCGGAAAACATCGCCAAGCTCAAGGGCTGCGGCGTGAGCTTCCTCGATTCGCCGACCGAAATGCTCCCGGTCGCGCTGCACTACCTGGGCCTGCCAACCGACTCCCAGAAGAAAGAAGACATCAAGAAAGCCGAGGACCTGTTCCTCAAAATTCGTCCTTCGATCACCTACTTCCACTCGTCCAAGTACATCTCGGACCTGGCCAACGGCAACATCTGCGTAGCGGTCGGCTACTCGGGTGACGTGCAGCAGGCCAAGTCCCGTGCCGCCGAGGCCGGTGACAAGGTGAAAGTCAGCTATGCGATTCCGAAAGAAGGCGCTGGCAGCTTCTTCGACATGGTCGCCATTCCGAAGGATGCCGAAAACGTTGAAGGCGCCTACAAGTTCATGACCTTCCTGCAGAAGCCTGAAGTCATGGCCGGCATCACCAACGCCGTACGTTTCCCGAACGGTAACGCCGCTGCAACGGCACTGGTGGAAAAAGACATCACCAGCGATCCAGGCATCTACCCGCCAGCCGACGTGCAGGCCAAGCTGTATGCCATCGCCGATCTGCCGGCGGCGACCCAGCGTGAAATGACTCGCAGCTGGACCAAGATCAAATCCGGTAAATAAGCCGGTTTGACGCAGCAACCGCTGGCCGTCGCGTTCGCAAGGACGGCCAGCGGTGCAATTAAATGACAGAAAGTTTTGCTGGAACGGTTTTTCGAGGGTAAGTTGCGCGCCGGTTTTGTTGCCGGGCAACCGTGACTGTCATGCAGCGCGGGGCAACTTGGGCCCAACTAAATTAGAGGACCTCCACTTGCCTATTTTTTCTTCTTTGCGCAATGCCCTGCTGGCCGCTGCCGGCCTGACGTTCGCTGTCGGTGCCCAAGCCGCCGGTACTGTGCATATTTATAACTGGTCGGATTACATCGGCGAGACCACCCTGGCCGATTTCCAGAAAGAAACCGGGATCAAGCCGGTCTACGACGTGTTCGACTCCAACGAGACCCTGGAAGGCAAACTGCTTGCCGGGCGTACCGGTTACGACGTGGTCGTGCCGTCGAACCACTTCCTTGGCAAGCAGATCAAGGCGGGCGCGTTCCAGAAGCTCGACAAGGCGCAGCTGCCGAACTATTCCAACCTCGACCCGGTGCTGCTCAAGCGTCTGGAACAGAACGATCCGGGCAACCTGTACGCCGTGCCGTACCTGTGGGGCACCAACGGCATCGGCTACAACGTCGATAAAGTGAAAGCCGTGCTCGGTGTCGACAAGATCGACTCCTGGAGCGTGCTGTTCGAGCCCGAGAACATCAAGAAGCTGCACAGCTGCGGCGTGGCGTTCCTCGATTCGGCCGATGAAATGATGCCGACCGTGCTCAACTACATGGGCCTGAACGCCAACAGCACCGATCCCAAGGATTACGAGAAGGCCACGGCCAAGTTGCTGGCGGTGCGTCCTTACGTGACCTACTTCCACTCCTCGAAATACATCGGCGATCTGGCCAACGGCGACATCTGCGTGGCCATCGGTTTCTCCGGCGACATCTTCCAGGCCAAGCACCGCGCCGAAGAGGCCAAGAAAGGCGTGAACATCGCCTACGCCATCCCGAAAGAGGGCGGCGCGCTCTGGTTCGACATGCTGGCGATCCCGAAGGACTCGTCCAACGTCAAGGAAGCCCACGCCTTCATCAACTATTTGCTGAAACCTGAGGTGATCGCCCAGGTCAGTGATTACGTCGGTTACGCCAACCCCAATCCGGGTTCGGACAAGCTGATGGAGCAGTCCATTCGCACCGACGAAGCGGTTTATCCACCGCAGGCCGTTCTCGACAAGACTTACGTGTCGATCGAGTTGCCGCCGAATATTCAGCGTTTGATGACCCGCAGCTGGACCAAGGTCAAGTCGGGTAAATAGCTTCAACGTACAAACTATCCTGGGTTCGTCTTGCGTGGGCGAACTGCACTCTTTTTTTCTGGGAGTTTCGTAAATGGCAGTTGCCTCCGGCGCCTATAAGAAAGCCCTCGAGGGCGACCAGACACCTAAGCAGGTGCTGGTTAAAATCGACCGGGTCACGAAGAAGTTCGACGAGACGGTTGCCGTGGACGATGTGTCCCTGGAAATCAAGAAGGGCGAGATCTTCGCTCTGCTCGGCGGTTCGGGATCGGGCAAATCCACTCTGCTGCGGATGCTGGCAGGGTTTGAACGGCCCACGGAGGGGCGCATTTTCCTCGACGGCGTCGACATCACCGACATGCCGCCGTACGAGCGACCGATCAACATGATGTTCCAGTCGTACGCTCTGTTCCCGCACATGACCGTGGCGCAGAACATCGCGTTCGGCCTGCAACAGGACAAGATTCCCAAGGCCGAGATCGACGCCCGCGTGGCCGAGATGCTCAAGCTGGTGCAGATGAGCCAGTACGCCAAGCGCAAGCCGCACCAGTTGTCTGGCGGTCAGCGTCAGCGTGTGGCGCTGGCGCGTTCGCTGGCCAAGCGGCCGAAGCTGTTGCTGCTCGACGAACCGATGGGCGCACTGGACAAGAAACTGCGTTCGCAGATGCAGCTGGAACTGGTGGAAATCATCGAGCGCGTGGGTGTGACCTGCGTGATGGTGACCCACGACCAGGAAGAGGCCATGACCATGGCCGAGCGCATCGCGATCATGCACCTGGGCTGGATCGCCCAGATCGGCAGCCCGATCGATATCTACGAAACCCCGACCAGCCGCCTGGTCTGCGAATTCATCGGCAACGTGAACATCTTCGAAGGTGAAGTGATCGACGACGCCGAAGGCCACGCGACCATCACCTGCAAGGACCTCGACCGGCAGATCTACGTCGGCCACGGCATCAGCACCTCGGTGCAGGACAAGTCCGTGACCTACGCGATCCGTCCGGAAAAACTGCTGGTCACCGCCGAAATGCCGACCTGCGAGTACAACTGGTCCAGCGGCAAGGTGCACGACATCGCCTACCTCGGCGGCCACTCGGTGTTCTACGTCGAATTGCCGAGCGGCAAACTGGTGCAGTCGTTCGTGGCCAACGCCGAGCGTCGTGGCGCACGTCCGACCTGGGGCGATCAGGTGTACGTGTACTGGGAAGATGACAGCGGCGTGGTACTTCGCTCATGAACATGCGCAAATTCAAACGCCGGCTCAATCGAATAATTCCCGGTGGCCGCCAACTGGTCATCGGGGTTCCGTTCATCTGGCTGTTCCTGTTCTTCATGCTGCCGTTCTTCATCGTTCTGAAGATCAGCTTTGCCGAAGCAGACGTGGCCATCCCGCCGTACACCGAGATCTACAGCTTCGTTGACCAGAAGCTGCAAGTGCTGCTGAACCTGGGCAACTACGCGATGCTCGGCGACGACGAACTCTACATCTCGGCGTACCTCGGTTCGCTGAAGATGGCGTTCTTCAGCACGCTGTTGTGCCTGCTGATCGGCTACCCGATGGCCTATGCCATCGCCAGTGCCCGCAAGGAAGTGCAGACGGTGCTGGTGCTGCTGATCATGATGCCGACCTGGACCGCGATCCTGATCCGCGTCTATGCGTGGATGGGCATCCTCAGCAACAACGGCCTGCTCAACGGTTTCCTGATGAGCATGGGCTTCATCGACGAGCCGCTGCAGATCCTCAACACCAACCTCGCGGTGTACATCGGCATCGTCTACTCGTACCTGCCGTTCATGATCCTGCCGCTGTACGCCAACCTGGTGAAGCACGACAACAGCTTGCTGGAAGCGGCGTCCGATCTGGGTTCGAGCACCTTTAACAGCTTCTGGAAAATCACTATTCCGCTGTCCAAGAACGGGATCATCGCCGGCTGCATGCTGGTGTTCATCCCGGTGGTGGGCGAGTTCGTGATCCCGGAGCTGCTCGGCGGTCCGGAAACCCTGATGATCGGTAAAGTGCTCTGGCAAGAGTTCTTCAACAACCGTGACTGGCCGGTGGCGTCCGCCCTGGCGGTGGTGATGCTGGCGATCCTGATCGTGCCGATCATCCTGTTCAACCGCAGTCAGGCCAAGGAAATGGAGGGTAAAGAATGAAGCGCTTCCGTTTCTCCAGCCTGATGCTGGTGCTCGGCCTGTTGTTCATCTATCTGCCGATGCTGATCCTGGTGATCTACTCGTTCAACGCCTCGAAACTGGTGACGGTGTGGGGCGGCTGGTCGATCAAGTGGTACGTCGGCCTGCTCGACAACACTCAACTGATGGGCTCGGTGGTGCGCTCGCTGGAAATCGCCTGCTACACCGCCGTCGCGGCAGTGGCGCTGGGTACGCTGGCGGCGTTCGTCCTGACCCGCATCACCCGCTTCAAGGGCCGCACGCTGTTCGGCGGTCTGGTCACTGCGCCGCTGGTAATGCCTGAGGTGATCACCGGTCTGTCGTTGTTGCTGCTGTTTGTTGCGATGGCGCAGATGATCGGCTGGCCACAGGAGCGTGGCATCGTCACCATCTGGATCGCTCACACCACGTTCTGTGCGGCGTATGTGGCGGTGGTGGTGTCGGCGCGTCTGCGTGAGCTGGACCTGTCGATCGAAGAAGCGGCGATGGACCTGGGTGCGCGGCCGTGGAAGGTGTTCTTCCTGATCACCATCCCGATGATCGCGCCGTCGCTGGCGGCGGGCGGTATGATGTCGTTCGCCCTGTCGCTGGACGACCTGGTACTGGCGAGCTTCGTCTCCGGCCCGGGTTCGACGACCCTGCCGATGGAAGTGTTCTCGGCGGTGCGTCTGGGCGTGAAGCCTGAGATCAACGCCGTGGCCAGCCTGATTCTGTTGGCGGTGTCGCTGGTGACCTTCATGGTCTGGTTCTTCAGCCGCCGTGCCGAAGAGTCGCGCCGCAAGGCGATCCAGCAAGCCATCGAAGAAGGCGCTGCCGATTCGTGGAAACAACCGGACGTGCGCCGGGCGCAGACGCCGGAAGCGGCTTAAGTCTTCCGACACAAAAAAACCTCGCGATCGTTACCGGCCGCGAGGTTTTTTATACCCGGTCAGGACGCCCAGGGCGATTGGCGGATGACTTCGACAAAGTTCATCGGCTTGAACCCCGGCGCCTGATCCTTCAGCACATCGGTCTTCACATTGCCGAACGTCGTCTGCGGGCGATGACGCAAGCCATCGGCGAACGCGCAGATGATGCACTCCTTGAAACCCTCGCCCCGTGGATGCGCATGCACCACTGCCTCGCGCTGCACGGTGGTGAACGCGGCGTAATCCATGCCCAGCACATCCATCTCGACGCCTGCCGTCACCAGCGCCACGGTCGGACGCAGATGCTTCGGTACGCCCGGTGTGGTGTGCAGGGCGATCGACAGCCAGACCTGTTCGATGTCGTCATCACTCAACCCGTAAGGCTTGAGAAACGCCGCCGCGGCGTTGGCGCCATCGACTTCGAAACGTTCGTCGTCGCTGCGGTGACCTTCGACCAGCCCTAGGTCGTGGAACATCGCACCGACGTACAACAGCTCCGGATCGTAGGCCAGTTGCTGGCGTTCGCCGCTCAAGGCACCGAACAGAAACACCCGGCGCGAGTGGTGGTAGAGCAGGTCGGATTCGATGTCGCGGATGTATTCGGTGGTGGCCCGGGCGAGGGCGCTGTCGGGGATCTGGATACCGGCGATGGTCGTGGTCATGTTGAGCTTCCTCGTCGAAAACGCCGTCACGGCGCTGATGGAGAAAGTCTGTTCCCGGCGGCAAAACCGGACAATCGATCCATGGCTGCGATCCTTGCCATTCCACCTGCAAATCGTGCCAGCTCGCTTCTGCGGCGTGGATTGGCTAGGGTTGGTGCTGATCCGCCATTCCCTGGGAGCCGATATCGCCATGAACAAAACCATTGCCATCGTGGTGTTCCCAGGCGTGCAGGCGCTGGACGTCAGCGGGCCCATGGACGTGTTCGCCGAGGCCAACCGCTTCCTGGCGCCGGAGGATCATTACCGGCTCGAAGTGATCGGCGTCGAACGCGGACCGATGCCATGTTCCAACGGGCTGACCCTGAGTGCTCACCGGCATTTCAGCGACGTGCAGGAAGCCTGCGATTTGCTGCTGGTGGCCGGCGGGCCGCAGTTGCCGTTCCTGGATTTCGGCAGCACGTTCGATGCCTGGTTACGTGAGGCCTGCGGGCGGGCGCGGCGGTTCGGTTCGATCTGCAACGGCGCGTTCATGCTGGCCCGCGCGGGGTTACTGGAAGGGCGCACGGTGACCACCCACTGGAACGACGCCGAGGCGCTGGCGCAGTTGTGCCCGTCGAGCCGGGTCGAGGCCGATCGGCTGTACGTCGAGGATGGTCAGCTCTACACCTCGGCGGGGGTGACGGCGGGGATCGATCTGTCGCTGTACCTGCTGGCGCGTGACTACGGTGCCGAGGTGGCGCTGAGCGTGGCCAAGCGGCTGGTGGTGTTTACCCAGCGCTCGGGCGGGCAGTCGCAGTTCAGCCCGTTTCTCACGCCTCATGCCGAACCGACGTCGGCGGTGGCGATGGTGCAACTGTACGTGCTGGCCAATCTCACCGGCGACCTGACCATCGCCGACCTGGCGATTGCCGCCAACATGAGCGCGCGGAATTTCTCCCGGGTGTTTGCCCGGGAAGCCAAGGTCACCCCGGCAGAATTCGTCGAGCGGGCGCGGGTGGATGCGGCGCGGGTGATGCTCGAAAGCACCACGGCGCCGCTGAAGACGGTGGCGTATCAATGCGGGTTTCGCGATGCGCAACACATGCGCAGCGTGTTCAACCGCCGGCTGGGGGTGACGCCGCAGCAGTTTCGGCTGAACTTTGCGGCGATGGTTTGAGTGGTGATCGGCTATGGATCGCCACCCCTCACCCCAGCCCTCTCCCCGAGGGAGAGGGAGTCGACCGAGTTGTCTTGCGCCTTACATCGACCTGAATTATCGGAGTCGATTATGGATTTAGCGCCGAATGCTTTGCTGCGATTTTGGATTCAGCTGAATTCGTTCAGGTCGGCGTATCTCCCCAATATCCCCCGATCGGCTCCCTCTCCCCCCGGGAGAGGGCTGGGGTGAGGGTGCTTTTACTGCGCCCGTGCAGGCAGCAACTTCAGAGTACTCCGCGTATTCGCCGTAACCTCTTCCTCACTGAAATGCGCCTGCACATACATCCCGTCCACATACGCTTCCGCCTGATCGTCGTAGTGGCTGTCAAACGGCACACCACTCTGGCCAACCGGGTTGATCGTCAGGCTGTGAGCAGGATCCGCGAAGTCCACCAGTCGTCGCGTCGACGGGCCGTAGGTCACCGGCCACGGGGCCGGGCCGATCTTCGCCGAGAGGTTGTTCGGCACTTCATGGGTGCCCGGTGCGGCAAACGGGCCGACATTGAAGATGCGGTCCAGCGGCTTCTGCTGCCCCAACGGATGACCATGGGTCAGCGTGTGCGCCTTGCCCCATTGCCAGCCGGAAGCATCGTCGCCGAGGATCTGTTTCAGGTGCGCCATGCTCGCTTGCCACGCGGTGCGCACGGTGTCGGCGCGGGTCTCCTTGCCTGGCGTGTTGCGGTTGTCCCACCACGGTGAATCGGCGTTGGCTGCCAGTCGCGGCAACGCTGCATCGAGCACGCGGGTCGACAGCAAGGTCTCGAACATGTCATTGCCCAGCTCATCGCGCATCGCCGCGTCGGCCAGGTCATAGAGGAACTGGTTGAACACCGTCGCGCTGACCGAATCCAGCGGATAGTCGCCCTGCCACTGGGCCAGTTGCTCGACCAGTTTCAGTTGCGCCGGGTCAGTCACCACTTCACGCAATACCGGCAGCAATGGCGCGAGCACGCGCGGGCCGTAACCGGTGGTGGTGCCCAGTTGCAGCTTCTGGTTGGCTTCGTTGTCCCACTTCACGTTCTTGTCGGCGAGCTGGCGGTTGAGCTGCTGGCCACGGTCAGCGAGGTTGTAGTAACCGGGAATCTCCATGCCGGTCGGCGACACGGGCTGGAAGTTGGCCGAGACGATATAGCCCCGCGCCGGGTTCTCCTCCTGCGGGTTGGCGCTGAACGGGAAGTAGCCGTCCTTGTCCGCCTGATTGCCGCCGCCATCGAGGATGAACTCGGGTTTGATCCCGGCCGGACGCTTGGGCAACAGCGCCGAGGCCCACCAGGCGATATCGCCCTTGGCGTTGGCATAGACAATGTTCAGCCCCGGCGCCTGCACCTTGGCAGCAGCGGCGCGAGCCTTGGCCAGGGTGTCGGCGCGGTTGAGCTGGTAGAAACCTTCGAGGATCGGGTTCGGCGTTTCGAGGAATGCCCACCACATCGCAATCGGGGTTTTCCCGGCGGCGGTGCCGAGGGCGTCGTTGACGATCGGCCCGTGGGGCGACTGGCGCAGGGTGATGGTCACCGGCGCCTGGCCTTTCACCGCAATCTGCTGCTCGGTGCTGACCATGTCGGTCCACTGACCGTGATACCAGACCTGATTCGGGTTGTCCGGATTGACCTTCTCGGCGATCAGGTCCAGGTCATCGTTCTGGAACATGGTCAGGCTCCAGCCGAAGTCCAGGTTGTGCCCCAGGAACGCAAACGGCACCAGCGCCTGATGATGGCCGTAGAGTTCAAAACCCGGCGCCGACAACTGCGCTTCGTACCACACCGATGGCACCGAGAAGCGGATGTGCGGGTCGCCGGCCAGTAATGCCTTGCCACCCTTGCTGCGGCTGCCGGCAATCACCCAGGCGTTGCTGCCTTCGTACTGCGGCAGGCCGTTTTCGATCAGCGCCTGTTCGCTGAGGCGGGCGAGGGCGTTCAGGTCTTTCCAGTCTTCGGCGGCGAGTGCCGGTGCTTTGCCAGCGTGGCCCTTGGCGAGCACGCCCTTGGGCTGCCACTCGAGGTCGAAGACGTTGAGGTAGTCGGCGCCGAGCTGATCGCGCACGTAGGTCAGCAACGGTTCGGTGCGAAACGCGGCGGCGAAGCTGTAGGCCATGTAGCCGGCGACGCTGATGGTGTCTTCGGCGGTGAACGGCCGCTTGGGGATGCCCAGCACGTCGAACTCGACGGGGGCGGCGTGCGAGTCCTGATATTGATTGATGCCGTCCAGATAGGCTTGCAGGGCCTTCCAGGCCGGCGATTGCTTGTCGAGGCTGGCCACGTAAGTGGCAGCGCGTTCGCGAATGCGCAGGCTGCGGAACAGTTTGTCGGTGTCGAGCAGTTTCGGCCCGAGCACTTCGGCCAGTTCGCCCCGAGCCAGGCGGCGCATGGCTTCCATCTGGAACAGCCGGTCCTGGGCGTGCACGTAACCGAGGGCACGATAGAGGTCAGTTTCGTTTTCAGCACGGATGTGCGGCACGCCGCGTTCGTCGTAACGCACGGTCACCGAGCCTTGCAGGTTGCGCAACTCCACCTGGCCCTGACGCGTCGGTTGCTTGCTGTACACGTACCAGCCGCCGGCGGCGAGCAGTGCAACGATGAGCAAGGCAAGAACGGTAAAGACGCGTTTCATGGTGACTCCTTGTGCATTCGGGGTTGCCGCCCGTGCGGGCTGCAAACAATTAGCACACGCCTCGTGTGCCGCGCATCGCTGTCCTTGAAATGTCCGGAATGCCTTACTTCGTTTCTACCGGCCAGGGGCAGTAGCAACCGACCGCCAGCGTATGGGTGGCATTCACCGGACGATCATCACTCAACGCTTGCAAAATCGGTTCGATAAAACTGTTGCTGGAGTTGCACGTCAGGCCTTCGCTGTAAGGCCCGAAATACGCCAGTTTGCCGCTGCGGTCCCAGATCGCCACGGCCGGGCTGGCGGGAATCTGTTCCGAACCGGGCAACACCGCGATGGTTTTCAACTGGCTCAGCGTGGCGGGCAACTGGCCGTGGCTGCCGGCCTTCTGCACGGCAAAGAACTCCACACCTTTGGGGCCGAACTGTTCGACCATTTCGGTCAGGTGCTGCTGATTGCCGACGTTGCACGGGCAGGCCGGGTCCCAGAAATGCACCAGGCGGATGTTGCCGGGGCCGGCGAGGTCGTCGGGCAGTCGCAGCGGATCGCCGGAAAACACCGCCGTGTGTTCGCTGAAGGCCCGCAGGTAGCGGCCCTGAAACCAGTCGTACGCGGCCCACAGCACGCCGGCACACACGATGGCGAGCAGGCTGGCAAACAGTGCGGTGCGGTAGGGCGAGCGCATGGATTTGGTTCCTCGAGAGCGCGCTAGCTTGCCATGCTTGCTTCTACAGATGAATATCGCAGGCCGATAAAGTCCGTTTACCGTTTTGGAATTGCCCATGTCTGCTGCCTTCAATCCCGATCATCTGCGCGCGAGCCTCAAGCCTTTGGCCGAGTGGCAGCCGTTGTCCGAGGAGGCGAAGGCGTATCAGCGGTTCTACAAGACCGACTTCCCGGAACGCGATGTCTGGCGCGGCATGGGCCGGTTCGACGTCGATGGTTATGAGTTGGTCAGTCATTGCTGGTGGCCGGCGGAAACGGCCAAGGCCACGCTGTTTCTGGTTCATGGTTTTTATGACCACACCGGTCTCTATCGGCATGTGATCGAGTGGGCGCTGGATCAGGGGTTCGCGGTGATTGCCTGCGATCTGCCGGGGCATGGTCTGTCGAGCGGCGAGCGGGCGAGCATCCGCGATTTCTCCGAGTATCAGGATGCGCTGCAAGGTCTGTTCGCCGAGGCGCATTCGATCGCGCTGCCGCAGCCGTGGCACTTGTGCGGGCAAAGTACCGGCGGTGCGATCATTGTCGATCACGTGCTCAACCATGGCGAAAACAGCCCGGCGCAAGGCCAGCTGATTCTGCTGGCGCCGCTGGTGCGTCCGCGGGCCTGGGGCTGGTCGCAGTTCAGTTATTACCTGCTCCGGCCCTTCGTCCGGGGCATCGCCCGGCGTTTCAGCGAGAACTCCAATGATCCGGATTTCCTGCCATTCCTGCAGGCCGATCCATTGCAGCCAAAACGCTTGCCGACGGCGTGGGTCGGGGCGTTGTCACGCTGGATCAACCGCGTGGAATACGCGAAGAAAAGTCCGCGTCGGCCGCTGATCATTCAGGGCCAGGCGGACATGACGGTGGATTGGCCGCACAACCTGCAAGTGCTGAAGTGGAAGTTCGACCGGCCGCAGATTCTGTTGCTGGCGGAGGCACGGCATCACCTGGCCAATGAGACGGCGGAAATGCGCGAGGAGTATTTCGAGTTCCTGAACAAGCGGATCAAGGGCCGCAATCCCTAGATCACTGATTGAGGTTCGAGGTGCTTTGCCCCACGGCCAGTCCGGCGCGAATCGCCGCCAGCGCTGCCTGATAGTAGGCCTTGCCTTCGGTGGATTCGGCGAAGGTCGCGAATTCTTCCAGTTCTTCATCCGACAAATCGCGATAGACGTACAGCAGCGTGTTGTTCAGGTCGGCGCCGATCTGATCCATCAGTCGCTGGCGTTGACCGTTCAACATGCCCTGGGCCTGACCGCCGCCGAGCAGGCCAGGGATCATCGAACTCAGGCTGTCCGCCGCCACGCCGGCAATCGCCAGGCTGACTTCGGCGCCGGCTTCGCGGGCGGGCAGGGCCTGGGCGAGGTGGCCGATGATCAGCAGACGACTGTCGCTGGCCGGCATCTTCGGCAGGCCCTTGGCGTTTTTGGCCAATTGATCGCGGCGGGTCGCCAGCAGTTCGGCGGCGACGATCTTCTTGCCCAGCGGTGACTGAAAGAACGACAGGGCCGGTTTCGGGTCGGCGAGATTCTTGCGCAATTGCGCTTCGGCCCGTTGATCCACGGCCTGGGGGGCGAAGCGCTGATTGCTGTTGTTCACCAGCGCCTGAAACACCGCCGGCGGCAGGCTGTTCTGGTAGCGCTGTTGCGCGGCACTCAGGGCGTCATTGAAATGCGCGCGTTGTTCCGGCCAGCCGGCGACCTTGTACAACTGGTCGTGGCCGTCTGCCCAGGCGGGCAAAACGCAGAACATCAACAGTGAAAAAAGCAAACGGCGCATAGGGACTCCTGTCAGCAGCGGACTATTCTCCGTGCGGTGCCAGTACTTGTCGAGAATTCGTATCAAGCCGCCGCGTGGCTCTGTCGGAATTCCCGGCGCAGGCATACTATGCGCGCCATGCAAATATCCTCTGAACACCCGCTGCTGTTACGTATCGTCGACGACCTGGCCGAGCGTGGCTGGTCGCAGCAGAACATTTTCCTGCCTGCGGATCTGACCCGCGCGCTGGCCGCCGAGTGCCGCAAACGTGACGCCGAAGGTGAACTGGCGCCGGCGGGGGTCGGACGTGGCCCGTTGTCGGAGGTCCGCGAGGGTATTCGTGGTGACCATATCCAGTGGATCGATCCCGGCCAGGCCGAGGCCAGTGACCGTTATCTGAACCTGATGGACAGCCTGCGCGAGGCGCTCAATCGCGGCTTGTTCCTGGGCCTGGAAGATTTCGAGTGCCATTTCGCCCTGTACCCGCCGGGTGCGTTCTATCGCAGGCATGTCGACCGTTTTCGCGACGATGACCGGCGTATGGTCTCGGCGGTGATCTACCTCAATGACGGCTGGCTGCCGGAGGATGGCGGGCAACTGCGCATGTACCTGGAGAACGACCGCGTCCATGACGTGCAACCTACCGGCGGTTGTCTGGTGGTGTTTCTCTCCGGTGAAGTCCCTCATGAAGTGTTGCCGGCGCATCGCGAGCGCCTGTCGCTGACAGGCTGGTTCCGCCGCCGTGGCAACGAGCCGTTCTGAGATGCAGAAGATCCTCGTGAGCCGCTGCCTGTTGGGCCATCGCGTGCGTTATGACGGTGGCGCCAGCGGGCCGTTCGATCTGCTGGAACAGTGGATTGTCGAAGGGCGTGTCGTGCCGCTGTGCCCGGAAGTGGCCGGTGGTCTGCCGACGCCTCGGGCGGCGGCGGAGATTCCGGGCGGGCAGGGCAGTGAAGTGCTCGATGGCCTTGCGGCGGTGATCACCACCGAGGGCGAGGACGTCAGTGCGCAGTTTCTCGACGGTGCCCGTCAGGCATTGGTGCTGGTGCAGAAACACGGAATTCGTGTGGCGGTGCTCAAGGCCAACAGTCCTTCCTGCGGGAATCTGCTGACCTATGACGGGACGTTCAGTGGGGTGAAGGTGAGTGGCGAAGGTGTCACGGCAGCCTTGCTCAAGCGCCATGGCGTGCAGGTCTTCAGCGAACTGGAACTGCCGCAGGCCGCACAGGCGCTCAAGGCACTCGACTAGACACCGTCACTTCAGGTGTTCAGTGGCCTGCGCGTTCAACCACTTCTGCGACAACGCCTCCAGCCGCCCATCCGTCCTGATCCGTTGCAACGCATTCTCAAGACTCGCGTGGAACGCCGGGTTGCCCTTCTGAAACGGAATCGCCAGATCTACCGGCGGCCCGACCTTCGGTTTTTCCTCAGTCAGCGTCTGTACCAGCACCAATGGGCGGGGCTGCTCATCCTTTTTCGCCAATAACTGCGCATTGACCTGCGTGTAAGGTTCGCTGAAGTCGAAACGATCCTTGAGTTCCGGGGTCAGTGCTATGTGGTTGAGCGCGACGTCGTACTTGCCGCTTTCGACGCCCTGGAGCAGATCGGCTTCGTCGGTGACGATGAAGTCGGCGCGCACATCCAGCTCGTTGGCCAGCAGTTGCCCAAGCTCGACCTCGAACCCCGTGAGTGTGTCGCCGTCCTTGAAATTGAAGGGCGGTGTATTAGCCTCAAGGGCAATGCGCAACTCGCCACGGTCGTTGATGTCATCAATCAGTTCGGCATGAGCCAGCGGGCTCAGAAGGGGAAGCAGGCAGATCAGGCCAGGCAGAAAGCGCATGGTCACTCCTTTGAAATCATTGTCGCGGCCTGCTGTTCAGGCTCGCTTTGCTATGGTTGTCGAGTGCCTTCGACAACGAATGGTCATGAAGTTGTCATGACCGCGCGGATTTTACGGAAAAACTGGAGAAGAGAATGAAAACATTCATGTCACGCGCCGCTTTGGCAGGGCTTCTGTTAAGTGCTTCGATGATGGCCAGCGCCGCTACACCGGCACCGGCCGGTGCTTCAGTGAGTATTGTCGAGCCGAGCAGCGGTGCCGTTGTGGACAAGACATTCAAGGTCAAGTTTGAAGTCAAAGGCATTGCCCTGGCGCCGGCCGGCGACCCGACCGCGAACACCGGGCACCATCACCTGCTGGTCGATGCCAAGGAAATCGTCCCGGCGGGCAGCGTGATCCCGACCGATGCCAACCACCTCCACTTCGGCAAGGCCCAGACCGAAACCGAACTGACCCTGGCGCCGGGCAAGCACACCTTGCAGCTGGAGCTGGGCGACAAGGGCCACATGGCCTTCGATCCGCCAATCGTTTCGGAAAAGATCACCGTGACGGTGAAATGACTTTTCCGCCGGCATGAAAAAGGGAGCCCCGAGGGGCTCCCTTTTTTGTGGCTCAGCGCTTGATCAGAACAACACGCGGCTACGGATGGTGCCGTTGACGTGTTGCAGCTTCTCTTGCGCCAGCTCCGAGTACTCGGCGTCGACGTCGATCACCACGTAGCCGACCTTCTCGTTGGTCTGCAGGAACTGACCGGAGATGTTGATGCCGTTTTCGGCGAAGACCTTGTTGATCTCGCTCATCACGCCCGGGATGTTCTCGTGGATGTGCAGCAGGCGGTGCTTGCCAGGGTGAGCCGGCAGGGCCACTTCCGGGAAGTTCACGGACGATACCGAAGTACCGTTGTCGCTGTACTTGACCAGTTTCTCTGCCACTTCCAGACCGATGTTGGCCTGCGCTTCAGCGGTGGAACCACCGATGTGCGGGGTCAGGATCACGTTGTCCAGGCCGCGCAGCGGGCTTTCGAACTCTTCATCGTTGGAGCGTGGCTCGACCGGGAACACGTCGATGGCGGCGCCGATCAGGTGCTTGTCCTTG
The DNA here is from genome assembly GCF_058808055.1 of Pseudomonas sp. GW821-FHT11G12. NCBI lineage: Bacteria > Pseudomonadati > Pseudomonadota > Gammaproteobacteria > Pseudomonadales > Pseudomonadaceae > Pseudomonas > Pseudomonas sp. GW821-FHT11G12. The sequence continues at coordinate 483,941 of NZ_JBXARH010000002.1, forward strand.
ATCGCTGCGGCCAGGTGATCCAGCTCGACCACGGTACCGCGTGCTGCGTTGATCAGGATGCCGCCCTTCTTGATGGCGCGGATTTCCTTCTCGCCGATCATCCACTGGGTCGCAGCGGTTTCCGGAACGTGCAGGGTGACGATGTCGGACATGCCCAGCAGCTCGTGCAGGTTGCCGACCTGGGTCGCGTTGCCCAGCGGCAGCTTGGTCACGGTGTCGTAGAAGAACACCTGCATGCCCAGACCTTCAGCCAGGACCGACAGCTGAGTACCGATCGAGCCGTAGCCGACGATGCCCAGTTTCTTGCCGCGGATCTCAAAGGAGTTGGCCGCCGACTTGATCCAGCCACCACGGTGGCAGGAAGCGTTTTTCTCAGGGATGCCGCGCAGCAGCAGGATCGCTTCGGCCAGCACCAGCTCGGCAACGGAGCGGGTGTTGGAGTACGGCGCGTTGAACACGGCGATGCCGCGCTCGCGGGCAGCACTCAGGTCAACCTGGTTGGTGCCGATGCAGAAACAGCCGACTGCCACCAGCTTCTTCGCGTGATCGAAGATCTCTTCGGTCAGTTGGGTGCGCGAACGAATGCCGATGAAGTGAGCGTCAGCGATCTTTTCCTTGAGCTGGGCTTCCGGCAGGGAGCCTGTCAGGTATTCGATGCTGGTGTAGCCCGCCGCCTTGAGGACGTCGACAGCCGATTGGTGGACGCCTTCGAGAAGAAGGAACTTGATCTTGCTCTTATCGAGAGAAGTCTTGCTCATCTGCGTAAACCTGTATCCCGGAGAAAAATGGCAGGAAATGGTCAACAGACATTGACCTTGACGACAAGAATGCCGTCACCGCAGAACCGCCGTTGGGCACTGGCCTGCGGGGTCGGTATGCTAGCATAGCCGCCCCGCTAATCACTCATTCCTGCGACGTGAAGCGTTCTCAGGATGACCATGAATTGTTCGAGAGTTCCGTCGATGACCAATCCTGCCCTGATTGATGAACTGAAGACCCTGGTCGAGCCTGGCAAGGTCCTGACCGATGCCGACTCCCTGAACGCTTACGGCAAGGATTGGACCAAGCACTTCGCCCCGGCGCCCAGCGCCATCGTGTTCCCCAAGACCATCGAGCAGGTGCAGGCCATCGTCCGCTGGGCCAACGAACATAAAGTGGCGCTGGTGCCATCGGGCGGGCGTACCGGTCTTTCCGCCGCTGCCGTGGCCGCCAATGGCGAAGTGGTGGTGTCGTTCGACTACATGAACCAGATTCTCGACATCAACCTCACCGACCGCACCGCCGTCTGTCAGCCGGGCGTGGTCACCGAGCAATTGCAGAACGCGGCCGAAGAACATGATCTGTACTACCCGGTGGACTTCGCGTCGGCCGGTTCCAGCCAGATTGGCGGCAATATCGGCACCAATGCCGGCGGGATCAAGGTCATTCGCTACGGCATGACCCGCAACTGGGTGGCGGGCATGAAAGTGGTCACCGGCAAGGGCGATGTGCTGGAACTGAACCGGGACCTGATCAAGAACGCCACCGGTTACGACCTGCGGCAGCTGTTCATCGGCGCCGAAGGCACCCTCGGTTTTGTGGTCGAAGCCACCATGCGCCTGGATCGCGCACCGAAAAACCTGACCGCAATGGTCCTCGGCACCGCGGATTTCGACTCGATCATGCCGGTGCTGCACGCCTTTCAGGGCAAGCTCGACCTGACCGCGTTCGAGTTCTTCTCCGACAAGGCCCTGGCCAAGGTCATGGGTCGTGGCGACGTCCCGGCACCGTTCGAAACCGACTGCCCGTTCTATGCGTTGCTGGAATTTGAAGCGACCACCGAGGAAGTGGCCAACAGCGCCCTGGAAACCTTCGAGCATTGCGTGGAGCAGGGCTGGGTGCTGGACGGCGTGATGAGCCAGAGCGAAACCCAATTGCAGAACCTGTGGAAGTTGCGCGAGTACATCTCCGAAACCATCTCCCACTGGACGCCGTACAAGAACGACATCTCGGTCACCGTCTCGAAAGTCCCGGCGTTCCTGCGGGAAATCGACGCGATCGTCGGCAAACATTATCCGGACTTCGAAATCGTCTGGTTCGGCCACATCGGCGACGGCAACCTGCACCTGAACATCCTCAAGCCGGACAACCTGAGCAAGGACGAGTTTTTCGCCAAGTGCGCCACCGTCAACAAGTGGGTGTTCGAAACCGTCGAGAAGTACAACGGTTCGATTTCCGCCGAACACGGCGTGGGCATGACCAAGCGCGACTACTTGACCTACAGCCGCTCGCCGGTCGAAATCGAATACATGAAAGCGGTCAAGGCGGTGTTCGACCCGAACGGCATCATGAACCCGGGCAAGATCTTCGCGGTTTGATTGGCAATCCCTGATGAATCAATGAAGGCAGGAGTCGGTAATGAGCTATCAGCACCAGTATGTCGACGGTACGCGGATTCATTTTCCGCTGGGGAAAGTGGTGTGCATCGGCCGCAACTACGCCGAACACGCCAAGGAACTGGACAACCCGGTCCCTACCGAACCGTTGCTGTTCATCAAGCCGGGCAGTTGCGTGGTGCCGCTGGAAGGTGGTTTCAGCATTCCGACCGAGCGTGGCTCTGTGCATTACGAAGCGGAAATCGCCGTGTTGATCGGCAAGCCGCTGTCGACCAAGCCCAGCCGTGAAGAAGTGCTGGACGCGATCTCCGGATTCGCCCCGGCGCTGGACCTGACCTTGCGCGACAAGCAGGCCGAGCTCAAGTCCAAGGGCCTGCCGTGGGAAATCGCCAAGTCGTTCGACGGCGCGGCGGTGATTGCACCGTTCGTGGTCGGCAGCACCTTTGCCGACCTGACCGACATCGGCATCCGCCTGACCATCAATGGCGAAGTGCGCCAGGACGGCAACAGCAGCGCGATGCTCAACCCGATCGTGCCGATGATCCAGCACATGGCCGGCTGCTTCTCGCTGCAGGCCGGTGACGTGATCCTGACCGGCACGCCGGTGGGCGTGGGGCCGCTGAACGTTGGCGATGACATCGTGCTGGAACTGCCGGGCGCCAGTCGCTTCACCAGCAGCGTTCGCTGATCCGGGCAACGCGTTCCCGAGTGGGAGATTGCGGGTTTGAGGTGTGCCCTCAGGCTGGCAATCTCCCATTTCTGTTTTGTGATCCCGCCTGCAAAGACGCAGGGCAATCCGGCCATTTGCCGTTTTTTTCACATCCTGTCCGGATAATTCCGGTCATTCTGGCGTCTGAGCCGGCCTCTTTGTGCTATTACCCATAGCCTGAATTTTTCGGAACGCGTCCACTGATGTCATCTCAAACTCAGCTCAACACCGCTCGCCGTTCACGTTTCGCCCTGCGCTGGTATTACTGGCTGTTGCTGGTGGTCGCGGCCGGTTACGGTCTGGCGTATGCGATGTATTGGGATGACCGTGGCCTGTTGTGGGTGCGCGAGCGCTTCGAAAGCCCGGCTGAACGCACGGCGAGTGTCTGGCTGCCGGACTATCGGGTGGTGATCGACGCCAAGCTGTTGCCGGGGATGGAAAAGGACGAGGCCTCGGACCTGTCCTACGACCCGCAGAGCAAGACCCTGTTTTCGGTGATGGGCAAGAACCCGTTCCTGGTCGAGCTGACCTTGCAGGGCGACGTGCTGCGCAAGATGCCGCTGGTGGGCTGGATCAACCCGGAAGGCGTGACCGTCATGGGCAATGGCTTGCTGGCTATTGTCGATGAGCGTGAGCACATGCTGTCGATCGTCAAGGTCGATGCCAATACCCGCGAGCTGAAGCGCGACGATTTCCCGAAATACGACCTCGGCCCCTCGAAAAACCAGAACAAGGCCTTCGAAGCCATCACCTGGGATGCCCGCAACCAGCGACTGTTGCTGGGCGAAGAACGTCCGCCAGCGCTGTTCACCTGGAAAAGCGACGGCAGCCAGACCCTCACCGGCGACAAGCAGAAACTGCCGAACGATGAACTGGACATCCGCAACCTCTCGGCCTTGGCCATCGATCCGCGCACCGGTCATACCCTGGTGCTGTCTGCCGATTCGCACCTGCTGCTGGAGCTGGACGAGAAGGGCGAACAGGTCAGTTTCATGACCCTGCTGGGCGGCTTCAACGGTCTGAAGCAGACCATCCCCCGCGCTGAAGGCGTGACCATGGACGAGGCGGGCACGCTGTACATGGTCAGCGAGCCGAACCTGTTCTACCGCTTCGAAAAACAGAAATAACCCGCCTGCCGCCGCAAGGTTGTCGTCCGGGGCAAGTGGCCTTTAAGCTTCGATTCAGACAGGCGTGATATTTCATCCGCCTGTTTTGATCCCGAGCCCAGCCCGCATGCGTCGATTTGCCCGTCCCAAGCCCCTTCTGATCATCCTCTCGGTGATTGCCCTGATCGCATTGATTGCGATCGGCCAATACCTGCGTCTGTTCGAGCGCGCCTGGTTCAACCTGCAAAGTCACTGGCAGCCCCACAGCATTGAGGCGATCAATCTGGATCAGTACCGTGTGGGCATCGAGGCTCGGGTCATCGAGGGGCTGAACGATGACGTCTCCGCGCTGACTTACGATCCGGTGCGCAAAAGCCTGTTCACCGTCACCAACAAAAATGCCGAGCTGATCGAATTGTCGCTGGAGGGCCGGATCCTGCGCCGTGTCGCGCTGGTCGGTTTCGGCGATCCAGAGGCGGTCGAGTTCATCAGTGCCGACACTTACGTGATCACCGACGAGCGTCAGCAGCGCCTGATCAAGATCCATCTGGAGCACGACACTACGTTCCTCGATGCGGCGGACGCCGAGCAGATGACGCTCGGCGTGCACATGAGCGGCAACAAGGGTTTCGAAGGTCTGGCTTACGATTCAGTGGGCAAGCGTCTGTTCGTGGCCAAGGAGCGCGATCCGATGCTGATCTACGAAGTGCACGGCTTTCCGCACTTCAACCCGGAAAAGTCCTACGCGGTGCATGTCATCAACAACCCCAAGCGCGACGCCGGGATGTTCGTGCGTGACCTGTCGAGCCTGCAATACGACGAGCGCAGCGGCCATCTACTGGCGCTGTCGGACGAGTCGCGGCTGATTCTGGAACTGGATGTGGACGGGCGCCCGATGAGCACGATGTCGTTGAGCGGTGGTCGGCAAGGGCTGAAGAAAACCGTGCCGCAGGCGGAAGGCATAGCGATGGATGACGACGGGACGTTGTATCTGGTGAGCGAGCCAAATCTGTTTTATGTCTTCAGAAAGCCAGACCGGAACTGACATTCTTCAATGAACCCCCGTGGGAGCGGACAGGCTCCCACAGGTTCTTCAGGCTTACTCGGCCTTCAGGGTCTTCACGCCTTCGCTGGTGCCCAGCAACAGCAGATCCGCCGGACGTGCCGCGAACAGGCCGTTGGTGACCACGCCGACGATTGCATTGATCTGCGCTTCCAGCTCCACCGGGTTGGTGATCTGCAGATTGTGCACGTCGAGGATGATGTTGCCGTTGTCGGTCAGCACGCCTTCGCGGTAGGCCGGGTCACCGCCCAGCTTCACCAGTTGGCGGGCCACGTGGCTGCGAGCCATCGGGATCACTTCCACCGGCAGCGGGAACGCGCCGAGCACCGGCACCAGTTTGCTGCCGTCGGCGATGCAGATGAAGGTCTTGGCCACGGCCGCGACGATCTTCTCGCGGGTCAGGGCTGCACCGCCGCCCTTGATCAGGTTCAGGTGCTCGTCGCTTTCGTCGGCGCCGTCGATGTAGAACTCCAGGTCGCTGACCGTGTTCAGTTCGTACACCGGAATTCCGTGGCCCTTGAGGCGCGCGGCGGTGGCTTCGGAACTGGCGACCGCGCCATCGAACGCGCCCTTGTGCTGGGCCAGGGCGTCGATGAAGCAGTTGGCGGTGGAGCCGGTGCCGACCCCGACGATGCTTTTGTCGTCAAGTTTCGGAAGGATGAAGTCGACGGCGGCCTGGGCCACGGCCTGTTTGAGTTGATCCTGGGTCATGCGGGCTCCGGAAGCGGGCAAGGTAAGAACGGAAAGGCCGGCATTATAGCCTCAAGCCGGGCTAAAACCTCTGGATTCGTGTGGTCGTGCGCCCGAAAGCCGGGTTAGACTCGTTGGCCCTGCCCAACCCGCTCAGTGATGCTTTCCGATGCTCGAACAGTACGTCAAGAAGATCCTCACCTCGCGCGTTTATGACGTTGCCGTAGAAACCCCGCTGCAGAACGCCCGCCAGCTCTCCGAGCGGCTGGGCAACGACATCTGGCTCAAGCGCGAAGACTTGCAGCCGGTGTTCTCGTTCAAGATTCGCGGCGCCTACAACAAGCTGACCCAGTTGAGCGACGAAGAACGCGCTCGCGGCGTGGTCACCGCGTCGGCGGGCAACCACGCGCAGGGCCTGGCCCTGGCGGCGAAAGTGCTGGGCGTGAAGGCAACCATCGTGATGCCCAAGACCACCCCGGAGATCAAGGTCGAAGGCGTACGCTCCCGTGGCGGCAAGGTGGTGCTGCACGGTGATTCGTTCCCGGAAGCCCTGGCCTACTCGCTGAAACTGGTCGATGAAAAAGGCTACGTCTACATCCACCCGTACGACGATCCGCACACCATTGCCGGGCAGGGCACCGTGGCGATGGAAATCCTGCGCCAGCACCCGCAGCCACTGGACGCGATCTTCGTACCGGTGGGCGGTGGCGGTCTGATCGCCGGCATCGCGGCGTACGTGAAATACCTGCGGCCGGACATCAAGGTCATCGGCGTCGAGCCCGACGACTCCAACTGCCTGCAAGCGGCGATGGCGGCGGGCGAGCGCGTCGTGCTGCCGACCGTGGGCATCTTCGCCGACGGCGTGGCGGTGGCGCAGATCGGCCAGCATACGTTCGACATCTGCAAGGATTACGTCGATGAAGTGATCACTGTCAGCACCGACGAGATCTGTGCGGCGATCAAGGACATCTACGACGACACCCGTTCGATCACCGAACCGGCCGGCGCCCTGGGCGTGGCCGGGATCAAGAAGTATGTCGAGCAGCGCGGCGTCAGCGGCCAGACCTTCGTCGCCATCGACTCCGGGGCCAACGTCAACTTCGACCGCCTGCGCCACGTCGCCGAGCGCGCCGAGCTGGGCGAGGGGCGTGAAGCGATCATCGCCGTGACCATCCCGGAGAAGGCCGGCAGCTTCAAGGCGTTCTGCGAGGCCATCGGAAAACGCCAGATCACCGAATTCAACTACCGCTACAACACCGGCAGCGAAGCGCACATCTTCGTCGGCGTGCAGACTCACCCGGAAAACGACCCGCGCAGCGCCTTGCTGTCGAGCCTGACCGAACAGGGTTTCCCGGTACTCGACCTCACCGACAACGAACTGGCCAAACTGCATATCCGCCACATGGTCGGTGGGCGCGCGGCGCAGGTGGTCGATGAAGTGGTGTTGCGCTTCGAGTTCCCGGAGCGTCCGGGCGCGCTGTTCAACTTCCTCAACAAGCTCGGCGGGCGCTGGAACATTTCGATGTTCCACTACCGCAACCACGGCGCGGCCGATGGCCGTGTGGTCGCCGGTCTGCAAGTGCCTCATGAAGAACGTCACCTGGTTCCCGCAGCGCTGGCGGAAATCGGCTACCCGTACTGGGACGAAAGCGACAACCCGGCCTATCAGCTGTTTCTTGGCTGAGCGGCTACGCTGATGGGCAGGCCTTAAGGAAATCGGACAATGGAAACGTTAACTGCCCTGAAAACGGCGCACATGGTCGCCACCGTGGTTCTGCTGGCGAGTGCGCTGGGACTGGGCGTCTGGGTTTTACTGGCCCGGCGCAAAGGTGATGCGACGGCGGGCAGCCGCACGTTGCAGCGGCCACGGGTGTTTGTCTGGCTGCTGATGGGCCTGGCGCTGCTGAGCATGCCGTTTACGGGTTGGTGGATGGTGCATCTGGTGGGCTGGCCGTTGGGGCAGACGTGGATTCTGGCCTCCAGCGTGCTGTACACCGTGGCGGCGCTGGCGTGGTTCTGGCTGCTGGTGCGCTTGAACCGCTTGCGCAAGGCGCCGGGCGGCGTCGGCCGGTTCAGCTTTGCCCTGGCGCTGTTCAGTTTTGTCTGCTTTGTCGCGATTGCCGGGTTGATGGGCGCCAAGCCGGTTTAAGGCCCGGCACCCAATCTCGAGATCAATCGCGCAGCGAGATGACCGACCAGCCGCGTTTCTCGGCTTCGGCCCGCAGATTCGGGTCCGGATCAACAGCGACCGGGTTCACCACCTGCTCCAGCAGCGGCAAGTCGTTCATCGAGTCGCTGTAGAAATAGCTGTCTTGCAGCGAATGCCCGGTCTCTTCCAGCCAGCGGTTCAGGCGCGTCACCTTGCCTTCACGGAAGCACGGCACGTCGGTGCTGCGACCGGTGTAGCGACCGTCCTGCATCTCGCACTCGGTGGCGATCAGGGTTTCAACGCCCAGGCGCTCGGCAATCGGTGCGGTGACGAAGCGGTTGGTGGCGGTGATGATCACCAGTTTGTCGCCGGCGTCGCGGTGCTTTTTCAGCAGCTCGACCGCTTTTGGCAACATCAGCGGCTCGATGCAGTCGCGCATGAAGTCGCTGTGCCATTGCTCGAGCACGGCCATGTCGGTGCGGCCGAGAATTTCCAGGCAGAAGTTCAGGTACGCGGCGTTATCCAGTTTGCCCGCCAGGTAGTCCTGATAGAACTCGTCGTTGCGTGCCTTGTAAGCGATCGGGTCGAGGAAGCCGCGTTCACACAGATAATCGCCCCAGGCGTGATCGCTGTCGCCGCCCAGAAGGGTGTTGTCCAAATCGAATAAAGCCAGGCGCATTGCAGTTACCCGCTGAAAAGTCAGTAAAAAGGCCACAAGAATACGGTCTTTTCACAAGAGTGCACATAAGGTAGGAAGCTTCATTGCTGCCTTCACAATCTTTGTGGAACAATGCGGCGACATGCGTTTGCGAGGTTGTTGCCGTGATCGACCCCGATGGTTTCCGTCCTAATGTCGGGATCATTCTGACGAATGACGCCGGACAGGTGCTATGGGCTCGCCGTATCAATCAAGATGCCTGGCAGTTTCCGCAAGGAGGGATCAATCCCGAGGAGACGCCGGAAGACGCCTTGTACCGCGAGTTGAACGAAGAAGTGGGCCTGGAACGCGAGGATGTTGAAATTCTCGCCTGTACCCGGGGCTGGTTGCGCTATCGTTTGCCGCAACGTCTGGTGCGAACCCACAGCCAACCGCTGTGCATCGGCCAGAAACAGAAGTGGTTTCTCCTGCGCCTGATCTCCAACGAGCAGCGGGTGCGGATGGATTTGACCGGTAAACCGGAGTTCGATGGCTGGCGCTGGGTCAGCTATTGGTATCCGTTGGGCCAGGTGGTGACATTCAAGCGCGAGGTGTATCGCCGCGCTCTCAAAGAGCTTGCCCCGCGCCTTTTAGCGCGCGACTGACGACGGAGTTCGACCCCGAGCCATGCTCAATACGCTGCGCAAGATCGTCCAGGAAGTTAACTCCGCCAAGGATCTCAAGGCGGCGTTGGGGATTATTGTATTGCGCGTCAAAGAGGCCATGGGCAGCCAGGTCTGCTCGGTCTACCTGCTTGATCCCGAGACCAACCGCTTCGTCCTGATGGCCACCGAGGGCTTGAACAAGCGCTCGATCGGCAAGGTCAGCATGGCACCCAACGAAGGTCTGGTCGGCCTGGTCGGCACGCGTGAAGAACCCCTGAACCTCGAAAACGCCGCGGATCACCCGCGCTACCGCTACTTCGCCGAAACCGGCGAGGAGCGCTACGCCTCGTTCCTCGGGGCGCCGATCATTCACCACCGCCGCGTCGTCGGCGTGTTGGTCATCCAGCAGAAAGAACGCCGCCAGTTCGATGAAGGTGAAGAAGCCTTCCTCGTGACCATGAGCGCGCAGCTCGCTGGCGTAATCGCTCACGCCGAGGCCACCGGGTCGATCCGTGGTCTGGGCCGTCAGGGCAAGGGCATCCAGGAAGCCAAGTTCGTCGGCGTGCCGGGTTCGCCTGGCGCAGCGGTCGGTACGGCGGTGGTCATGTTGCCGCCGGCGGATCTGGACGTGGTGCCGGACAAGCACATCGACGACATCGATGCCGAGCTGGAGCTGTTCAAGACCGCCATCGAAGGCGTGCGCGCCGACATGCGTGCCTTGTCGGCCAAACTGGCGACCCAGCTGCGTCCAGAAGAGCGCGCGCTGTTCGACGTCTACCTGATGATGCTCGACGATGCCTCGCTGGGCAGCGAAATCACCACCGTGATCAAGACCGGCCAGTGGGCCCAGGGCGCGTTGCGTCAGGTGGTCACCGATCACGTCAACCGTTTCGAATTGATGGACGATGAATACCTGCGTGAGCGGGCGTCGGACGTCAAGGACCTGGGCCGTCGTCTGCTCGCCTACTTGCAGGAGGAGCGTCAGCAGAACCTGGTCTACCCGGAAAAAACCATTCTGGTCAGCGAAGAACTGACGCCGGCAATGCTCGGCGAGGTGCCGGAAGGCACGCTGGTCGGTCTGGTCTCGGTACTCGGTTCGGGCAACTCCCACGTCGCGATCCTGGCCCGGGCCATGGGCATCCCGACGGTCATGGGTCTGGTCGACCTGCCGTATGCCAAGGTTGACGGCATCGACATGATCGTCGATGGCACCAAGGGCGATGTCTACACCAACCCCAGCGAAGTGTTGCGCAAGCAATTCGCCGACGTGGTGGAAGAAGAGAAGCAACTGGCGCTGGGCCTCGATACCCTGCGCGACCTGCCATGCGTGACCCTCGATGGCCACCGCATGCCGCTGTGGGTCAACACCGGCCTGCTGGCGGACGTGGCGCGGGCGCAGAAACGTGGCGCCGAAGGCGTCGGTCTGTACCGCACCGAAGTGCCGTTCATGATCAACCAGCGTTTCCCGAGCGAGAAGGAACAACTGGCGATCTACCGCGAGCAGCTCGCCGCGTTCCACCCGCAACCGGTGACCATGCGCAGCCTGGACATCGGCGGCGACAAGTCGCTGTCGTACTTCCCGATCAAGGAAGACAACCCGTTCCTCGGCTGGCGCGGGATCCGCGTCACCCTCGACCACCCGGAAATCTTCCTGGTGCAGACCCGCGCGATGCTCAAGGCCAGCGAAGGCCTGAACAACCTGCGGATCCTGCTGCCGATGATCTCCGGCATCCACGAGCTCGAAGAGGCGCTGCACCTGATTCACCGTGCCTGGGGCGAAGTGCGCGACGAAGGCACCGACGTGCCGATGCCGCCGGTGGGCGTGATGATTGAAATTCCTGCGGCGGTCTACCAGACCAAGGAACTGGCGCGGATGGTGGACTTCCTGTCGGTCGGCTCCAACGACCTGACCCAGTACCTGCTGGCCGTGGACCGCAACAACCCACGGGTGGCCGATCTCTACGACTACCTGCACCCGGCGGTGCTGCAAGCCCTGCAAACCGTGGTGCGCGACGCCCATGCCGAAGGCAAGCCGGTGAGCATCTGCGGCGAGATGGCCGGTGACCCGGCGGCCGCGGTGCTGTTGATGGCGATGGGTTTCGACAGCCTGTCGATGAACGCCACCAACCTGCCGAAGGTGAAGTGGATGCTGCGTCAGATCAACCTGAGCAAGGCCAGGGATCTGCTGGCGGAATTGATGACCATCGACAACCCGCAAGTTATCCACAGCTCGCTGCAGTTGGCGCTGAAGAACCTCGGATTGGCGAAGATGGTCAGTCCAGCGGCGGCCAAACCTCTCTGAGCACAGGATCGCAGCCTTCGGGCTGCGATCTTCAGAGGTTGATTTCCACTTCCCCCAAGTGCCCGCCATACGGCCCGAAACTGCGCTCCACCATCCGCCGCGTCCCGTCGGCCTGCACAATCAGCGCCGTACTCGCTCGGGTTCCATAGCTCTGGCTGGCAATAAACACACTCGACAGCAACGACTCGGTCGCCAGGCCCACGCCGGTGTCCGGCAGTTCGGCAAACGGCGCGGTCTGAGCATCGCCCAGCAGCGCGAGCAACTGCTCGGGTTGTGGATCATCCAGCACCGCATTCAATGCAGCCTTGGCCTTGAGCAGTTTCGGCCACGGCGTATCCAGCCCGGCGTTTGAAAGCCCGTAGAGGCCCGGCTGCAACATCACCGGTTCCGAAGACCGGGCGTTGAAATGCCACAGCTCATGAGCATTGCCCAGCAGCAGATTGAACCCGGCATACTCCGGCGAACGGGCGACAACGTCGGACAAATAGTCATCGATCGACAGGTTTCCGGTCAGAAACCCCGCCACCAACTCGCCCCGGGAGCGCCGGGCCGGTGGCTGATGCGGATCACGGATGTTGGTCAGTGCGGCAAAACGTCCATTGGCGCCGAGGCCGAGCCAGGTGCCTCCGGCCTCCAGATCCCGTCCGGCATGGACGTGCGGCGCTTCCGGCCACTGGGCCAGCGGCAGGCTGGGCCGGGCGTAGAACTCGTCACGGTTGGCCGCGACGATCAGCGGCTGGGCATGCCCCGGCCGCCAGGCGAAAACGATCAGGCACATAAGGTGGTCCTTGTGTGTTTTCTGCCCACTCTACGCAGACATCGTCCGTGCATCCATCGCCAGTGGAGCCGAAGGCCATGCATCCGTTACCATGCCGCTCCGGTTTTGGGGATGCGCCTTGGAGGCAGCATGGAATTTCTGCTCTATCTGGCGCTGGGTGCCTGTGCAGGCGTGCTGGCCGGGCTGTTCGGGGTTGGCGGCGGGATCATCATCGTTCCGGTGCTGGTGTTCAGTTTCACCTTGCAGGGCTTCGATCCGTCGATCCTGACCCACCTGGCCGTCGGCACGTCGCTGGCGACGATCATCTTCACCTCGGTCAACGCCGTGCGTGAACATCATCGACGTGGTGCGGTGCGCTGGCCGATCTTCAAGTGGATGACCGTCGGGATTCTGCTCGGCGCCGGTTTCGGCGCGCTGACGGCCGAAGCGATCTCCGGGCCCAATCTGCAGAAAATCATCGGTGTATTCGCCTTGGTGATCGCGGCGCAGTTGGCGCTGGACGTCAAACCCAAGGCCAGCCGAACGGTGCCAGGCAAACTCGGTCTGACCATGGCCGGCAGTGTGATCGGCTGGGCGTCGGCGATTTTCGGGATTGGCGGCGGCTCGCTGACGGTGCCGTTCCTGACCTGGCGCAGCGTGCCGATGCAGCAGGCCGTGGCGACATCGTCGGCCTGTGGCCTGCCGATCGCCGTGGCAAGTGCAATAAGTTTCATGATTCTGGGCTGGCATGATCCGTTGCTGCCGGCCCATAGTCTCGGGTTTGTGTATCTGCCGGCGCTGCTGGGCATTGCGCTGACCAGCATGGTGTTCGCCCGTCTCGGCGCGCGGCTGGCGCACAAGTTGTCGCCGAAGTTGCTGAAACGGCTGTTCGCCGCTTTGCTGTTCTGCGTGGGGCTGAGCTTTTTGTTCTGAGCAGGCCACAATCCTGGCTTAATCCTGAGGTGGCAGCGTCGCCCGGGAATTTTGAAGATTTGAACTCTAACGAGGAGTCGCAATGCTGCCTTACCCGCAGATCGACCCGGTGGCCCTGGCCATCGGTCCGCTGAAAATCCATTGGTACGGCCTGATGTATCTGGTCGGCATTGGCGGTGCGTGGCTGCTGGCGTCGCGCCGGCTCAACCGTTTCGACCCGACCTGGACCAAGGAGAAACTCTCCGATCTGGTGTTCTGGCTGTCGATGGGCGTGATTGTCGGCGGGCGACTGGGCTATGTACTGTTCTACGATCTGAGCGCCTACATCGCCAACCCGACGCTGATTTTCGAAGTGTGGAAGGGTGGCATGTCGTTCCACGGCGGCTTCATCGGCGTGATGCTGGCGGCGTTGTGGTTCGGCAAGCGTAACGGCAAGTCGTTCTTCCAGCTGATGGACTTCGTCGCGCCGATGGTGCCGATCGGCCTGGGTGCCGGACGCATCGGCAACTTCATCAACGCCGAGCTGTGGGGCAAGGCCACCGACGTGCCGTGGGCCATGGTGTTCCCGCCGTTCAGCGACCCGGCGCAACTGCCGCGTCACCCTTCGCAGCTGTACCAGTTCGCGCTCGAAGGCGTCGCGCTGTTCCTGATCCTCTGGCTGTTCTCGCGCAAGCCGCGCCCAACCATGGCGGTCTCGGGCATGTTCGCGCTGTTCTATGGCATCTTCCGTTTCATCGTCGAATTCGTCCGCGTGCCGGACGCGCAACTGGGCTACCTCGCCTGGAACTGGCTGACCATGGGTCAGGTACTGTGTGTACCGATGATCATCGGCGGGCTGTTCCTGATCTGGCTGGCCTACCGTCGTGCCCCGGCGGCACCGGTTGCACCGACGGCTTAAATATTCGAACCCCGGCGCGGTTGGCCGGGGCTCAAGGACACAGGTAACTCATGAAGCAATATCTCGATCTGGTGTCGCACGTCATCAACAACGGCACCAAACAGGCCAACCGTACCGGCGTGAACACCATCAGCTTTCCGGGCGCGATGCTGCGCTTCGATCTGCAGGAAGGTTTTCCGGCGATCACCACCCGCAAGATGGCCTTCAAATCGGCCATCGGCGAGATGTGCGGCTTTCTGCGTGGCGTGAACAATGCTGCGGAATTCCGTGCGCTGGGCTGCAAGGTCTGGGATCAGAACGCCAACGAAAACGTCCAGTGGGTGGCCAACCCGTTCCGCCAGGGCGAAGACGACCTCGGCGAAATCTACGGCGTGCAATGGCGCAAATGGCCGGCGTACAAGCAGATCCCGCTGAGCAACACCGCCGCCATCGAACAAACCCTGAGCAACGGCTACAAGCAGATTGCCCAGGGCGAAGAAGACGGCCAGGCCTACGTGGTGCTGTACAAAGCCATCGATCAGGTGCGCCAGTGCGTCGACACGATCATCAAGGATCCGGGCAGCCGCCGCATCCTGTTCCACGGCTGGAACTGCGCCCAGCTCGATGAAATGGCCTTGCCGCCGTGCCATCTGCTGTATCAGTTCCACCCGAATGTCGAGACCAAAGAGATCTCTCTGACCCTCTACATCCGCTCCAACGACCTGGGTCTGGGCACGCCGTTCAACCTCACCGAAGGCGCTGCACTGCTGAGCCTGATCGGTCGCCTGACCGGTTATACGCCGCGCTGGTTCACCTATTTCATCGGTGACGCCCACGTCTACGAAAACCATCTGGACATGCTCAACGAGCAGCTCAAGCGCGAGCCGTTCGCCATGCCGAAGCTGAAGATTTCGGATCGCGTGCCGGAGTTTTCCAAGACAGGTGTTTATCAGCCGGAATGGCTGGAGCTGGTGGAGCCTAGCGACTTCTCGCTGGAAGGCTACGAGCATCATGCGCCGATGACCGCGCCGATGGCGGTCTGAAAACCGGGTGGTCAAACACTGAGGGAGCCGAATGGCTCCCTCAGTCGTTTCTGGCGTTCTTAATGGCCGTGACTGCGGCCCACATGCGAATGCTCAACCTCCGCCGCCACAACCCCGCCACTCACCTCCAGCCGCTGCAAAATCCCGCACTGATCCGCTTCCGGCCCTTCGCCACAGCGCTGGCGCAGGTCGAGCAGTTGCGTCTGCAATGCCAGTAACCCATCGATTCGCGCCTTGACGTGCTGGATGTGCTCGTCGATCAGCGCATTCACGCTTTCGCACTGATCCTGCGGGCTGTCGCGCAAGGCGAGCAGGCTGCGGATTTCTTCGAGGGTCATGTCGAGGGTGCGGCAGTTGCGGATGAACGTCAGGCGCTCGGCGTGGGCCTGGGTGTAGACGCGGTAGTTGCCGTCACTGCGGGCCGGCTCCGGCAGCAGGTTTTCGCGCTCGTAGTAGCGGATGGTTTCCACGGCGCAATCGGTCTGTTTCGCCAGTTCTCCGATCTTCATGACAGCGATCTCCAAAAGGGTGCTTGACCCTATAGTGGCTACAGGGTCTTTACTTGGCAACAGGCACCTTCATGGACGCGACCAATGAGCGATTCCCAGCACACCCACCCTCACACCCACAAACCGGGCGACGGGCACGATCACAGTCATAAATTGCAGCCTGTGCATAAGCATTCCCACGGCGGCGATTCCTGCTGTTCATCGAAAGCCGCTGCGCCAGCGCTGGTACAACTGAGCGAGGCGAAAAGCGCCGACGCCCGGCTGAGCAGTTTCCGCATCGAGGCGATGGACTGCCCGACCGAGCAGACGCTGATCCAGAACAAGCTCGGCAAACTTGCCGGGATCCAGCAGCTGGAATTCAACCTGATCAACCGCGTGCTCGGCGTGACCCACAATCTGCCGGACACCGCGCCGATCATCGATGCGATTAAATCCCTCGGCATGCAGGCCGAGCCGTTCGAGGCGGGCGTTGATGCCCCGGCCGCCGCCCCGGTGAAAAAACACTGGTGGCCGCTGGCGCTGTCCGGCGTCGGTGCGCTCGCTGCCGAAGTGATCCACTTCACCAGCGCCGCACCGACCTGGGTGGTGGCGATCATCGCGCTGATCTCGATCCTCAGCGGCGGCCTCACCACCTACAAGAAGGGCTGGATCGCCCTGAAGAACCGCAACCTCAACATCAATGCCCTGATGAGCATCGCCGTGACCGGCGCCGTGTTGATCGGCCAATGGCCGGAAGCGGCGATGGTGATGTTCCTGTTCACCGTGGCCGAGCTGATCGAAGCGCGCTCGCTGGACCGCGCGCGCAACGCCATCAGCGGTTTGATGCAGATGACCCCGGAGCAGGCGACGGTGTTGCAGGCTGACGGCAACTGGGTCGAACTGGATGTGAAAAGCATCGAACTTGGTGCTCGTGTGCGAGTGAAACCGGGCGAGCGCATCGCACTGGACGGTGAAGTCGTGAGCGGCAGTTCGACTATCGATCAGGCGCCGATCACCGGCGAAAGCCTGCCCGTGGAAAAAACCGTCGGCGACAAAGTGTTCGCCGGCACCATCAACCAGGCCGGTTCGCTGGAGTATGCGGTGACGGCAGCGGCGAACAATTCCACCCTGGCGCGAATCATCCACGCCGTGGAACAGGCGCAAGGCGCGCGGGCGCCCACCCAGCGCTTTGTCGATCAGTTCTCGAAAATCTACACCCCGGTGGTCTTCGTCCTGGCCCTGGCCGTTGCGATCATCCCGCCGCTGTTCATGGGCGCCGTGTGGTTCGACTGGATCTACCGCGCGCTGGTGCTGCTGGTCGTCGCGTGCCCGTGCGCACTGGTGATTTCCACCCCGGTGACCATCGTCAGTGGCCTCGCCGCAGCGGCGCGCAAAGGCATTCTGGTCAAAGGCGGCGTGTACCTGGAGGGCGGTTTCAAACTCGACTATCTGGCCCTCGACAAGACCGGCACCATCACCCACGGCAAGCCGGTGCAGACCGACTACCTGTCCCTCGATCCGACCGCCGACGCCACGGCGCCGGCGATTGCCGCCGCGCTGGCTGGGCGTTCCGATCACCCGGTGTCGCTGGCTATCGCCAATGCCGCTGTGGATAAAGGTTTGGCGACGCTGGTTGTGGATAACTTCGAAGCGCTGGCCGGGCGTGGTGTGAAAGGTGAGGTCAACGGTCAGGCCTACCACCTGGGCAACCATCGCTTGGTGGAAGAACTGGGCCTTTGCTCGCCGCAACTGGAAGAAAAACTGTTCGCGCTGGAAAAACAGGGCAAGTCCGTGGTGCTGCTGCTCGACCGCTCCGGACCGCTGGCATTGTTTGCCGTGGCCGACACGGTCAAGGAAACCAGCCGCGAGGCGATCCGCCAGCTGCACGATCTGGGCGTGAAAACCCTGATGCTCACCGGCGACAACGTCCACACCGCGCAGGCCATTGCGGCGCAGGTCGGGATCGATCAGGCCAAGGGCGACTTGCTGCCCACCGACAAACTGCAAGCCATCGAAGACCTTTACGCGCAGGGCCGTCGGGTCGGCATGGTCGGCGACGGTATCAACGATGCGCCGGCACTGGCTCGTGCGGAGATCGGTTTTGCGATGGCGGCGGCTGGCACCGATACGGCGATTGAAACCGCCGATGTCGCCCTGATGGACGACGATCTGCGCAAGATTCCGGCCTTCATCAGCTTGTCCCGCAACACGGCCAGCATCCTGAAACAGAACATTGCGTTGGCATTGGTGATCAAGGCTATCTTTCTTGGGGTAACCTTCGCCGGGCTCGCCACCATGTGGATGGCGGTGTTCGCTGACATGGGCGTGAGCCTGCTGGTGGTGTTCAACGGTTTGCGCCTGTTGCGCAAATAGAGGAAGAGGGGCGGTTGTGCTGAGTGCCGAGCTGAAAGCGTTTTACATGGTGGCCCGCCTGGGCAGCATCACGCTGGCGGCGAAAAAGCTCGGCCTCAGTCAACCGACCGTGACCACCCAGATCCGTAATCTGGAAAGCCAGTACTCGGTGGAGCTGTTCTACCGTGGCGGCCGGCGCCTGAGTGTCAGTGATGAAGGTGCGCGGCTGTTGCCGATGGTCAAGGCGCTGTTGCAGCAGGAGGCCGATATCGAGTTCTTCCTGCGCAACAGTGGTCAGGTTCAGGGCACCCTGCGCATCGCCGCCACCGCGCCGTATTACATCCTCGATCTGGTGAAGACCTTCCGCGAACGTCTGCCGCAGGTGGAAGTGTCGGTGGAAATCGGCAACTCGCAGCAAGTGCTCGAAGCGCTGGAGGATTACCGGGTGGATGTCGCGGCATCGTCGCAATTGCTCGACGATGCGCGGCTGATCCGCCGGGTGCTTGGAAGCGATCCGCTGGTGCTGGCGGTGCATCGCAATCATCCACTGGCAGCGCACGACCATGTGACGCTGAGTGCGCTGGCCGGGCATACCCTGTTGATGCGTGAACCAGGCTCGACCACCCGTCGCCTGACCGAAGAATTGCTGGCCGGTGCCGGGGTCAGTTTCGGCCCGTTGCTGGAGATCGGCAGCCGTGAATCGATCCGCGAAGCGGTGCTGCGCAACATCGGCATCAGCATCATCGCCCGCCAGGAAGTGCCGCATGATCCGCAGTTGCGGGTGCTGACCCTGGAGAATGCGCCGCAGATCCCCGAATACCTCTACTGCCTCAAGGAACGCAAGAACGCCCGGTTGCCGGCGGCGTTTCTCGGGCTGGCGCAGGAAATGTCCCCGGCCTGATCAACCCAAATCCCTGAATACCACTATCGGTCGATTTTGCCTTACTGCCATATGACCGACGCATTACAACTCTAGGATTTGCCTCATCTGCTTGATGAGGTCTGTCCATGAACCCTGCAATCGCAACTGCCCTGACCAACCCCGGCGCCCCGATGAAAGTGCGCGGCGTGCAGAAGCGCTTCGGCGCCTTCACCGCGCTGGATAACGTATCCCTCGATGTCGCGGCCGGTGAGCTGGTGTGCCTGCTCGGCCCGTCGGGCTGTGGCAAGACCACGCTGTTGCGCTGCATCGCCGGTCTGGAGAAGCAGGACAGCGGCGAGTTGTACCTCGGCGATCGCGATGTTTCCCACCTCGCGCCGCAGGCTCGGGACTACGGCATCCTGTTCCAGTCCTACGCGCTGTTCCCCAATCTGACCGTCGAAGCGAACATTGCCTACGGCCTCGCCGGCAGCGGCCGTGATGAAGTGCGCCGTCGCGTCGGTCAGATGCTGGAACTGGTCGGCCTCACCGGCAGTGAGAAAAAGTACCCGGGCCAGTTGTCCGGCGGCCAACAGCAACGGGTGGCACTGGCCCGGGCTCTGGCACCGGCGCCGTCGCTGCTGTTGCTCGACGAACCGATGTCGGCCCTCGACGCCCGCGTCCGCGAGCATCTGTGCACCGAGTTGCGTCAGCTGCAACGCAACCTCGGCATCACCACCCTGATGGTCACCCACAATCAGGACGAAGCCATGCTGATGGCCGACCGCATCGCCGTGATGAACAACGGCAAGGTCGAGCAGTACGCCACCCCGCAGGAAATCTACAACCGCCCGGCCACGCCATTCGTGGCCGAGTTCGTCGGCCAGGGCAACTGGCTGCCGTTCCAGCGCAGCAGCGACAGCCACGCCAAGGTCGGCGGGATGAACCTGCGCCTGGCCGACGGCAGCGTCCATAGTCCGTCGGGCCGACTGTTCTGCCGTCCGGAAGCGATCAACGTCAATCCGCTGGTGCACGAAGAAAACCTGTTCCCGGCCAAGGTCCGCGAGATCACTTTCCTCGGCAACCGCTGCCGCATGAGCTTCGAGCTCGATCAATTGCCCGGCCACGCCTTGCTCGCCGAACTGGCACCGGAAGCCATGCCGCGCCTCGGCGCCCAGCAAATCATGGTCGCCTTGCCGCCACGCAGCCTGCAGGTGTTTGCCTGATGAACAGCAACCTCGCACTGCCGCTACCGCAAAAGCAGGCGCGGCAGGTGTCCGGGGCCGAGGTCGGCGACCGGATCTTCGTCCTCGGCGGCAAACTCCTGCTGCTGGTGCTGCTCGGTGTGGCGGTGCTGTTGCCATTGCTGGCGATCTTCTGGCGCGGTTTCAGCAGCGAAGCCGGGCAGGGTGGTGGCTGGCTGGCGGCGAAGGAACTGGTGACCAGCGACAATTTTCACTGGTTGCTCGGTAACAGCCTGAAGGTTTCCCTCAGCGTCGCGGCGATCGTCGTACCGTTGGCCTACCTGTTTGCCTACGCCTTGCAACGCACGCTGATTCCCGCCAAAGGCATCTGGCGCGGGATTTCGCTGCTGCCGTTGATGGCGCCGTCGATGCTGCCGGGGATTGCGCTGGTGTACCTGTTCGGCAATCAGGGCATGTTGCGCGGGCTGCTGTCGGACAACATCTACGGTTTCTGGGGGATTGTTCTGGGTGAGGTGATCTACACCTTCCCACACGCCTTGATGATTTTGCTGTCAGCCCTGTCGCTGGCGGATGCACGACTGTTCGACGCCGCGTCGAGCATGGGCGCCAGTCCTGCGAAAGCCTTCCGCAGCATCACCTGGCCGGCGACTCGCCAGGCTGTGTTCGCCGCGTTCTGTCTGGTGTTCACCCTGACCATCACTGATTTCGGTGTGCCGGTGGTGGTCGGTGGCGACTATCAGGTGCTGGCGCTGGAAGCCTACAAAGCGGTGGTCGGCCAGCAGCAATTCGGTCGCGGCGCGTTGATCGGCATGGTTCTGCTGCTGCCAGCGCTGTTCAGCTTCGGCGTCGATGCCTGGCTGCGTCGGCGTCACGGCGACTCCATGAGCGGCCGCGCCCAGGTGTTCAAACCGGCGCCGTCGAAGAAGCGCGACGCCTGTTATCTGGCCATCGTCCTGTTGATCAGTGCGGCGTTGCTGCTGGTGTTCGGCATGGCGGTGTTCTCGTCGCTGGTGAAGTTCTGGCCGTACAACCTGTCGCTGTCACTCAACCACTATCAGTTCAACGAGACCGCCGGCGGTGGGTGGCTGGCCTACGGCAACAGTTTGAAAATGGCGCTGGGCACGGCATTGATCGGCAGCGTGCTGATCTTCACCGGCGCTTACCTGATGGAAAAGACCCGCAGCCAGCGCGGACTGAATTTGACCCTGCGCATGCTCAGTTTCGTACCGATGGCGGTACCGGGACTGGTGCTGGGGCTGGGTTACGTCTTCTTCTTCAACCTCACCGGCAACCCACTGCACGTGCTGTACGGGACCATGACCCTGCTGATCGTCTGCACCATTGCTCACTATTTGACCACTGCGCAGATGACCGCCACCACTGCGCTGCGCCAGCTCGACGCCGAGTTCGAAGCCGCCGCGCTGTCGCTCAAGGCGCCGCTGTACCGGCATTACCTGAAGGTCACCGTGCCGATCTGCCTGCCGGCGCTGCTGGACATCGTGCGCTACCTGTTCGTCTCGGCGATGACCACTGTTTCCGCGGCGATCTTCCTCTACAGCCCCGACACCATCCTCGCGGCGGTGGCGGTGCTGAACATGGATGACGCCGGCAACGTCGGCGGCGCGGCAGCGATGTCGACCCTGATTCTGTTCACCTCGGCGGGCGTGTCCTTGCTGCTGGCGTGGGCTTCGCGCGGCTTGCTGCGCCGTTCCCAGGCCTGGCGGCAAACGGCGCCCGGTCACTGATTCACGACTTATCCCTATCGCCTCAACTCACCTACAGGAAAACGATCATGTTCAAGCCTATGGCCCTGGCCGCTGCTGTGCTCGCTACTTTCAGCCTGAATGCCTTCGCGGCAAAAACCGAGTTGACGGTGTACACCGCCCTCGAAGCCGAACAGCTTAAGAGCTATAAGGAAGCGTTCGAAAAGGCCAACCCGGACGTCGAGATCAAGTGGGTGCGCGATTCCACCGGGATCATCACCGCCAAACTGCTGGCCGAAAAAGAGCGTCCACAGGCTGACGCGGTGTGGGGCCTGGCAGCATCGAGCCTGGCGATCCTCGATCAGCAAGGCATGCTGCAAAGCTATGCGCCGAAGGATCTGGGCAAGATCGGCGCGAACTACCGCGACGCCGCCAACCCGCCAGCCTGGGTCGGCATGGACGTCTGGGCCGCAACCATTTGCTTCAACACTGTCGAGGCCGAGAAACAAGGCCTGACCAAACCGGTGAGCTGGCAGGACCTGACCAAGCCTGAGTACAAAGGCAAGATCGTGATGCCGAACCCGGCCTCGTCCGGCACCGGTTTCCTCGACGTCAGCGCCTGGCTGCAAACCTACGGCGAGAAGCAGGGCTGGGCTTACATGGACGGTCTGCACCAGAACATCGGCCAATACGTTCACTCCGGTTCCAAGCCTTGCAAACTGGCGGCCGCTGGCGAATTCCCGATCGGGATTTCCTTCGAATACCCGGCCGTACAGTTGAAACGCCAGGGTGCACCGCTGGACATCATCCTGCCGAAGGAAGGCCTGGGCTGGGAGATCGAAGCGACTGCCGTGATCAAAGGCACGCCGCACGAAGAGGCTGCGAAGAAACTGGCTGACTTCTCCGCCAGCGCCCCGGCGATGGATCTGTACAAGGAAAACTTCGCCGTCCTCGCCCAGCCGGGCATCGCCAAGCCACAGACCGAGCTGCCGGCCGACTACGAGCAGCGCCTGATCAAGAACGACTTTGCCTGGGCCTCGAAGAACCGCGACGAGATCCTGACTGAATGGCGCAAGCGCTATGACGGCAAGTCCGAGAAAGTGGTCGCCAAGTAAAATCTTCATCGACTGACAGGGCCCCATCGCTGGCTTGTCAGCGATGGCGGTCTCTTATTCAGAGCACCTCTCAATGACACAACACAAAGACTTGCTGATCGTCGGCGCCGGCATCCTGGGCCTGTCCCACGCCTATGCCGCCGCCCGGCGTGGTCTCAAAGTCACGGTTTTCGAGCGCACCGCTACGCCACTCGGCGCGTCGGTTCGCAACTTCGGCCAGGCACTGGTCACCGGTCAGCCACCGGGCCCGATGCTCGAACTGGCCAAGGCCAGCCGCGAGATCTGGGGTCAGTGGGCGCAGCTCGCCGGCCTGCAACTCAAGCGCAACGGCTCGTACCTGTTCGCCCGTACCGAGGCCGAAGAGCACTTGCTCGATGCCTTCTGCGTCGGGCGCGCCGTGGAGCACGATTATCGCGTCAACCTGTTGCGCGGTGCCGCATTACGAGATCTGTATGGCGGCCAGTTCAGCCATCACCGCGCCGCGCTGCACGGGATGGACGATCAACAACTGTATTCCCGGGAAGCGATTCCGGCGCTGATCGATTACCTGCGTCGCGAACTCAACGTCGAGTTCCACTTCTCGACGCTGGTGCGCGACGTCGAGCCGGGGAGGCTGCAAAGCACTGCCGGCACTTTTACCGCCGAGCAGATCATTGTCTGTTCCGGCCACGATTATCAGACCTTGCTGGCCGAGCCGATTGCCGCCCTCGACCCACAGATCTGCCGCCTGCAAATGCTCCGCGCCCGGCCGCAAATTGACCTGAACTTGCAACACGCCTTGCTCACCGGCCTCAGCTGCGTGCACTACGGCGCCTTCGCCGACTTGCCGGAAGCCGCAGCGGTGCAGGCGCAGATCCTGCGCGAGCAACCGCACCTGCAGGAAAACGGCATTCACCTGCTGATCAGCCCGACGCCGTATGGCGAACTGATCATCGGCGACTCGCACCACTACGGCAGCGATCCGTCGCCGTTCAACGCCGAGCAGGTCGACAACTGGATGCTCGAACTGGCCGAACAGACCCTCGGCTGCAAGGTGCAAGTGCTCGAGCGCTGGCAGGGTGTCTATGGTTCCCGGGGACCGGGGCCGTTTTCGTTCCTGCGTCCGGCGCCGGGGCTGAGTGTGGCGCTGATGCACAGCGGCGTCGGCATGAGCGTCGGCCCGGCCATGGCCGAGCGCAATGTCGCACAGCTTTTTGGAGAGAACCGATGTTGAGTCACGAGCAAGTCATCGACCGGGTGTTCGGGCTCTATGAGCGGTTTGGTGCCAGCGACTATATCGGCGAACCGGTGTCGCAGATCGAGCACATGTCCCAGGCTGCGCAACTGGCCATCGCCGAAGGTTTTGACGATGAAGTGGTGCTTGCCGCGTTCTTCCATGACATCGGTCATTTGTGTGCCGAAGGTGCGGAGAACATGGGCGGTTACGGCGTCGTCAGCCACGAGCGCCTCGGTGCCGATTATTTGCGTGAGGCCGGATTCAGCGAACGCATGGCGCGTCTGGTGGAATATCACGTCCAGGCCAAGCGCTATTTGACGCTCAGGGACACCGGCTATTACGAGCGCTTGAGCGAAGCCAGCCGACGCACTCTGGAATATCAGGGCGGGGTGATGACGGAGGCTGAAGCCGATGCGTTCGAGCGGGATCCGTTGTGCGCTGTGAGTCTTCGGATGCGCCAGTGGGATGAACTGGCGAAGGAAATGGCCGTGCCGGTGATGGATCTGTCTGTTCTCAAGCGCAAGGCTGAAGTTTTGTTGTCGACCGGGTGATTGCTGCCCTCACCCCAGCCCTCTCCCGGAGGGAGAGGGAGCCGATCTTCATGCTTTTCAAACCTGAGTTCGACTTAAATATCTCAGGTCGATGTATGACCCAAGAACAACACGGTCAGCTCCCTCTCCCTCCGGGAGAGGGCTGGGGTGAGGGTTTGGGGATTAAAGCTCAAGCACCTTCCCCTCCAACAACTCAATCTGCTCCTGCCGCTCAGCCTGATTCAGCTTCGGATGCGGATTCAGCGAAGACCACTGCGGATGCGCCCGCGCCTTGTTCAGCGCTTCGGGTAACTTGCCTTCGCGCCAGGTCTTGTCCTGTGGCGTCGCCACCTGAATGCTGTCCAGCGCCGCATGGCCACGGGCATTCAACGCTTGCAGCAGTTGCCGTTGACGCAGCGCCAGCAGGCGCAACACGTTGTCGTCGACCGTCAGCTCCCTTTGTCCCTTGATCTTGCCCAGCAGGCGATTGCCGTAGCTGCGGGCGGTTTGCAGGGCGCCGCCGGCAATCGCGCCGGCCAGGGCGGCGGCGCCGAGGGTGATGCCGCCCACCAGCAGATCCACCCCGGCGCCGGCCGCCGCACCGGCCGCAATCCCGCCGCCGACCCGCACGCCCAGTTGCTTGAGGGTTTCCGGATTGAACAGGTCATCGCCCCAACGCCCGTCGAGCAGCGGCAAATCACTGGCCGCGGCGTCTTGCGGTCGGAAGGCGTAGAGCTTGAGCAGCGCTTCGACGCATTTCTGCTCGCGTTGGCGCACGGACTTGCGCAGTTCGCTGACGGCCTGTTGTTCCTGCTCGGCGTTGCTCGCCACACTGCGCCGGCAGGCGGCACAGTCGATCAGCAATTCGGCAATCAGGCGCGCGGCACTTTGCTCGCGGGCGAGGCGTTGGGCCTGTTGATCGGCGATCAGGCGTTCAAGTTGTGGGCGAGCGTTTTCCAGCAACAGTGCGAGGCTTTCATACAACCGCCGCTCGCCGTCCTCGGGCGGGGCGACGCTGTCGAAACGCACCAGCGCATGCAGGCCGAGACGCGCCAGCGCTTCACGCCAGTCCGGTTCGCGGTGATTGGCGCTGCTGACGAAATTCAACACCGGTAGCAACGGCTTGCCGCAACTGGCCAGCACCTCCAGTTCATCGCGGTACTTGGCCAGCACCGGCTCTCGGGCGTCGATCACATACAGGCCGGCGTCGGAGTCGAGCAGTTGCCGCAACACTTTGGCTTCCTGTTCGAAACGCTGGCGCGCTTCGCTGCCGTCGAGAAACCGCGCCAACCGCGCCGGGCCGTCGAGGCGTTCGCCGGGGCGTTCCAGGCGCTCGAGAAAATCCAGCAGGGCGATGGCGTCTTCCAGACCCGGTGTGTCATAGAGGTCGAGCAACGGTTCGCCATCCACCGACAACCGCGCGCCCTCGACATGCCGCGTGGTGCTCGGGCGATGGGAGACTTCGCCGAAACCGACGTCGCGAGTCAGGGTGCGCAGCAGCGAAGTCTTGCCGACGTTGGTGTGGCCGACCACGGCCAGTTTCAGCGGCGCTTTCCAGGCATCAGTCATGTCCGTGCTCCAGCCAGTTCAACGGGGCGCAATCGGCGAACGGCAGTTCGAGTTGTTGCAGCGCCACGTGCCAGTCGCCGAGGCGTTCGGCGTCCAGTCCTTGTCCCGGCGGCGCCTGCAACAGCCAGATTCGGGTCGCGGCGGCATTGCGCGCCAGCTCGGCGATCAGCGCAAGGCTGCCGCGATCCGGGGAGCGTCTCGGATCGCAGGCAATCGCGAGGCGTGCCGGCGGAAAACGGCTGAGCTGTTCGAGCAGTTTGTTGCGTGATTCACGACTGTCGAGGATGCCGGCGTTACTGACGTTCTTCGGCAGCGCCGGCGGCCATGGGTGTTGATCGTCGAGCTCGATCGCCACCAGCAACGCACCATCGCTGGCATGTTCGCTGACGGCGCTTTCGACGCGGTGCAGTTGCGCAGGCTCAGGGTCGGTGATGCCGAGGCGTTCGCTGGTCGGCATCAGGCGTTCGCGCAGTTGGGCGTAGCCGGGCAGGTTCAGGTCCAGACGCAACGCAGCGTTGCCGCTGTTCCAGCGCCAGAAGCAAAACAGCGCCAATAGCAGGCGCGGCAGCACGCCGTACACCACCAGCACGCCGACCAGCCAGGTCGCCCAGGCCTGTCGGGCGCTTTCGATGTTCAGCGCGGTGTCGCCGCTGGCGCGGATCATGTCTACGGTCGGCACGTTGAAGCCCAGCAGTGCCGGCAATGTGCCGAGGACCTGGGTCATGTTGATGAACGTATCGGCACTGAGAATCGTGGTTTCCCAGACGAAGCCGTAGCGCCGGGTTGCCATCAGCGTCAGCAGCAAAACCAGCGCGCTGAACATCGCCAGCAGCCACAGGCCATTGACCAGCGAGCCGAGCGCCCAGCGATTGAGCTTCTTGCGTTGCAGCATCAACAGCAGGGCCGGCGCCAGTTGCGCAGCCTTGGCATCGCGGGCGAGTTTTTCACTGAGCCACAGCCACAAGCGGCCAAGGGTGGCACCGTGTTCGCCAGCGAAGATCAGCCCCAGCGCCCAGCTCAACAGCAGAATCAGGTTCAGCCCGAGCAGACTGCCCAGCGCCCAGAACACATTGACCGGCGTCTGGCCCAGTGCGGCGAAAGCCAGGCCGGCGCCGCTCAGTACCGCGAAGATCGCCAGCAGCACCAGCGCCAGACGGGCGCCTTGCAGCCAGTGCTTGAGCGCAGAGGTCAGGCCATCGCGCTCGGCCAGCCACAGGGCGCGGCGTTGAATGCGGCTCGGCAGATCGCCGCCGGCCGCGCGGGCCAGGCGATTGGCTTCCAGATCGTCCAGCGGGCCTGCGTGTTCTTCGCGCAGGCGCACGGTTTCGGTGAGCCAGAGGTTTTGCAGTGGAGTCAGTTCAGTCACGCGGCATCCCGTTGCTTGATTGAGCCGTGAGCATAACCGCTGTGGCGCTTATCGGGGTAAGCGCGGCTCTGGTATCCTCGCCGGCATGACTAAATCACTCCCCCTCAGCCTGATCGCAGCCCTCGGTGAAAACCGCGTGATCGGCGTCGACAACAGCATGCCCTGGCACCTGCCGGGGGACTTCAAATACTTCAAGGCCACGACGCTCGGCAAGCCGATCATCATGGGCCGCAAGACCTGGGATTCGCTGGGTCGTCCGTTGCCGGGCCGTTTGAATATCGTGGTCAGCCGTCAGGCCGATCTGGTGCTGGAAGGGGCGGAAGTCTATCCGTCGCTGGAAGCTGCCGTGGTTCGCGCCGAAGAGTGGGCGAAAGAGCAGGGCGTCGACGAATTGATGCTGATTGGCGGGGCGCAACTGTATGCGCAGGGGCTGGCGCAGGCGGATCGCTTGTATCTGACCCGTGTGGCACTGAGCCCGGAAGGCGATGCGTGGTTTCCGGAGTTCGATCTCAACCAGTGGAAGCTGGTGTCGAACGTGCCGAATCCGGCTGAAGGCGACAAACCGGCTTACAACTTCGAAGTCTGGGAGCGGGTTTAGCTCAATTGATCGTTCCCACGCTCCTGCGTGGGAATGCCTCTAGGGACGCTCCGCGTCCAGTGACGCAGAGCGTCACGGGCTGCATTCCCACGCGGAGCGTGGGAACGATCAGCGAGGGAGCACGCTCCCTCGCTACAACGTCAATCAAGCCTGAGCAAGCTCCGCATGCTCATCGGCATCCAGCAGGGCCTTGTCGGTCTGCTGCATCACCTGGCTGGTAATCGCGCCAGCGGTGATCGAACCACTCACGTTCAGCGCCGTACGACCCATGTCGATCAGTGGCTCGACCGAAATCAGCAACGCCACCAGCGAAACCGGCAAGCCCATGGCCGGCAGCACGATCAGTGCCGCGAAAGTCGCACCGCCACCCACGCCCGCCACACCGGCCGAACTCAAGGTCACGATCGCCACCAGCGTCGCGATCCACAGCGGATCCAGCGGGTTGATGCCGACCGTTGGCGCAACCATCACCGCCAACATTGCCGGGTACAGACCGGCGCAGCCGTTCTGGCCGATGGTCGCACCGAACGATGCGGCGAAGCTGGCAACCGATTGCGGAATGCCCAGACGACGGGTCTGCGCTTCGATGCTCAGCGGGATGCTCGCGGCGCTGGAACGGCTGGTGAACGCGAAGGTCAGCACCGGCCAGATCTTGCGGAAGAAGCGCAGCGGGTTGATCCCGGCCGCCGACACCAGCAGGCCGTGCACCACGAACATCAGGCCCAGACCGAGGTACGACACCACCACAAAACTGCCGAGTTTGATGATGTCCTGCAGGTTGGAGCCGGCAACGACTTTGGTCATCAGCGCCAGCACGCCGTACGGGGTCAGCTTCATCACCAGACGCACCAGACGCATCACCCAGGCTTGCAGGGTGTCGATGGCGTTGATCACTTTCTGACCTTTCTCGACGTCATCCTTGAGCAGTTGCAGCGCGGCAACCCCCAGGAACGCGGCGAAGATCACCACGCTGATGATCGACGTCGGCTTGGCCCGGGCCAGGTCGGCGAACGGGTTCTGCGGGATGAACGACAGCAGCAGTTGCGGCACATTCAGGTCGGCGACCTTGCCGGCGTAGTCGGTCTGAATGGTTTGCAGACGGGCCATTTCCTGAGTGCCGGCGACCAGGCCTTCGGCGGTCAGGCCGAACAGATTGGTCAGGCCGATGCCGATCAGCGCCGCAATCGCGGTGGTGAACAGCAGTGTGCCGATGGTCAGGAAGCTGATCTTGCCCAGCGACGAAGCGTTGTGCAGACGGGCCACGGCGCTGAGGATCGAGGCGAACACCAGCGGGATCACGATCATTTGCAGCAGTTGCACGTAACCGTTGCCGACCAGGTCGAACCAGCCGATCGAGGCTTTCAGCACCGGGTTGCCGGCACCGTAAATCGTGTGCAGCGCGACGCCGAATGCCACGCCCAGCACCAGCGCGAGCAAGACTTTTTTCGCCAGGCTCCACGAGGTGTGACGGGTTTGCGCCAGGCCGAAGAGCAGGGCGAGGAACACCAGCAAGTTGAGAATCAGAGGCAGATTCATGAGGACTCCAGAAAAGACTGTGCCAACAACCTTCCGGGGCTGTTGCGAACCGGCAAGCCTAACAGTTTGATTTCCAATGAATTAATACCGAAATCGAAGGTCGTCCGTCGTTTTTGGAATAAGCGTGTGTCGCTCTCGGGGATGCAACTGGCGCGGAAGGGACGCGGACGGTCGCTGACAGACGAGGACTGTCACATTTATTTGTTAGCGTCGATTTCTTTGACTCAGGGAGAAGTGTCCATGAAGTTTGCACCGAAATTTCTGGCTGTCGCGCTGACTGTGGGGATGGGCCTGGCCACTCAGGCGTTTGCCACCGACCTGAAACACTGGCCGGCGGATCAGGCCAAGGCGCTGGACGCGATGATCGCCGCCAATGCCAACAAGGGTAACTACGCTGTGTTCGACATGGACAACACCAGCTACCGCTACGACCTCGAAGAGTCGTTGCTGCCGTTCATGGAAAACAAGGGCCTGATCACCCGCGAAAAACTCGACCCCTCCCTGAAACTGATGCCGTTCAAGGACACCGCCGACCACAAGGAAAGCCTGTTCAGCTACTACTATCGCCTCTGCGAAGTCGACGACATGGTTTGCTATCCATGGGTTGCGCAGGTGTTTTCCGGCTTCACCCTCAAGGAACTCAAAGGCTACGTCGATGAGCTGATGGCGTCGGGCAAACCGGTGCCGGCGACTTATTACGATGGCGATGTGGTGAAGAACCTCGACGTCCAGCCGCCGAAAGTCTTCGCCGGTCAGGCCGAGTTGTACAACAAGTTGATGGAGAACGGCATCGAGGTCTACGTGATGACCGCCGCCTCCGAAGAACTGGTGCGGATGGTCGCGGCCGATCCGAAGTACGGCTACAACGTCAAACCGCAGAACGTGATCGGTGTATCGCTGCTGCTCAAAGACCCGAAGACTGGCGAACTGACCACCGCGCGCAAGCAGATCACCGCTGGCAAGTATGACGAGAAGGCCAACCTCGGCCTGGAACTGACGCCTTACCTGTGGACCCCGGCGACCTGGATGGCCGGCAAGCACGCGGCGATCCTGACCTACATCGACGAATGGAAAAAACCGGTGCTGGTGGGCGGCGACACCCCGAGCAGCGACGGCTACATGCTGTTCCACAGCGTCGACGTGGCCAAGGGCGGCATTCACCTGTGGGTCAACCGCAAGGACAAGTACATGACCCAGCTCAACGGCATGATGGCCAAACACGCAGCGGCGCAGGCGAAGGAAGGTTTGCCGGTGACGGCGGACAAGAACTGGGTGATCGTGAAGCCGGAAGAGATTCAGTAATCCTTTCTACTATGATCGTTCCCACGCAGAGCGTGGGAACGATCAAACTGAAGGAAAAAAAATGCCCCGCACTTGGCGGGGCATTTTGTTTCTGCGATTTGACGCTTACAGCCCGTCGAGCATCGCCTTGTTGCGCACTGCACCCTTGTCGGCGCTGGTGGCCAGCAGGGCGTAGGCCTTGAGGGCGGTGGTCACTTTGCGTGGACGTATTTCCACCGGTTTCCAGCCCTTCTTGTCCTGCTCGACCCGGCGTGCAGCCAGTTCTTCGTCGCTGATCAACAGGTTGATCGAGCGGTTCGGAATGTCGATCAGCACCTTGTCACCGTCCTGCACCAGACCGATCGCGCCGCCGGCTGCAGCTTCTGGCGAAGCGTGGCCGATGGACAGGCCGGAGGTGCCGCCGGAGAAACGGCCATCGGTCAGCAGGGCGCAGGCTTTGCCCAGGCCTTTGGATTTCAGGTACGACGTCGGGTAGAGCATTTCCTGCATACCCGGGCCGCCTTTCGGGCCTTCGTAGCGAATGATGACGATGTCGCCTTCCTTCACTTCGTCGGCGAGGATGCCGCGCACGGCGCTGTCCTGGCTTTCGAAGATCTTCGCGTTGCCTTCGAAGACGTGGATCGATTCATCGACGCCGGCGGTTTTCACCACGCAGCCGTCCAGGGCGATGTTGCCGTACAGCACGGCCAGGCCGCCTTCTTTCGAATAGGCGTGCTCGAAGCTGCGGATGCAGCCGTTTTCGCGGTCGTCGTCCAGGGTTTCCCAACGGGTCGACTGGCTGAACGCGGTCTGCGTCGGAATGCCTGCCGGGCCGGCCTTGAAGAAGTGGTGTACGGCTTCATCGTCGGTCTGGGTGATGTCCCACTTGGCGATGGCTTCTTCCATGCTGCGGCTGTGCACGGTCGGCAGGTCGGTGTGCAGCAGGCCGCCACGGGCCAGCGAACCGAGGATGCTGAAGATGCCGCCGGCGCGGTGCACGTCTTCCATATGGTACTTCTGGATGTTCGGCGCGACTTTGCACAGCTGCGGCACTACGCGCGACAGGCGATCGATGTCGCGCAGGTCGAACGCGATCTCGGCTTCCTGGGCAGCGGCCAGCAAGTGCAGGATGGTGTTGGTCGAGCCGCCCATGGCGATGTCGAGCATCATCGCGTTCTCAAACGCCTTGAAGTTGGCGATGTTGCGCGGCAGTACCGACTCGTCGTTCTCGCCGTAGTAGCGTTTGCACAGTTCGACGATGGTGCGGCCGGCCTGCAGGAACAGCTGTTCGCGGTCACTGTGGGTGGCGAGGGTCGAACCGTTGCCCGGCAATGCGAGGCCCAGGGCTTCGGTCAGGCAGTTCATCGAGTTGGCGGTGAACATGCCGGAGCACGAACCGCAGGTCGGGCAGGCGCTGCGCTCGTACTCGGCAACCTTCTCGTCAGAAGCGCTGGAGTCGGCGGCGATGACCATGGCGTCGACGAGGTCGAGACCGTGGCTGGCCAGTTTGGTCTTGCCGGCTTCCATCGGGCCGCCGGAGACGAAGATCACCGGAATGTTCAGGCGCAGGGCGGCCATCAGCATGCCCGGGGTGATCTTGTCGCAGTTCGAGATGCAGACGATGGCGTCGGCGCAGTGGGCGTTGACCATGTACTCGACGGAGTCGGCGATGATCTCGCGGCTCGGCAGCGAATACAGCATGCCGTCGTGGCCCATGGCGATGCCGTCGTCCACGGCGATGGTGTTGAATTCTTTCGCCACGCCACCGGCGCGTTCGATTTCACGGGCAACCAGTTGGCCCAGGTCTTTCAGGTGAACGTGGCCCGGTACGAACTGGGTGAAGGAGTTGGCAATCGCGATGATCGGCTTCTTGAAGTCGTCATCTTTCATCCCGGTGGCGCGCCACAGTGCGCGGGCGCCGGCCATGTTGCGGCCGTGGGTGGATGTTTTCGAACGGTAATCTGGCATGGAGCACTCCGGGCGGCTAATCACTTACTAATCAGGTGCAAAAGGGGAGTGAGCTTCTATTGACGTCTGGAACACTCAGAAATGGCCGTGTGTCCTGAAGTTGCCGATGACGTTGCGGGATCGCCGCTGGTCTCAGCCTGAGCTCATAAACCCGCCGGGGATGAATGGCGATGAATCTCGCGATTCTACACCGCTGGCGTCAGGAGGGAATGGCGCAAAACGTTGTTCCAGCGCTGACGCCCCGTGTGGAATGACGACTGGCAGGTTTAATCGCCGCCCGGCTGTGCGATGGCACCGGTTTGCAGGATTCTGGCGCGACGGCTGATCCGGTTGTTCAAGGCGAGCGCCACACCACTGAGCAAGACAAAGCTGTAGCCCAGGGTGGATTGCAGGTTGGTCGGGCTCAGACTGATCAAGGCACTGATCAAACCGCCGCAGATGAAAATGATCGTGCTGCCGGCCGAGGCCGAGGTGCCGGCGATGTCCGGAAACAGGCCCATGGCCCGTGAGGTGGCGGCCGGTCGGGCGATGGTGGTGCCGGCGGTGCAGATCAGCATCGGGATCAGCACTGTCGCCGGAGCCAGTGCAAAGCTCGACGACAGGTACAGCATGGTCACACCGGCGAACAGGATCAGGCTCAAACCGACGACCATCTGCTGGCCGCTGGTGATGCGCCTGCTCAGCACGCTGGCGAGGATGCCCCCGGTGACGTACGCCGCACCGTAGATCAGCAGGATCAAGGAAAATTCGTAGGCGGACAATTGCAGCCGGTCCATGAAGATCAGCGGCGAGATCACGATGAATGAAAAGTGGCAGGCGAACGCGAATGCCGAAATCAGCCAGTAGCCGACGAAGTCGAAATCCCCTAGAACCCGTCGGTAAGCCGTGAGGAAGTTCGTACGTGTGCCACGGGTGGTCGGTCGGGTGTTCTCCAGAAACAGACAGGCCTTGAGCAGCACTACGGCGGATAATGTGATGAACACCCAGAAGCTGCCTCGCCAGCCCAACGTTGCCTGCATGAAAGTCCCTGCCAGCGGTGATACCGAGATGAAAATCCCGCCGGCGGTGACCATCAGGATTCGCAGGCGATCGCGCTCCTCGCCTTCGAACAGATCCTGGACCAGCGCCTGGGACAGCACGAAGCAACCGCAACCCAGCGCCTGAACGACCCGGAATATCAGGAACAGCGAATAGTCCGAGGTCATCACACACCCGAGGGCACCGAGCATTGAAACGCTCATGCCGGCGAGCAGCAGCCCCTTGCGACCGATCACATCCGACAGCGGCCCGATCAGCAACTGGGCGAAGGCGATGCCGACGGCGAACAGGCTGATGGACAGTGCGATGTCCGCCGGAGTGCTGCGAAAGTGTTCGGCCAGCGCCGGGAACGAAGGCAGCAGGACATCGAGCGGAAATACACCCAGCAACACCATCGCCAGCAACAGGCTGACGGCCCCGCGACGTTGTCGGGTCGTCACCCCGGATTTTCCTTTATCCATCGATCAATCCTGCCTTGGCGAAAAGTATCTGGTTTTGAGGTTCAGTGAAAAATCCGGCTTTCTTCAGTGCGTTCAATGTGGCGACGCTGCCTGCCCGTGCGCGCGATCGGGTGGCTTGCACCGTTACCAGCTTGCCGAGTATCTCCGGCACGACGCTGTCGGCAATCCCGGCGTTGCACAGGCTTTGTCGCAGCCACGGTTCATCGATTTCGAAGAAGATCCCGAGGATCTCAAGCAGGGTGGCGGCGGCGAAGGTTCGTTGTTGCGCGCCCAGGTGCAGCCAGAGGTAGTGGAACACTTCAGTGAAGTAGCGACTGTGGCGCGCTTCGTCCGCGAGGTGATCGCGCAGCATGTCGTTGACCCCGGACACCAGGCTGTCCCGGCAGACGTCGAGCAGCTCCCGGGCAATGATGGTTTCCGAGACGAAGCCAAGCAGGAACCCTGTCAGCGGTCGCTGCTCTTGAGGCGTTCTGGCGATCAGCCCTTCCATCCGCGTGATGCGCCTGGGCATCACCGGGCGCCCGGTGATGGCGTAGAACCCGGCGATCTGTTCCGCGACCTGATGGGAAAACAGGGCGTGGTAGCCCTCATCGGTGTAGAGCTGCAGTGCGGCGGTTTTCATGGAGGGCGGAACATCGACCGGCAGTTCGCCGTGGACGATGACTTCCACGGCGCGATTGACGATGCGGTGTTCAAGCAACGTGGTGTAGTCGAGAAAATGCACCAGATGACTGGCCGTGAGCCGATGCACTACCGAACGGCCCGCCGCTTCGATGGCCGGGTGGGCAAGATAGGGCAGAAATGCCGGCGGGAACCAATGACGGGTTTCCAGTTGTTGCGCGATGTCAGCCGGCAAGCGGTAATCGTGGGCGCTGATTCGCACCGAAGCGCGGGTGTTCCAGTCGCCCAGTGAAAACTCGGAGGCCGGGGCTTGGGAGAGAAGGCTCATGCTGGCGTCTCGCGCAACAGGTCGCGCATTTCCTGGCACATCGCCTGACCGTCGCTTTCGCCGCAACCGACAAAGAACAGCGGCTGCTCGGTACCGTTCTCCAGTTGCAGCAATGTGTCGACCTGATCGTCGGCGAATGCACCTGTCAGCCAGGTGTTCATGCCTAGCGCGGTGGCGGCCAGTTGAAACGTCTGTGAAAGATGCCCGGCCTCGACGAACGCCATTCGGTAGGCGCGCGAGTGGGGATATTTCCACCAGAGCCTGTCGAAACGGGCGGTGATGAACAGGCCCAGTGGCAGGTTGTTGATGAAGTGCTGGCCTCCCAGCAGATTGCCCAGCGCTGTGTCGGGCGACGGGTTGATCAGGCTCAAGGCGTGTTCGGTCGGGTGATAGGCATATACGCCAGGTGCCAGTCCTTCGACGTTCTGGATCAGCAGGTAACCTTCGCAGGCATTGAGCCCGCCACCGGAAGGGCTGCTGCGGCGGGCGTCGAGTCCTTCGGCGACGCTGTCGTCGCAATCGCCTTCGCGCTCGCGCAGATAGCCGAGAGTCAGGTACAGCAAGGAGCCGACATCACTCAGCCGAACGGCTGAACCGGTGAAGGACCGGCAGGTTTTTCGCCGGGTCAGGGCGTTCGACAGACTGTCGTCATTCAATGTCGACGGCGCGGGGAGAGCGATGCGTCTGCCTGGGGGGCGCTCAGCCGTGTCATCGGCCGGGGGCGAGGAGGCGAGCACTTCGTTGCAATGTTCCAGGTATTGTCTGGCCCATTCATGAATGTTGTCCGGAATATATTCGCAGGGAATGTTGCGGGTGCCGATGTGATAAATCTTCGACAGTTCATCCCAACCCCAGACGGGATTGTTTATTGCCGATACTGTCAGTATCCCGGCATTGAGTAACTGTGTATCTATGATGTTGTCGTTGTCGTACAGCTCGGGGTTGTGGATTAGTTGTGCCAGGCGAGATGAATAGTCCAGATCGAGTTCATGTTGCGTGTGATCTTTATAGTTCCAGACTATTTGTCCTGGCGTGCGCGGCAATATGAATAGATAGGGATTTATTTGCATGTTAAGGCAAGGCTCTCTGGATAGGTCATCAAAGACGCTGGGTAGCCGGCAATACCCAGCGCCGCCTTACTTATCGGGTTTTAGGTGCAACCAGAAAAGCCAGGTTTGCGATTTTGCGGGATTCCAGAGTAATTGCTTTCATGTTTGAACTCCTTGTTCATTGAGGCTTCGTTATTTGTTGAGTGCCACCTCGTGGTGACGACTTAATAATAGTTTGTAATGGATTAATCGCAAGCGGATATTAAGTAGGAATATTCCAGTAATTTTGTCGGAGTGATCTTCCGCTTGAAAAGGTCTTGTAAGTTAGATATTGGTAAATGATGGATGTAAGGAAATGTCCTGCACGCTGACCGGACGATAAATGTAGGAAAGCCAATAACGGAAGGCAAAAAGAAGGGGAGCCCGTTGGCTCCCCTTCTTTTATGCATCGATACCGTTAGCTGTTGGGCAGCAGACGGCAGGTGATGCTCTTGATGTAGCGGGTTTCCGGAATGGCCGGGTGCACCGGGTGATCCGGGCCCTGACCACCACGCTCCAGCAGCTGGATGTTGCGGTCCAGGTGACGGGCGCTGGTCAGCAGGATGTTCTGCAGGTCGTCTTCCGGCAGGTGCATCGAGCACGAAGCGCTGAACAGGATGCCGTCCTTGTTGAGCAGGCGCATGGCTTGCTCGTTCAGGCGGCGGTAGGCGCCTTCACCGTTTTTCATGTCCTTCTTGCGTTTGATGAACGCAGGCGGGTCGGCAACGATCACGTCGAAGCGTTCTTCGCTGGCCTTGAGTTCCTTCAGGGCTTCGAAGACGTCGCCTTCGATGCAGGTCATCTTGTCGGCGAAGCCGTTCAGCGCGGCGTTGCGTTCAACACCGTCGAGGGCAAAACCCGAGGCATCGACGCAGAACACTTCGCTGGCGCCGAATGCGGCAGCCTGCACACCCCAGCCACCGATGTAGCTGTAGAGGTCCAGCACGCGTTTGCCTTTGGCGTAAGGGGCCAGGCGCGCGCGGTTCATGCGGTGGTCGTAGAACCAGCCGGTTTTCTGGCCCTGAATCACCGGAGCTTCGAATTTCACGCCGTTCTCTTCCAGCGCCACCCACTCCGGCACCAGGCCGAACACGGTTTCGGTGTAGCGCTCGAGGCCTTCGGCATCACGGGCGGCGGAATCGTTCTTGAACAGGATGCCGCTTGGCTTGAGCACTTGGGTCAGCGCCGCGATCACGTCATCTTTATGCGCTTCCATGGTCGCCGAAGCGATCTGCACCACGAGGATGTCGCCGAAACGGTCGACCACCAGACCCGGCAGCAGGTCGGAATCACCGTAGACCAGACGATAGAACGGCTTGTCGAACAGGCGATCGCGCAGGGACAGGGCCACGTTCAGGCGATGCACCAGCAGCGACTTGTCCAGCGGCAGCTTGATGTCGCGCGACAGCAGGCGGGCGCAGATCAGGTTGTTCGGGCTCATGGCGACGATGCCCAGCGGCTTGCCGCCGGCGGCTTCGAGGATCGCCTGGTCGCCGGCCTTGAAGCCGTGCAACGGGGTCGCGGCCACGTCGATTTCGTTGCTGTAGATCCACAGGTGACCGGCGCGCAGGCGACGGTCGGCGTTGGCTTTGAGGCGCAAGCTAGGCAGGGACATGACGTCGCTCCGGAAAAAAGAGCGGGAGTATACCGTGTTGCGCTGCACGCGGGTTCGGTGCTGGACATGTGGCGCGCAAGCCCGGCCTGTCAGCGGATGAAGGCAGAATTGGCCAAATGGTCTTGAATGAAAGTTTCCGCCGATCTGCCCCCGATGTGTCGTTCGTCGGTTTTTAGGGGTTAGAATCGCCGCCTGTCCCAGAGTGTGTACTTATGTCCCAAGAGCTGACCACCGAACAGATTCAACAGTCCCTGCAAGGCATCAGCGTGCCTGCGCAACCGCAGATCATGGTGGATCTGCAAATGGAGCAGTACATGCCCGACCCGGATCTGGAGACGATCGCCAAGCTGATCTCCCAGGACCCCGGCCTGTCCGGCTCTCTGTTGAAAATCGTCAATTCGCCGTATTACGGCCTGAGCAACAAGATCACTTCGATCAAGCGCGCGGTGAACCTGCTGGGCAGTCGTTCGATCATCAACCTGATCAACGCGATGTCGATCAAGGGCGAGATGAACGATGACACCATCGTCACCCTGAACCGCTTCTGGGATACCGCCCAGGAC
Organism: Pseudomonas sp. GW821-FHT11G12; assembly: GCF_058808055.1. NCBI lineage: Bacteria > Pseudomonadati > Pseudomonadota > Gammaproteobacteria > Pseudomonadales > Pseudomonadaceae > Pseudomonas > Pseudomonas sp. GW821-FHT11G12. The sequence continues at coordinate 522,747 of NZ_JBXARH010000002.1, forward strand.
GTGGCCATGACCTGCCTGACCCTGGCCAAGCGCGTCGGCACCGAAGCGAGCGACGAGGCCTATGCGTTGGGCCTGTTCCATGACTGCGGTGTGCCGCTGATGCTCCAGCGTTTCCCGGATTACATGAAGACACTCGAAGAGGCCTATGCCAACGCGGGTGCCGAACGCCGGGTTGTGGACACCGAGAACGATGTCTACAACACCAATCACTCGGTGGTCGGTTACTACACCGCCAAGTCCTGGCGCCTGCCGGAACACGTCAGCGCGGCCATCGCCAACCACCATAATGCGATGGCGATCTTCAGCGACGAGACTTCACGCAACAGCCAGATGAAAAACCTGCTGGCGATCCTGAAAATGGCCGAGCACATCTGCGCCTCGTATCGGGTGCTGGGCAACCAGACCGAAGACTTCGAATGGCAGGCCGTCGGGCCGCTGGTGCTCGAATACATCGGCCTCTCGGATTACGACTTCGAAACGTTGAAGCAGACGATCCGCGAACTTGGTGCACATTGATTTAGCAAACTGATTCGAGACACCCATGCCTGAATTGCCGGAAGTCGAAACCACCCGCCGCGGCATCGCCCCGCACCTGGAAGGCCAGCGCGTCAGCCGGGTGATCGTGCGTGACCGGCGGCTGCGCTGGCCGATTCCCGAAGACCTCGATGTGCGCCTGTCCGGGCAGCGCATCGTGCTGGTCGAGCGGCGCGCCAAGTATTTGCTGATCAACGCCGAGGTCGGCACGCTGATCAGCCATTTGGGCATGTCGGGCAATCTGCGGCTGGTTGAAGTCGGGCTGCCGGCGGCCAAACACGAGCATGTCGACATCGAGCTGGAATCCGGCCTGGCCCTGCGCTACACCGATCCGCGGCGCTTCGGCGCGATGCTCTGGAGTACCGACCCGCTCAATCACGAATTGCTGATTCGCCTGGGGCCGGAGCCGTTGACCGATCTGTTCGATGGCGAGCGGCTGTTCCAGTTGTCACGCGGGCGGTCGATGGCGGTCAAACCGTTCATCATGGATAACGCAGTGGTGGTGGGCGTCGGCAACATTTACGCGACTGAAGCGCTGTTCGCCGCCGGTATCGATCCGCGTCGAGAAGCCAAGGGCATTTCCCGGGCGCGCTATCTGAAGCTGGCAATCGAGATCAAGCGCATCCTCGCCGCCGCCATCGAACGTGGCGGCACTACGTTGCGTGATTTCATCGGTGGCGATGGGCAGCCGGGGTATTTCCAGCAGGAACTGTTTGTCTACGGGCGTGGTAACGAGCACTGCAAAGTCTGCGGCACCGGTCTGCGGGAAGTGAAACTGGGTCAGCGCGCCAGCGTCTTCTGCCCGCGCTGCCAAAGCTGAGCGCAAAAGCTGAAAAAGTCCTACGGTCTATAGTGAGTTGTCTCACTGTTCAGCCCGAAGGATCGTGCCATGAAATCCTCGCAAGCCCTGTTCCTCGCACTGCTGCTGTGTTCCGGCCTGACCGTTCATGCCACGGAAGGCGGCAGCGGTGACCCGCGATACGCCATCCAGAATCCACCGGCCTACGCCATGATTGGCGATCTGCTGATTGCCCGCCCCTTGCTGGTGGCGGCGACGGTGATCGGTGCGGGGGCGTTTGTGGTGTCGTTGCCGTTTACCGCGCTGGGTGGCGGCGTCGGCGATGCGGGGGAGGCGCTGGTGGTGGCACCGGCGAAAGCGGCGTTCGTGCGCTGCCTGGGCTGTACCGGGGAAGGATTCGAGCAGCGTGAATGACGCGATCGCAGCCTGGCGCTGCGATCGGGGTCAGAGGCTCAAGCCTTGCCGGTAATCTTGCGGTACTTCTCCATCAACTGTTCTTCAGTCTCCGGATGGGCTTCGTCCAGTGGAATGCAATCCACCGGGCAGACCTGCTGGCACTGCGGCTCGTCGTAGTGGCCGACGCACTGGGTGCACAGGTTTGGATCGATCACGTAGATCTCTTCGCCCTGGGAAATGGCGGCGTTCGGGCACTCAGGTTCGCAGACGTCGCAGTTGATGCAATCGTCGGTGATGATCAGGGACATGCTAACTCCAGCCGGGGCGGCGGGCCCGGGCGCAATAAATCAATGCGCGCAATTGTGCCGCATTGGCGCCCGCAGTGCACGCGGGCGCCGTTTGAACGGTCGTTACTTCTTGAAGCGCAGGGTCAGGGCGTCAGCCACCGCCGGGTGGACGAACTTGCTGATATCGCCGCCCAGGGCTGCAATTTCCCGCACCAGCGTCGAGGAAATGAACGAATAACGCTCGGACGGGGTGAGGAACAGGCTCTCCACATCCGGTGCCAGTTGGCGGTTCATGTTGGCCAGCTGGAATTCGTATTCGAAGTCCGACACCGCGCGCAAACCACGCAGGAACACATTGGCGTTCTGCTCTTTGGCGAAATGCGCCAGCAGCGTCGAGAAGCCGACCACTTCCACGTTCGGCAGGTGTTTGGTGACCTCGCGAGCCAGCTCGACCCGTTGTTCCAGCGGGAACAGCGGATTCTTCTTGGGGCTGGCGGCGACGGCGATGATCACATGGTCGAACAGGCGCGAGGCGCGTTCGACCAGATCGCCATGGCCCTTGGTAATAGGGTCGAAGGTACCTGGGTACAACACTCGGTTCATCGCGTCGTCCTGGCGGGAATCCGTTGGGGAGTCGGATGGTATCGCAGCCGTCCCGGTCGGCCAAGTCGCCTTTTGGGTAAGAAAGCACTATAGACGGTACGAATCTTCGGCTTTTTCACGGGTTTCTCAGCCGTTCGCCGAGGGATGTCGCCAGTTGCGCCGTCAGACCATACACCGACAGCTGCGGGTTGGCGCCGATGCTGGTGGGGAACAGCGAGCCGTCATGAATCGACAGATTGCGCAGTTGATGATGCCGGCCAAGGCTATCGGTGACGGCGGTTTTCGGGTCTTCGCCCATTGCACAACCGCCCATGACGTGGGCACTGCCCAGGCGTGTGCGGTACAGCTCAAGGCTCAAGCCGTCGATCATTTCGCGAGCCTCGGCCAGGCTGTTCACGTAGCGCGCATCGGCGTGCATCGGCATCACCGCTTTGGCGCCGCCGGCGAACTGGATTTCGGCCATGACGTGGAAGGCCCGGCGCAAACCGTCCCAGGCGTAGGACGACACCTGATAATCGAGCACCGGCGAGCCGTCGCCACGCAATTCGACACTGCCGCCCTGGCTGTCCTGATGAAAGCCGTCACGCAGCAACGCCAGCATGGCGTGGGTGTGCGAAAGATCCGCCATGTGCTGCGCGTTTTCCTGGCCGAAGCCGCCGAGCAGGGTGGCAGCCAGCGCCGGGTGCAGCGGCGGCACTTCGAGTTTGAAGGCCATCGGCCCGGTGGTGCCGTCCTTCCACTGGAAGTGGTCGGAGTAGATCGACTGCGGCGCGCCATAAAACGGGTTGATGACGTCGTCGAAGCGCCCGGCGGACATGTTCACCGGATGCAGAAAGGTGCGTTTGCCGAGGCGTTGATGGGGATCCGGCGCATCCGAGCGCAGCAGCAGGGCAGGGCTGTTGATCCCGCCGCCGGCCAGCACGTAATGGCGGGCCTTGATCGTGATCTTGCGTCCGGTCGGTTCGACGCAGCGTTCGTCCATCGCCACGCATTGCAGCCCGGTCACTTTGTCGCCGCTGATCAAGAGCTTTTCGGCGCGGGCCAGATAAAGCAGTTCACCGCCCTTTTCCAGGGTCGCCGGAATGGTCGTGACCATCATCGATTGTTTGGCGTTGGTCGGGCAGCCCATGCCGCAATAACCCAGATTCCAGCAGCCGCGCACGTTGCGCGGGATCACGTGCCAGCTGTAGCCCAGTTGTTCGCAGCCTTTGCGGATCACGTCGTTGTTGGCGTTGGGTGGAATCATCCACGGGGCGACGCCGAGGCGCTGTTCCATTTTTTCGAACCACGGCGCCATGTCGACGGGGCTGTGGCCTTTGACGTTGTGTTCTTTGGCCCAGTGTTCGAGGGTCGGCTCGGGGGTTCGGAAGCTCGATGTCCAGTTGATCAGGGTGGTGCCGCCGACCGCGCGGCCCTGAAGGATGGTGATCGCGCCGTCCTTGCTCATGCGGCCGATGCCTTCCTGATAGAGGCTGCTGTAGGCCTTGTCTTCCAGCATTTTGAAGTCGCTGCTGGTCTTGAGCGGACCTTCTTCGATCAGCAGCACTTTATAACCGGCGGCGCTGAGGATTTCCGCCGTGGTGCCGCCGCCGGCACCGCTGCCGATGATGGCCACGTCGGCTTCCAGAGTCAGGTCGTCGGTCAGTTGTGCGCCGTTGTAGGTTTTCCAGCCACGGGCAAGGCCTTCGCGAAACGGGTCAGGTACGGGCATCAATCAGGCTCTCTTATTATTGTTCGGGGGAGGCGCGCGTCTCAGACGGTGGGCGGGCCGGGATAACCACAGTGCGCCCAGGATTCGGCGCGGGTGTACCAGGCCATCATCACCATTTGCTGCAGGGAGCTGTGGCCCATGCGCAGCAGGCTCAACGAGCTGTTTTCCCAGCGCTCGAGGAAGTGTCGGATCGCCTCGGGACTGGCGTTTTCCCAGCTGCCCCAGATTCCGGTCAGCGGTCCTCGGGTCACGGCCATGCCCAGCACGTCGAACAGTTGCCGGGTGAGTTTGAGCATTTCCGGCGACAGGTGATCGAGGCTGTAATCCAGGGACTTCAGCGCTCCGTCGACAGCGGCGGGCATCTTCTCCACTGCGACAGCGCCATCGAGCATCACCGGAATCAGCGCGCGCAGAAACAGCAGGTCACCGCTGCGCAGCGCAGTGAATCCGTTGGCCGATACGCTCGACGAACAGCCGCTGAGGCTGGCGCCGAGGCCGGCGGTGGCGAGGAAAGCCGTGGCGCCCAGGCTGAATTTCAGCAGGCCACGGCGCGACAGTGCAGGTGTTTCGGTCAGGCTTGGGTGCATTGTTGTTATTACCCGGCGGTGACGTTAGCGAATGAACAGTTTCTGGATCAGTTTCTGAATGGATTTGCCGTACGGCGGATAGATCAGCTTCGCCGCGTTGAAGCGCTGTTTAACCAGCACACCCTTGGCCTTGCTGAAGGTCAGAAAACCTTCGTGCCCGTGGTAATGGCCCATGCCCGATGGGCCGATACCGCCGAAGGGCATGTCGTCCTGGGCCACATGCAGCAACGTATCGTTGAGGCAGACACCACCGGAATGGGTTTCGTGGAGCACGCGCTTCTGTTCACGTTTGTCGTAGCCGAAGTAGTAAAGAGCCAGAGGACGTGGCCGCTGATTGATGTAAGCAAATGCCTGATCCAGATCCTGATACGGCACGATCGGCAGCAGCGGGCCGAAGATTTCGTCCTGCATCACCGTCATCTCGTCACTGACATTCAGCAGCAGGCTGTGAGGCATGCGTCGGCCCTGGCCCTGATCGAACAGCGGAATCAGCAGCGCGCCCTTGCTGGTGGCGTCGCTGAGGTAGCTGTTCAGCCGCGCCAATTGGCGCTCGTTGATGATGGCGGTGTAGTCCGGGTTGTCGGCGAGTGTCGGATAAAACCCGCGCACGGCCTGGCGATAGGCTTCGACGAAACCGCCGACCCGGTCTTCCGGCACCAGCACGTAGTCCGGGGCCACGCAGGTCTGGCCGGCGTTGAGCGTCTTGCCGAAGGCGATGCGCTCGGCGGCGTCCTTGAGCGGCACATCGCGGGAGACGATGGCCGGGGATTTGCCGCCCAGTTCGAGAGTCACTGGCGTGAGGTTTTCCGCCGCTGCGCGCATCACGTGCTTGCCGATGCTGGTGGCGCCGGTGAACAGCAGGTGATCGAAGCGCAGTTTCGAGAACGCCACGCCGACATCGGCCTCGCCGAGCACCACGCAGACCAGGTCTTCGGGGAAGATCCGCGCCAGTAATTCCTTGAGCAGCAGGCCGGTGGCCGGGGTCGATTCGCTGAGTTTGAGCATCACCCGATTGCCCGCTGCGAGCGCGCCGGTCAACGGGCCCATGGCCAGAAATAGCGGGTAGTTCCACGGCACGATCACGCCGACCACGCCCAGCGGCTGATACACCACTTTTGCCGACGCCGGCTGGAAGGCGACACCCACTTTGCGCCGCGATGGCTTCATCCACTGGTTGATATGGCGGCTGGCGTAATGAATGCCATGCAGGCTCGGCATCAACTCGGCGAGCAGGGTTTCATCGGCGCTGCGATGGCTGAAGTCCGAACTGATCGCCTCGACCAGCGCCTGCCGTTCGCTGCTCAGCAGATCGCGCAACGCCTTGAGCCATTGCTGGCGCTGGGCGGCCGGCGGCATCGGGTTGGCGGCGTAGGCGGCGCGCTGCGCGTTGAACAACCGGTTGAGCTCTTCCAGCGGCTGTTGCAACGATTGCAGGTAGGCAATATCGGCGGTCATTGTCGGCTCCGGATTTGTTGTCGTGAGGAACTTTCTAGAGTCTATGCTCTAGAAAGTCAAATGACTTCCTTGTGCGTCATGGTTTTATCCCATTCCGGTTAGGTCGTAAGATGCCCCCCAACGCACTCTGAATTAAAGCTCAAGCCATGGCCCCACGGATCAAAACCAGCGAGCGCATCGTGCAGAACAGCCTCGAGCTGTTCAATCAGCAGGGCGAGCGCAGCATCAGCACCAACCACATCGCCGCTCACATGGAGATTTCTCCGGGTAACCTGTACTACCACTTCCCCAACAAGCAGGCGATCATCTCCGTGCTGTTCAGTGAGTACGAAAGCCTGGTGGACAGCTTCCTGCGCCCGCCTCAGGGGCGTGCGGCGACAGTCGAAGACAAGCGTTTCTATCTCAAGGAACTGCTGTCGGCGATGTGGCGCTACCGTTTCCTGCATCGCGATCTCGAGCACCTGCTCGACAGCGACCCGGACCTGGCCGGGCGTTACCGGCGCTTTTCCCAGCGCTGTGTGATTCAGGGCGCGGCGATCTATGAAGGCTTCGTCGCCGCCGGCATCCTGAAGATGGACCGGGTGCAGATCGAATCCCTGACCCTCAACGCGTGGATCATCCTTACCTCCTGGGTGCGTTTTCTGTGCACGACCCGGGAAAACTCCAATCACCTCAGCGAGCAGGCCATTAAACGTGGCGTGTATCAGGTGCTGGTGCTGGAAGCGGGGTTTGTCACCGAGCAGGCCCGCGATGAGGTCAACGCACTGTTCGAAGAATTCTACGTACCGTTGGCCCAGGCCCTCGAAGAAAGGTCCTGACCCATCCGCTCACAGGAGTCGTTCGCTATGCCGATTGCGCAACTGATCAGCCCGACCACGCTGGATGCCCGCAAGGAGCAACCGGGGCTGGTGATTCTCGACTGCCGTTTTGCCCTCGAAGACCCGGACTACGGCCAGCGCAGCTATGCCGAAGGGCACATTGCCGGGGCGAGCTATGCCGATCTTGAGCGAGACCTCAGCGGCCCGGTGACCAAGGGCGTGACCGGGCGTCATCCGTTGCCGGAGCCGGCAGCGCTGATCGAGCGCCTGCAAGCCTTCGGCATCAACAACGACAGCGACGTGGTTCTGTATGACGACGGCCCCGGTGCTTACGCGGCGCGGGCCTGGTGGTTGCTGGCGTGGCTGGGCAAGCGCGACGGCGTGTTCATTCTCGATGGCGGGCTCAAGGCCTGGCACGCGGCCGGTCTGCCGCTGAGCCTGGATACGCCTTCGGTGACTCGCGGGACGTTCAGCGGGCATCCGGACAAACATCTGCTGCTCAGCGCCGAGCAATTGCAGCAACGCCTCGGTCAACCGGCTCTGACTCTGCTCGATGCCCGTGCCTTGCCGCGTTTCAAGGGTGAAGTGGAGCCGATCGACCCGATCGCCGGGCACATCCCCGGTGCGCAATGCGCGGCGTTCACCGACAACCTGGGCAGCGACGGACGCTTCCTGCCGGCCGACCAGCTCAAGCAGCGCTTTGCCGCGAAACTCGGCGCGCGTTCGCCGGCCGATCTGGTGGCGTATTGCGGCTCGGGGGTGACGGCGTGTCACAACCTGTTCGCCCTGTGCCTGGCGGGTTATCCGTTGGGTTCGCTGTATGCCGGGTCGTGGAGCGAGTGGATCAACGAGCCGTCGCGCGGTATCGCCACGGGCGAGTAAGCGCGTTCAGCGATCCAGCCGCGCGCTGCGATAGGCCGCTGGCCCCACGCCATAAACCTGTTTGAACTGCCGGCTCAGATGACTCTGGTCGGCAAAGCCCAACTGCGTGGCGACTTCTACCGGCAGGCAGCCGCTCTGCAACAAGCCCCGCGCGCAGGCAATCCGCTGTTGCATCAGCCAGGTGTGCGGCGGCATGCCGGTGGCGCGGCGGAACACCCGGGCGAAGTGGAAGGGCGACAGGTTCACCGCTGCCGCCAGTTCTTCCAGCGAGGGTGGCGCCGCCAGTTGTGCGTGCAGCAATTCCTTGGCCATCACCACCGCACGATGTTCCTTGCCGGGTTTGCCGTTGATCTGCACCGCCGCGTGGCGTTGCAACAGCAGCATCATCATTTCGCGCCACACCGTTTGCTGTTGCAGCGCGGTGGCGGGGCTTTCCAGCAAGCGGTGCAACTGGCTGAAGCCGTTGACCAGATCCGGATCGCGATAGAGCGTCGCGCCAAAAGCCGGCATCGGCGCAGTCGGCAGTTCCAGTTCTTCGAGCAGCGAGACAATCTTGCCGGTATCCGGATAAAACGCCCGGTACAGCCAACCGTCCTCGGTGCCTTTGTGGCCGGTGTGCAATTCGTCCGGGTTGATCAGCACCAGCGTGCCGCTGCCGGCCAGGTGTTCGGCGCCGCGATAGCGGTAGCGCTGGGCGCCGGCCATGATCATGCCGATCACGTAGCCGTCGTGGACATGCGGGGCGAAGCGATGCTCGATGTAGCGCGCCGACAGTAATTCGACCCCGGCCAGTGGCGCGGTTTGCCAGAAACGGATCGACTCGCCCTGTTCGCTCATGACGTCACTCGCGCCCCGAATCGGCCAGCCACTGGGGAATGCGCCGTTCCAGGTAATAACCCGGTTGGCGGAACGAGCCATCGACGAAGCCGACATGCCCGCCCTTGCTCTGCAATTCGAACGCGGTCGAACTCGACAGCTCACTGGCTGAAGGCAGGCTGTGGGGGAACACGAACGGGTCGTCCGCCGCTTGAATGATCAGGGTCGGTGTACGGATCTCGCCAAGAAAGTAGCGGCTCGATGCCCGGCGATAGTAATCCTCGGCATCGGCAAAGCCATTCAGTGGCGCCGTCACCCGGCCGTCGAAATCCCAGAAGGTGCGCATGTTTTCCAGTGAGCCGAGGGCGGCCAATGCGGCAAGACCCTCCTCGCGGCCGTCGTGCTGGAACTGGCGCTGCTTGTTCTTGATGTAGGCGACCATCTCGCGCATGAAGTGCGCCTGATAGACCTTCGAGAAACCCTGGCCAATACGGTCGGCGCACTGATCCAGACGAAACGGCACCGACACCGCCACCGCACCGAGCACGCCGCTGGCGCTGCCGGTTTCCCCCAGATGCTTGAGCAGCACGTTGCCGCCGAGGGAGTAGCCGACCGCATACAGCGGCGCCAGTGGCCGCTTGGCCTTCAGATGACGGATGGTTTCGGCGAGGTCTTCGCTGGCGCCGGAATGGTAGCTGCGCGGCAACAGGTTCGGTTCGCCCGAGCAGCCACGCCAGTTCAGCGCAACACTGGCCCAGCCTTGGGCGGCGAGCGCTGCCTGGATTCCGGCGACGTAAGGCGAATTGGAAGAACCAGTCAGCCCGTGCAGCACCAATACCAACGGCGCTTCCGCACTGTGGGGGCCGTGCCAGTCAAGGTCGAGGAAATCGCCGTCGTCCAGCCACAGTCGTTCGCGCTGGCGATCAAGGTGCACGGTTTTGCGCCACAGCGGCCCCCACAAGGTTTGCAGGTGCGGATTGCCGAGGCCGAAGGCGGGGATGAACGGTTTTGACGAAGGGGACACGATTGCTCTCGATGCAGCGCAGCGAGCCTCGGCTGAAGCTCGCCGCTTTTTCAGGCCGGTCGGTTAACCGGCGATCACTGCCATACGTTGCCACAACGCGTAGTACACCCGCCCGGATTTCTGCTCGCGGTGCAGGCGCCAGTTGCCTGGCAGGCCGAGGGTCGATGGCGCGGTTTCGCTTTCAGTGTAGATCCACGAATCATCGGCCAGCCATTGGCGTTCTTCCAGCAGCGTGCACACGGCGGGCAGCAGGTTCTGGTTGAACGGCGGGTCGAGGAACACCAGATCGAACGCGGTCGCGGTCTGGGTTTCCAGGTAGCGCAAGGCATCGGCGGTCTGCACGTGGCCGTTGGTGCAGCGCAGCGTGCCGAGGTGTTCTTTCAGGCTGGAGACCGCGACATGGCTGGCATCCAGCGCCTGACCCATGGACGCGCCGCGAGACAGCGCTTCCAGGAACAGCGCGCCGCTGCCGGCAAACGGATCGAGCACCTTGGCCCCGGCAACGTACGGCGCGAGCCAGTTGAACAGGGTTTCACGCACCCGGTCCGGCGTCGGACGCAGGCCCGGCGCATCAGGGAAGCTCAGTTTGCGGCTGCGCCATTCGCCGCCGATGATGCGCAACTGGTTCACACCGTTGTGCAGTTTTTGTACAGGTTTCTTTGGACTGGCCATTAATGCTCCGGAACCCCGAGCGGCTGCTCGGCAGGTTTATCAGATGGGGCCGGTAACGGCTTTTGCGGCACGGTCGGGCCAGCGCTGACGATGACCAGTTTATCCGTGCTCAAGTGTTTGTTCAGGGCGTCGCGAACCTGCTCGACGGTCAGGCTCTGGGACTGACGCATGAAGTCGTCCAGATAATTCAGCGGCAGGTTGTAGAAACCCATGGCGCCGAGTTGGCCGACGATATCGGCGTTGCTCGCAGTGGACAGCGGGAAGCTGCCGGCCAGTTCACGCTTGGCGTCGTCGAGTTCTTTCTGGGTCGGGCCGGTCTTCAGGTAGTCGGCGAGCACATCCTGCACCAGTTTCAGGGTGCCTTCGCTCATTTCCGCGCGGGTCTGCAGATTGATCATGAACGGGCCGCGCGCCTGCATCGGGCTGAACGCCGAATACACGGTGTAGGCCAGACCACGTTTCTCGCGGACTTCACTCATCAAACGAGTGCCGAAACCACCACCGCCGAGGATCTGGTTGCCCATCGACAGTGCGGCGTAGTCCGGGTCGTCACGGTCGATGCCCAGTTGCGCGAGCATCAGATTGGTCTGCTTGGACGGGAACTCGATATGGCCGACGCTGGCCTTCGGCTCCTGCGGCTGGGCGATCTTCGCCAGCGCCGGGCCTTTTGGCATAGCGGCAGAAACCTGATTGGCAATTGCCTCGGCCTCGGCACGGGACAAGTCGCCGACCAGCGCAATCACCACGTTGCCGGCGGCATACGCCTTGGCGTGGAACTCACGCAGTTGCGCCAGGGTGATCTTCGGTACGCTTTGCGCGCTGCCATCGCTGGAGTGCGCGTACGGGTGATCGCCGTACAGGCGCTTCATCAATTCCAGGCTGGCGAGTTTGCCGGGGCTCTGTTTCTGGTATTCGAAACCGGCGAGCATCTGGTTCTTGATACGCGCGAAGGAGTCGGCAGGGAAGGTCGGTTTGCCGATCACTTCGGAGAACAGCTTCAGCGCCGGTTCGCGTTTGTCGGCGGCACTCAGGCTGCGCAGCGATGCGATGGCCATGTCCTTGTAGGCGCCGTTGCCGAAATCCGCGCCCAGGCCTTCAAAGCCCTGGGCGATGGCACCGACATCCTTGCCGGCCACGCCTTCGTTGAGCATGGCGTTGGTCAGCAGGGCCAGGCCCGGCGCGTTGCCGTCCTGGCTGCTGCCGGCGGAGAAGATCAGGCGCATGTCGAACATCGGCAGTTCGCGAGCCTCGACGAACAGCACCTTGGCGCCTTCGGCGGTGTTCCAGGTCTGCACGTCGAGCTTGCGGCTGGCCGGGGCCTTTCCGTCGAGTTCTGCCAGCGATTGCAGCTTCTGGCTGGTTTTGGCGTTATCCAGTGCTTCGCTGGCCTTGCTGTTGTCGCTCGGCGCCAGGTAGAACGCGGCGGAGCCGATCACCGCCACGGTGATCATGCCGAGCAGCAACAGGCGTGGGGTTTTGCGCTCACTCATGAGTCGTCTCCAGTGGCAGGACGTGGGCGACGCTGAGACGTTCGCGGGTGAAATACAGCTTGGCGGCGTTCTGGATGTCTTGCGGGGTGACGCTTTCCAGATCGGCCAGTTCGGTGTCCATCAATTTCCACGACAGGCCGACCGTCTCCAGTTGGCCGATGGCGGTGGCCTGGGCAGTGATCGAGTCACGCTCGAAGACCAGGCCGGCGATGACTTGCGCACGCACGCGCTCCAGTTCTTCGGCGGACGGTGCGGTGGTTTTCAGCTGTTCCAGCAGTTTCCACAGACCGGCTTCCGCCTGGGCCATGGTCTTTTTCTTCTGGGTGTTCGGTGTAGCGGACAGGGTGAACAGGCTGTCACCGCGCGTGTAGGCGTCATAACTCGACGAACCGCCGGACACCAGCTCTTCGCCGCGCTCCAGTTGGGTCGGGATACGACCGCTGTAGCCGCCGTCCAGCAGCGCCGAAATCAGGCGCAAGGCATTGATGGAGCGCTTGTCCTCGACGGTGGCCAGGCTTGGCACGTTGAAACCGAGCATCAGGCTGGGCAGTTGGGTCTGCACATGCAGAGTGATCTGGCGTTCGCCGGGTTCGGCCAGTTCCAGCGGTTTTTTCGCTGGTGGCACGTCGCGTTTCGGGATCGGCCCGAAATAGCGCTGGGCGAGGGTTTTCACCTCGTCCGGGGTCACGTCACCGACCACCACCAGCGTGGCGTTGTTCGGCACATACCAGGACTGGTACCAGTGGCGCAGCTCTTCGACCTTCATCCGGTCGAGGTCGGCCATCCAGCCGATGGTCGGCGTGTGATAGCCGCTGGCCGGGTAGGCCATGGCCTTGTAGCGCTCGTAAGCCTTGGACATCGGTTTGTCGTCGGTGCGCAGGCGGCGCTCTTCCTTGATGACTTCGATTTCCTTGGCGAACTCGTCGGCCGGCAGACGCAGATTGGCCATGCGGTCGGCTTCCAGTTCAAAGGCTACGCCCAGGCGGTCGCGGGCCAGCACCTGGTAGTAGGCGGTGAAGTCATCGCTGGTGAACGCGTTCTCTTCGGCGCCGAGGTCGCGCAGGATCAGCGAGGCTTCACCGGGGCCGACTTTCTCGCTGCCCTTGAACATCATGTGCTCGAGGGCGTGGGACAGACCGGTCTGGCCCGGGGTTTCGTAGCTGGAGCCGACCTTGTACCAGACCTGCGACACCACCACCGGCGCGCGATGATCTTCGCGCACGACAACCTTCAAACCGTTGTCGAGGGTGAATTCGTGGGTCGGTTGCGGGTCGGCTGCCAGGGCCGAAAGGGGCAGGCAGACTGTGCTGAGCAGCAGGCCTGCGGCGCGGCGGGCTAGAGCATTCATTCGTTTTTAAACCTGTTGGGCTGCCCGCTTGGTCTTAGCCTAGGCGGGCGAGGAGGTGCTAGGATACTGATCCGTTTTACCGGCGACCACGCCTATCCGGTTTTGAAACTTGATCAGGTTGTATGGGTTTGCGGCAGAAGGCCTTGGTTTATCAGCTAAACTTCGCTTTTTCGCCGATTTTGCCGGCTAGTCCTTCATTAAAACGATTCCTTTGAGGTGCCGTTGGCGCTTCGACAAAATGTTGCGCGTGAACAAGCTGGGTGAAACGCAGTCTGTTCTGCATCGAATATTTATTTGCCGGGGCGCCCCTGTGGCGCGTCGCTACCGTGAGATAGCCGTCCTCCATGTTTGGTTCCAACGACGACAAGAAGACCCCAGCTGCGGCTGGCGAGAAGAAAAGCCTGTTCGGATGGCTGCGCAAGAAACCGCAGGAACCCGTCGTCGAACAGCCGACGGCCATTCCTGAGCCGGCCCCGGCGCCAGCGCCGGTAATAGAGGAAGCGCCGGCCCCGGTTGTGCTGCCGATTGCCGAGCCTGTGTTGCAACCGGTGGCTGAGGCCGAACCTGAAATGCCGACGGCCGCCGAGCTGCCGCTGACTCCGGTTGCCCAGCCGTGGCTGACCTTGCCGGTGGCCGAAGAGCCGGTGGCACTGGTTGAAGAGGCTGCGCCGCATGTGACGCCGGTGATTCCTGCGCCGGTTGCTTGGGTGCCTGAGCCGGTTCTCGTTCCGGCGGCCGAGCCTGTGATCGAGACCGCACCGGTTCCTGCAGAGCCTGTCGCAGTTGCTCCGTTTGCTCCGGCTATCGAAATCCCCGAGCCTGCACCTGCACCTGCACCTGCACCTGCACCTGCACCTGCACCTGCACCTGCACCTGCACCGGTCGTCGCTGCGCCTGTCGCGGTCGTCGAAACTCCGGTCGCTGCGCCTCGCACCGAAGAAACCAAGGCCGGCTTCTTCGCCCGCCTCAAGCAAGGCCTGTCGAAGACCAGTGCCAGCATCGGCGAGGGCATGGCCAGCCTGTTCCTCGGCAAGAAAGCCATCGATGACGAGTTGCTCGACGACCTCGAAACCCGTCTGCTGACCGCTGACGTCGGCGTCGAAGCCACGTCGGTGATCATCCAGCGTCTGACCCAGAAGGTCGCACGCAAGGAGCTGGCCGATTCCGACGCACTGTACAAATCCCTGCAGGCCGAGCTGGCCGCGATGCTCAAGCCGGTCGAGCAGCCGCTGAAGATCGTTTCGCAGAACAAGCCGTTCGTGATCCTCGTGGTCGGCGTCAACGGTGCCGGCAAGACCACCACCATCGGCAAGCTGGCCAAGAAGCTGCAACTGGAAGGCAAGAAAGTCATGCTCGCCGCCGGTGACACTTTCCGCGCCGCGGCAGTCGAGCAATTGCAGGTCTGGGGCGAGCGCAACAAGATTCCGGTGATCGCCCAGCACACTGGCGCTGACTCGGCCTCGGTGATCTTCGACGCCGTGCAGGCCGCCAAGGCCCGTGGCATCGATGTGCTGATCGCCGACACCGCCGGTCGCCTGCACACCAAAGACAACCTGATGGAAGAACTGAAGAAGGTTCGCCGGGTAATCGGCAAGCTCGACGCCGATGCGCCGCACGAAGTGCTGCTGGTGCTCGACGCCGGTACCGGTCAGAACGCCATCAACCAGGCCAAGCAATTCAACCAGACCGTCGAACTGACCGGCCTGGCGCTGACCAAGCTCGACGGCACCGCCAAGGGCGGGGTGATTTTCGCCCTGGCCAAGCAATTCGGCCTGCCGATCCGCTACATCGGCGTCGGTGAAGGCATCGACGATCTGCGTACCTTTGAAGCCGAACCCTTTGTCCAGGCACTGTTTGCCGAGCGGGAGCGTTCATGATTCGTTTCGAACAGGTCGGTAAACGCTACCCGAACGGTCACGTCGGCTTGCATGAGCTGAGCTTTCGAGTCCGTCGCGGCGAGTTCCTGTTTGTCACCGGCCATTCCGGTGCCGGTAAATCCACATTGTTGCGCCTGCTGCTGGCGATGGAGCGTCCGACCAGCGGCAAACTGCTGCTGGCCGGGCAAGACCTGAGCACCATCAGTAACGCGCAGATTCCGTTCCTGCGCCGGCAGATCGGCGTGGTGTTCCAGAATCATCAACTGTTGTTCGATCGCACGGTGTTCAACAACGTCGCGCTGCCGTTGCAGATCCTCGGGCTGTCCAAGGCGGAAATCGCCAAGCGCGTCGATTCGGCGCTGGAGCGCGTGGCGCTGTCGGACAAGACCGATCTGTACCCCGGCGACCTGTCCACCGGTCAGCAACAGCGCGTCGGCATTGCCCGCGCCATCGTTCACCGTCCGGCCCTGCTGCTGGCGGACGAACCGACCGGTAACCTCGACCCGCGTCTGGCGGCCGAAATCATGGGTGTGTTCGAAGACATCAACCGTCTGGGTACCAGCGTGCTGATCGCCAGTCACGACCTGGCCCTGATTGCGCGCATGCGCCATCGCATGCTGACCCTGCAACGCGGCCGATTGATCGGTGACGGGGAGGCTGGCGAATGAGTGCAACACGTAGTCCGAAGGTTTCCGAGCGTGTGGCTCCCAAAGCCGCCGATCCGCAGCCGCCAAAAAAGAAAAAGCACGACGATGACGATGGCCCGGATTTCGCCACGCTGTTTCGTGCCTGGGTGGAAAACCACCGTGCCAGCCTGCTCGACAGCCTGCGCCGCCTCGGCAAGCAGCCGATCGGCAGCTTCTTCACCTGCATGGTGATGGCGGTCGCACTGAGTCTGCCGATGGGGCTGTCGCTGTTGCTTAACAACGTCGAGCGCCTGGGTGGTTCGTGGCAGCGTGCGGCACAGATCTCGCTGTACCTGGAGCTCGAAGCCAGTCCGGCTCAGGGCGAGAAACTGCGCGATCAGATCAAGGGCATGCCCGGTGTAGCTGATGCTGAATATGTCGGCCGCGATCAGGCGCTGGAAGAGTTCCAGCAGCAGTCCGGATTGGGCGAAGCCCTGCGCGAGCTGCCGGAAAACCCGCTGCCGGGCGTGGTGCTGGTCACGCCGAACGAGGTCGACAAGTCGACGCTGGAAGCATTAAGACAAAAACTTTCCGAGCTGCCCAAAGTACAACAGGCGCAACTTGATCTAGTCTGGGTCGAGCGTCTGGCTGCCATCCTCAAGCTCGGCGACCGCTTTGTCTTCGGTCTGACGGTGTTGCTGGTTTCCGCATTACTTTTGGTGATAGGCAATACCATTCGTCTTCATATTGAAAACCGCCGCACCGAGATAGAAGTGATTAAACTCGTCGGCGGCACCGACAGCTATGTACGTCGTCCCTTCCTTTATATGGGCGCGTTGTATGGCTTCGGTGCGGGGCTGCTGTCCTGGGGTGTGCTGGCGTTCGGCCTGAACTGGCTGAACGACGCGGTGGTTGGGCTGGCCGGCTTGTACGGCAGTGATTTTGCGCTGGCCGGAGTGCCAGTTGCCGACGGTCTGTCGCTCTTGCTTGGCGCGGTGCTGTTGGGTTATATCGGTGCATGGATTGCAGTCGCACGTCATCTCAGGGAGTTGGCGCCGAAGTAGAATCTTTTTTTGCGCGTGATTGACCTTACGGTTTTTAGGGAACTTGTACTTGAGTTCCCGGTCAATTTTTCGCAGTGCCGAAAGGCGCGAGTATGTAAGTCGGAGGTTTTTTCGTATGACCAATTCTTTGCAACCTGCGTATGCATTGGTTCCGGGCGCAAACCTGGAAGCCTATGTACACACCGTCAACAGCATTCCATTGCTGACGCCGGAGCAGGAGCGTGAACTGGCCGAGAGTCTCTACTATGAGCAGGATTTGGGGGCGGCTCGGCAGATGGTGCTCGCCCACCTGCGTTTTGTTGTACACATTGCCCGTAGCTATTCCGGCTACGGTCTGGCTCAGGCTGACCTGATCCAGGAAGGCAACGTCGGCCTGATGAAGGCTGTGAAGCGTTTCAACCCGGAAATGGGCGTGCGTCTGGTGTCCTTCGCGGTGCACTGGATCAAGGCCGAAATTCACGAGTTCATCCTGCGCAACTGGCGGATCGTGAAAGTCGCGACCACCAAGGCCCAGCGCAAGCTGTTCTTCAACCTGCGCAGCCAGAAGAAACGTCTGGCCTGGCTGAACAATGAGGAAGTCCACCGTGTGGCGGAAAGCCTCGGCGTCGAGCCGCGTGAAGTGCGAGAGATGGAAAGTCGCCTGACCGGTCATGACATGGCCTTCGACCCGGCTGCCGAAGCGGACGACGACAGTGCTTTCCAGTCGCCGGCCAACTACCTGGAAGACCACCGGTACGACCCGGCGCGTCAGCTGGAAGATGCCGACTGGAGCGACAACTCCAATCACAACCTGCACGAAGCGCTGGAAGTGCTGGACGAACGCAGCCGCGACATCCTCTACCAGCGCTGGCTGGCAGAAGAGAAAGCCACGCTGCACGACCTGGCGCAGAAGTACAACGTGTCGGCCGAGCGGATCCGTCAGCTCGAGAAGAGCGCGATGAACAAGCTCAAGTTGTCGATTGCCGCGTAACCGGTAGTCCGACAATAAAAAAACGCCCCGATCAGTGATGATCGGGGCGTTTTTGTTTGCGTGTCAGAAACTCATTGGGCCCAGGGCGCGCGGCGTGAATCATTGAGTGTCAGCAGATAGCTGTCGCCACCCAGTTGGCTCATCTGCTGGCGAATCCACCCCGCCCGGCGTGAAACATAGGATGTCGGGTGGCTGGCGCTCCAGACCCGGGGATTGGGCAATACGGCCGCCAGATAACTCGCCTGCTGTCGGGACACTGACTTGGCACCTACACCAAAGTGATGCCTTGCTGCCGCTTCGGCACCAAACACGCCGTCATCCCACTCGACGCTGTTCAGGTATACCTCGAGAATCCGCTGCTTGGGCCAGAACACTTCGATCAGCGCGGTAAACCATGCTTCCAGGCCTTTGCGCAGATAACTGCGGCCCGACCACAAGAACAGGTTCTTCGACACCTGCTGGCTCAAGGTGCTGGCGCCGCGAATCGAGCCGCCGAGTTCGTTGTGGGCCAGTGCGGCCTTGATCGCGCTCAGGTCAAAACCCCAATGCTCGGGGAATTTCTGGTCTTCGCCGGCAATCACCGCGACCTTCAGGTCATCGGAGATCTCGTCCCACGGCTTCCAGGTGCGTTGCAGGTCAATCGGCTCGCCGTCGACCCAGGATTCGATCTTGCGCTCGACCATCAGCGCCGTGCCCGGTGGCGGCACGAAACGAAACACCAACACCAGCAATACGCTGCCGCCCGCGAACCAGAGCAGAGCCTTCGTGAAACGACGGAGAAATAAACGCAGCATAGAGATGGCTTGGCCGAACCGGTTGAGCGGGCCATTATACAGACCCTGCCGATCGAGTCTGACTGGAGTTCTACATGCTGCGTAGCTTTCTGATGCTGGCTGCCTTCTTTGGTTTTACCGGTGTCGGCCTCGGCGCATTCGCCGCCCATGGCCTGAAAAACCGCCTGACCCCCGAGTACCTCGCGATCTTCCACACCGGCGTCACCTATCAACTGGTGCATGCGCTGGCGTTGTTCGGCGTGGCACTGCTGGCCACGCAGCTTCAGGGGCGACTGGTTGCCTGGGCCGGTATCTCGTTCAGCATCGGTATCCTGTTGTTTTCCGGCAGCCTGTACCTGCTGACCACCGTCGGCATCGGCAAGCTCGGCATCATCACCCCGTTCGGTGGCCTGGCGTTCCTGATCGGTTGGCTGTGCCTCGGACTCGCCGCCTGGCGCCTGCAGCCAACCGCTTGACGCTTGGTGCTGACCTTTAGGTCATGATCGGGCTAGAATGCCACCCCCTAAAAATGATGGCGGCATCCGGCATGCGCATTCAGTTGAACGGCGAATCCCTTGAACTGCCCGACGGTGAAACCGTTGCGGCCCTGCTGACCCGTCTGGACCTGACCGGACGCCGGGTGGCGGTCGAACTCAATCTGGATATCGTCCCGCGCAGCCAGCATGCCGACACGACTTTGAACGACGGCGACAATGTCGAAGTGGTGCACGCCATCGGCGGCGGCTAGTCGCCAGGCCTGCATGGGCCGAGAATTCTGCAAGACCCTCACCCCAACAGAGGATTTCCCATGAGCATCGTTCGTAGCGACAAGCCTTTCGTTCTGGCCGGTCGTACTTACCAGTCGCGTTTGCTGGTCGGTACCGGCAAGTACCGTGACATGGAAGAAACCCGTCTGGCCATCGAAGCCTCGGGTGCCGAGATCGTCACCTTCGCCGTGCGCCGCACCAACCTGGGCCAGATCGAAGGCGAGCCGAACCTGCTCGATGTGCTGTCGCCGGATCGCTACACCTTCCTGCCGAACACCGCCGGCTGCTACGACGCGGTCGAGGCTGTGCGCACCTGCCGCCTGGCCCGTGAGCTGCTCGATGGCCACAACCTGGTGAAGCTGGAAGTGTTGGCCGACCAGAAAACCCTGTTCCCCAACGTGATCGAAACCCTCAAGGCCGCCGAAGTGCTGGTCAAGGAAGGCTTCGACGTGATGGTTTACACCAGTGATGACCCGATCATCGCCCGTCAACTGGCTGAAATCGGCTGCATCGCAGTGATGCCGCTGGCCGGTCTGATCGGTTCGGGCCTGGGGATCTGCAACCCGTACAACCTGCAGATCATCCTCGAAGAAGCAAAAATTCCGGTGCTGGTGGATGCCGGTGTCGGCACCGCTTCCGACGCCACCATCTCCATGGAGCTGGGCTGTGATGCGGTGCTGATGAACTCGGCCATCGCCCACGCCCAGCAGCCGATCATGATGGCTGAAGCCATGAAACACGCGATCGTCGCGGGCCGCCTGGCCTACCTCGCCGGCCGCATGCCGAAAAAACTCTATGCCAGCGCCTCTTCGCCGCTGGATGGTCTGATCAAGTAAGAGCTATTGATGACTGAATCGAACGACACGCCAATCCAGACGGAAGAAGGCGACGAGCGCCAACACCGCCGCATCAAGAGTTTCGTGATGCGCGCCGGGCGCATGACCGAAGGCCAGCAGCGCGGCCTGGATCAGGGCGCGCCGAAGTTCGTCCTGCCGCTGGCCGATGCACCGGTGGATTACGACCAGGTGTTCGGCCGTTCCGCGCCGCGTTCGCTGGAGATCGGTTTCGGCATGGGCCACTCGCTGCTGGAAATGGCAGCCGCTGCGCCGGAGCAGGATTTCATCGGTGTCGAAGTTCACCGTCCGGGTGTTGGTGCGCTGCTCAATGGCGTGCTGACGCAGGGCCTGACCAACCTGCGGGTCTACGATTGCGACGCGATCGAAGTGCTCAATCGCTGCATCGCCGACAACAGCCTCGATCGTCTGATGCTGTTCTTCCCGGATCCGTGGCACAAGAGTCGTCACCACAAGCGCCGCATCGTTCAGGCGTCCTTCGCTGAGCTGGTGCGCAGCAAGCTGAAGGTTGGCGGCATTCTGCACATGGCCACCGACTGGGAACCGTACGCCGAATACATGCTGGAAGTGATGAACGTCGCCCCGGGCTATCGCAACCTCGCCGAAGACGGCAAGTGCGTGCCGCGCCCGGCTGAACGCCCGATCACCAAGTTCGAACGCCGCGGCGAACGTCTTGGGCATGGCGTGTGGGATCTGAAGTTCGAAAAGCTCGCTTAAGCATCACGCAATAAAACTGTGGGAGCCATTGGCTCCCACAGTTGTTTTAGCGGTACTCGGAAGTTACACCGTTGAAAGAAATTCCGCCGGAACCCGCTCTGTCAGCCAGACACCATTCTCGGCCTGATAGAACTTGAAACCCTGTTCCTGCATCTGCCGCGCTGCAACCTTCAGAATCACCACCGTTCCGTAACGTTGCCCAACCGCCGAGGCGGTAGCGGTTTCCTGAGAAAGGTGCACGTGATGGCGTGACCCAGGAATCAATCCTTGCTCGTTGATCGAGTCCATGAAACGTGTCGCCGTGCCGTGATACAGCGTTTCCGGAGGCTGCTTTTCTTCGAACTGCAGCTCCACGCTTTTCGTCGAGTGGCCCTGTACGGCGCGAATCGACTGGCCGTCTGGAGAGATCGAAAAGCGCTTCTTGTCGCTGCTCGCCACGACGTTTTCGATTAGCGCGCGATCCAGCGTTCTACCGTCCCGCGTCGCGCCACCGATCAAGGCGTCGATGTCTGCCCAGCCTTCAGAGTCCAGCGTCAAGCCGATCGCCTGTGGCTCATGTCGCAGCACGAAGCTGAGAAATTTGCTTGTTTCGTCCAGCAGTTTCTTGCTCATGAACTTCCCTGTCTGTTTTCAATGCGCGGTCAGCGGCGATCCGCGACTACGCCGATCAAAACGAGTACCACCAACAACACCGGTGCCAGGCTGTAGTTGTTGAACTGGCTCAAGCCCTTCACCACCCAAGGCGTGGCGTAGATCAGTGCCGCGCCGCTGCCGATCAGGCAGAGCAGAGCCATCAACGGGACGCGCAGGGCGCCGGCGATGCTGCCCAGGCGCTGGTCTACCCAGGCCTTGAAGTCAGCGCCGAACAGCACCAGCAGGCAGCCCACCAGGGCCAGCGCGATTTCCGAGAGGTTGCTGCGGCTCCAGCGGGACACGGTGGCGAGCAGGTCGAGTATCAAATCCATGCGGTTTCCTTAAGAGCGGTCAGCTCAGAAATTTCTGCAGCAAGTCGTTGAGGAACAGTTGTCCGCGCTCGGTGGCCGCCAGACGTGACGGTTCGACCTGCAACAGACCGCTTTGTTCGGCCTCGCGCCGGTGTTCGTCGAGGCTCTCCAGCGGCAGGCCGGTGCGCTCGGGATACAGGCGCGATTCGACACCGGCGGTCAGGCGCAGGGCGTTCATCAGGAACTCGAACGGCATCTCGTCGTTGGTCAGGGCTTTCTCGCCGGCCTGGAAGCTTTTGGCCGGGTTGAGGTAGTCCTTCGGCAGGCGAGTCTTCCAGGTGCGCACGATGCGCCCGTCCGGATGGCTGAGCTTGCCGTGGGCGCCGGCGCCGATGCCGATGAAGTCGCCGAAGCTCCAATAATTAAGGTTGTGTCGCGCCGGGCGACCCGGTTGGGCATAGGCCGAAACTTCGTACTGCGCGTAACCGTGCTCGGCCAGCAGCGCCTGCCCGGCCTCTTGAATGTCCCACAGCGTGTCGTCTTCCGGCAGCACCGGCGGCTGGTTCCAGAAAACGGTGTTCGGCTCCAGTGTCAGCTGATACCAGGAAATGTGCGTCGGCTTCAGCTCGATCGCCTGACGCAGATCGCTCAAGGCATCGTCCAGCGACTGATCCGGCAAGCCGTGCATCAAGTCGAGGTTGAAGTTATCGAACCCGGCCTGGCGCGCCATGCCGGCGGCGCGGATGGCTTCGTCACCGTTGTGGATGCGGCCGAGGGCCTTGAGCTTTTCCTGCTGGAAGCTCTGGATACCGATCGACAGGCGATTGATCCCCAGTTTGCGGTAGGCGACGAACTTCTCTTGCTCGAAAGTCCCGGGGTTGGCTTCCAGGGTGATTTCGATGTCATCGGCAAACGGAATGCGCTGTTTCACGCCTTCGAGCAAGCGGCCGAGGGCTTCGGCACTGAACAGGCTCGGTGTGCCGCCGCCAAAGAAGATCGAACTCAGCTCACGGCCGTACACCGCGTGCAGGTCCTGATCGAGGTCGGCCAGCATCGCGTCGACGTATTCCTGCTCCGGTAGCACCGGGCTGGCGGTGTGGGAGTTGAAGTCGCAATACGGGCATTTGCGCACACACCACGGGATGTGGATGTACAGCGCCAGGGGCGGCAGCGTCGGCAACGGCGCCCGAGGCGAGGAGGCGGCGCCGCCGATGATCAGCGACGACGCGGAGGAGCTATCGGTCATTTCAAGCCCAGACGCAGGCGCAGCAGATCCATTGCACGGGCGCGGTGGCTGATCTGGTTCTTGTCGGCCGGGCTCAGTTCGGCGCTGGACACGCTACGCTCCGGCACCCAGAACAGCGGGTCATAGCCGAAACCGTGTTCACCGCTGGCGGCAGTCAGGATGCGCCCATGCCACAGACCTTCGCAGAGGATCGGCAGCGGATCATCGGCATGACGCACCAGTGCCAGCACGCAGACGAACTGCGCGCCACGCTCGGCTTCAGGCACATCCTTCAAGGCGTCGAGCAGTTTGGCGTTGTTCGCCGCGTCGCCCTTGCCGTCGGCGTAGCGCGCCGAGTAGATGCCCGGCGCACCGCCGAGGAAATCCACCGCCAGACCCGAATCGTCGGCCAGCGCCGGCAGCCCGGAGATGCGCGCAGCATTGCGGGCCTTGAGGATCGCGTTCTCGACGAACGACAGGCCGGTTTCTTCCGGCTCCACGCTGCTGAACTCGCCGATCGAGCGCAGTTGCACCGATTCGCCGAGCATGGCCTGGAGCTCCTTGAGTTTGCCGGCGTTATGGCTGGCCAGTACGAGTTGCTTGAGGTTCATCATTCGCCGGGGAAAAGCTCTTGGTTGAAATTGATGGTGTTGATCTTGTCGCCGTTCTGCACCTTGATTTCAAAGGTGCGGGTTTCCTGCTGTTCCACCGGGTACTGGGCGATGTAATAGATCGCGCCCTGTTCGGTGATCTGGCGGAATTTCAGCGGCACGCTCTGGCTGGTCAGGTCTTTGACCGTGCCGGTGACATTGGCGATCAACGGCTTGCCGTCCTTGATCACCGAGACATTGATCACGCCCTGATTCTTGCTGCGGATCAGCTCGGCGGCCTTGGCAATGTCCGGTTGCAGGTAGGTCGAGTTGAAGGTGTTGTAGTGCACCGTCACGTCGCCGAAGGTTTCCTGGCGCTCGCCTTTGATGACGTCGGCAGCCATGGCCGAGAGGCTCAGGCAGGCGGCCAATAGCGCGGTAATCAAGCGTCCCATGTTCGTTCTCCTCGCAATGTCGTGGTTCAGACCGCGATTCTGTGATCCTGCAGCCCTGGGCTGCTGACGCGGTAGATACCGATCTCACCTAACAGATTAGGCCATAGCTTACTGGCCCACCCGTGGCGGTGCTGTTGATCCACGGCAAGCCGATCAATGACCTTCGCCTCACGTTCGCGGCAAAGTTCTTCAAAGTCTTCGAAGGTGCAGAAGTGAATGTTCGGCGTGTTGTACCAGGTGTACGGCAGGAACTCGGACACCGGCATCCGGCCCTTGCTCGCCAAGTACCAGCGGCAGCGCCAGTGGCCGAAGTTGGGGAAGGTGATGATGCACTGGCGACCGACCCGCAGCATTTCGTCGAGGATCTTGTCCGGGTAGTGCACGGCTTGCAGGGCCTGGGTCATCACCACCACGTCGAAGCTGTTGCTGGCGAAGTTGCCCAGGCCCTTATCCAGGTCCTGTTCGATGACGTTGATGCCCTTGGCCACGCACTCGGCGATGTTGTCCGGGTCGTTTTCCAGGCCATAACCGGTGACCTGCTTGTGGTCGCGCAGCCAGGTCAGCAACTCGCCGTCACCGCAGCCGAGGTCGAGCACGCGGCTGCCGGCGGGGATCCATTCCTGGATGATTTCCAGATCAGCTCTCATGGCTTTCTCACAACGTAATGCGGTTCATGTAATTGCCGAACGCCTGCAAATAGCGCGGGATCGGAATCAGGAAGGCGTCGTGGCCCTGCGGCGCATCGATTTCCAGGTAGCTGACGTCCTTGCGCGCGGCCATCAGCGCGTCCACCAGTTCCCGCGATCGGGCCGGGGAGAAGCGCCAGTCAGTGGTGAACGACATCACGCAGAACTTCGCTTTGGCACCTTCGAAGGTTTTCGCCAGGTTATCGTCGAAGTTCGCCGCCGGATCGAAGTAATCCAGCGCCTTGGTCATCAACAGATAGGTGTTGGCATCGAAGCGCCCGGAGAACTCTTCGCCCTGGTAGCGCAGGTAGCTTTCGACCTGGAACTCGACGCTGTGGAAGTCGTAGTTGAGCTTTTCGCTCTTCAGGCCACGGCCGAATTTCTCGCCCATGGAGTCGTCGGACAGGTAGGTGATGTGCCCGACCATCCGCGCCAGCATCAGCCCACGCTTGGGGATCACGCCCTGTTCCTGGAACGAGCCGCCGTGGAACTCGGGGTCGGTGAGAATCGCCTGGCGCGCCACTTCGTTGAAGGCAATGTTCTGCGCCGACAGCTTGGGGGCCGAGGCGATGGCCAGGCAGTGGCGCACGCGATCCGGATACGTGATGGTCCATTGCAGCGCCTGCATGCCGCCGAGGCTGCCACCGATCACCGCGGCCCACTGGTCGATGCCGAGCAGGTCGGCGAGGCGTGCCTGGCTGTGCACCCAGTCTTCCACGGTCAGCACCGGGAAGTCGGCGCCGAACGGTTTGCCGGTTTCCGGGTTGAGGCTGCTCGGGCCGGTGGAGCCGTTGCAACCGCCGAGGTTGTTCAGGCTGACCACGAAGAACTTGTTGGTGTCGATCGGTTTGCCGGGGCCGATGCAGCTGTCCCACCAACCGGGCTTGCGGTCGTCGACGCTGTGGTAGCCGGCGGCATGGTGGTGGCCGGACAAGGCGTGGCAGATCAACACGGCGTTGCTCGCTTGCGCGTTCAGCGTGCCGTAGGTTTCGTAGATCAGGTCATAAGCGGCCAGCGAACGGCCGCAGGCCAGGGCCAGCGGTTCGCTGAAGTGCGCCGTTTGCGGCGTCACCAGACCAACAGAATCGGGGGGAAAGGCAGCTGGCATCGACCCTGCTCTCGTTGAAATGAGGCGTAAGTCTAAAGACCGGTGGGGTTAGCGGCAAGCAACTACCTGCGCTCGTTCCCACGCTCTGCGTGGGAACGCCTCATTGGACGCTCTGCGTCCGCTTCGGCGGGGACGCGGAGCGTCCCGGGATGCATTCCCACGCAGAGCGTGGGAACGATCAAGGTAAAACCAAACCCGGCAAATCCGGCAGTTTTTTGGGGGCGTGGATGCGCACACGTTTCTGCCGGTTCAACTCACCGCTGATCAGGCTGACCTGACTCTTGGAAACTCCAAAAGCCTTGGCCAGAAACCCCATCAGGTACGCATTGGCCTTGCCCTCGACCGGCGGCGCGGTCAGGCGGATCTTCAAGCGGTCGCCGTGCAGCCCGCAGAAATCATCGCTGCGGGCTGCCGGTTGCAGGTGACACTCGAGGATCAAGTCGTCACCGTCCCAACGAAACCAGCTCACATCAACAGGCGCAGGATTTCCGGCATCATCGTCATCGCCGCGAGGTTGTTGATCACCAGCATGTCGATCAGCTTCAGCGCGAGGAAGGCGAAGATCGGCGACAGGTCCAGACCGCCCATGCTCGGCAGGAAGCGACGGAACGGCGCCAGGGCCGGTTCGCAGATCTGGTTCACCAGCTCGGCGCCCGGGTTATGGCTGCCCGGAGCGACCCACGACAGGATCACGCTGATGATCAGGGCGAAGAAGAAAATCTTCAGGAACAGCGCGGTCACGCCGATGATCGACCAGATGAACAGTTGCAGCGGGTTGCCGGTGGTGCCGTAGGTCAGCAGCAGGGTCAGCGCCATCAGTGCCAGTTGCACGAGGATTGCCAGCACCAGCGACGACATGTCGAGGCCGAAGACGCTCGGGATGATCCGGCGCAGTGGCTTGAGCAATGGCTGGGTAGCCTTGACCACGAACTGGCACAGCGGGTTATAGAAGTTCGCCCTTACCAGTTGCAGGACGAAGCGCAGCAGCACGATCAGCAGGTACAGGCTGCCGAGGGTTTGCAGCACGTAGACCGCTGCAGTGTTCAATCCAATCATGTAAGGCTCCTTATTTGCCCAGTTGTTCGGCCATTTCGGCCGAGCGGTGCGCGGCGGCGCCGAGTGCTTTTTCCACCAGGGCTTCGAAGCCGCCGGCCTGGAACGATTTGATCGCCGCTTCAGTGGTGCCCGCTGGCGAGGTCACGCGGCGGCGCAGTTCGGCGGCGTCGACGTCGCTGGACACGGCCATGTGCGCGGCGCCCAGTGCGGTTTGCAGGGTCAGTTGCTCGGCGGTTTCCTTCGGCAGACCGAGTTTGACGCCGGCGGCGGTCATGGCTTCGATCAGCAGGAAAAAGTACGCCGGGCCGGAACCGGAGACAGCGGTGACCGCGTCCAGTTGCTGCTCTTCGTTCAGCCACAGGGCGATGCCCACGGCGGACAGCAGCTCTTCAGCCTGTTGGCGCTGTTCGGCGCTCACATCGCCAGTGGCGTACAAGCCGCTCACGCCCTGACGCAGCAGTGCCGGGGTGTTGGGCATGCAGCGCACGATCGGTTGTTCGCCGAGCCATGCGGTCATGCTGGCACAGGTGATGCCGGCGGCGATGGACACCACCAGTTGATTCGGTTTCAGGCTCGGGCGGATCACTTCGCACACGGCTTTCATGGCTTGTGGCTTGACCGCCAGCACGACAACGTCGGCACCGTCGATGGCCTGGGCGTTGTCGGCGAAGGTTTCGATGCCGTGCTCGGCGCTGACCCGGTTGCGGGTCTCTTCGCCCGGATCGCTGGCGCGGATCGATGCGGCTTTCAGACCCTTGGCCCGCAGGCCGCCGATCAGGCTGGCGGCCATGTTGCCGGCACCGATAAAGGCAATACGCGTGTTGCTCATGTCAGGTCCTTATCTGGAAATCATCAAGATTGGGAGTAGTCGCGAGCGCCAAACAGGGCCGTACCGATACGGACCCAGGTGGCGCCCTGGGCAATGGCCGACTCGAGGTCGTGGCTCATGCCCATGGAAAGTGTGTCGAGCGGCAGATCGAGGCTGGCCTGCAGCTTCTGAACAGCGGCGAATGCGGCGTCTTGCTCGGCGCGATCGTCGGTCGGCTCGGGAATTGCCATCAGCCCGCGCAGCTTCAGGCGCGGCAGGGCGCTGATGGCCTGGGCCAGCGCCGGCAGGTCGGCCGGGGTGCAGCCGGACTTGCTGGCTTCACCGCTGACGTTGACCTGAATGCAGATGTTCAGTGGCGGCAGATCCGCCGGGCGTTGTTCGGACAGACGTTGGGCGATTTTCAGGCGATCCACGGAGTGCACCCAGGCGAAATGCTCGGCAATCGAGCGGGTCTTGTTCGACTGAATGGGGCCGATGAAGTGCCAGATCAAGGGCAGGTCGGCCAGTTCGAGCTGTTTGCCCAGGGCTTCCTGCAGGTAGTTCTCGCCAAAGTCGCGCAGGCCGGCGGCGTACGCTTCGCGCAGGGCTTCGGCGGGTTTGGTCTTGCTCACGGCCAGCAGCTGGACGCTGTTTTCATCGCGGCCGGCGGCTTTGACGGCTGCCTTAATGCGCGAACTAACCTGGAGAATGTTGTCTGCTATCGTGGACATCAAGAGGCGCCAGCGGTCTGTAGGTTCGCGGCATTCTACTGGAATTGAGGAACGCTATGGATATCACTGAACTGCTGGCCTTCAGCGCCAAACAGGGCGCTTCCGACCTGCACCTGTCGGCCGGACTGCCGCCGATGATCCGTGTGGATGGCGATGTGCGACGGATCAATCTGCCGGCGCTGGACCACAAGCAGGTGCATGAGCTGATCTACGACATCATGAACGACACCCAGCGAGTGGAGTTCGAGAAACATCTGGAAACCGACTTTTCCTTCGAAGTGCCCGGCGTGGCGCGTTTTCGGGTCAACGCCTTCAACCAGAACCGTGGCGCCGGCGCCGTGTTCCGCACCATTCCGTCGAAAGTGCTGAGCATGGAAGACCTCGCCATGGGCGACGTCTTTCGCAAGATCACCGACGCCCCGCGCGGGTTGGTGCTGGTGACCGGGCCGACCGGTTCCGGTAAGTCCACCACGCTGGCGGCGATGATCGATTACCTCAACACCCATCGCCATCACCACATCCTGACCATCGAAGACCCGATCGAATTCGTTCACGAATCACGCAAATGCCTGATCAATCAGCGTGAGGTCCATCGCGATACCCGCAGTTTCGCCACGGCGTTGCGTTCAGCGCTGCGTGAAGACCCGGACGTGATCCTGGTGGGCGAGATGCGCGATCTGGAAACCATCCGCCTGGCGTTGACCGCTGCCGAAACCGGGCACCTGGTGTTCGGCACGCTGCACACCACGTCGGCGGCCAAGACCATTGACCGGGTGGTGGACGTGTTCCCGGGGGATGAGAAGTCCATGGTGCGCTCGATGTTGTCCGAGTCGCTGCTGGCCGTGGTGTCGCAGACGCTGATCAAGAAAATCGGCGGTGGGCGGGTGGCGGCGCACGAGATCATGCTCGGCACATCGGCGATCCGGAACCTGATCCGCGAGGACAAGGTGGCGCAGATGTATTCGGCGATCCAGACCGGCGGGTCGCTGGGGATGCAGACACTCGACATGTGCCTGAAGGATCTGGTGACCAAGGGCCTGATCAGTCGTGAACATGCGCGGGAGAAGGCGCGGACACCGGATAATTTCTAGGGACGAAAAAAAACGCAGCCCGAAGGCTGCGTTTTTTATGATCTGTACAGATCAGCGCTGAACCACGCGCATCTGCTTGCCACCTGGTTCTTTCGGCAGCACGCGCTTGGCTACCACGTAATGCTGTTCCCAATACGGCTTGTTCAGCGTATCGATGCTCACCGCTTTACCACGACGCGGCGCGTGGATGAAGCGGTCGTTGCCCAGGTAGATGGCAACGTGATTGACCCGACGGCTCTTGATGTTGAAGAAAATCAGGTCGCCCGGCTTGAGATCCTTGCGCTCGACTTTCTCGCCGTGGCCGCTGGCCATGGCATTCGAGGTGCGGGGCAGGTCGAAAGTCGCGTCGTTGAACGCGTATTTCACCAGACCGCTGCAATCGAAGCCTTTACTTGGGCTGCTGCCGCCCCAACGGTAAGGTGTACCGAGGACGTTCACCGCGCGACTGAGGACGTTGCTGCTTTCCTTGTTCGCCATCGGTGGGACCAGCTTGCCGTGACTCTTGCTGGCGAGCGTGGTGTGTTTCGTTTGCTTGCCTTTGTTCGAAGGAGCAGAGGCATGGGATTTAGGGGTGAAGCCGTTGACGTTGGGAAGACGTTGCTCACGATTGGTGGCGTGGGCGGCCAGTGGCATTAATAGGCAAATGGTTAGCCATGTCTTGAAAAATGGACGCATTAGGCAGGGCTCTTATGTGTTAGCGCGCAACTTTATAACAGCTTTTTTGTCCCTTCCGAGGCCGTTGGTCGATTCAAAAGGCGGGCAACGGAACCAAACAAGCGGCAAATAGACGCAATTGTCGGACAGAAGTCAGGTGCTATAAGGCTTTGACGGAACACACGGTAGCATTTGCCGTACGTCGGCTACCTGTAAAAAAGTCACAAAGAATTAAAGAATATTTATCTATCGTGTGAATCGAGGTCTTCATGAACAGCTATCAGCTACCCCGTGTGAAGGAAAAAGACACCCATAGCAAAGTGATCGGTTACCTGCTGTGGATCTTCGGTTTTACCGGTTCTCACCGCTTCTATTACGGCAAGCCGGTGACCGGAACGATCTGGTTTTTCACCTTCGGGCTACTGGGGATCGGCTGGCTGATCGACGTGTTCCTGATCCCGGCGATGGATCGGGAAGCGGACCTGCGCTTTGCGGCGGGGCCGATCGAATACAATGTGGCGTGGATCCTGCTGACGTTCCTCGGGGTGTTCGGCGTGCACCGGATGTATCAAGGCAAGTGGATCACTGGCTTGCTGTACCTGCTGACCGGCGGATTGTTCTTTATTGGCGTGCTGTATGACTTCTGGACGCTGAACGATCAGGTGTCGGTGCGTAATGCCGAAGGGCGGGGCGCTTTTCAGTAAGTGATGGCGAGGGAGCAAGCTCCCTCGCCATTTTTTTATGCCTGGTGGCTGATCCGGCCATCCACCAAGGTGTAACGCACCACACTCGGCAGGCTATGGCCGAGGAACGGGCAGTTCTCGCCCTTCGACAGCCAGGTTTCGCCGGCAACGGTCGAGGCCTTCGGATCGAACAGCACGATATCCGCCGCGCCACCCACCGCCAGTTTGCCCGCCGGCAGGCGCAAGGCCTCGGCCGGGCCGGCGCTCAGGCGTGAGAGCAGGGTCGGCAGGTCCAGCAGACCATCCTCGACCAGCGTCATCGCCAGCGGCAGCAGCAGCTCGACGCTGCTGATGCCCGGTTCGGTCGCGCCGAACGGTGCCAGTTTCGCATCACGCTCGTGGGGTTGGTGATGGCTGGAAATCGCCGAAATCACCCCGGACTTCACCGCTTCACGCAGACCGTCGCGGTCGGCGCGGGTGCGCAGCGGCGGTTGCACGTGATACAGGCTGCTGAAGTCGATCAGCGCTTCGTCCGTCAGGATCAACTGATACAGGGCGACATCCGCCGTGACTTTCAAACCACGGGCCTGGGCCTGAGCGATCAGCGCAACGCCGCGAGCGCTGGTTAGCTGGCTGAAATGCGCGCGCACGCCGGTCTGCTCGACCAGCAGCAGGTCACGGGCCAGGGCCACGGTTTCAGCGGTTTCCGGGATGCCCGGCAGACCGAGGAAACTGGCGGTGGCGCCTTCGTGGGCCAGGCCGCCGTCGGCCAGGTCGTGATCCTGCGAATTGAAAATCACCGTCAGGTCGAAGGTCGCCGCGTAATCGAGCGCCCGGCACAGGGTGCGGGTGTTGCGGAAACTTTCCAGGCCGTTGCCGAAGGCCACGCAACCGGCGTCGCGCAGGGCCACCAGCTCGGCCAGTTGCTCGCCATCCAGGCCTTTGCTCAGGGCGCCGATCGGGAACACCTTGGTGTTGCCGGCCTCGCGGGCGCGGTCGAGGATC
This sequence comes from Pseudomonas sp. GW821-FHT11G12, assembly GCF_058808055.1. Lineage (NCBI taxonomy): Bacteria > Pseudomonadati > Pseudomonadota > Gammaproteobacteria > Pseudomonadales > Pseudomonadaceae > Pseudomonas > Pseudomonas sp. GW821-FHT11G12. The sequence continues at coordinate 554,853 of NZ_JBXARH010000002.1, forward strand.
AGCTCGGCCACTGCGGAGGTGTCGAGCACCGGCTTGGTTTTCGGCGGGCAGCACAGGCTGGTCACGCCGCCGGCCGCCGCAGCGCGGGTTTCGCTGGCGATGGTGCCTTTGCGGCTGTAGCCCGGCTCGCGCAGGGCGACGTTCAGGTCTACGAGGCCTGGAGCGGCGACAAGGCCTTGGGCATCGATGGTTTCGACGGCGGTGAAACCGGCCGGTGCGGCGCCGAGGGCGACGATCTTGCAGGCTTCAACGTGAATATCGGTGACTTGATCCAGGCCGCTGCTTGGATCGATGACGCGGGCGCCGAGAATGCTGAGCTTCACTGGGCGTTCTCCTGCTCGAATTGGCGCTGGGCTGTTTGTCCGCTCATGGCCATCGACAACACGGCCATACGGATCGCGATGCCGTAGGTGACTTGATTGAGGATCACCGAGTGTGGGCCGTCGGCCACCGCCGACTCGATCTCCACGCCGCGGTTGATCGGCCCCGGGTGCATGACGATGCAATCGGGCTTGGCGCCGGCCAGGCGCGCGGTGGTCAGGCCGAACAGGCGGTAGAACTCGCCTTCGCTCGGCAGCAGGCCGCCGGTCATGCGCTCACGCTGCAGGCGCAGCATGATCACCACGTCGACGTCTTTCAGGCCTTCGGTCATGTCGGTGTAGACCTTCACGCCGTATTGCTCGATGCCGATCGGCAGCAGGGTTTTCGGTGCGATCACGCGGATGTCCGGGCAACCGAGGGTCTTCAGGGCGAGCATGTTCGAGCGCGCCACCCGCGAGTGCAGGATGTCGCCGACGATGGCCACCGAGAGGTTTTCGAAGCTGCCCTTGTGCCGACGGATGGTCAGCATGTCGAGCATGCCCTGGGTCGGGTGGGCGTGACGGCCGTCGCCACCGTTGATGATCGCCACTTGCGGGCACACATGTTCGGCGATGAAGTGCGCAGCACCCGAATCACCGTGGCGTACGACGAACATGTCGGCGGCCATGGCTTCGAGGTTGCGCAGGGTGTCGAGCAGGGTTTCGCCCTTGCTGGCCGACGAAGTCGACACGTTCAGGGTGATCACGTCTGCCGACAGCCGCTGGGCCGCCAGTTCGAAGGTGGTGCGCGTGCGGGTGGAGTTTTCGAAGAACACGTTGCACACGGTCTTGCCGCGCAGCAACGGGACCTTCTTCACGGCCCGTGCGCCGACTTCGAGGAACGAGTCGGCGGTGTCGAGGATTTCCGTCAGCAACTCGCGGCGCAGGCCGTCGAGCGAGAGGAAGTGGCGCAGCTGGCCCTGATCATTGAGCTGCAGCGGGCGCTTGGTATCTAGAGGCGTCATCGCGAAGGGGACTCTCAATAGGGCGGATTAAAGGGCGAGGTCTTGCAGTTCGAGGGCCAGCTCCGGGCCGGACAGCTTCACTCGTTCGTGGGGGGCGAGCGACAGCGTCGCGCCGACCACGTTCGGGCGGATCGGCAGTTCGCCGGCGTCCAGGTCCAGCAGGCAGACCAGCGTCACGCTGGCCGGGCGGCCGTAGTCGAACAGTTCGTTCATGGCGGCGCGGATGGTGCGGCCGCTCATCAGTACGTCGTCGATCAGCACCAGATGCTGGCCTTCGATTTCGAAGGGCAGGGCGGACGGACGCACTTGCGGGTGCAGGCCGTTCTGGCTGAAGTCGTCGCGATAGAAGGAAACATCCAGCGTGCCCAATGGCGCATCGCTGCCCAGCTCTTCGAGCAGGGCCTGGGCGACCCAGACGCCGCCGGTGCGGATGCCGATGTAACGCGGTTCGCTGATATCACGCTGGGCAAGGTGCGCCTTGAGGCGGGTCGCCATCTGGCTGATCAGATCGGCGGGATTGGGCAGGCTCATGGTTGCTCCTTCTTGGGGTCGAGCCGGTTCTCGCGAACCGAGGCTCGGGTTGTAACCAAAAGAAAAGCGCCGTAGCGCTTGTCAGGATTCAAATAGTGCGGTGTTTTCGTCGAGCCAGCCTTGCAGCAGCAGGGCGGCGGCGATGGCGTCCACCGGGTTGTCGCGGTAACTGCCTTTCTGCCCGCCGCGCACCAGTCGTTCGCCCTTGGCTTCGAAGGTTGTCAGGCGCTCGTCGTGGGTATAGAAGGGCAGGTTGTAGCGGCCGTTGAGGCGACGGGCGAATTTCTCGGCGCGCAGGCACATCTCGCTGGGCGTGCCGTCCATGTTCAGCGGCAGGCCGACCACCACGGCGTCGGGTTTCCATTCCTTTATCAGGGCTTCGACCTGATTCCAGTCCGGCACACCGTTTTGCGCCTTCAAGGTGCACAGTTCGCGGGCCTGGCCGGTAATCACCTGGCCGACCGCCACGCCGATCTGTTTGGTGCCGTAGTCGAAGCCGAGGATCAGGCGCAGGGCCATCAGGCGTGCCCTGCCTGGCTGGTCAGCAGGTTGAGGTTGATCCCCAAATGCTTGGCCGCCGCTTCCAGTCGCAGCTCGCTGCTGGTGTTGAACAGGATGTCGGCGTCGTACGGGCAGGTCAGCCAGGCGTTGTCGGCCATTTCAGCCTCCAGTTGCCCGGCTTCCCAGCCGGCGTAGCCGAGGGCGATCAGGCTTTTCGCCGGGCCCACGCCGTCAGCGATGGCGAACAGCACGTCTTGGGAAGTGGACAGTGCCAGCTCGCCTTCCAGTTCGACGGTCGCCTGGAAGGTCTTGCCCGCCGGGTGCAGCACGAAACCGCGATCGGTCTGCACCGGGCCGCCGATGAAGATCGGCACATGCTGGCACAGCGCTGGCGGATCGATGTCCGGGCGCAGTTGCTCGAGGATGTCGGCCAGATTCAGCTCTTGCGGTCGGTTGACCACTAGCCCCATGGCCCCATTGGCCGTGTGCTCGACGATGTAGGTCAAGGTGTGGGCAAAGTTCGGGTCGGCCATGTGTGGCATGGCGATCAGGAAGTGATGCTTGAGGTAGCTGGGGCTGACGTTTTTCATGTGCGGTAGTGTGGCGTTCGGGGGGCGAACTGACAAGCTGGAGCGGTCAAAAGATCGGCTCAGTTGCTGGACAACCGGTCGCCCCGGGCGAATTTCCAGGTGCGGATGATTTCCAGTCGGTCGATGTCCGACAGATCCCCGGTAAACGGTGCAAACGGTGCCGCCAGACGCACGATGCGCTGCGCCGCCTGATCCAGCAGGGGCTGGCCGGAGGATTCCAGCACCAGCACTTCATACAGCGAGCCGTCGCGGTTGATCGACACCATCAGGCGCAGATTGCCGTAGATCTGTTGGCGACGGGCTTCGTCGGGGTAATTGAGGTTGCCGATGCGCTCGACCTTCTTGCGCCATTCGTCCTTGTACCAGGCGCCCTTGTCGCGCATGGTCGAGGCCGCGCTCAGGCGGTGGATGCGCGGGCGCTTGGCGTACAGCTGTTGTTCGTTGGCCAGTTCGGCTTCCAGGCTGGCGATGTCGCTGGAGAGCTGCGAGCTGTCGAAAGTCGGGGCGTCGACCGTCGGTTTGGTCTCGGTCTTGGCTTCTTCTTTTTTGGTCGGTGCCTTTTTCGGTTTCGGCGCGACGGTGGTCACGGCCGCCTTGGGCGCCGCTTCCTGCACTTCCGGCTTGGCGGCCGGCGGCGGGGTGACCTTCTTGACCTGATTGTCCTGGAACGGCGCGACCTCGGTGGTCTTGGGGATCGCCTTCTTGTCGAGGGTGCCGCTGCCTTCCTGGTTTTCCTGGGCGAGGAAATCGGCCTTCTTGGGCTTGGTTTCGCTCTTGAAGGTGGCGAGGGTGATTTCCAGGGTTTTGCTGATCTGCTTGGGCTCGACCATGGTGAAGCCCACGCCGAGCAGCAGCGCCAAATGGATCAGCGCCGCGAGAAACAGGGTAAATCCGAGGCGATCGACCGGGCGCACGCCTTTATGGGCGAGTTCAGCGGGCAGATCGGACGGAAGTGTCATGACAAGAAAACCAACATCGCGTTTTTCACAGGCCGCGCATGATAACGCAATGTAGGTTTCTCGCCTTGGGCTTCAAGCATCAAGCGACAGGCTGCATGTGACACACATCAAGCTTGCAGCTTTTTCTCGATGGCATCCATCAGCAGGCCGCCGATGTCGGTGCCGAAGGCATTGTCGATCTCGCGGATGCAGGTCGGGCTGGTGACGTTGATTTCGGTCAGGTGCTCACCGATCACATCCAGGCCGACGAACAGCAGGCCCTTCGCGCGCAAGGTCGGGCCGACCTGAGCGGCAATCCAGCGATCCTTGTCGGTCAATGGACGGGCTTCGCCACGGCCGCCGGCCGCGAGGTTGCCACGGGTTTCGCCCTGGGCCGGAATCCGCGCCAGGCAGTAATCCACCGGCTCGCCGTCGATCATCAGGATGCGTTTGTCGCCATCCTTGATCGCCGGCAGGTACGCCTGGCCCATGATCTGTTGGGTGCCGAGTGCGGTCAGGGTTTCGAGGATCACCGACAGGTTCGGATCGCCGACGCGGTGACGGAAGATCGACGTGCCGCCCATGCCGTCCAGCGGCTTGAGGATCACGTCGCCATGCTTGGCGGTGAATTCACGCAGCACGTCGGCGCGGCGGCTGACCACGGTTGGCGGCGTGCACTGCGGGAACAGCGTGGCGAACAGTTTTTCATTGCAGTCGCGCAGGCTCTGCGGCTTGTTGACTACCAGTACGCCGGCGGCTTCGGCCTGTTCGAGCAGGTAGGTGGAGTAGACGAACTCCATGTCGAACGGCGGATCCTTGCGCATCAGGATCACGTTCAGGTCGCTCAGCGGCAGATCCTGCTCGGCGCCCAGTTCGAACCATTTTTCCGGGTTGGCGAAGACTTTCAGCGGCTTCATCCGCGCCCGTGCCTGACCTTCGCCCTGATAAAGGTCCTGCTGTTCCATATAGAACAGTTCCCAGCCGCGCTTCTGCGCCGCCAGCAGCATGGCCAGCGAGCTATCCTTTTTATAGGAAATGCTGGCGATTGGGTCCATGACTATCCCGACGCGAACGCTCATTGGGTTTTCCTCGAAAATTGGCTACCGGATCGGTATGAAAAAAGTGCCGCCAGAGTGGCTCCGGGCGGGTTTTCGGTCAAGGAAAAACCCGTCGATAGATTGCTTCTGGAGACTGTGCTAAAAAGGCTGCCAGCCGTGCTGGCCCTTGAACATCAAGGGTTTCCAGCCATCAGTCATCGCAAAACGGACAAATTGATTCGCAAAGGCGACGGTAGAGCCCCCTTATGGAACAGCAGTCCAGCGCCTTGAAGGTCATGGTGATCGACGACTCGAAAACGATTCGTCGCACCGCCGAGACCCTGTTGAAAAATGCAGGGTGCGAAGTCATCACGGCGATCGACGGTTTCGACGCCCTGGCGAAGATCGCCGACAACCACCCCGGGATCATTTTTGTCGACATCATGATGCCGCGTCTGGATGGTTATCAGACCTGCGCTTTAATCAAGAACAACAGTGCTTTCAAGGCAACGCCGGTGATCATGCTGTCGTCCCGCGACGGGCTGTTCGACAAGGCCAAGGGGCGGATTGTCGGTTCCGATCAATTTTTGACCAAGCCTTTCAGCAAGGAAGAACTGCTCGACGCGATTGCGGCCCATGTTCCGGGCTTTACCGCTGATTTGCCGCAGTAAGACACGCACAGTGACGCTCGGCCAGCGGGCCCGGTGTCGACAAGAAAAATGGGGAAGACCATGGCACGTATTCTGATCGTCGATGATTCGCCGACCGAAATGTACAAACTGACCGGCATGCTGGAAAAGCACGGCCACGAAGTGTTGAAGGCCGAAAACGGCGCCGACGGCGTGGCCCTGGCCCGTCAGGAAAAACCCGACGCGGTGCTGATGGACATCGTCATGCCCGGCCTCAACGGTTTCCAGGCGACCCGCCAACTGACCAAGGACGCTGAAACCAGCCACATCCCGGTCATCATCATCACCACCAAGGATCAGGAAACCGACAAGGTCTGGGGCACTCGCCAGGGCGCCAAGGATTACCTGACCAAACCGGTCGATGAAGACACGCTGATCAAGACCCTGAACAACGTGCTGGCCGGTTGATCGCGCCGCCATGAGCGAGTCGCTGACCGCGTTCGAACTGTTGTGGCAGATCGACCAGCGCTGTCGCCTGCTGGCGGCGGATCTGCCGTCGCAACCGGCGCGCCAGGATCGCTGGAGCGGCATCGGCTTTCGTCTGGGCGAGCACTGGTATGTCGCGCCGATGGGCGAAGTCAGCGAAGTGCTGCCTGAACCGCGTTTCACCCAATTGCCGGGGGTAAAACCCTGGGTCAAGGGCGTGGCCAATCTGCGCGGACGGTTGTTGCCGATCATGGACCTATGCGGATTCTTCGGCCATGAGCTGTCACCCATGCGCAAGCAGCGGCGGGTATTGGTAGTGGAGCATCAGGACGTTTTTGCCGGTGTGCTGGTCGATGAGGTTTTCGGCTTGCAGCACTTCGAGCAAGACAGCTTCGAACCCGTCTCGATCCGTAAACGGCAAGGCTCCAAGGGCGAGTTCGTCAAAGGGTATTTCCGGCGCGAGCAGAACTGGCGAGTGTTCAGCCTGTTTGCGCTGGCGCAGTCACCGAGTTTCATGCACGTCGCGGTTTAACAGGCGAGGACCGATGATCAAAGCAAAAACCAGCAAGCCCGCAGAAGGCTCGCGCAGCCGCTCGCAGATCATCGTGCTGTTCATCGCGCTGATCGTGTTCATCATGCTGCTGTTCGCCAACTTCGCTTACCTCAACACCCAGGCCAATTACGACAAACAGTACATCGGTCACGCCGGTGAGCTGCGGGTGCTGTCGCAGCGGATCGCCAAGAACGCCACCGAAGCGGCGGCCGGCAAGTCGGCCGCGTTCAAGCTGCTCAGCGATGCGCGCAACGATTTCGCCCAGCGCTGGGGTTACCTGAAGAAGGGCGACCCGGCCACCGGCCTGCCGCCGGCACCGTCCACCGTGCGCCCGGAAATGCGCGCCGTGCAGCTGGACTGGGAACGCCTGCTGAAAAACACCGACGCCATTCTGTCCAGCGAACAGACCGTGCTGTCCCTGCATCAGGTCGCCGCAACCCTGGCCGAAACCGTGCCGCAGTTGCAGATCGAATACGAAAAAGTCGTCGAGATCCTCCTGCAACGCGGCGCCCCGGCGGCGCAGGTGGCGATGGCCCAGCGTCAGTCGCTGCTGGCCGAGCGGATTCTCGGCGCGGTGAATACCGTGCTCTCCGGCGATGAAAACTCGCAACAGGCTGCCGATGCCTTCGGTCGTGACGCCGCGCGTTTTGGTCAGGTGTTGAACGGCATGCTGCAAGGCAACCCGACACTGAAGATCAGCCAGGTCGAAGACCGCGACGCCCGCGCTCGTCTGAGCGAGATTTCCGAGCTGTTCCAGTTCGTCTCGGGCTCAGTGGATGAAATCCTCGAAACCTCGCCGGAGCTGTTCAAGGTCCGCGAGTCCGCCACCAACATCTTCAGCCTGTCGCAGACCCTGCTCGACGAAGCTTCGCACCTGGCCACCGGTTTCGAGAACCTCGCCGGCGGCCGCAACACCGACACCATCGGTGGCTACGTGCTGGGCCTGCTGGCGCTGGCGTCGATCATCCTGATCGGCATGGTCATGGTCCGGGAAACCAACCGGCAGTTGCAGGAAACCGCCGAGAAGAACGAGCGCAACCAGAACGCGATCATGCGTCTGCTGGATGAAATCGAAGACCTCGCCGACGGCGACCTGACGGTGACGGCTTCGGTGACCGAAGACTTCACCGGGACCATCGCCGACTCGATCAACTATTCCGTCGACCAGCTGCGCGACCTGGTGGCGACCATCAACCTCACCGCCGGCCAGGTCGCCGCTGCGGTGCAGGAAACCCAGGCCACCGCCATGCACCTGGCCCAGGCTTCCGAGCATCAGGCCCAGCAGATTTCCGAAGCGTCGACTGCGATCAACGACATGGCCCAGTCCATCGATCAAGTGTCGGCCAACGCCGCCGAATCCTCGGCGGTGGCCGAGCGTTCGGTGGAGATCGCCAACAAGGGCAACGAGGTGGTGCACAACACCATCCACGGCATGGACAACATTCGCGAACAGATCCAGGACACCGCCAAACGCATCAAGCGCCTGGGCGAGTCGTCCCAGGAAATCGGCGACATCGTCAGCCTGATCGACGACATCGCCGACCAGACCAACATCCTCGCCCTCAACGCGGCGATTCAGGCGTCGATGGCCGGTGACGCCGGGCGCGGTTTTGCGGTGGTTGCCGACGAAGTGCAACGGCTGGCCGAACGTTCGTCCGCCGCGACCCGGCAGATCGAGACACTGGTACGGGCGATCCAGACCGACACCAACGAAGCCGTGATTTCCATGGAACAGACCACCACCGAAGTGGTGCGCGGCGCGCGGCTGGCGCAGGATGCCGGTGTGGCCCTGGAAGAAATCGAAGGCGTGTCCAAGACCCTCGCGGCGCTGATCCAGAGCATTTCCAACGCGGCGCAGCAGCAGACGTCTTCGGCCGGGCAGATTTCCCTGACGATGAACGTGATCCAGCAGATCACCTCGCAGACCTCGTCCGGCTCCACGGCCACCGCCGAAAGCATCGGCAACCTGGCGAAAATGGCCAGCCAGTTGCGGCGTTCGGTGTCCGGGTTCACCTTGCCCGCGGCGGCAGCGCCCGCCACGGACAAGGCGTGAGTTCATGTCGAGCGGAGTGGTTATGGGTGACCGGCACGACTACGTGGCCCTCGAATGGGTCAAGGGCGAAATTGCCGAAACGCTGAGGCAGGCGCATCAGGCCATCGAAGCCGTGCTCGACGATCCGCAGTCGGTGCCCGGCCTCGACGAGTGCCTGGCGTGCATCCATCAGGTCCACGGCAGTCTGCAGATGGTCGAGTTCTACGGCGCGGCCTTGCTCGCCGAAGAGATGGAGCACCTCGTCGAAGCCCTGCAGAACGATCGCGTCAGCCACCGCGACGAAGCCTTGCACCTGCTGTTGCAGGCCTTCGGTCAGTTACCGATTTACCTCGATCGCGTGCAAGGTGCCCGCCGTGATTTGCCGCTGGTGGTGCTGCCACTGATCAACGACTTGCGCAGTGCCCGGGGCGAAAGCCTGTTGTCCGAGACCAGCCTGTTCAGCCCGCAATTGCCCGAGCTGCCGCCGCTAAGCGCGGAAGCGCTGGCCCTGCTGGAACCGGCGGATCTGCCCAATGTGTTGCGCAAGCTGCGGCAGATGCTGCAGATGGCGCTGGTGGGATTGCTCCGCGAACAGGACGACCAGACGCATCTCGGTTACCTGAGCAAAGTCTTCACCCGCCTCGAAGCCTTGAGCGGCGAGGCACCGTTGAGCCCATTGTGGCAGGTCGCTTCGGCGCTGGTCGAAGGCATGCGCGAAGGCCGGATCGCCAACAGCCCGGCCCTGCGCAGCCTGTTCAAGGACGCCGACAAGGAACTCAAGCGTCTGCTCGAGCAAGGCATGGCCGGCCTCAACCAGCCACCGCCGCCCGAGCTGTTCAAAAGCCTGCTGTTCTATATTGCCAAAGCCGAACATCCCACCGGGCAGATGCTGACCATGAAAGATCGCTACTCCCTGGACGACGCGTTGCCCGACAGCGCGATGGTCGACGAAGAACGCGCGCGCCTGGCCGGCCCCGACCGCGATGCCATGCGCTCGGTGCTCGCGGCGTTGTGCGAAGAGCTGGTGCGGGTCAAGGAGCGCCTCGACCTGTTCGTGCGCAGCGACCGCCAGCACACCTCGGATCTGGACAGCCTGCTGGCGCCGCTGCGGCAGATCGCCGACACCCTCGCGGTGCTCGGTTTCGGCCAGCCGCGCAAGGTCATCATCGATCAACTGGCGGTGGTGCTCAGCCTCGCTCAGGGCCAGCGCGAACCGAACGACGCCACGCTGATGGACGTCGCCGGCGCCTTGCTTTACGTCGAAGCGACGCTGGCCGGAATGGTCGGCACGGTGGAACCGGAGAGCCCGGAAGACTCGCGCCTGCCAACCACCGACCTGACGCAGATCCATCAGATCGTGATCAAGGAAGCGCGTATCTGCCTGCAACAGGCCAAGGACATGATCGTCGACTACATCGACGCCGACTGGGATCGCCAGCAACTGCAACCGTTGCCAGCGCTGCTGACCCAGGTGCGCGGCGCACTGGCGATGATTCCGTTGACCCGTGCGGCGAGCCTGCTGGAAGCCTGTAACGGGTTCATCCGCGAGCATCTGCTGCTCGATCCCCATGAGCCGGGCTGGCAGCAACTGGATAGCCTCGCCGATGTCATCACCAGCCTTGAGTATTACCTCGAACGCCTGACCGATGACCCGCAGGCGCCGAGCGAGCAACTGCTGGATGTCGCGCAGAAAAGCCTGGCCAGCCTCGGCTACTTTCCTGACGAGCCGCCCAGCGAACAGCATGTGCCGGTGCTCGACGATGTGCTCAGCCCCAGCGAAGCGCTGGTGATGCAGGACCTGCAGGAACTCGATGACCCGGACATCGTGCAGTCGCTGGCCGATGTGCTGGCCAGCCCGGTGTCGGCGGTCAACCCGCCGGCGCTGACCACGCCCGGCAGTCTGCTGCCGCCACCGGCCGATGAAGAGCCGGTGGACGACGAGTTGCGTGAGGTGTTCCTCGAAGAGACCGAGGAAGTGCTCGATGTGCTGCGCGAATACCTGCCGCGCTGGACCGCCGATCCGCAGGATCGCACAGCCCTGAGCGAACTGCGCCGGGCCTTTCACACCTTGAAAGGCAGCGGTCGCATGGTGCGTGCGCTGGTTCTCGGCGAACTGGCCTGGGCGGTGGAAAACCTGCTCAACCGGGTGCTGGAACACAGCGTCGAACCGGGCCCGGCGGTGCAACAATTGCTCGCCGATACGTTGCTGTTGCTGCCGGACCTGATTGCCGAGTTCGCCATCAACCACCAGCGTCAGCGCCAGGATGTCGATCAGCTGGCGGCTCGCGCCCACGCCTTGGCCAAGGGCGCCACGCCGCTGCCGGCCGAAGACGTGGAAGACGTCGCTGCGCTCGATCCGCTGTTGCTGGAGATTTTCCGCAACGAAGCCGAAACCCACCTCGCCAGCCTCAACCGCTTCCTCGATCAGGCCGCCGAACACGTGCCGTTGCAGGCCAGCGATGAATTGCAGCGAGCGCTGCACACCCTCAAGGGCAGCGCGTCGATGGCCGGCGTATTGCCGATCGCCGAACTGGCGGCGCCGCTGGACAAACTGGCCCGGGAATACAAGGCCCATCAACTGGCGCTGGACCTCGACGAAGTGGAATTGCTGCTGGAAGCCGAGGGCCTGTTCCGCGTCGGTCTGCGTCAGCTCAAGCACGATCCGCTGGCGCCGATTGTCGGTGCCCAGTCGTTGATCAAACGCACCGAAACCCTGCTGAGTGAGCGGCTGGAATCGATCCTCAATGCGCCGAGCAGCAGCTTGCGGGTCAAGCGTGATCCGCAACTGATCAACAACTTCCTGGCCCAGGGCATGGACATCCTGCTCGACGCCGAAAACCTCCTGCAACGCTGGCAGCAGCACCCCGGCGAACGCCAGGAACTCAGCGCGCTGCTGGATGAACTGACGACCCTCGGCGAGGGCGCGCACTTGGCAGATCTGCTGCCGGTGGACGTGTTGTGCGAAGCCTTGCTCGACCTGTATGGCGCGGTGGAAGAAAGCAGCCTGGCGGTCAGCGAGCGGTTTTTCCATGAGGCGCAGCAGGCCCACGAAGCGCTGATCAACATGCTCGACGAACTGGCCGCCGGCCAGGAAATCACCCCGCAACCGCAGCGTATTCGTGCGCTGCACGAACTGCTCGACGAAAGCCTCGACCCGTCGGCCATGGGCCTGATTCGCAGCGACGGCAGTCGAACCCTGAGCATTTCCGAACTGGGCAGCGCCACTGCCGAACTGCAAAAAAGCACCACCGGGATCGCCCCGGATGACGAGATCGTCGAGATCTTCCTCGAAGAGGCGGTGGACATCCTCGACAGCGCCGGGCAAGCCTTGCAGCGCTGGTTGAACGACCCGGAAAACGGCGCGCCGCTGTCGTCGCTGCAACGGGATCTGCACACTCTCAAGGGCGGTGCGCGAATGGCCGAGGTCGAGGCCGTCGGTGATCTTGCCCAGGAACTGGAGAGCCTTTACGAAGGCCTGGTGGATCGCCGCTACAACCACAGCGATGCCTTGGGCCGGCTGTTGCTGCAAAGCCATGACCGCCTGGCGTTGTACCTCGATCAACTGCATGACCATCAGCCGTTGAAACCGGCGCAGGAGCTGATCGACGCGATCCGCCAGTTCCGTCAGGGTCAGGCCGGCAGTCCCGAGACACCGCCCGCCGTCGCCAGCCATGACGGCCCGGGGCACGATCCGGAATTGCTGGAAATCTTCCTCGAAGAAGGTTTCGACATCATCGAAAACTCCGGTGCCGCGCTGCTGCGCTGGCAGGCCGAGCCCGGCAACCGCCAGGAAGTGGAAACCCTGCTGCGCGACCTGCACACCCTCAAGGGCGGCGCGCGGATGGTGGAAATCGGCCCCATCGGCGACCTCGCCCATGAGCTGGAATACCTTTACGAAAGCCTGTCCTCCGGCACCCTGCAGGGCAGCGGCGAACTGTTTGCTCTGTTGCAGCGCGGTCATGACCGGTTGGCGCAGATGCTCGACGCGGTGCGCGCCGGCCAGCCGTGCCCGCCAGCGGATCGACTGATCAGCGCGATCCAGAATTTCAGCCACCCGGTGGCCGCACCAACGCCACCGCTGTTGTTGCCGGCGCCGGTTAAAACCGAAGCCACCGCCCCCGTCCCCGAGGCCGGCGCGGACATGGTCAAGGTCTCTGCCGAACTGCTCGATGACCTGGTCAACCTCGCGGGCGAAACCTCGATTTTCCGTGGGCGTATCGAGCAGCAAGTCAGCGATGCACAGACAGCCCTGAACGAGATGGAAACCACCATCGAGCGCATGCGCGATCAGTTGCGCCGGCTCGATACCGAAACCCAGGGGCGGATTCTCAGTCGTCAGCAAGTGGATGCCGAGCGCCTGGGCTATGAAGAATTCGATCCGCTGGAAATGGATCGCCATTCGCAGTTGCAGCAGTTGTCCCGGGCCCTGTTCGAATCCGCCTCCGACCTGCTCGATCTCAAGGAAACCCTCGACCGGCGCACCCACGACGCCGAGAACCTGCTGCAACAGCAAGGCCGGATCAACACCGAATTGCAAGAAGGCCTGATGCGCACGCGCATGGTGCCGTTCGAGCGCATGTTGCCGCGACTCAAACGCATCGTCCGTCAGGTCGCCGAAGAGCTGAACAAGGACGTGGCGTTCACCGTCGGCAACGCCGAAGGCGAGATGGATCGCAACGTCCTCGAACGCATGGCCGCACCGCTGGAGCACATGTTGCGCAACGCCGTCGACCATGGTCTGGAGCCGGCCGACGTGCGACTGGCAGCGGGTAAACCGGCCCAAGGACAGATCAGCCTCGACCTGTCCCGCGAGGGCGGCGACATCGTTTTCGACATCCGCGATGACGGCGCCGGCGTGCCGCTGGACGCGGTGCGACGCAAAGCGGTCAAGCGCGGTCTGCTGGCGCCGAACGCGGAAATCAGCGACCGCGAAGTGTTGCAGTTCATCCTTCAGCCGGGCTTCTCCACCGCCGAAAAAATCACCCAGATTTCCGGGCGCGGTGTGGGCATGGACGTGGTGCACGAAGAAGTACGGCAACTGGGCGGCACCATGAGCATCGACTCGGTGCCGGGGCAGGGCGTGCACTTTCGCATTCGCCTGCCGTTCACCGTGTCTGTCAACCGTGCGCTGATGGTGCAGTGCGGTGAGGATCAATATGCGATTCCGCTGAACACCATCGACGGCATCGTTCGCGTGTTGCCGAATGAACTGGACGGGCATTTCCGCCACGATCCGCCGCGTTACGAGTACGGCGGCCAGCGTTATGAACTGTGCTACCTGGGCGAGCTGCTGAAAACCGCGCCACGGCCGAAACTGCTCGGCCAGAGCCTGCCGCTGCCAGTGCTGCTGGTGCAATGCAACGAGCGGCACATCGCGGTGCAGGTCGACGCCATGGCCGGCACCCGCGAGATCGTGGTCAAGAGCCTCGGCCCGCAATTCGCGGCGGTGCAGGGCGTGTCCGGGGCGACGATTCTCGGCGATGGCCGGGTGGTGCTGATCCTCGATCTGCTGGCGCCGATCCGCGCGATGCAGGCGCGGTTGCCGCAGCGTCCGACCGGTCACGAGATTGAAAGCGAGCCGCAGAAGCCGCTGCTGGTGATGGTGGTCGACGACTCGGTCACCGTGCGCAAGGTCACCAGCCGTCTGCTCGAACGCCACGGCATGAACGTGCTGACCGCCAAGGACGGGGTCGACGCAATGTTGCTGCTGGAAGAGCACATGCCGGACCTGATGCTGCTCGACATCGAAATGCCGCGCATGGACGGCTTCGAAGTGGCGACCCAGGTGCGCCACGATGAACGCCTGCAACACCTGCCGATCATCATGATCACTTCGCGCACCGGGCAGAAACACCGCGACCGCGCCATGGCCATCGGCGTCAACGACTACCTCGGCAAGCCGTACCAGGAATCGGTGCTGCTCGAAAGCATTGCCCTGTGGAGCAAAAAACATGCATGAGCGGCGTCATAACCAGCGCAGCAGCCAGCTCACCGGGCTGCTGCTGCCGCTGGCCGATCGCAACCTGATCCTGCCCAACGTCGCTGTGGCCGAGCTGATCGACTACCAGTCCAGCGCCTTCGACCTCGATACACCGCCGTGGTATCTGGGCCGGGTGACCTGGCGCGAACGGCAGATTCCGCTGCTGAGTTTCGAGTCGGCGTGCGGCAACAAGATCGTCATCGGCGAACGGGCACGGATTGTCATCCTCAACGCCCTGGGCGGATTGCCGACGCTGCGCTTCATTGCCTTGCTGGTGCAGGGGATTCCGCGCTCGTACAAGCTCGACAGCCAGTTGAGCTATGTCGACGTGCCGCTGTGTGCGCTGGAGCAGGCGGCGGTGCAGGTTGGGGAGCAGGTGGCGAAGGTGCCGGATCTGTTGGCGCTGGAGAAGCTGTTGGTAGATGCCGGCTTGGCGTAATCGTTACTCCAGGCGTAACGATCACGCGCCGCGCTTGATTGATGCCCCTCGAACACACTCCTAAGGTAGCTCCACGACAGCGAACCCCGTGGAGTGAGCATGACAACAACAATTTCCCCCGACTCGCGCTGGACGCGGCGGCGCGACGAGAAGCAGCGTCGCCTCGACAAGGTGCGCGGGCTGGCCGACGGTGCGGTGTTGCCCACCGACAGGATCGTCGCGGCGCTCGAAGCGCTGATCCTGCCCGGTGACCGTGTGGTGCTGGAGGGCAACAACCAGAAGCAGGCGGATTTTCTTTCCCGTGCTTTGGCCAAGGCCGATCCCGAGAAGCTGCACGACCTGCACATGATCATGCCCAGCGTTGGCCGCTCCGAGCACCTCGACCTGTTCGAACGCGGCATTGCCCGCAAGCTCGATTTCTCCTTTGCCGGCACCCAGAGCCTGCGCATCAGCCAGTTGCTCGAAGACGGTCTGCTGGAAGTCGGCGCGATTCACACCTACATCGAACTCTACGCGCGACTGGTAGTGGACCTGATCCCCAACGTTGTGCTCTCGGCGGGGTTCATGGCCGACCGTGCCGGCAACATCTACACCGGCCCGAGTACCGAAGACACCCCGGCGCTCATTGAGCCGGCAGCGTTCAGCGACGGCATCGTCATCGTCCAGGTCAATCAACTGGTGGACGACGTCAGCGAATTGCCTCGCGTGGACATTCCGGCATCGTGGGTGGATTTCGTGGTGGTGGCGGACAAGCCGTTCTACATCGAGCCGCTGTTTACCCGCGACCCTCGGCACATCAAACCTGTGCATGTACTGATGGCGATGATGGCGATTCGCGGGATCTACGAAAAACACAACGTGCAGTCGCTGAACCACGGCATCGGTTTCAACACCGCGGCCATCGAACTGATCCTGCCGACCTACGGCGAATCCCTCGGCCTCAAGGGCAAGATCTGCCGCAACTGGACGCTCAACCCGCACCCGACGCTGATCCCGGCCATCGAAAGCGGCTGGGTCGAAAGCGTGCATTGCTTCGGCACCGAACTGGGCATGGAAAACTACATCGCCGCGCGGCCGGACGTGTTCTTCACCGGGCGTGACGGTTCGCTGCGTTCGAACCGGATGTTTTGCCAACTGGCCGGGCAATACGCGGTGGACCTGTTCATCGGCGCAACCCTGCAAGTCGATGGCGATGGCCATTCCTCCACCGTGACCCGTGGTCGCCTCGCCGGTTTCGGCGGCGCACCGAACATGGGGCACGACCCACGCGGTCGCCGTCACGGCACTCCAGCCTGGCTCGACATGCGCCATGACGATTCACAGCAACCGATGCTCGAACGCGGCAAGAAACTCGTGGTGCAAATGGTCGAGACGTTCCAGGAGGGCGGCAAACCGACCTTCGTCGAAACTCTTGATGCGGTGGAGGTGGCGAAGAAAAGCGGCATGCCGCTGGCGCCGATCATGATCTACGGCGACGACGTCACTCACTTGCTCACCGAAGAGGGCATCGCCTACCTGTACAAGGCGCGCTCGCTGGAAGAGCGTCAGGCGATGATCGCTGCGGTGGCCGGCGTTACCGCCATCGGCCTGCGGCACAACCCGAAAGACACCGAACGCATGCGCCGCGAAGGCCTGATCGCCTTGCCCGAAGACCTCGGCATCCGTCGCACCGACGCCACCCGCGAATTGCTCGCGGCGAAGAGCGTTGCCGATCTCGTCGAGTGGTCCGGCGGCCTCTACAACCCGCCCGCCAAGTTCAGGAGCTGGTAATGCACGCACTCAACCTGCAACCCAAAACCATCACCCTCGCGGAACGGCTGGCGGACCTGGCAGTGGACGCGCTGATCGACGAAGCCGATCTGTCGCCGAAACCGGCGCTGGTCGACCGTCGCGGCAATGGTGCGCATACCGATCTGCACCTGGGATTGATGCACGCTTCGGCGCTGGCGCTGTGGCCGGCGTTCAAGGAAATGGCCGAGGCCGCGCTTGAGTTCGGCGAGATCGGCTTGCCGCTGCGTGAAGCCATCGGCCGTATCGGACGGGAAGGGGAGCAAGCGATGCTCGCCACCACCCACGGCGTGAACACCCATCGCGGGGCGATCTGGGCGTTGGGCCTGCTGGTCACGGCCGCTGCGCTGAATACGAAGTCCACCAGCGCTGGCGCCGTCACTCTGCGCGCTGCGCGTCTGGCGTTGCTCGATGACCGTTATGCGCCGCGCCCGCTGAGCCACGGCGCCCAAGTCGCCCAACGCTACGGCGCTCGCGGTGCCCGGGAAGAAGCGCAACTCGGTTTCCCGTCCGTGCTGCAGCGTGGCCTGCCGCAGCTCAAACGCAGCCGCGCCGCCGGCCATGGCGAGCAGAACGCCCGGCTCGATGCCTTGCTCGCGATCATGACCGACCTCGCCGACACCTGCGTCCTGTACCGCGCCGGCGAACCGGGCCTGCACGCCATGCAACACGGCGCCCAGGCAGTGCTCGACGCCGGTGGCAGCGCCAGCCTCACCGGTCGCCGCCGCTTGCACGAGCTGGATCAACAACTCATCGCATTGAATGCCTCGCCCGGTGGCGCCGCCGACTTGCTCGCCGCCACGCTGTTGCTCGACCGGATCGAGTGCGACGGCATCCTTCAGGGAGCGTTTTGATGGAAACCTTATCTTTTGAATTCCCCGCCGGGCAGCCGCCACGTGGTCGGACGCTGGTCGGATGTGTCGGTTCCGGCGATCTGGAAGTGCTGATCGAACCGGGCCTCGCCGGCAAGTTGACGATCAACGTGCAGACCTCGGTCAACGGCGCGCAGCAGCGCTGGCAGCATCTGTTCGCACGGATGTTCGACGGCACCACACCGCCGGCGATGGCCATCGATATCCACGACTTCGGTGCGACCCCGGGCGTGGTGCGCCTGCGTCTGGAACAAGGCTTCGAGGAGATCGGCCATGACTGATACCTCAGCGCTTCTGCACAAACATTCATTCGTCGAACTCGGCGCCCGGCAGCGGGCGAAAGCCTTGCTCGACGCCAGTACTTTCCGCGAACTGCTCGACCCGTTTCAACGCGTCATGTCGCCGTGGCTGGAACGTCAGGGCGTGGTGCCGCAGGCCGATGACGGTGTGGTGATCGCCAAGGGCAGCCTCGACGGTTTGCCGGTGGTGATCGCGGCGATTGAAGGCGCGTTTCAGGGCGGCAGCCTCGGTGAAGTCGGCGGCGCCAAAATCGCCGGCGCACTGGAACTGGCTGCCGAGGACAACCGCAAAGGGATCCCGACCCGCGCCATTCTGCTGCTGGAAACCGGCGGCGTGCGCTTGCAGGAAGCCAACCTCGGACTGGCCGCGATTGCCGACATCCATGCGGCGATTGTCGATCTGCAGCAATACCAACCGGTGGTTGGCGTGGTGGCCGGCAGCGTCGGTTGCTTTGGCGGGATGTCGATTGCCGCCGCGCTGTGCAGCTATTTGCTGGTGACCCAGGAAGCACGCCTCGGCCTGAACGGCCCGCAGGTGATCGAGCAGGAAGCCGGGATCGAGGAATACGACTCCCGCGACCGGCCCTTCATCTGGAGCCTGACCGGTGGCGAGCAACGGTTTGCCAGTGGCCTGGTGGATCGCTATGTCGCCGATGACGTGGCGCGGATTCGCCAGCAGGTCGGCGAGTTGCTGCAACAAGGCTTGCCGCTGCAACCGCGCAGCCAGCGGGCCGAATGGTTCCTGCAACGTCTGGCGAGCCTGGACACTGACAAGCAAATCGAGCCTTCGGTGGTTCGCGATCTGTATCAAGGAGAGCGCTCATGAGCGGTTATTCCGTGCGCGGTTTGAACTGGTTCAACGCCTTGAGCGCTGGCGCGAATGTGGTTGAAGGTTTACCGCCATCGTTGAAGGTCGCCGACGGCCCACTTGGGCGCTTTATCGCGGTGGTCGCCGATCCGGAAAACCGTTTCCCTCGCGCTCGCAACGGTGAAGTCGGTTTGCTCGAAGGTTGGGGCCTTGCCAAAGCAGTGGATGACGCGATCACCGCCGACCGTGACAAAACGCAAAAGCGCCCACTGATCGCCATCGTCGATGTGCCGAGCCAGGCCTACGGTCGTCGCGAAGAAGCTCTCGGCATTCATCAGGCTCTGGCCGGTGCGGCGGACGCTTACGCCCGCGCTCGTCTGGCCGGGCATCCGGTGATTGCGTTGTTGGTAGGCAAGGCCATGTCGGGGGCATTTCTGGCTCACGGTTATCAGGCCAATCGCTTGATCGCCCTGCGTGATCCGGGGGTGATGGTGCATGCGATGGGCAAGGCTTCGGCGGCGCGGGTGACCTTGCGCAGCGTCGAAGAACTGGAAGCTCTGGCCTCCAGCGTGCCGCCGATGGCCTATGACATCGACAGCTACGCCAGCCTCGGCTTGCTCTGGGAAACCCTGTCGGTGCAGCAGATCGAACAGCCGACGGCGGAGGATCTGGCGCGGGTCGGCGAATGCCTGAAGCAAGCCATCGGCGATGTTGCCGCGACTGACTTGAGCAATCGTCTCGGCGCGAAAAATCGCGAAGCCTCCAGCCGCGTACGTGAATTGCTGAGGGCGCAGTGGTGAACAGCGTTCTCGCCCACGACCTGCTGTGGGGCATGACGCCGGCGCAGTTGCCGGCGGATGCGCCGCAGTGGGCGATTGATTCGCTGGCTGCCGGGCAACCGGTGGTGGTGCGGCGGGCGTTGAGTGCTGAGGGATTCGTGGCGGTGGGTGTACGCGGTGTGTTGCGCGAGCAGCGGTTGGCGGCGTTCATGGCCATCGATTCGATTGCCTGTCGGGTCAGCCCGGAAGCCCTTTGTCATGTCGAGAGCGAGCGTGATCTACCGGTCATGCAGGCGCTCCGGCAACTGCGGCCGGTGCTCGATGATTGCGGTTGGATCTGGGGCATCAGTGGCAGCGTCGGGTTTGAGCTGGCCAGTGGATTTACGGCGATGCACGAGCGCAGCGATCTCGACTTGATCCTGCGAGCGCCGCAACTGATGACCCGTAATCAGGCGCGCAAACTGGTGGCGATTTTCGATCAGGCAGCCTGCCGGGTCGACCTGCAATTGCAGACACCATTCGGTGCCGTCGCGCTGCGCGAATGGGCCGGGAATGCTTCGCGGGTGCTGCTGAAAAGTGCCCATGAAGCCTGTCTGGTCAGCGACCCATGGAACCCGCAGGAGCAGGCAGCGTGAGCAGCCTGCTGGTTTTTCCCGGCCAAGGCGCGCAGCAGCCCGGCATGCTCCAGCGTTTGCCTCGGGAAACACTGATCGAGGCCAGTGATGGGCTCGGTGAAGATGTCTTGCGGCTGGATTCGAGCGAAGCGTTGCGCAGCACCCGGGCGGTTCAGCTCTGTCTGCTGATCGCCGGGGTCGCGGCCTCGCGGCAGTTGTTGCAGGCCGGACTCACCGCAGATTACGTCGCCGGCCTGTCCATCGGTGCCTACCCGGCAGCCGTGGTTGCCGGAGCGTTGAGCTTCAGCGATGCGTTGCATCTGGTCAGCCTGCGGGGTGAGCTGATGCAGCAGGCTTATCCACAGGGCTTCGGCATGACCGCGATCATCGGTCTGCAATTGTCCACAGTCGAAGCTTTGCTGGCTCAGGTACACAACGCAGAAACACCGGTGTACCTGGCCAACATCAACGCCGATAACCAGGTGGTGATTGCCGGCAGCGACAAGGCAATGCAAACGGTCGCCGAGTTGGCGCGCAGTCGTGGCGCCGGGCTGGCAAAACGTCTGACGGTTAGCGTGCCGTCGCACTGCCCGTTGCTGGATAAGCCTGCGCAAACCCTCGCCGAGGCGTTCGCCAGGGTTGAACTGAAAACACCGAAAATCGCTTACCTGAGCGGCAGCCGCGCAAGGCCTGTGACCAAGGTAGAAGCGCTGCGCGACGACCTCGCCTTCAACATGTGCCGGGTGGTGGACTGGCGCGGCACCGTGCAAAGCGCCTACGAGCGCGGCGTACGTCTACAGATCGAACTGCCGCCCGGTGCGGTACTGACCGGGCTGGCGCGCCGGGTGTTCGAACAGGGGACTGTCACTGCCTTCGACAGTGCCCGGCTCGACACCTTGCAGGCGCTGTTGCGTGAAGAGGAGGGCCGCCGACTCTAGACCGCCGCGACTCAGGCTTCGAACAACAAAAACAACATTCGACGATGCACTTTGAGGACTACAACAATGATTATTTACGGTGTGGCGCTGCTGGCGATCTGTACGCTGGCAGGGGTGATCATGGGTGACCTGCTTGGCGTGCTGCTGGGGGTCAAATCCAACGTCGGCGGGGTCGGCATCGCCATGATCCTGTTGATCTGCGCGCGGTTGTGGATGCAGAAACGCGGCGGCATGACCAAGGACTGCGAGATGGGCGTCGGCTTCTGGGGCGCCATGTACATTCCGGTGGTGGTGGCGATGGCCGCGCAACAGAACGTCGTCACCGCCCTGCACGGCGGCCCGGTGGCGGTGCTGGCGGCAATCGGTTCGGTGGTGGTCTGTGGCTGCACGATTGCGCTGATCAGCCGTACCCACAAGGGCGAACCGTTGCCCGATGAACCGGCGGAAGTCTCCCCGGTCGGCACGCCCGTAGGAGGTCGCTGATATGTGGGATCTCATTGAAAAAGGTCTGGAGCACAACGGTCTGGTCACCGCGTTCGCCTTCGTCGGCGTGATCATGTGGGTCTCGGTGATTCTCTCCAAACGCCTGACGTTCGGGCGGATTCACGGCTCGGCGATCGCCATCGTCATCGGCCTGGTGCTGGCCTGGGTTGGCGGCACCATGACCGGCGGCCAGAAGGGGCTGGCGGATCTTTCGCTGTTCTCCGGCATTGGCTTGATGGGCGGCGCGATGCTGCGGGATTTCGCCATCGTTGCCACGGCGTTCGAGGTGCAGGCGACCGAGGCGAAGAAGGCCGGGTTGATTGGCGTGATCGCGCTGCTGCTGGGCACGATCCTGCCGTTCATTGTCGGCGCGTGCATGGCCTGGGCATTCGGTTACCGCGATGCGGTGAGCATGACCACCATCGGCGCGGGTGCGGTGACTTATATCGTCGGGCCTGTGACCGGCGCAGCGATTGGCGCGACCTCGGATGTAATGGCGTTGTCGATTGCCACCGGGTTGATCAAGGCGATTCTGGTGATGGTCGGCACGCCAGTGGCGGCGCGCTGGATGGGCCTCGACAATCCGCGCTCTGCGATGGTGTTTGGCGGGTTGGCCGGGACCGTGAGTGGCGTGACTGCCGGGTTGGCGGCGACGGATCGGCGGTTGGTGCCTTATGGGGCGTTGACGGCTACGTTTCACACCGGGCTTGGGTGCCTGCTTGGGCCATCGCTGTTGTTCTTCATCGTGCGCGGGATTGTTGGCTAGGTTCTGAAGATTGCTCCCACGCAGAGCGTGGGAGCAATCATTGGGTGGTCTGGCGATTGGCATACATCCGACACTCCGCCAGCAACGCCAGCAGATTCGGATCCCGCTCCTTGGCCTTCAGGAACACCACGCCAATGTGCTGTTGCAACCGATACTTTTCCTGCAACGGAATCAGCTTCACCCGGTTCTCGTACACCGCCGCAATCCTCCCCGGCAGCAATGCATAACCGACCCCGGAGCTGACCATGCTCAGCAGGGTGAAGATGTCATTGACCTGCATCGCCACCTTCGGCTCGAACCCCGCCTGGCGGAACACCCGAATACCGTCCTGATGGGTGGCAAAGCCTTGCGTAAGGGTGATGAAGGTTTCGTCGCGCACCTCCGCCAGATCCACTTCGCTGCGTTGGGCGAAGCGGGAATCGGCCGGGGTGGCGAGGAAGATGTCGTCGGAAAACAGTGGAATCTGCTCGCAGTCCGGGTCGTTGACGCTGTCGTCCAGCGACACCAGGATCGCATCGACTTCCATGTTTTTCAGCTTGTAGAGCAGGTCGATGTTCGAGCCGAGGATCAGATCGATGTTGAGTTCGCTGCGGCGGATCTTCAGGCCCATGATCAGCTGCGGCACGGTCTTCACCGTCAGCGAATACAGCGAGCCGAGCTTGAAGCGTTCGGCCGAGAACCCGGCGGCTTCGCGGGTCAGGCGCACGCTTTCGACCACGTCCTGAATCAGCTTCTGCGCCCGCTCTTCGAGTACATAGGCGCTCTCCAGCGGCGTCAGGTTGCGTCCTTCGTGCTTGAACAACGGGCAGCGCAGGGCGCTTTCCAGCGAATGGATCGCGCGGTGCACGCTGACATTGCTGGTCTGCAACTCGGCGGCGGCGCGGGCGAGGTTGCCGGTACGCATGAAGGCGAGGAACACCTCGAGTTTCTTCAGGGTCAATTCTTCGTCGATCAGCATGGCGCGGACTCTTCTTGGTATCGGGCGATTGTGCCCAAATATCAGGACAGGCGCAGGCCCGCGTTGAACGGAAACATTGCGCTTTTACGCTCAAGGCCCGAGCCTTGCGCGCTGCGGTAATGAAATCGAGGTGTGCGACACATGTATCACGGAGAAAAACTGAACGCCTGGACGCATCTGGTCGGGGCGATAGCGGCGTTTGTCGGGGGCGTCTGGATGCTGGTGATTGCCAGCCTCGACGGCAGCCCGTGGAAGATCGTCAGCGTGGCGATTTACGCTTTCACTTTGCTGGTGCTCTACAGCGCATCCACCGTGTACCACAGCGTGCGCGGGCGCAAGAAAGCGATCATGAAGAAGGTCGATCACTTTTCGATCTACCTGCTGATCGCCGGCAGCTACACGCCGTTCTGCCTGGTGACCCTGCGCGGGCCGTGGGGCTGGACGCTGTTCGGGATTGTCTGGGGGCTGGCGCTGATCGGCATCCTGCAAGAGATCAAGCCGCGCTCGGAGGCGCGGATCCTGTCGATCGTGATCTACGCGGTGATGGGCTGGATCGTGCTGGTGGCGGTCAAGCCGCTGATCGCGGCGCTGGGGACGGCGGGGTTTGCCTGGCTGGCATCGGGCGGCGTGTTGTACACCGTGGGGATCATCTTCTTTGCCCTTGATCACCGGTTGCGGCATGCCCACGGGATCTGGCATCTGTTTGTGATCGCCGGGAGCCTGCTGCATTTTGTGGCGATTCTGTTTTACGTCCTGTAACTGCTCCCACAGGTTTAGAAATCACCCCACAGTTGCTGCGCCACCGCCAGCGCCACAACCGGCGCGGTCTCGGTGCGCAGCACGCGCGGGCCGAGGCGGGCGGCGTGGAAGCCGTTGCCTTTGGCCTGCTCGACTTCGGCGTCGGACAAGCCGCCTTCAGGGCCGATCAGGAACGCCAGGGTCGATGGCTTGGCGTGGCTGACCAAGGGTTCGGCCACCGGGTGCAGAACCAGTTTCAGTTCGGATTCGGTCTGTTTCAACCAGTCGGCCAGCAACACCGGCGGATGAATCACCGGCACCCGCGAACGACCGCATTGCTCGCAAGCGCTGATCGCTACCTGACGCCAGTGCAGCAGGCGTTTGTCGGCGCGTTCGTCCTTGAGGCGGACTTCGCAGCGTTCGCTGAAAATCGGGGTGATTTCGTTGACGCCCAGTTCGGTGGCTTTCTGGATCGCCCAGTCCATCCGCTCGCCCCGGGACAGGCCCTGGCCGAGGTGGATTTGCAACGGCGACTCGACCTGGCCGGCGAACTGCTCGTCGATCCTGACCGTCACGCGCTTCTTGCCGACTTCCAGCAGTGCACCGCGAAACTCGTGGCCGGAACCGTCGAACATCTGCACCGCATCGCCCTCGGCCATGCGCAGCACGCGGCTGATGTAATGCGCCTGGGCTTCCGGCAGTTCGTGTTCGCCAATGCTGAGCGGGGCGTCGATAAAGAAGCGGGACAGTCTCATTTCGGGTCTCTCTGGTTAGATCGTTCCCACGCTCCGCGTGGGAATGCAGCCCGGGACGCTCTGCGTCCCAAGAGCGGACGCAGAGCGTCCGGTGAGGCATTCCCACGCAGAGCATGGGAACGAGTCGTCAACTTAAGTAATTTAGATCAGCCCGGATCGCGGAAACCGGGATGGAAATCCTTCGGCACCGACACACTGACACTGTCGCGGGTGGCGATGTCGATGCCTTCGCTGGCGACTTCGGCGAGGAAGTCGATCTGCTCCGGGGTGATCACGTACGGCGGCAGGAAATACACCACGCTGCCCAGCGGACGCAGCAACGCGCCACGCTCCAGCGCATGCTGGAACACCTTCAGGCCGCGACGTTCCTGCCACGGATAGGCTTCTTTCGTGGCCTTGTCCTTGACCATCTCGATGGCCAGCACCATGCCGGTCTGGCGGACTTCGGAAACGTTCGGGTGATCCACCAGATGCGCCGTGGCCGACGCCATGCGCTGTGACAACGCCCGGTTGTTCTCGATCACGTTGTCCTGTTCAAAGATATCCAGCGTCGCCAGCGCCGCTGCACAGGCCAGCGGGTTGCCGGTGTAGCTGTGCGAATGCAGGAAGGCGCGCAGGGTCGGGTAATCGTCGTAGAACGCGCTGTACACCTCGTCGGTGGTCAGGCACGCCGCCAATGGCAGATAACCGCCGGTCAGGGCTTTCGACAGGCACAGGAAGTCCGGGCGGATGCCGGCCTGTTCGCAGGCGAACATCGTTCCGGTACGGCCGAAACCGACAGCGATTTCATCGTGGATCAGGTGCACACCGTAACGGTCGCAGGCCTCGCGCAGCAGCTTGAGATAGACCGGGTGATACATGCGCATGCCGCCGGCGCCCTGGATCAGCGGCTCGACGATCACCGCAGCGACGCTGTCATGATTTTCCGCCAGGGTCTGTTCCATGGCCGCGAACATGTTGCGCGAATGCTCTTCCCAGCTCATGCCTTGGGGGCGCAGGTAGCAATCGGGGCTCGGCACCTTGATGGTGTCCATCAGCAGCGCTTTGTAGGTTTCGGTGAACAGCGGCACGTCGCCGACCGCCATCGCCGCCATGGTTTCGCCGTGGTAGCTGTTGGTCAGGGTGACGAAGCGCTTCTTGTTCGACTGGCCGCGGTTGAGCCAGTAGTGAAAGCTCATTTTCAGCGCGACTTCGATGCAGGACGAACCGTTATCGGCGTAGAACACCCGGTTCAGGCCCTCTGGCGTCATTTTCACCAGACGCTCGGACAGCTCGATCACCGGCTGATGGCTGAAACCGGCCAGAATCACGTGTTCCAGTTGATCGACCTGATCCTTGATGCGCTGGTTGATGCGCGGGTTGGCGTGACCGAACACGTTGACCCACCAGGAACTGACGGCATCCAGATAACGCTTGCCTTCGAAATCTTCCAGCCAGACGCCTTCACCGCGCTTGATCGGGATCAGCGGCAGCTGTTCGTGGTCTTTCATCTGGGTGCAGGGATGCCACAACACCGCGAGATCGCGTTGCATCCACTGGTTGTTCAGGCCCATGTTCAGTCTCCTCGAGGCGGCTCGCGTCAGGCGCGGGCAAACAATCGCGCAAGCCTATGCAATGCGTCGCGTCGGGACAACCCATTGTGTCGATTGAGCTACTTTGTATGGGCCGATAGACGTTGCTGGCGGCGTTTTGATGGCTGACGTATTCTTCGCGGTTCTTTGGGTCGTCTGACCCGCAAAACTGCTTTTTCCTACGTGTTTTTCCGGAGTTCGCTGAATGTCTGTCGGTTGGCTGCGCGCCTGTGCGCTTGTGGTGTTGGGGCTGTTTAGCGTTACGGCGCTGGCCAAGGATAAAACCGCGATCGTGATCGGCGGCGGCCTGTCGGGCCTGACTGCGGCTTACGAACTGCAGAACAAGGGCTGGCAGGTGACGCTGCTGGAAGCCAAGCCGAGCCTGGGCGGTCGCTCGGGCATGGCCACCAGCGAGTGGATCGGCAACGACAAGGCTCAGCCGGTGCTGAACAAATACGTGTCGACCTTCAAGCTGAGCACCACGCCGGCCCCTGAATTCGTGCGGACCCCGGGTTACCTGATCGACGGCGAGTATTTCTCCGCCGCCGACCTGGCCACCAAGCAACCGGCCACCGCCCAGGCGCTGAAGGCCTACGAGAAGACCCGCGACGATCTGGCGCGTTCGATTGACGATCCGCAGAACCCGGCCGCGACCAACACCCTGCACGCCCTGGACCAGATCAACGTGTCGAGCTGGCTCGACAAGCAGAACCTGCCAGCCACCGCGCGTCAGCTGATCAACCAGGATATCCGCACCCACTACGACGAACCTTCGCGCCTGTCGCTGCTGTATTTCGCGCAGCAGAGCCGGGTTTATCGCGGCGTATCCGACCGTGACCTGCGCGCTTCGCGTCTGGTCGGCGGCAGCCCGGTGCTGGCCCAGGCCTTCGTCAAGCAGCTGAAAACCATCAAGACCGATTCGCCGGTGTCCGCCATCACCCAGGACAAGGACGGCGTGACCGTCAAGGTCGGCAGCGTTGGCTATTCGGCGGATTACGTCGTATTGGCCGTGCCACTGCGCGCGCTTAACAAGATCCAGCTGACCCCGGCGCTGGACGCCCAGCATCTGGCCGCGATCAAAGGCACCAACTACGGCTGGCGCGACCAGATCATGCTGAAGTTCAAGACGCCAGTGTGGGAAAGCAAGGCGCGGATGTCCGGCGAGATCTACAGCAACACCGGTCTGGGCATGTTGTGGATCGAGCCGGCCCTGAAGGGCGGCGCGAACGTGGTGATCAACCTGTCCGGCGACAACGCCCGTGTGATGCAGGCCTTCGGCGACAAGCAGATGGTCGATCAGGTACTGATTCGTCTGCACACCTTTTATCCACAAGCCCGTGGCTCGTTCACCGGTTATGAAATCCGTCGCTACAGCACCGACCCGTCGACTGGCGGTTCTTACCTGGCCTTCGGTCCTGGCCAGATCAGCAAATTCTGGCGCCTGTGGGAACGTCCGCTGCAACGCGTAGCGTTTGCCGGCGAACACACCGACACCTTGTACCCGGGCACCCTGGAAGGCGCACTGCGCACCGGTCAGCGTGCGGCCAGTCAGGTTGAAGACCTGGCGGCGGGCAAATCCTTCGAACCGATCAAGGTCGGCCCGGCAGCGGCCACCGCAGCAGCGGCGGCAGGCGCAGCGGGTGCGGCCACGGCGGCGAAGAAAGGCAACTTCTTCACCAACCTGTTCGGCGGTTCGGACGACGACAAGAAACCGGAGCCAGTAAAAGCGCCAGAGCCGGCACCTGCTCCAGCCGCTCCAGCGCCTGCACCGACCCCGGCTCCTGCACCAGCTCCGGTGGAAGCACCGAAGCCAGCAGCCCCGGCGAAAGCCGAGCCAGCCAAGAAAGCGGCAGCCAAGCCAGCAGCGAAAAAACCTGCGACGAAAACCGAGGCGAAAAAGGCCCCGGCCAAACCTGCAGCGAAAAAGGCTGAGCCGGCGAAGAAGCCAGCCGCCAAACCGGCTCCGGCGGCAGCGACCGATACCAAGGCGCAGTAACCGTCAGGCATAAAAAAACGCGGCTCAAGGGCCGCGTTTTTTATATCTGAATCTTGGGCAGGTTTTTTACAGAGCATCACAGTCCTACATGCATCGGCGATGTATCGGATGCTTCCCACAGAAATACAGGAAAGAAGCGATTGAGGGCGCCTCAGCTTGATTCTATGTTCTTCAATAAATTTGGAGGGCGATATGCAAGCAGTAGTTCTGATTGTTATGTTGGTCGCACTGTCCGGCTGTGTGGATGGTCGATTGGTACTTAAAGGTCATGATTCCGAGTTGGCCCATAAGTGTCGGATAGATCCCTATAAGCCTGATTGTCTCGATCCGCCGCCGTTGTTCAAAAGTTCTTGAAGTCGGGAATTTGGCTGTGATTAGAGACACCTCTCAGGAAAACGTCCACTCATAAACTTCTATCCCGTTCGGCAGTTTTTTCAGCCACCTTGGTTTTGGCTTCTGGATACGGCCGGGGATGAAGCCAAAGCGCGCCCAGCGCAGGCTTCCTGTGCGCTGGTCGTATATCACCAGATTCCCATCGTTCTGTATCACCAGACAGGTGTTGTACCAAAGTGATTTGTCAGTGCTGTGGGTACTTTCAGCAATCCATATTCGCTTTCTGGAAGCGTCATAAAGGAAACCGTTATTACTGATTACAAACTGTAGGGGCTGATGCATTCTTTTCTGATGCAAGGTCAAACTGTGGGGTTGATGTGCATCTGCAATCCAGACTACAGCCTCTCCATCCTGAATTATCAAATTTCCATCTGCCTGCAATATCAGTCGGAATCGCCCGTTCTCGGATATCAGGAATTGCCCCGCTGACATCGTTTGGTTCGGCGGCAATACTGATGAGCCACTTGCTTGGAATGGGGTGTAACGAATAGCCATGTGTTTCACCTTTAATGTGAGATGTTGAGCACTCATTCAATCAAGTTGAAATACACAATTGGCTATACATATTGCTTGGCTGAAACATTTTTTTCCTTGTAATCGATCCCTCAAGGAGAGCGTCTTCCTGCTGAAGAAACCCCCTATGCTCCTGACGGGATTTGCGCAACCTGCGCCTGACATCACGACACAAAATCGTCTTTAATCCTTCCTTAACCCACGACTTTCAGACTCTTGATCGTATTTCTCGATATTTCAAAGCGAAATTTTCCGCTTTAAATCGATAGATAACTCGCTAGTCTTGGTTCGCAGTTCTCACAGGATTTGGGCAATGCAGCTACGTAACTCTTCTTCGCGCTACGGTTGGGTCAGCATCTTCATGCACTGGGGTGTGGCGCTGGCGGTCTTCGGGCTGTTTGCGCTCGGTCTGTGGATGGTGGGGCTGGATTACTACAGTACCTGGCGCAAAGACGCGCCGGATCTGCACAAGAGCATCGGTCTGGTGCTGCTGGCTGTGATGGTGTTGCGGGTGCTGTGGCGTTTTGTCAGCCCTCCGCCGCCAACGCTGCAGAGCTACAGCCGCATGACCCGCATCGGCGCCAAGTTCGGCCATGGGTTCCTCTACCTTGCGCTGTTCGCCGTGATGCTTGCCGGTTACCTGATTTCCACCGCAGACGGTGTCGGGATCCCGGTGTTTGGCCTGTTTGAAGTTCCTGCACTGGTTTCCGGACTACCGGACCAGGCAGATACCGCTGGGGTGATTCATCTGTACCTGGCGTGGGCGCTGGTAATTTTTTCCGGCCTTCATGCGTTGGCAGCGTTGAAGCACCACTTTATCGATCGTGATGCGACCCTTACCCGAATGCTCGGTCGCAAAGCCTGACGTTCAACCTCGACTCAAAGGAAAAGAAAGCATGTTGAAAAAGACTCTGGCCGCTCTGGCAATCGGTTCTGCCGTGCTGTCCGCCAACGTAATGGCCGCTGACTACACCGTCGACAAAGAAGGCCAGCACGCCTTCGTCGACTTCAAGATCAGCCACCTGGGCTACAGCTTCATCACCGGTACCTTCAAGGACATCAGCGGCAAGTTCAGCTTCGATGCTGCCAAGCCTGAAGACAGCAAGATCGAGTTCGACGTGAAGACCGCCAGCGTGTTCACCAACCACGCCGAGCGCGACAAGCACATCGCCAGCAAAGACTTCCTGGACGTGGGCAAATTCGCTGACGCCAAGTTCGTCTCCACCAGCGTCAAATCCACCGGCAAGAACGCCGCAGGCAAAGACACTGCTGACGTGACCGGCGACCTGACCCTGCACGGCGTGACCAAGCCGATCGTGGTCAAGGCCACGTTCCTGGGTGAAGGCAAGGATCCATGGGGCGGCTACCGTGCCGGCTTCGAAGGTACCACCAGCATCAAGCGCTCTGATTTCGGCAAGATGATGGATCTGGGTCCACAGTCCGACAACGTCGACCTGTACATCTCGTTCGAAGGTGTCAAAGCGAAGTAATTTTCGCCAGACATACAAAAACGCCCCCGGTCTTGCGACCGGGGGCGTTTTTTATTGCCTTGTTGAAACTCAGCGATTGCGAGTCAGCAAGGCCGGTTTTTCACCGCGTGGACGGCTTGGCAGTTGATCGAGCTGTTCCGGAGTCGGGAAGCGGTCGGCTTTCGATTCCTTGTGCATGATCTTCGGGCCGCTGCTGCGCGGGTTCTGCACGGCCGGCTCGGCACGTTGCTGATCGTCACGGGCCGGGCGGCGGTTGCGCGGGTTTTCGTCGCGACGACCCTGGCCGTCACGCGGCGCACCGTTACGTGGGCCGCTGCGTTTGGCCGGTGGGGTGCCGGTGCTCGAACCGTTGCTGTTGCGCGGACCGTTCTGGCGACCTTGTGGCTGGCCACCGGTGCGC
Organism: Pseudomonas sp. GW821-FHT11G12; assembly: GCF_058808055.1. Classification (NCBI taxonomy): domain Bacteria; kingdom Pseudomonadati; phylum Pseudomonadota; class Gammaproteobacteria; order Pseudomonadales; family Pseudomonadaceae; genus Pseudomonas; species Pseudomonas sp. GW821-FHT11G12. The sequence goes on from NZ_JBXARH010000002.1 coordinate 586,054, forward strand.
GGCGCGCCCGAACCTGCGCCTTGCGCCGGAGCGCCTGGACGACGACCACGGCCGCCGGCCGGAGCCTGCTTCGGCACGTAGTCAACGCGGTTACCGAAGTTATCCACATCGTCGTCGAGGAATTCGTCCGGAGCACGGTCAGCAGCGGCGCGTGGCGGTTGGCTCGGTTGACGCTGTTCGCGGGCCGGGGTGCCTTCGCGCGGCTTCTGTTGACGGGCTGGACGCTCGCCACGCTCACCGCGTTCGCCGGCCGGTTTTTCCTTGCCCTTGTCTTTGCCTTTGTCTTTACGACCGCCACCACCACCGCCGCCATTCGGGCCGTCGCCGCGTGGGCCACGGGCATTGCGCGGGTTGCGCATGTCCGGACGCTCGCGCACTTCAGGCTTCTCGGCCTCGATGGTGCTGGCATCGAAGCCCATCAGGTCGCCGTCGGCGATTTTCTGCTTGGTCATGCGTTCGATGCTTTTCAGCAGTTTTTCTTCGTCCGGCGCAACCAGCGAGATCGCCTCGCCCGAACGACCGGCACGGCCGGTACGGCCGATGCGGTGCACGTAGTCTTCATCGACGTTCGGCAGTTCGAAGTTGACCACGTGCGGCAACTGGTCGATGTCCAGGCCACGGGCGGCGATATCGGTCGCTACCAGGATGCGCACTTCGCCGGCCTTGAAGTCGGCCAGGGCTTTGGTGCGGGCGTTCTGGCTCTTGTTACCGTGGATCGCCACAGCCGGCAGGCCGTGTTTGTCCAGGTACTCGGCCAGACGGTTGGCGCCGTGCTTGGTGCGGGTGAACACCAGTACCTGTTCCCAGGCGCCAGCAGTGATCAGGTGAGCCAGCAGCGCACGCTTGTGGCTGGCTGGCAGACGGAATACGCGTTGTTCGATGCGCTCGACCGTGGTGTTCGGCGGCGTCACTTCGATACGTTCCGGGTTGTGCAGCAGCTTGCCGGCGAGATCAGTGATGTCTTTGGAGAAGGTCGCCGAGAACAGCAGGTTCTGGCGCTTGGCCGGCAGACGCGCGAGGACTTTCTTCACGTCATGGACGAAGCCCATGTCGAGCATGCGGTCGGCTTCGTCCAGCACGAGGATTTCAACGTGGGACAGATCGACGCTGCCCTGGCCGCACAGATCGAGCAGACGACCCGGGCAGGCAACCAGTACGTCCACACCACGGGACATGGCCTGAACCTGCGGGTTCATGCCGACGCCGCCGAAGATGCAGGCGCTGACGAATTTCAGGTCACGGGCATAGATCTTGAAGCTGTCGTGAACCTGGGCCGCAAGTTCGCGGGTCGGGGTCAGCACCAGGACGCGCGGTTGGCGCGGGCCGTGACGCTGGGATTTGTCCGGGTGACCGTTAGGGAACAGCCGCTCCAGGATCGGAAGGGCGAAGCCGCCGGTTTTACCGGTACCTGTCTGTGCCGCAACCATCAGGTCGCGACCTTGCAACACGGCGGGAATGGCCCGCTGTTGCACCGGAGTAGGCTCGGTATAGCCCGCGTCTTCGATAGCGCGGACCAAAGCCTCGGAGAGACCGAGGGAAGCAAAGGACATGAGTAATCCTGTTTTAGTTAGGGCTTGGCCCAATGGGAGTCTTGCCTGGCGCGAATGGCGTTTAAGAGGACGCAATCCCGTCCGGTCCTGCTGCGGTTCCGAAGGCACGTCCGGAGCGCTCGCGCGGGCTGAAAAGCTGCGCTGTAGCGGGTCGGGAGGCCTGTTACGGTTCCGGGCGTCCGGGCGTGAGCCTGGCGGGAACGCCGGAGTATAACAGAGCAATCACTGCGCGCCGCTTTCCTGCTGCTCAACGGTTTTGCCGCTGGCGGTGGCGCTGCCCAGTGGCGCGGTCATGGTCGGAGTCGCGCCGTAGCGTGCGCTGAGCTCGGCATAGGCCGGCTCACGCTTGAAACGCTTGAGCTCGGCGCCGAAACGCTGCACCAGCAAATCCATCCCTGCGTTGCGCCGAACGGCCAGAAACTGGCTCTGACGGCTAATGACGGTGGGGTTCTCGGTGATCTGGTTGCGGATATTCAGTTCATCGAGCAAGTGCTGGCCCACGCGTCGGTCGGTGATCAGCAGGTCGATCCGCCCGCGCACCAGTTTGCCGAAGTTGGCTTCGTGGGTCGGGGCCGGTTCCCGGGTGAACAGGGTCGACTCGCTGAAGTCCGGGCTGTACAGATAACCCGGCGAGGTGCCGATGGTCAGGCCCTTGAGGTCTTCAAGGCTGCGAAAGGGATGCGGTCGTTCGTTGGCGTAGAACATCACGAATTCGACATCCGACAGCGGTTCGCTCGGGTAGAGCAGGGTGGCGTCGCGTTCGGCGCTGTGAAAAATGTCCAGTGCGCCGTCGGCCTGGCCGGTTTCGAGCATCGACAGGCAGCGTTTCCACGGCAGGAACTGCCATTCGACTTCGATGCCCAGGCGTTTGAACACGATGGCGGTGGTTTCGTAGTCCAGCCCGAGGTTCTTGCCGTTCTCTTCGTAAACGTACGGTGCCCACGGTTCGGTGACGATACGCAGCTTCTCGCCCCGAGCCGCAAAGCTCAGGCAAGCAAAAACCAGCACGGCGAATAACTGCGTGATCAAAGGCATGACTTGAGATTACGACGAGAAACGCCAAAGAGCCAGAAACTGGCAGCAGAAGCTCTGTTTCGGGCCTTAAAAGCAAAAGATCGCAGTTGCGACAGCCCTGTAAAAGCTGTCGAAAGTTGCGATCTTTTGTTGTGGCAAGAAGCGTTCAGCTTGCGGCGTACAGCGGTCTCAGCGTGGCAATTTCAGGTTGTTCCAGATCGCCAGGCTAGGTTCGGCCTGGTTCATGGAATAGAAGTGCAGACCAGGTGCGCCGCCCTGCAGCAGGCGTTCGCACATTTCGGTGACGACCTGTTCGCCGAAGCGCTGAATGCTTTGGCTGTCATCGCCGTAGGCTTCCAGTTGCTTGCGGATCCAGCGCGGGATTTCCGCACCGCAGGCATCGGAGAAACGCGCGAGTTTGCTGTAGTTGGTGATCGGCATGATCCCTGGCACGACCGGAATGTCCACGCCCAGCGCCTGCAAACGGTCGACAAAGTAGAAGTAGCTGTCGGCGTTGAAGAAGTACTGGGTGATCGCGCTGTCGGCGCCGGCACGGGCCTTGCGCACGAAGTTGGCGAGATCGTCTTCGTAGTTGCGCGCTTGCGGATGCATCTCCGGGTAGGCGGCGACTTCGATGTGGAAATGATTGCCGGTTTCTTCACGAATGAACTCAACCAGTTCATTGGCGTGACGCAACTCGCCGCTGGTCATGCCCATGCCGGACGGCAGGTCACCACGCAGGGCGACGATGCGCTTGATGCCGGCAGCCTTGTACTCGTTCAGCAGGCCGCGCAGGTCGTCCTTGCTGTCGCCGACGCACGACAGGTGCGGGGCGGCGGGGATTTTGACTTCGCTTTCCAGCTGCAACACGGTGTTCAGCGTGCGGTCACGGGTCGAACCGCCCGCGCCGTAGGTGCAGGAAAAGAAGTCAGGGTTGTAGGTGGCCAGCTGACGGGCAGTGGCGAGCAGTTTTTCATGCCCAGCATCGGTCTTGGTCGGGAAGAACTCGAAGCTGTAGCGACGGTCTTGGGACATGGAGGGGACCTCCAGCTACAAGCTGCAAGCTTCAAGCTGCAAGAGCAGCGGAGGTGCGCTGGTCTCTTGTGCCTGAAGCTTGCGGCCTGACACTGTTTTGACAAATAGGGGCAGAGCTTTCGGGCTTCGCGCGGCAAGCTCGGCTTGTGGCCTTGCTTGCCGCTTGAAGCTTGAAGCTCGCAGCTGCTCTTACTTAGTAGCGGTAAGCGTGCGGCTTGAACGGGCCTTCGACGGTCACGCCGATGTAGTCAGCCTGTTGCTTGGTCAGTTGGGTGACCACGCCGCCGAAGCCGCGAACCATTTCCAGGGCCACTTCTTCGTCGAGTTTCTTCGGCAGTACTTCAACGGTCAGGCGCTCGGCTTTCTGGGCTGGCGACAGGTCGGCGTACTTCTGGCCGAACAGGAAGATCTGGGCCAGAACCTGGTTGGCGAACGAACCGTCCATGATGCGGCTCGGGTGACCGGTGGCGTTGCCCAGGTTCACCAGACGGCCTTCGGCCAGCAGGATCAGGTAGTCGTCGTTCTGAGCGTCGAAAGCGCCCGGGCCGGTACGGTGAATCTTGTGTACCTGTGGCTTCACTTCTTCCCATGCCCAGTTCTTGCGCATGAAAGCGGTGTCGATTTCGTTGTCGAAGTGACCGATGTTGCAGACAACGGCGCGCTTCTTCAGGGCTTTGAGCATGTTTGCGTCGCAAACGTTGACGTTACCGGTGGTGGTCACGATCAGGTCGATCTTGCCCAGCAGCGCTTTGTCGATGCTGGCTTCGGTGCCGTCGTTGATACCGTCGATGAACGGCGAAACCAGTTCGAAACCGTCCATGCAGGCTTGCATGGCGCAGATCGGGTCGACTTCGGATACTTTGACGATCATGCCTTCCTGACGCAGGGACTGGGCCGAGCCCTTGCCCACGTCACCGTAGCCGATGACCAGCGCTTGCTTGCCGGACAGCAGGTGGTCAGTACCACGCTTGATGGCGTCGTTCAGGCTGTGACGGCAGCCGTACTTGTTGTCGTTCTTGGACTTGGTCACCGAGTCGTTGACGTTGATGGCCGGGATGCGCAGTTCGCCCTTGGCCAGCATGTCCAGCAGACGGTGTACGCCGGTGGTGGTTTCTTCGGTCACGCCGTGAACGCGATCCAGAACCTGTGGGTACTTGTCGTGCAGCAGCTGAGTCAGGTCGCCGCCGTCGTCGAGGATCATGTTGGCGTCCCATGGCTGGCCATCTTTCAGGATGGTCTGCTCCAGGCACCACTCGTACTCTTCTTCGGTTTCACCTTTCCAGGCGAAAACTGGGATGCCGGCAGCGGCGATGGAAGCAGCGGCCTGATCCTGAGTCGAGAAGATGTTGCAGGACGACCAGCGAACTTCGGCACCCAGGGCAACCAGGGTTTCGATCAGCACGGCGGTCTGAATGGTCATGTGGATGCAACCGAGGATTTTTGCGCCTTTCAGCGGCTGCTCGGAAGCGTACTTGCGGCGCAGACCCATCAGGGCCGGCATTTCCGACTCGGCGATGATGGTTTCGCGACGGCCCCAGGCAGCCAGGGACATGTCGGCAACTTTGTAATCGTTAAAATCTGCAGGCGTGATAACAGCGCTCATGAAGAGCCTCCATTCGTAATGTATGCGAATGGGCGCCGTTGTGCGTTTAGTGTCCGGCCTGAGCCAGTCAACGCCCCATCCGAGCCTGACAGGTTGAACCTGCTGCAGCGCCCCTCGGACAGGTGGCGGGAAAACGGTATCAAGTGAACGTTACCGTTTTGAAACGGGGGCGATTATAGCCGTCTAGACTGATCTTCCAAAGGGTTTCTGTCGGCCAAATGAAGATCGCCAATCGCGACCATAGTAGAAGCCTCATGGAGCATGACCGATCAGTCTGCCAAGATGGCGCCCATCTTTCGGCAAACGCTCAGGAGTGAACATGAATTTCCACACCCGCAAATGGGTAAAACCCGAAGACCTCAACCCCAACGGCACCCTGTTCGGCGGCAGCCTGCTGCGCTGGATCGACGAAGAAGCCGCGATCTACGCCATCGTTCAACTGGGCAACCAGCGTGTGGTGACCAAGTACATTTCCGAGATCAACTTCGTCAGCGCCTCGCGCCAGGGCGACATCATCGAGCTGGGCATCACCGCCACCGAGTTCGGCCGCACCTCGATCACCCTGACCTGTGAAGTGCGCAACAAGATCACCCGCAAGAGCATCCTGACGGTCGAGAAGATGGTCTTCGTCAACCTCGGTGAAGACGGCCTGCCGGCACCGCACGGGCGGACCGAAATCAAATACGTCAAAGACCAGTTCAAGGATGAAACGCCCGTTACCGAGTAATCGGCGCGTTCTGTAGAACGGAAGCCGAATGGCGCGTGTCGTAGTTTTATGACCCCGCCACCGGTTTCCCGCCATGACCACGCCAACAGACGGCAAGACCCCCGACCTCTCGGCCAAGGAACAGCACGAAGTCGAGAAAAACCAGCCGCCCCGCGCGGCAGTCCTGCATGAAATCATCCGTAAACAGGGCGACCAGGAACTGGAGCGCAGCATTGCCGCGCTGTGGTGGTCGGCGCTGGCGGCGGGGCTGACCATGGGCCTGTCGCTGATGGGCATGGGCCTGCTCAATTCCCGGTTGCCCGAGGGTGACGAATTCAAGGTGATCGCCAGCTTCGGCTACTGCGCAGGCTTTCTGGCGGTGATCCTCGCCCGCCAGCAGTTGTTCACCGAAAACACCCTGACCGCTGTGCTGCCGGTCATGACCAAACCGACGATCCGCAACTTCGGCCGACTGATCCGACTCTGGACAGTCGTACTGTTCGGCAATCTGTGCGGCACGATTCTGGTGGCTTACGTGATGCTCGAGCTGCCGATCTTCGACAGCAAGACCGACGCCGCCTTCCTCGAAATCGGCCGCAAGGTCATGGAAAACCACGCCAGCCAGATGTTCGCCAAGGGCATCGTTTCCGGCTGGATGATCGCCACCATGGTCTGGATGATCCCGTCCATGGAGAGCGCGAAGATGTGGATCATCATCCTCATCACCTACCTGATGGCGCTGGGCGACTTCACCCACATCGTGGTGGGCTCGGCGGAAGTGTCGTATCTGGTGTTTGCCGGCGAGTTGCCGTGGAGTGATTTCTGGGCGGTATTTGCCGGACCGACATTGGCGGGGAATATCATCGGCGGCAGTTTCATCTTCGCCCTGATCAGCCATGCGCAGATCCGCAGCGAAAGTGGAAAACCGAAGGAGTCTGCGGACCAGGCCGAAAAGCCCGATCCGCAGCCGATCAAGAAATGATCAGTGGTGAGCGGGCTCGGCAGCCGTTACCGGCTCGTCGCGAGTCGCGTGCTTGACCAGTTTGCCGATGGTCAGGCCCTGCAACAGAATCGACGACAGCACCACGATGTAGGTGATGCTCAGCAGCAGATCGCGTTCCGGGCCCAGCGGCAGGGCCAAGGCCAACGCCACCGAAACACCGCCGCGCAAACCGCCCCAGGTCAGGATCCGGATGGTGCCGCGCGGCACTGTGCGCCAGCGGCGCAACAGGACAATGGCCGGGGCCACGGTGAGCAGGCGCGACAGCAGAATTGCCAGTGCCAGCAGGCTCGCCGCCGCCACGTGCAGCCAGTTGAACGGCAGCAGCAACAGCTCCATGCCGATCAGCGCGAACAGCAGGGCGTTGAGCATGTCGTCGAGCAACTCCCAGAAACCGTCCAGGTATTTGCGCGTCATGTCGTTCATCGCCAGATTGCGACCGAGGTTGCCGATGATCAGACCGGCGACCACCATCGCAATCGGCGCCGAGACGTGCAGCTCGGTGGCCATCGCCGAACCGCCGATCACCAGCGCCAGGGTCAGCATGACTTCGATCTGGTGCTGCTCGATGCTCTTGATCATCAGGTACACCAGATAACCGATCAGCCCGCCGAACAGCACACCGCCGACGGCTTCATGGACGAACAGCATGGCGGTGGCGCCGATGGTCGGGGTTTCGCCCAATTGCGCGATGCCCAGCAACACGGTGAACACCACCACGGCGGTGCCGTCGTTGAACAGCGATTCGCCGACGATGGTGGTCTTCAGCGGTTTCGAGGCATTGGCCGTACGCAACACGCCAAGCACCGCGATTGGATCGGTCGGGGAAATCAGCGCGCCGAACAACAGGCAGTAGAGGAAGCTCACGTGCCAGCCGAACAGGGCGAAGATGTAATAGGCGAGGCTGCCGATCACGGCGGTGGCGATCAGTACACCGAACGTCGCCAGCAGGCCGATGGGCCAGCGGTAGCTGCGCAGGTCGTTCAGGTTGACGTGCAAGGCGCCGGCGAACAGCAGGAACGACAGCATCCAGTTCATCAGCAGATCACTGAAGTCGATCTGGCCGATCAGTTGCTGTACGCGCTCTTCGAGGCCGGGGTAGCCGAGCAGGCTCAGGCCTTGCAGCAACAGGGAAAACATCAGTGCGGTAACCATCACGCCGATGGTCGGAGGCAAACCGATGAAGCGGAAATTCACGAAAGTGAGGAGGGTGGTGAGGCAGATGAAAGCGGCGACGAGTTCAAGCATCCGGGGTCCTTTGGATGGGGGTGAAAAGACAGCGCGCCCGTTCGTGGACGCAAGGGTTGGATGGGCAGATGCCGGGTGGGGGCACAATTGTGTCGCCCAGACAGGATTTTTTGAGATTTGTCTGTGCGCAACCGGTTGCGACGGGGGCGCTTGACGTATAAACAGCGCCTGACACATCGCGAATCAAAGACCTGATCAAATGGCTCAGGTTCAAAAACAAGAATGAAGGAGTGACACGTGCTGGCGACAGCTCTGGTGTTGGTGGCGGCGCTGTTGCACGCAGCGTGGAATACCCTGATCAAGTTCAGCGCCGAACGGTTGCTGGTGGTGGCCTGCATGGACACCGTGGCGCTGTTGTTTGTCGCGCTGGCGTTTCCTTTCATCAGCCTGCCGCCGCAGGAAATCTGGCCGTGGATTCTGGCGTCGGCGGCGTTCGAGCTGCTCTATCGCTACCTGTTGATCCAGGCCTATCGGGTCGGCGACCTGGGCCTGGTTTATCCACTGATGCGCGGTTTGTCGCCGCTGGTGGTACTGGCGCTGACCCTGATCTTTGCCGGCGAAGTGCTGACCACGCAGCAGATCTTCGGGATCATGTTGATCCCGCTGGGCATGGCCTGCCTGCTCTGGCAGGGCGGCGGCGGGAAACACTTGCCATGGTCGATGTTGCCGGTGGTGGCGCTGATCGGGTTGTGCATCGGCTGCTACACCTACATCGATGGCCAGGCCTTGCGGCGCTGGTCGCATCCACTGGATTACCTGGTCTGGGTCACGCTGCTCAGCGCGTGGCCGTTCCCGCTGCTGGCGTGGGTGGCCAAGCGGCCGGCGTTCATGCTGTTCTGGCGCGAACAATGGAAGCTGGGACTGGCGGTCGGGTTCTGCGTGTTGTTCAGCTACGCTCTGGTGCTGTGGGCGATGCAACTGGGGTCGATTGCCGAAGCGGCGGCGTTGCGTGAAATCAGCGTGATTCTGGTGGTGCTGTTTGGCATGCGCTACCTGAAAGAACCTTTCGGCCGGCCACGGCTCTTAGCCTGTGGGCTGGTGCTGATCGGCATGCTGGTGATGAAGTTCTGACCCGCCAACTCTAAAAACTGAAGAAGGACGGCGTTATGACGGTGGCTCTGTGGTGCGTTTTGATTGCGATCTTTCTGCCCTATGTGTGCACGGGCGTGGCCAAGGCTGTCGGTGGTTATCGGCTCAGCGACAATCACGATCCTCGGGACTTTCTTGAAAGCCTGAACGGTCTGGCCCGACGGGCCCATGCGGCGCAACTGAACAGTTTTGAAGTGACGCCGGCGTTTGCGGCGGCGGTGATCGTCGCGCATCTGGTGGGCACGGCGGAACTGGTGACGGTGAATGTACTGGCGGTGCTGTTCATCACCAGTCGTCTGCTCTACATCATTTGTTATCTGGCGGACTGGGCGATTCTGCGGTCGCTGGTGTGGTTTGTCGGGATGGGGCTGATCGCCAGTTTCTTCTTCGTTTCGGTCTGAAGCTGAACAGATCGCAGGCTGACGAGGCCTGCGATCTTTTGCGTTGCGCTTACAGTTTGTCGGCCACCTGCGGCACTTGCGGCAGCGCCGCGCCTTTGGGCCAGAGCATCCAGATCTGCCCCTGCTGCTTCATGTCACCGGCCAGTTGCCCGGCGGCCTCACCGGTGCCCCAGAACAGGTCTGCACGAACTTCGCCGGCAATCGCGCCGCCGGTGTCCTGCGCGGCTACCGGGCGTACCAGTGCCGTGCCGTCAGGGCGAGTGGTCGACAGCCACAGCAGGCTGCCCAGCGGGATCACCTTGCGATCCACCGCTGCGCTGTAACCGGCGGTCAGCGGCACATTCAACGAGCCGCGCGGTCCTTCGTTGCTGTCCGGGTTGCGGGTGAAGAACACATAACTCGGGTTGCTGCCGAGCAACTCCGGAATACGCGACGGATTGGCCTTGGCCCAGTTGCTGATGGCGCCCATGGTCACGTCTTCTTTCTTCAGCTCACCCTGTTCCACCAGCCAGCGGCCGATTGGTCGATACGGATGACCATTCTGGTCGGCGTAGGCGATGCGCAGTTGCCGGCCGTCATCGGTCTGAATTCGCCCCGAACCTTGGATCTGCAGGAATTGCAGGTTCATCGGATCGGTCAACCACGCCACCACCGGTGCCTTGACGCCTTTGGTCTCGATGGTCGCGGCGTCGTCGTAAGGCTTGAGCACGCGACCTTCGAGGCGTCCGCGCAGACGTTTGCCTTTCAGCTCGGGGTAAATGCTGTCCAGGGACACGATGATCATGTCTTCAGGCACGCCGTACACCGGCACGTTGGCGGTCGCTGTTTGCGTCAGGCTGCCGGGGTAGACCGGTTCGTAGTAGCCGGTGATCAGGCCGTTGGGATTGTCGTGCTCGGCGCGCAGTCCGAAGACGTCGAGGTGCTGCTTGAGGAAGCTGCGGATGTCGCCGGCGCTTTGCGGCACATTGGCGGCCGCCGCGCAGGTGGCGCCCCAGGTCGGGTCAGCCTTGAGCCGGGTGCAGGCGCTGCGCCACGAACCGAAACCGGCCACCAGATCGTTGTCGGACACTGCGGGCAGCGCTTCCCAGGTGGCGCTGGAGTAAGTGGCCAGTGCGTGGGTTTTCGGCTTGGCACTGTCGCCCCCGGTGCAGCCGGCGAGGATGGCCAGCAGCGGCAGGGTTGCGATGAGTGGGTGACGCCAGGCCTTGAAACGGCTGTTCATGGAGAATTTCCTGTGTCGGTTGCAGGCGTGCTCCATGCGCGCCAGCAACCCGTATTATTAATAGGGCTATTGGTGTTTGGCGGTGACGCGAGGATACTGGCCGCCGAATTCCGTGACCTGAAGCCACCATGACTCTTAAAAGACTTTCTGTTGTATTGCTGGCCTGTCTGACCTTGTCCGCCTGCGGCGGTGTCGATCCGAATTCCCCGCTGGGCCAGCGCAAGGCGATCTTCAAGCAGATGCTCAAGACCGGCGAAGACCTGGGCGGCATGCTGCGCGGGCGCATTGCCTTCGACGGGCCGAAGTTCACGGAAGGCGCGGTCAAGCTCGATGCGCTGTCCCATGAACCGTGGAAGCATTTCCCTTCGGTGCGCGAAGAAGATCACACCAGCGCCAAGGATGATGTCTGGCAGCGACAGGCACGTTTCCAGGAGATGGCCCGCACCCTTGAGGCCGCCACTGGTGAACTGGTGATCGCCAGCAAGGTTCAGCCTTACAAGGTCAGCAACCTGGGGCCGGCGGTGCAGAAGGTCGAAGATGCCTGCAGTGCCTGTCATAAAGAGTTTCGGGATCATTGATCCTGAGGTGCGGTGAAGGAGAGGGCTCTTTCACCGCACGTTGCCTGGCGGATTACTTGTCCAGTTCGTCCAGCGCGTCCTGCAATTCCTTGCGCGATTCGGCGAGCTTGTTCTTGCGCTTGTCGATCTTCTCCGGATCGCCTTTCTTCATGGCCTTGTCGAGGTCAGCCTGACGCTTGCTGACTTCGTGCTTGGCGTCGAGCACCTTGTTTTCACGTTCCTTTTTCAGGCCGGCGTCGGTGCAGTGTTCGGTGACTTCGCGCAAGGCGGTTTCGAGGCCGGCCTGCTGGTCGGCGTTGCCACGGGACTTGGCCTGCTCGATCTGATTGATGATGCCTTGCTTCTTGGCAGCACAACCGGTCAGGCCCGGGGCGTCTTCGCCAGCCATCGCGGGGGCGGCCATTACGCCGCAAAGAGTCAGCATGGCGAGCGGTGCGAGAAATTTCATAAAAGCTCCATGTGCAAAGGCAATCGGGTCGTGAAAGCACTGCGCTCTTGGAGCGCCTCGGCGACCGTTGGGTTCCCGGCGTACCGGGATGCATGTTCAGAAACCGTCGATTCCGGCGGCACGTAAGGTTTCACTCAGGACCAGCACCTGCGGGTCGCGGAAAAAAGCGCTCAATTGCGCCGCGCGACCGGGGCCGATTCCGGGCTCTGCCTGCCATTGTTCGGTATTTCGTTGTGCCAGCGCTTGCCATGAGTCAGCCAAAGAAGCCTGGCCGGTCGGCGGCAGCCCGAGGGCTTTGAGCCACTGGGTGAACGGCCGTTGGCGAGCGCTGTGAAAACTGTGCGACAGGCGAGCGCTGCTGCGTTCGCCGAGGCCGGCAATCTTAGCAAGCTCTGGCCCGTCGAGGGTCAACCAATCCAGCAGGCTGTTCAGGCGGCCTGTTTCCAGAAGTTTCTCCCACGTACCGCGCCCGACATGGGGCAGTGCCAGCCCTTGCTTGCCGCCAAGCCAGGTCAGGCGCGCGAGGAACTGACCCTCGCATCCGGGCGTTGGTTGCCAGCAGCTTAGCGCGTGAAAGTCGCTGGCGAGTGGAGCGTTCAGCTCGACGCGCTCTGTGCTGCGCAGCACAACGCTGTCGAGTCGCGGAATCGTCAGCCCGGCCAGGCTGATCGCCACTTGATCGCCGGGACGAATGTCCAGTTCCTGCCAGCGTTTGAGTGAGCTGACGCTGACGCGTCTGATCTGGCGATCATCGAGCATGACCGGCGCCAGTTCCAGCACGGGGGTGATGCGCCCGGTACGGCCGATCTTGAAATTGACCTTGCGTACATCGGCCAGCGCTTGGGCAAACGGGTACTTCCAGGCCACGGCCCAGAAAGGCGAGCGCGCCTGCCAACGTTCGGCCGCAGGGCGCAGACTTTGGCGCAAGACGATGCCATCACTGGCGAAGGGCAGCGGTGAGCGATACCAGTGATCACGCCACTTTTGCGCATCGGCAAGATTGCTGACGGGATGGCTGTAAGGTTCAGTCGTGGCGAAGCCCAGTGATGCCAGTCCGGTGATTCGCTCTGTGAGGCTGCTTGGGCCCAGCGGCCAGTCCCAGACAAAAAGTCCGATGCCTGCTGCCTGTTCGGCACTCAAGTCCTTGCGTCCCATCAGGCCGGCGACTGTCGCTCGGGCGTTGGCGCTGCCGGCACGGGCCTGGATATGGTCGTTCAGTCGCCAATAGAGTTCACCCTGCACTGACAGGTCCAGCGGTTGTGTCAGTTGTCGGGGAATGGCGTTGATCTTGTGTGTCGATGCAGTCCAGTCCTGCCCGCGAACTCCGTCGCCGCGACTGATCGCCTGCTGCAAACGTCCGGCGCGATAGACCAGCGTGACGGCCACGCCGTCGATCTTGGGTTGTGCCCAGACGTCCTTGCGATCGTGCAGCCAGGCTTCGATGTCCGCTGCGTCGTGAAGTTTGTCGAGGCCGGTATGAGCGATCGGATGTGCGACCGGACCTGACGCCGTCCGTAACGGCTTGAGCGGTGGAGGAAGTTTGAAGCACTCGCGCCATTCGCCGAGTCGGGTGCGGGACTGATCATAGAGTTCGTCGCTGATCAGTGATTGGCCTTCCCGATGATAGGCGTCGTCCCACTGATCGACCTGCTGTTGCAGGGCGACGATTTCGGTTTGTGCCCGGCCTGCTGGCCAGGCGGGGCAATCGTCAGCGACAGCATTGAGGTGGAGGGAAAACAGCAGGAAAAAGAAAAACAGGCGCAGTGTGGCAAGCATCGTGAGCGTCCTTGCTCGGAGAGATACCTGAAGGCTAGCCGGGATTTTCAAGCGGGTCGGTCGGCTGTTTTGCCGGCTGTTTCGCGGCCATGAAAAAGCCCCGCACGGCGCGAACCGTGCGGGGCTTCTTGTACCGCCAGGGAAGTCTTACAGACCGGCAGCAGAACGCAGTGCGTCGGCGCGGTCGGTTTTTTCCCAGGTGAACGTGGTGAAGGTGTCTTCGCCAACGGTCTTGGTCTGCGGAGCGCGGCCGAAGTGGCCGTAGGCTGCGGTTTCCTGGTACATCGGGTGCAGCAGGTCGAGCATGGTGGTGATTGCGTATGGACGCAGGTCGAACACTTCGCGGACCAGTTTGATGATCTTGTCATCGCTGATCTTGCCGGTACCGAAGGTGTTCAGCGAGATCGAAGTAGGCTGGGCCACACCGATCGCGTAGGAAACCTGAATCTCGCAACGCTCGGCCAGGCCGGCGGCCACGATGTTTTTGGCAACATAACGGCCAGCGTAGGCGGCCGAACGGTCAACCTTCGATGGATCCTTGCCGGAGAACGCGCCACCGCCGTGACGGGCCATGCCGCCGTAGCTGTCGACGATGATCTTGCGACCGGTCAGACCGCAGTCACCTACCGGGCCGCCAATGATGAACTGGCCGGTCGGGTTGATGTGGAACTGGGTGTCCTTGCTCAGCAGTTCGGCAGGCAGCACGTGCTTGACGATCAGCTCCATCACGCCTTCGCGCAGGTCTTTGTACGACACTTCAGGGTTGTGCTGGGTCGACAGAACAACAGCGTCGATACCCACAACCTTGCCGCCTTCGTAACGGCAAGTCACTTGCGACTTGGCGTCCGGGCGCAGCCAAGGCAGCAGACCCGATTTACGGGCTTCGGCCTGGCGCTGAACCAACTGGTGCGAGAAGGTGATCGGTGCTGGCATCAGCACGTCGGTTTCGTTGCTGGCGTAGCCGAACATCAGGCCCTGGTCGCCGGCGCCCTGATCTTCAGGCTTGGCACGGTCAACACCCTGGTTGATGTCAGGGGACTGCTTGCCGATGATGTTCATCACGCCGCAGGTCGCGCCGTCGAAGCCGACGTCGGAGCTGTTGTAGCCGATGTCGAGAATCACGTTACGCACGATCTCTTCCAGATCGACCCAGGCGCTGGTGGTCACTTCACCGGCAACGATGGCCACGCCAGTCTTGACCAGGGTTTCCACGGCAACGCGTGCGTGTTTGTCCTGGGTGATGATGGCGTCCAGCACCGCATCGGAAATCTGGTCGGCGATTTTGTCCGGATGCCCTTCGGACACGGACTCGGAGGTGAAGAGGGAGTATTCGCTCATCTCGATGTTTTCCTGAATTTACCGATGGTGAGTGTCGCCAGTCGGTCGCTGAAAATGGCGGACCTGAATCTGGAAACCATTACGTAAGCCTACATAGAGGCTGTCCCCGGGAACGAGTCCCGCAGCGGTGGCCCAACGGGCCAGATCGTCCTGTTCAAACCCCAACCACAGATCACCGCAGGCCTCCCTGGCCCAACTCTGGTTGTGGCTACATAACTCTGTCACGAGCAGGCTACCGCCCGGTTGCAGCAGGCTGGCCATGTGCTTGAGCGCTTCGGCCGGCGCGGCGAAATGGTGCAACACCATGTTCAACACCACGCAATCGGCCTGAAGGCTCACGCCATTCAATGCATCGGCCAATTGCAGGCTGACGTTAGCCAGCTTTTCACGTTCACATACCTGGCGGGCCAGTTCGAGCATCGCCGCGCTGTTGTCCAGTGCGGTTACGGTGCCGAAACGACGGGCCAGTTCCGGCAGGAAAGCACCATCGCCGGGGCCGACTTCGATGGCCGAGGCTGCACCATCGAAATTCAGTTTGTCGAGCAGGGCCAGCACGCTTTCACGGTACTGCGGCAGGCCGGCAATCAAATCCTGCTGGGCGCGGAATTTCTCTGCGACCCGTGAGAAAAAATCCTGGCTGTTGGCAGCACGCTGCCCATGTACCTGTGCGATCCGCGTTTCCACGTCGGCCGGCAGCGCCAGATTGTCGACTTCTTCTAACAACGCCGCGTGCAACTTGCCGCCCAGCAACTCGGTGTGGGGCAGGGCGCGGCGATAGAAAACCGCATTGCCTTCACGGCGAGTCGCCACCAGATCCGCCTGTGCCAACACTTTAAGGTGATGGCTCATGCCGGACTGGCCGATATCGAAGATCTGCGCCAGTTCCAGAACGCCGAACGAATCGTTGGCCAGGGCGCGCAATACATTCAGCCGCAGCGGATCGCCGCCGGCCTTGCACAGGGCCGCCAGCTCGTCGCAATCGTCATGGCGAATGGAAGGCACGCGTAAGTTCATAGGGCCAGCAGTCTAGAGACGGCCGGAAAACACCGCAAGGTCAATATCAAAAAGTTTTGATATTGCTCGATGGATGGCGCTTTTTATTGCACTTCTCACTGACCGGTTAACTCTACAGACGAACAGCGGAAAGGTTTCACCAGCCGAAACCGATGTTATCCATGGGAAAAACGTCTCCGGATGACTATCTGTCATTGCCCCGAGGCGCTCGGGTGAGGGAAAATGCCCTCCTTTTTTCCGTTTCAATCTATTCAAACCCAGGAGATCAGCGATGCCTAGCCGTCGTGAGCGTGCCAACGCCATTCGTGCCCTCAGCATGGATGCCGTGCAAAAAGCCAACAGCGGCCATCCCGGTGCCCCTATGGGTATGGCAGATATCGCCGAAGTGCTTTGGCGCGACTACCTCAAGCACAACCCGAGCAATCCATCCTTCGCTGACCGTGACCGCTTCGTGCTGTCCAACGGCCACGGCTCGATGTTGATCTACTCGCTGCTGCACCTGACCGGTTACGACCTGTCGATCGACGACCTGAAACAGTTCCGTCAATTGCACAGCCGCACCCCGGGCCACCCGGAATTCGGTTACACCCCGGGCGTTGAAACCACCACCGGCCCGCTGGGTCAGGGTCTGGCCAACGCCGTGGGCTTCGCTCTGGCTGAAAAGGTACTGGGCGCGCAGTTCAACCGTCCTGGCCACAACATCGTCGACCACCACACCTACGTGTTCCTGGGTGATGGCTGCATGATGGAAGGCATTTCCCACGAAGTCGCTTCCCTGGCCGGTACGCTGGGCCTGGGCAAGCTGATCGCCTTCTACGATGACAACGGCATCTCCATCGACGGCGAAGTCGAAGGCTGGTTCACCGATGACACGCCGAAGCGTTTCGAAGCCTACAACTGGCAGGTGATCCGCAACGTCGACGGTCACGATCCGGAAGAGATCAAGACTGCCATCGACACCGCGCGCAAGAGCCCGCTGCCGACCCTGATCTGCTGCAAGACCACCATCGGTTTCGGTTCGCCGAACAAGCAGGGCAAAGAAGATTGCCACGGCGCCCCGCTGGGTGACGCGGAAATCGCCCTGACCCGTCAGGCGCTGAACTGGAACCACGGTCCGTTCGAAATCCCGGCCGACATCTACGCCGAGTGGGATGCCAAGGAAAAGGGCCGCGCCGTCGAGTCCGAGTGGGACCAGCGTTTCGCTGCCTACTCCGCCGCGTTCCCGACCGAAGCCAACGAACTGATCCGTCGTCTGAGCGGCGAGCTGCCGGCTGATTTCTCCGAGAAGGCTTCGGCCTACATCGCTGAAGTCGCGGCCAAGGGCGAAACCATCGCCAGCCGTAAAGCCAGCCAGAATGCCCTGAACGCGTTCGGCCCGCTGCTGCCGGAAGTGCTGGGTGGTTCGGCTGACCTGGCCGGTTCCAACCTGACGCTGTGGAAAGGCTGCAAAGGCGTCAGCGCCGAAGACGCCAGCGGCAACTACATGTACTACGGCGTGCGCGAATTCGGCATGACCGCGATCATGAACGGCGTTGCCCTGCACGGCGGTCTGGTGCCTTACGGCGCGACCTTCCTGATGTTCATGGAATACGCCCGTAACGCGGTGCGCATGTCCGCTCTGATGAAGCAGCGTGTGATCCATGTCTACACCCACGACTCCATCGGTCTGGGCGAAGACGGCCCGACGCACCAGCCGATCGAGCAACTGACCAGCCTGCGCAGCACGCCGAACCTCGACACCTGGCGTCCAGCCGATGCCGTTGAATCGGCAGTGGCCTGGAAAAACGCTCTGGAACGCAAAGACGGCCCGTCGGCGCTGATCTTCTCGCGTCAGAACCTGCAGCACCAAACCCGTGATGCCGGCCAGATCGCCGACATCAGCCGTGGTGGCTACGTGCTGAAGGACTGTGCAGGCGAGCCTGAGCTGATCCTGATCGCCACCGGTTCGGAAGTCGGCCTGGCTGTTCAGGCCTACGACAAACTGACCGAGCAGGGCCGCAAGGTGCGCGTGGTTTCCATGCCTTGCACCAGCCTGTTCGACGCTCAGGACGCCAGCTACAAGCAATCGGTCCTGCCGTTGCAGGTTGGCGCGCGTATCGCGATCGAAGCGGCCCACGCCGACTTCTGGTTCAAGTACGTGGGTCTGGAAGGTCGCGTGATCGGCATGACCACCTACGGCGAATCGGCTCCGGCTCCGGCCCTGTTCGAAGAGTTCGGCTTCACCCTGGAAAACATCCTGGGTCAGGCTGAAGAGCTGCTGGAAGACTAAGCAGTACGAATGCGGTGGCCCTGGCCACCGCGTTCCCCTGTAGGCGCTGCCGAAGGCTGCGTTCTTTTGATCTTAAAAACAGGATCAAAAGAACGCAGCCTTCGGCAGCTCCTGCATAGGGTTGTGTTGTTAGCGAATACTATCGAGAACCCCATGCCTCAACCGCGTCCCTACAAAGTTGCACTCAACGGCTACGGCCGGATTGGTCGTTGCGTCTTGCGTGCGTTGTTCGAGCGAGGCGAGAAGGCCGGGTTTGAAATTGTCGCGATCAACGATCTGGCCGACATGGCCAGCATCGAATACCTGACACGCTTCGACTCCACCCACGGCCGGTTTCCCGGTGAAGTGAAGGTCGACGGCGATTGTCTGCATATCAATGGCAACTGCGTGAAGGTCCTGCGCAGTGCCACCCCCGAAGGCATCGATTGGGCGTCCCTGGGCGTCGATCTGGTGCTCGAATGCTCCGGCGCCTACCACACCCGCGAAGACGGCCAGCGTTTCCTCGACGCCGGCGCGCCACGGGTGCTGTTCTCGCAGCCGATGGCCAGCGAGGCGGATGTCGACGCCACCATCGTCTACGGCGTCAATCAGGATTGCCTGACCGGTGACGAACTGCTGGTGTCCAACGCCTCCTGCACCACCAATTGCGGCGTGCCGCTGTTGCGTCTGCTGGATCAGGCAGTCGGCCTGGATTACGTGTCGATCACCACGATTCACTCGGCGATGAATGATCAGCCGGTGATCGACGCCTATCACCACGAAGACCTGCGCCGCACCCGTTCGGCGTTCCAGTCGGTGATCCCGGTGTCCACTGGTCTGGCGCGCGGTATCGAGCGTCTGCTGCCGGAACTTGCCGGGCGAATTCAGGCCAAAGCCGTACGCGTGCCGACGGTCAACGTGTCCTGCCTCGACATCACGATGCAGACCGCGAGCGACACCGACGCCGGCGAGGTCAACCGGATCCTGCGCGACGCCGCCACCAGCGGCCCGCTCAAAGGTCTGCTGGCCTACACCGAATTGCCTCACGCAAGTTGTGATTTCAACCATGACCCACATTCGGCCATCGTCGATGCCAGTCAGACCCGCGTTTCCGGCCCTCGGCTGGTGAACATCCTGGCCTGGTTCGACAACGAATGGGGTTTTGCCAACCGAATGCTGGATGTTGCAGAACACTATCTGCAAACAGCGACTTCAAAAAAACCGTAGGAAGTGCGACCCATGACCGTGTTGAAGATGTCCGACCTCGATCTGCAAGGTAAGCGCGTATTGATCCGCGAAGACCTCAACGTCCCAGTCAAGGACGGTGTTGTCACCAGCGATGCGCGTATCCTGGCTTCGCTGCCGACCATCAAGCTGGCCCTGGAAAAAGGCGCGGCCGTGATGGTCTGCTCGCACCTGGGTCGTCCGACCGAAGGCGAGTTCTCCGCCGAGAACAGCCTCAAGCCCGTTGCCGACTACCTGAGCAAGGCCCTGGGCCGCGAAGTGCCGCTGGTGGCTGACTACCTGGGCGGCGTTGACGTCAAGGCCGGCGACATCGTGCTGTTCGAAAACGTGCGCTTCAACAAGGGCGAGAAAAAGAACGCCGACGAACTGGCCCAGCAATACGCCGCCCTGTGCGACGTGTTCGTGATGGACGCTTTCGGCACCGCTCACCGCGCCGAAGGCTCGACCCACGGCGTTGCCAAGTTCGCCAAAGTCGCCGCTGCCGGCCCGCTGCTGGCCGCTGAACTCGACGCGCTGGGCAAGGCTCTGGGCGCACCGGCCAAGCCAATGGCGGCCATCGTTGCCGGTTCCAAGGTCTCGACCAAACTCGATGTGCTGAACAGCCTGAGCCAGATCTGCGATCAACTGATCGTCGGCGGCGGCATCGCCAACACCTTCCTCGCCGCTGCCGGTCACCCGGTCGGCAAGTCGCTGTACGAGCCGGACCTGCTGGACACCGCTCGCGCCATCGCCGCCAAGGTCAGCGTGCCGCTGCCGGTTGATGTTGTGGTTGCCAAGGAATTCGCTGAAAGCGCCGAAGCGACCGTGAAACTGATCGCTGACGTGGCTGCCGACGACATGATCCTCGACATCGGCCCGCAAACTGCCGCCAACTTCGCCGAACTGCTGAAGTCGTCGAAAACCATCCTGTGGAACGGCCCGGTCGGCGTGTTCGAATTCGACCAGTTCGGCAACGGCACCAAAGTGCTGGCCCAGGCCATCGCCGACAGCGCGGCGTTCTCGATTGCCGGTGGTGGCGACACCCTGGCGGCCATCGATAAATATGGCGTGGCGGAAAAGATCTCCTACATTTCCACCGGCGGTGGCGCGTTCCTCGAATTCGTCGAAGGCAAGGTGCTGCCGGCCGTTGAAGTCCTGGAAAGCCGGGCCAAGGCCTGAGGCCGCCCGTTTGGCCAGGCAAAGGAGTGTTCAGATGGTCAAGTCGTTAGCGCTGTTGTTGCTGAGCGGTACATTGGCAGCCTGCGGGAGTAACCCGAAGGCTGCGCCGGAACCGGCACCCGGCGAGGCACAGAAAGGCTGCTACCAGGCCGACTGGCAGGCCGAAACCAACCCGGTGCTGAACAAGCGCTCGGGTCCGGAAGGCCTGGACAAATACGAGACGCAAACCCCGGCCAAGGAACATGGTTGTCCTTGACCGGTCTGACTCTTTAACTCAGGGCCGGTGGCGTGTGCTGCCGGTCGAGGAACACGGATGAAAGGCTTGATCGCCGTTGCGGCATTGGGATTGTTGGGTGGTTGCGCGCAGTGGAACCCGTTCCAGTCATCCGCCCCTGTGGATAACTGGACCACCTGGACCTGCGACAGCCAGGCCAAGGTGCTGTGGCGCTTCACCGATGCCGGCCAGAAGGCAGTCGATGTGCGGCTGGGTGGTGGCGATCAGGTCTATCGCCTGAAAGAAGAGCCGGGCGCCTCGGGCGCGCTGTACAGCGACGACATGCTGGCGTTTCACATCAAAGGTAATGAAGGCCTGGTTTACTGGGTCGCTACCAATGATTTGATCGGCCGGGGCTGCAAAGCCGAATAAAACAGAATTTGCTGCACCGAATCACCGGGCCGGGGCCGACCCCCGATCCGCAATCACTTGAATAGCCGCCGCCGCTCCGGCAGGCTGGCACGATTAACGACCCAAACCGGGAGAGACACACACAATGGCACTTATCAGCATGCGCCAGATGCTGGACCACGCAGCCGAATTCGGCTACGGCGTTCCAGCCTTCAACGTCAACAACCTTGAGCAGATGCGCGCCATCATGGAAGCCGCTGACAAGACTGACTCCCCGGTGATCGTTCAGGCTTCGGCCGGCGCTCGCAAATACGCTGGCGCGCCGTTCCTGCGTCACCTGATCCTGGCCGCGATCGAAGAATTCCCGCACATCCCGGTGTGCATGCACCAGGACCACGGCACCAGCCCTGACGTCTGCCAGCGCTCGATCCAGCTGGGCTTCAGCTCGGTGATGATGGACGGCTCCCTCGGCGAAGACGGCAAGACGCCGACCGACTACGAATACAACGTCCGTGTTACCCAACAAACCGTGGCCATGGCTCACGCCTGCGGCGTTTCGGTTGAAGGCGAGCTGGGCTGCCTGGGTTCGCTGGAAACCGGCATGGCCGGTGAAGAAGACGGCATCGGCGCCGAAGGCGTTCTGGATCACAGCCAGATGCTGACCGACCCGGAAGAAGCCGCTGACTTCGTCAAGAAGACTCAGGTCGACGCCCTGGCTATCGCCATCGGCACCAGCCACGGCGCCTACAAGTTCACCAAGCCACCTACTGGCGACGTGCTGGCGATCGACCGCATCAAGGAAATCCACAAACGCATCCCGAACACCCACCTGGTGATGCACGGTTCCTCGTCGGTGCCACAAGAGTGGCTGGCGATCATCAACCAGTACGGCGGCGACATCAAAGAAACCTACGGCGTACCGGTTGAAGAAATCGTCGAAGGCATCAAGCACGGCGTGCGCAAGGTCAACATCGACACCGACCTGCGTCTGGCATCCACCGGCGCCATGCGTCGCCTGATGGCCACCAACCCGAGCGAATTCGACCCGCGTAAATTCTTCGGTGAAACCGTGAAGGCAATGCGCGATGTATGTATCGCTCGTTACGAAGCCTTCGGTACTGCCGGCAACGCTTCGAAGATCAAGCCGATCTCGCTGGAAAGCATGTATCAGCGTTATCTGAAGGGTGAGTTGAACGCCAAGGTTAATTGAGACTGGGTGTTGAGCTGATTTAAAAGAAACCCGCCGTGAGGCGGGTTTTTTATTTTTGTTTAATACAAGTGCTGCGCTTAACTAACGTTGGTTGACAATGCGTTACTCCAGCCTGAGGTGGCGCCATTATTGTTTGTTCTGGCAACAACTGTAATCGGACCTTGGCGTACACTGCTCAGCCCACCGGTAAAGCGGCCATCCGGTTGAATACCAAGAGAACCGATTAAAGTCCCGATCCCCGCTTCATGCACATCAAGTCGATTGTATGGCGTGCCATTTCCTTCGATAAAAATGGAAGAAATTCCTCCAAGTAATTGGGTGAGGACAGGAGCACTGTTCTGAGGGGTGGCCGCCGCTGCTGCGTCAGGACTCTCTCCATTGGTCACTGCCCACTGGCTTGTGTCGGGATTGAAGGGTAAAGACGCAAATGCCGCAAAGGCACCATTAGCATCGGCATAAGCACTTGCGACTACTCGCCAACTGGCAACGACACCCGCCAATTCATAGTGCCACATATAGAGTGCTGCTCCAGGCTGTGCGGACGATGGCGGGCCGCCGATTATGGTTTCTGCGCCGCTGTTGGTTGCCAAGGTAAATTGATGAAATGCCATGATTGATTCCTTTCAGAAAATTTTATGAAATAACTTTTTTTGAGGAGACGTCTCTCGTGACGATACTCAAGCCTTTTATACTGCTTAGGTTCTGTAGTAGATGAGCTACCTCAGCCTGCTGCTGATAAGTTTTTGACTCGACCTAATCCCGCATCTGATTCACCGCCAGTTCCCAAAGCACCACCACTTGCGCGATTCCCGGCGCAGTTTGCGGTGGGGTGAGCGCAGTATCGCGGTGAAGTAGTTGAGCATTCCGCTGGTGAAGCTGAGGGTTTCTTTGGCGTTGGCCAGATAAATAAATCCGTCCCTCCGTTTGTTGTCTCACGTTTGTTTTCTTGTGTTTTATTTAGTGAAGGTGATGTTGTATGTTTTACCTACATTCGGTCCTCCACGATCTACGCGAACAGTGCCGTTCAAATTGGAGTAACTTCTATCAGGTGAACTCATGCTGATAATAAGGACGTTGTATTCCGGGGCTCCTGCTTGTGCTCGAAGGTTGAAGGACACAGCGGATTCATCCGATAAATTTTGATAGGCGAAACTCCCGTCAACGGTAAAGGTAAGTCCGTAATAATCCATTGTGGCCTGTGAAATGTTGCCTGTTTGCGGGTCGGAAACAATAATGCTGAGAGTGGCGTTGTGACTCTCGCCGGCATCATACACTCGCCCGTAATAGGTTCCGTTCGGATTGACTTGGCCCATGATCTTTCTCCTTGATGTCTTCGTGGAATATTTAAAATTTAGGAACTTCTTCCTGTACTGTTCATGATGTTAGTTTTTAACTCGAGCTGCAGCACCTGTTATAAATGACAGTTTTTAATAATTATTTGGAATGATTCTTGGTTTTTTTTGATATTTGGATAAGAGTAGCGAAGAAAGGCAGCTGGTTTGTTTTTTTGAATATGAAAAATTCGGACGCAGATGCTTGGGGAAATGCTGAGAGTAATAGAGGGGCGACTCAATGAGTTCGCCCCTTTTTGCACTTATTACTTCGGCTCGACGTGATCCAGCGCCTGATTCACCGCCAGTTCCCCAAGCATCACCACTTGTGCGATGCCCAGCGCGGTTTTGCGGTGGGATGTCGGGAGTATCGCGGCGAAGTTGTTGAGCATTTCGCTGGCGGAGCCGAGGGTTTCGCTGGCGTTGGCCAGCAGGGATTCGGTGTTGCAGGCGGGGTTGGCGAAGTACATGGGGTCGGGTTCGTTGACAGTGGCCATGATGCGGGCGCCGGGGCAGAGGTAGTGGTCGAGGGCGCGTTCGGCGGCTTCGTTGAGTTTTTTGGAATCGAGGGATTCGTAAGGGGAGGCCGGGTCTGTGACCGGCGGATGAGGTGTCGATTGAATCATGTTTCGTCTCCGGGAAATGGAGCCGACACCGGATCGCTACTAAACGATGGGGTGGCAGCTGAACGCAGGTTAGTAGACCGGGGAGACGCGAACCGGCGCGCCCGAAAGCGCCCTGCGTACAGCTACCATCAAGCGCAGATATCGAGATATCTCACTTTCTGGAGTGCAAATACGCCTCGCGAACCCTCGGGCTACTAAACCCGATCACTGCGAATCAGTGACCCGGATCAAGCTACCGATGACCCTCCAGGCGCACAAGCCGGCGGATTCTGGCGTACCGGTAGGCAGCGACGCAAGCCGTTGTAGGCTTCGGGACGTTACGCGGACTGCCTTTAAACAGAAGCCTTAAACGGTCGCGCCGCCGCTATTTATCGTGATCGATATCCAGCTTGCTGAACGTGACCTGCCCACCCTCGCTGGTGTACCCGGTGTTGTCCTGCACATACACGCCTGCCTTGAAGTACAACGGCTTGTTGCGCCACGTGGCGCTGATCTGCGAGTCCCACTGATATCCCGCCGCACTGATACCCAGCGCACCTCCGGGGCTCAGGTGAATCAGGTAATTGAACTCGCGATCCAGTTTGATCCCGGTCGCCAGGGTAATCACCCGGCCTTCGTCATCATCCGGGTGCATCCGCACCTTGATCACCAGGTTGCCGGACTCAAGCTTGGTCTTGTACTGATACTCAAGCTTCACCAGCGGCTTCTGGCTTTCATACGCATGAATCTGCCCGATGACGATCTTGCCGGAGCTGGGCACCTTGTTGACCGAGAGGGTCGCGCGCAGCAGGTTGTCGGCGTCCGGGTAATACCAGTTGCGCAGGGTGCCGTTGCTGTAGGTTTCGCGCAGTTCGGTGCGCGGGTAGATGGCGTTTTCGGTTTTCGAGCCGGTCACCGGGGACCAGAAGAACAGGGTGCCGGTGTCGGAATGGAAGTACTGATCCTTGAAGCCGTTCACCAGTTTGGAGGTTTCGACGGTGTAGGGCGGGCTGCCAACGGGAACGCTGAGGTTCCAGGTTGCGAGGTCGATCATGTCGGTTCTTCCACTCTATTTTTCCTGCACGCGCGTGCCAGAAGCTCTAGCTCGCGGTTCTTGGGGGCGGCCTTTATAAGCGTAGAGGGGTTTTTTGTTAACGGCCGTCTGGCGGATGATTGGCGTCAACATCCTGTCGAAATGCCATCTTTCCCGGTTTTCGGGGGCTGCAGCGATGACCGTTAGTCGGCTTCTTACCGGTTTGGTTAAATGATGGCCTGATGACAGCTACTGCTTTTTCGGATCCAGGACTAGAGTGAAGGCTCAGTAACTGTACGGTTTTCACGAGAAACCGGCCGCGTCCCGATTGGATGTCCCGACAAGAGAAGCAGCATGGAATGCGCGCAACCCACGCCAGGTGAAGGCAGCTCAGTCCTTTTGATCGTTGATGACTACCCTGAAAATCTGATCAGCATGCGCGCGTTGTTGCAGCGCCAGGACTGGCAGGTGATGACCGCGGCTTCCGGTTTCGAAGCCCTCAGCCTGTTGCTCGAACACGACATCGACCTGGTGCTGCTGGATGTGCAGATGCCGGGCATGGACGGTTTCGAGGTCGCGCGTCTGATGCGTGGCAGCCAGCGAACGCGGCTGACGCCAATCATTTTCCTCACCGCCAACGAGCAGTCCCAGGACGCCGTGATCAAGGGCTATGCCAGTGGCGCGGTGGATTACCTGTTCAAACCCTTCGATCCACAGATTCTCAAACCGAAAGTCCAGGCGTTGCTGGAGCACCAGCGCAATCGCCGGGCGTTGCAGCGCTTGAGTCAGGATCTGGAATCGGCGCGGGCCTTCAATGCGTCGGTGCTGGATAACGCGGCCGAAGGGATTCTGGTGCTGGCCGAGGATGGTTTGATCCGCTTCGCCAATCCAGCGATTTCGCGGTTGCTGAATGCGCCGGTGAAGGAGTTGGAGGGGCAGGAGTTTCTCGATTACTTGCAGAAACCGCACATTCCGCTGTGGGCCGATTCCGAGTTTTATGCCAGTTACAAACGTGGCGAGACGCTGCGTTTACACGATGCGTTGCTGCGAACCGCGCCGGGTCAGCAAGTACCGGTGGCACTCTCCTGCGCGCCGTTGCCGAGCGAGCAACACGCGATGGTGGTGACGGTGCTGGACATGTCGGTGGTGCGTCATCTGCATCAGCAGTTGGAATTTCAGGCAGTCACCGATCCGTTGACCGGACTGCTTAATCGTCGCGGTTTCTACCAGACGGTTGAGAACCTGCTGCTGCGCGGCGAGCGCACGGACAGCAGTTGGGTGCTGATGTACCTCGATCTCGATGGCTTCAAACGGGTCAATGACTCCCTCGGCCATGATGCCGGGGATCGGGTGCTGCGCTGGGTCTCCGAGCAACTGAAAGCCTGCCTGCGACCGTTCGACATTCTGGCGCGGATGGGCGGTGACGAGTTCACCGCGCTGCTGGATCTGGAATTCCCCGAACAGGCAGCAAAGATCGCCGAGAAGCTCATCGAACGAGTGTCGATCTGTCAGCAGATCGAAGGCATGGACATCGCCCTCGGCGCCAGCATCGGCATCGCGACGTACCCGGATTGCGGCAACAACCTCGACGGTTTGATGCGCGCCTCGGACATTGCCATGTACGAAGCCAAGCGCGCCGGGCGTCAGCAATATCGCTTCTACGATCATGAAATGAACGGCCGCGCGCGCTCACGGCTGATGCTGGAAGAGAGCGTGCGCAACGCCATCGAGAACCGTGATTTCAATCTGGTGTATCAACCGCAGGTGGCGATCGGTGACGGCAGGATTCGCGGTTTCGAGGCGTTGCTGCGCTGGCAGCATCCGAGCGTCGGCGACGTGCCGCCGGGGTTGTTCCTGCCGTTGCTGGAGGAGGCGACGCTGATCAGCCGGCTCGGCAGCTGGATCTATCATCGCGGCGCCGGGCAGCGTAAGGCCTGGGAGTCCGAGTTTTCCAAGGATCTGGTGCTCGGCGTGAGCCTGAGCAATACCCAGTTCGGGCTGCCGAATCTGGTGACCGAATTGCGTCAGGTGCTGGAGCGCCATGGTTTGCAGCCGCATCAGATGGAAGTGGAAGTCACCGAGGAAGCGCTGACGGTCAATCCCGATGAAACGCGCAAACAGCTGCGGTTGCTGCGCAATCTCGGGGTACGAGTGGCGCTGGATGATTTCGGTTCCGGGTCCTGTTCGCTGTCGCATCTGCGCGACCTGGAGCTGGATACGCTCAAGCTCGATCGCCACCTGATCGCCCGATTGCCGGACTCATCGCGGGACGCCTCGCTGGTGCGCAGCGTCATCGAACTGTGCAAGGAATACGGCTTGCTGGTGATTGCCGAAGGCGTGGAAACCGTCGAGCAATACCAATGGCTGCAAGCCCATGGTTGCGAGTACGTGCAAGGGTTCCTGGTGGCGCGGCCGTTGGTCGCCGAGGACGCGACGCGCTTTGCCGAGCCGTTCGACTGGAGCGCGTTGGCCAGTTGAATTCGTTACACTGGCGGCCTTTTCATGACCCGTGCCGCCCCATGACTGCGTTGAAATACCTCCAGGCCTATCCCGCGCAATTGCAGGATCAGGTGCGCCAATTGATTGCCGAAGATCGCCTCGGTGATTACCTGAGCCAACGCTATCCGGGCCGCCACGATGTGCAGAGCGACAAGGCGTTGTATGGCTACGCGCTCGATTTGAAACAGGAATACCTGCGTAACGCCCCGGCCATCGACAAGGTCTTGTTCGACAACCGCCTCGATCTGACCCATCGCGCCCTCGGTCTGCACACCACGGTTTCTCGGGTGCAGGGCGGCAAGCTCAAGGCCAAGAAAGAGATTCGTATCGCCTCGCTGTTCAAGGAGGCCGCGCCGGAGTTTCTGAAGATGATCGTGGTGCACGAGCTGGCGCACTTCAAGGAATCGGATCACAACAAGGCGTTCTACAAATTGTGTGATCACATGCTGCCGGGCTATCACCAGATCGAGTTCGACCTGCGGGTTTATCTGACCTGGCGAGACATGCAATAAAAAATCAAACAGCGGAGTGCATGCATGGACGTGAGCAAGACCAAGAGCAGTTTTTACCGGCGCTTGTACGTGGCGTACCTGATCGACAGCGGCCTGGCCAGCAGCGTGCCGGCGCTGACCGAGGTCACCGGCATGCCCCGGCGCACGGCGCAGGACACCATCGCGGCGCTGGCGGATCTGGATATCGTCTGCGAGTTCGAACAGGAAGAGGGCGCGCGCAACCATGCGGGGCGCTATCGGATTCGCGAGTGGGGGGCGATTGATCGGGGGTGGATCGAGCGGAATTTGCGGCAGATAAAAGCGGTTTTGGAATATCCCTGAGTTGGGTGTTCGTCTTTAGGTCGCTGCCCTCACCCCAGCCCTCTCCCGGAGGGAGAGGGAGCTGACCGAGGTGTCTTGCGTTATACATCGACCTGAAAAACCGAGTCGATTGTGGATTCAACCGTGATCGCTCACGTCAGCGAATCTCCTGAATATTCCCCAATCAGTCCCCTCTCCCTCCGGGAGAGGGTTAGGGTGAGGGCAGCGATCATCAGCCAAGCGACAGCTCAGGAGCGCCGCATACCAATATGCGGAATGTCATCCTCCAGATATTCCTCACCCGCCACCACAAACCCATACCGCCCGTAATACCCCTGCAAATGCGCCTGGGCCGACAGATAGATCGGCACCTCGGGCCAGCGCTTCTCGGCCTGTTTCAGCGCCTGCTCCATCATTTCATGCCCCAGCCCTTTGCCACGTCCGGCCGGTGCCGTCAGTACGCGGCCGATCACCACGTCGCCGCCCTGGGATTCCGGGTCCAGCAGGCGCAGGTACGCCACCAGTTGATCGCCGTCCCAGCCCATCAGGTGGCAGGTATCGCCATCCAGATCCTGACCGTCCGGGTCCAGGTAGGCGCAGCGCTGTTCGACCACGAACACTTCCGAGCGCAATTTCAAAATGGCGTACAGCTGCTCCAGTCCCAGATCGCTGTGATGTTTGCAGACCCACTCGATTGTCATCTTCCGATTCCTTGAACAACGTCGCCCGATACTAAGCGCACCGTCGAAATATGTCTGTATGGCGCAATAATCTGTGACGAAGGCCAAAATGCCATCATTCCTTTCTCGCGCCGCCGACTTCTTTGTGTAATCTGCAGAGAAGCGCTGTGCAACGGCTTCAATGAGCTAATGTTAGGGCCTGGGATTCGCCGGTATGGGGCCTTGGGGTTTTGACTGAAAACACGCCGGGCGGCCCGCCCGCTAAGGATTTTCAAGCATGCCGCGATTGCATCGAGCGTTTGCTTTGATCGGATTGCTGTTGCTGGGTCAAAGCGCTGCAGCGGAGAAATTGCGTCTGGTCTTCGACGTCTGGCCGCCGTTTACCGATGACACGCTGGTCAACGGTGGGCTGGCCACGGACATTGTCAGCACGGCCCTGGCCCGGGCAGGTTATGCCAGCGATTACGAACAGGTGCCGTGGGCGCGGGCGCTGCTCGGGGTTGGCGAGGGGCGTTACGACGTGCTGGTCAACGCCTGGTACAACGACGAGCGTACGAAGCTGGGGCAGTTTTCCGACGAATACCTGCTCAACCGTGTGCGTTTTCTCAAGCGCAAAGACACGCCCATCGAATACAACAACTTGCAGGAACTGCACACCTATCCGATTGCGGTGGTGCGCGGCTACGCCTATTCCGCACCGTTCGATGCCGACACGGCGTTGCAGAAAGTCCCTGTGCATAACTTCGCGATGGCCGTGCGCATGCTGGCGGCGGATCGGGTCAAGTTGACCCTGGAAGATGAATTCGTCGCCCGCTATTACCTGGCCCGTGAGTCACCGAAAGTGCGCAACGCCGTGGAGTTCCTGCCCAAGCCGCTGAGCGAGAACAGTCTGCACATTCTGGTCAGCCTGAAAAACCCGGAGCACGAACAGATCGTGGCCGGGTTCGACAAGGCGATTGCGGCGATGAAGGCCGACGGCAGCTATGACAAGTTGCTCAGGCAGCATGGCATGTGAGGCGGCTCAAGCCTCGCCGGTGTCCTTGATCAAGTGCGCCGCCAGCGTCCGCAAAGGGCCGAGCTGGCGGCAGATCAGTGCCAGTTGCGTTTGCACCAGTCGCTGGCCTTCGTCGATCTCGTCCGCCATCTGCTCAAGCTCATTGGCCAGCGCCTCTTCCTCATCGCTCTGAATCGCAATCGGCTGTTTGCTCGCCAGGCCCTGGGCGATCTCGTCGATGCTGGTGGCCAGTTTCACCCCGGCGCCATCGATCAGATGCTCACGGACCTCGGCCGGCAGCTGGGTTTCCCGGTGTGCGCCGAGGCCTGACAGATAGCTGAGCAACGTGTGCGACAGCACCAGGAAACGGAAGCCAACGTCGGCTTCCTTCCGGAAATGCCCCGGCTCCATCAGCATGTTTGCCAGCGTGGTCGACAGCGCCGCGTCGGCGTTGTGCGCGTTGCGACGGGCCAGGCGGTAAGCGAGGTCGTCGCTCTTGCCGGCGGCGTATTGCTGCATGATCTGGCGCAGGTAGATGCTGTTGCAGGTCAGGGTGTTGGCCAGCACTTTGTTCAGGCGCCGACCCTGCCAGTCCGGCAGGAACAGGATCACCGTCAGGCCTGCGATCAGGCTGCCGAGCAAGGTATCGAACAGGCGCGGCACAAACAGCCCGTAACCGTCACCGACCTGGTTGAAGCAGAACAGCACCATGATCGTGATCGCGGCGGTCGCAACGGTGTAGCGAGTGGTGCGGTTGGTAAAGAACACCACACCGGCGGCGATGGCGAAGCACGACTGCACCAGCGGGCTCGGGAACAGATCGAACAGCGCCCAGGCGATGGTCAGGCCGATGGCGGTGCCGAGAATCCGCTGGCCGAGTTTGCGCCGGGTGGCGCCGTAGTTCGGCTGGCAGACGAACAGCGTGGTGAGGATGATCCAGTAGCCTTGCGATGGGTGAATCAGATGCACCATGCCGTAACCGATGCTCAACGCCAGCGGCAGGCGCAGGGCGTGGCGGAACAGCAATGACGTCGGTGTCAGTTGGGTGCGCAGGCGAACCAGTACGTCCTTGAAGTTACGCGGCGAGCGGTCGAGCAGGCTGCTGTCGGTGGCATCGGCCAAGGCATCAGGGTTGCTCGCGTCGCTGAGCAGACGGTCGAGGGTGCCGAGGTTGGCCGCCAGTGCCCGCAGCGAGCGCAACAGTCCACGCCAGGCCGGGTTGCTCTGGATGCGCAGGTGTTCGAGGGAGGCGTGCAGGTCACTCAGGGCTTCGGCGAATGTCGCGTCGTAGATGAACGGCTGGCGCATCTGGATCGATTCGGCCAGCGCCCGGCACGCCTTGCCTTGCTGGCGCAGCAGACGCTGGCAGCGGAACAGCACGTCGCTGTGGAAAAACGCTTCGGCCAGCGCGTTGTAGGGATAGTGCGAAGAACTGGCGCGTTCGTGAATGTCCTGGGCAAGAAAATACAGCTTCAGGTAACGGCTGACCTTCGAGCCGGGACGACCGTTGCCGACCCGATGCAGGATGATTTCCTTGGCGCTGTTCAGTGCCGCAACGACGCGGCCGTTTTGTTGAGCCAGTTCCAGCCGCCGCGCTTCGACATCCATCTGACGGATCGGCTCGAACAGCGAGGATTTCAGCTTCAGGTAATAACCCAGTTCACGGAACAGCCGCGCCAGACTCTGCTGCACCGGCTGGTTGGAAAACATCGCCTGCCACAGCACCGACAGCAAGCCGTACCACGCGGCGCCGGCCACCAGCAGCATCGGCTCGTGCCAGAAATCCGTGACCGCGCCACCGCGCTGGTCGACGCCGATCATGGTGTAGACGGAAAGAATCAGGGTCGCCGAAGCGATCGCGCCATATCGCTCACCGAGCGCCCCGAGCATGGTCAGGCCGAAACTGGCCAGTGCCAGAGCGATGACGAACACGATGGGGTAGGGGAAGAGTAATTCCACCGACAGCGCCGCAACGCTGAAACACACCAGCGTCACCGCCAGTGCGTTGAGGCGGCCCTGCCAACTGTCGTCGGTCTCGGCCAGGGCGCTGGCGATGATCCCGAGGAACAGCGGGATCAGCAGCCCCATTTCATCCTGATACCAGCACAGCGCCATGCTGCCGGTCAGGGCGATGAACACCCGCACGCTG
The DNA here is from genome assembly GCF_058808055.1 of Pseudomonas sp. GW821-FHT11G12. NCBI lineage: Bacteria > Pseudomonadati > Pseudomonadota > Gammaproteobacteria > Pseudomonadales > Pseudomonadaceae > Pseudomonas > Pseudomonas sp. GW821-FHT11G12. The sequence goes on from NZ_JBXARH010000002.1 coordinate 618,665, forward strand.
TAGCTGAATTTATCCAGCGCCCACAGGCGCCGCAAAGACTGACGAAACGAGGTCGAGGACATGAAGTGCGAAGGCCTTCCGAGGCGATGCCGCTAAATTGAGCCAGTAATGACGCCGACGCAATGGCGCCGATCACATCTGACAGCAAAAAGTGTTCCGCCCGGCCTTCGAATCAGACGTATTGCGCCGCCGCGTAACCCGATGCCCAGGCCCACTGGAAGTTGAAACCGCCCAGATGCCCGGTGACATCCAGCACTTCGCCAACAAAATAGAGGCCCGGGCTTTTCAGCGATTCCATGGTCTTGGACGAGACTTCGCGGGTGTCGACGCCACCGAGGGTGACTTCGGCGGTGCGGTAGCCTTCGGTGCCGGCCGGGACGACTTTCCAGCTGCCGAGCTTCTCGGCGATGTCCGCGAGTTCGGCGTGGGTGTACTGCTTCATCGGTTTGGAGACGAACCAGTTGTCCGCCAGCAGGTTGGCCATCTTCTTGGTGAAGATTTCACCGAGCAGGGTTTTCAGTTCGCTGTTCGGGCGTTCGGCGGTTTGCTGTTGCAGCCAGCTCGCCGCGTCGTGATCGGGCAGCAGGTTGATCTCGACGGTGTCACCGGATTCCCAGAACGAGGAAATCTGCAGAATCGCCGGGCCGCTGAGGCCGCGGTGAGTGAACAGGATGTTCTCGCGAAAGCTCTGGTCGTTGCAGCTGACCAGGCAATCCACCGAGGTGCCGGACAGTTCGGTGCACAGATCCTTGAGCTGATCGGTGATGGTGAACGGCACCAGCCCGGCGCGGGTCGGCAGCAGGTCGTGGCCGAATTGCTTGGCGACCTGATAACCGAAACCGGTGGCACCCAACGTCGGGATCGACAGGCCGCCGGTGGCGATCACCAGCGACTGACACTGGATCTGGCCGAGGGTGGTGTCGAGCAGGTAACCGCCCTCGACTTTCTCGATGGTCTGGATCGAGGTGTCCAGGTGCAGGTTGACGCCGACCTGATCGCACTCGTCCAGCAGCATGCCGAGGATGTCGCTGGATTTGTTATCGCAGAACAACTGGCCGAGCTTTTTCTCGTGATACGGCACGCCGTGTTTGGCGACCATGCCGATGAAATCCCACTGGGTGTAGCGGGCCAGCGCGGATTTGCAGAAGTGCGAATTCTGCGAGAGGAAATTGCTCGGCTCGGTGTACATGTTGGTGAAGTTGCAGCGCCCACCGCCGGACATCAGGATTTTCTTGCCGGCCTTGTTCGCGTGGTCGAGCAGCAGCACCTGACGCCCGCGCCCGGCGGCGGTCAGTGCACACATCAACCCTGCGGCGCCAGCGCCAATGATCACGACTTCGGTAGAGCGCAAAACGGTGTCCTCACACAATGATCGTTCCCACGCTCTGCGTGGGAATGCCGCCATGGACGCTCTGCGTCCGCTTTTAAATCGTGACGCGGAGCGTCACAGGATGGATTCCCGCGCGGACGGTTCGACGCCTCGACGCGGGAACGATCAGGTCAGAGGACGCGTACGCGCAGCGAACGACCCTTGATCTTGCCGTTGTTCAAACGCTGCAGCGCCTGCATGACCACGGTGCGCTCAACCGCCACATAGGACTGGAAGTCGAAGATCGCGATCTTGCCAACCTGAGCGCCAGGGATGCCGGCATCGCCGGTCAGTGCGCCAAGAATGTCGCCCGGGCGCACCTTGTCTTTACGGCCGCCACCAATGCACAACGTGCTCATCGGCGGTTGCAGCGGGGCACCACCCTGGGATTTCAGGTTGTCCACCTGGTCCCAGTTCAGCGGGGTTTTCTGCAGTTGTTCGATGGCTTGCGCGCGGTGCGCTTCGGACGGCGCCACCAGGCTGACCGCGATGCCTTTCTCGCCGGCACGACCGGTACGGCCGACGCGGTGAATGTGGATTTCCGAGTCGCGGGCCAGTTCGACGTTGATCACCATGTCCAGTGCATCGATGTCCAGACCACGGGCGGCAACGTCCGTGGCGACCAGTACCGAAGTGCTGCGGTTGGCGAACATTGCCAATACCTGATCGCGGTCGCGCTGTTCCAGATCGCCGTGCAGGCCGACGGCGGAAATGCCTTTGGAAGTCAGGTGATCGACGGTTTCCTGCACTTGCTGCTTGGTGAAGCAGAATGCCACGGTGGAAGCTGGACGGAAGTGGTGCAGGACCTTGGTCACCGCGCTCATGCGTTCTTCCGGGGAAATCTCGTAGAAGCGTTGTTCGATCTGGGTGTCGTCGTGGAACGCTTCGGCTTTCACCGTTTGCGGATCACGCATGAACTTCGACGCCAGTTGCTTGATGCCCACCGGGTAGGTCGCGGAGAACAGCAGGGTCTGACGACGGGCCGGGGTCTGCTCGATGATGTCTTCGATGGCGTCGTAGAAACCCATGTCGAGCATACGGTCGGCTTCGTCGAGGATCAGCGTGTTGAGGCCGTCGAGGACCAGCGAACCCTTGCGCAGGTGTTGCTGGATGCGGCCCGGGGTGCCGACGATGATGTGCGCGCCGTGCTCCAGCGAGCCGATCTGCGGGCCGAACGACACGCCGCCGCACAGGGTCAGGACCTTGATGTTGTCTTCGGCGCGGGCCAGACGACGGATTTCCTTGGCGACCTGGTCGGCCAGTTCGCGAGTCGGGCAAATCACCAGCGCCTGGCAGCCGAAGTAGCGCGGATTGATCGGGTTCAGCAGGCCGATGCCGAACGCGGCGGTCTTGCCGCTGCCGGTCTTGGCCTGGGCGATCAGGTCCATCCCCTTGAGGATCACCGGCAAGCTCTGCGCCTGGATCGGCGTCATCTGGGCATAACCGAGCGATTCGAGGTTAGCCAGCATGGCGGCGGACAGCGGCAAAGTATTAAAAGCGGTGGCGATGGTGGTCACGGGACTGGCCTGCAAAACAAAATGTCGCGCAGTGTACCAGCCCGGTGGCCATTAGCCCTAAGACTCGATGTGTTCTTCCGGACGTCTGACGCGCCGTCCGTCATTCTTCGAGAGCTGGGAGAAAATCGTCGCCGCCAGCATCGCCATGATCCCAACAGTCACGAACGTGAGCTGAAACGCGCCCAACACGGTCTCAACGCCGTCGTTTCCGATCTCCGCCGTGAAGCCGCCGAGCAGCGCGCCGGCGCACGCCACACCGAGGCTCAGCGACAACTGCGCCACCACCGACAGCAGGCTGTTGCCGCTGCTGGCGCTGGCGTCGTCGAGGTCGATCAGGGTCACGGTGTTCATCGCGGTGAATTGCAGCGAGTTGATCGCCCCGAGAATCGCCAGCAGGCACAGCAGCAGCCAGTACGGCGTCTGCTCGCTGACCAGGCCCATGCTCGCCAGCATGATCCCCAGAAACAGCGTGTTGCCGGTCAGCACGATGCGATAGCCGAGGCGTTCGATCAGCGGCCGCGCACCCCACTTGGCGACCATCGCGGCAGCCGCCAGCGGCAGCATGCTCATCCCGGCCTGGGACGGCGAATAACCCAGCGCCACTTGCAGCAGCAACGGCACCAGAAACGGCAGGGCGCCGCTGCCCAGGCGAGCGAACAGGTTGCCGAGGATGCCGACCGCGAAGGTGCGGGTCTTGAACAGCGACGGCGCGAACAGCGGATTGTCGATGTGCCCGGCGCGCAGCCAGTACGCCGCCAGACACGCCATGCCGCCGAACAGCAACAGCATCACCCGCAAGTGCGGCAGGTGCAGTTCGCCGAGGCCTTCCATGGCGATGGTGATCAGCACCATCGCCGCGCCGAACAGCAGGAAACCCAGGCTATCGAAACGCGTACGTTCGGTGCCGCGCAGGTCGGGAATGAACTTCCACACCGCGTAGCAGCCGATGACACCGACCGGCAGATTGATCAAAAAGATCCAGTGCCACGTCAGGTATTGCACCATCCAGCCGCCCATGGTCGGGCCGATCAGCGGGCCGAGCAGGCCGGGAATGGTGATGAAGCCCATGATCCGCACCAGTTCCGAACGCGGGTAGGCGCGCAGCACCACCAGCCGTCCGACCGGCAACATCAGTGCGCCGCCGAGGCCCTGAATCACCCGGGCACCGATCAGCATGCTCAGGCTGCTCGACAGGGCGCAGAGCAACGAGCCGATGCTGAACAGCAGGATCGCGCCGAAAAAGATTTTCTTGGTGCCGAAGCGGTCGGCGATCCAGCCCGAGGCCGGAATCAGCAGGGCTACGGTGAGCATGTAGGCGATGATCACACCCTGCATGCGCAACGGGTCTTCGGCCAGATCCCGGGCCATGGCCGGCAGGGCGGTGTTGAGGATGGTCCCGTCGAGGGACTGCATGAAGAAAGCGATGGCGACGACCCACGGCAACCAGCGGGCGGTGATGGCGTCGAGAGGCGGGCGGTTGGGCATGGAACCTCTTGTGGTGTAGGGCCGTGAATGATCGTTCCCGCGCAAGGCGCGGGAACGATTTGTATCAGAGCGTCAGGGTCAGACGGCTCACCAACGCCCCCGGCAGCAGCGCCGACGACGTATTGCGCTGGCTGTAGGTGCTCGCTGACAGCAGCAACTCACGCTCGGCAGTCAACGCTTCCAGCTGCGAACCCAGCAGGCTGTAGGCGCTGTCGTCGAAACGCATGGTGCTGACCGGCGCCTGAATTTCGCCGTTTTCAACCCAGAACGTGGCAAACCGGGTCATGCCGGTCAGGCGCGCGGCCGGTTGATCGGAGAAGTTCAGGTACCACAGGTTGCTGATGTACAAGCCGGTGCCCAACTGCTTGAGGATCTCGGCCTGAGGCAGTTCGCCTGCGCCCATGTTCAGCGCGCTCGGCGATTCGCCACCGCCGGCACCGTTGGCCGTCAGACCGTATTCGGCAGCACTGCGCGAACCGACCAACTGGTCACCCGCCTTACCTTCGATGATCAACCGCAGATCGCTGCGCGGGTAACCTTCGCCGGAAAACGCCGGGCTCAGCGAGTCGCTGACTTTCTCGTCGAGGGACACCAGCGGGCTGAACGCCTGGTCGCCGGCATACAGCTTCTGCAACGGGCTGCTCTTGCTGGCAATCGACTGCGCCGAGAAACCGCCCCAGCACAACATGCCCATGATTTCTTCCAGAGCTGCCGGCGCCAGATAGGCGCGGTATTGGCCGGGCGGCAAGGTGCGCAGCGGTCGCCCCAGAAACTCGAGTTGCTCGCGGGCCTGCTGGAAGCGTTTGGCGAAACCTTCGCTGCTCCACTCGTGCCCGGCGTAGCTGGCTTTCACCGCTTCGCCGTTCTCGTGGAACAGGCTGAAGTCGAAGTTGAAGCTGTTGGCCTGATGCCAGCCAAACGCGCCGGAAGAACTGGCGAAACCACGGCTGATCGGGCCGGCAGCATAGAAGCCGACCAGATCCAGACCTTCGGCCGCTTGAGCGATTTCCGCCACGACTTGTTCGGTGTCCGGCAGCGGATGCTCCTGCACGTTCTTGCTCTGCCAGCCATTGTGGTTGAGCAGCAGATAGGGATCCTGAGGCAGCAACGGCAGGGTTTCGCGCAGTTGCTGCAGGCCTTCGGCCAGACGTTGCAGGTCGGTGGTCGGCTCGCCGGACAGGGTGATGTGCAGGTCGGCATGGCGACCGTCGTCGATCAGTTTCAGGCCGATACCGGCTTGCTGCACTTGCCCGGCCTGACGCACCTTGGCGTGGTTGAAGCGGACGAAGGCCGACGATTCGGCGTCGTAACTCAGAGTGAATTGTTCCGGCTCGCGCACTGCGTCGCGCAACCAGTTGACCAGAACCTTGAAGGCCTCGACCTGGCTCTTGGAAATACTCATCAGGCGTCTCCCCCAAACACATCAACATTGCTGAACACGCAGGCCGGCGAAGCGTGGCCGACGCGGATCACCTGGTTCGGTTCGCCCTTGCCGCAGTTCGGCGTGCCCAGCACTTTGGTGGTGCCGGCGTTGCCGACGGCGCGCAGGCTCTTCCAGAAGTGCGCGGAAATACCCCGGTAGTTCGGGTTCTTCACCACGCCTTTGAGTTCGCCGTTTTCAATCAACTGGCCCCATTCGCAGCCGAACTGGAATTTGTTGCGTGCATCGTCGATCGACCATGAGCGGTTGGTGCTCATCAGAATGCCGTTGTCGATACCGCCGATCAGTTGTTCCAGGGGCTGATCGCCCGGCTCGATGTTGAGGTTGGCCATACGGTCGATGGGTGGTCGGTTCCAGCCGCAGGCGCGACTGTTGGCGACGCCGTCCAGACCTGCGCGGAACTGCGACAGTGCACCGCCCAACGGCCGCACCAACAGGCCTTCGTGAATCAAGAATTGCTTGCTGGCCTTGGAACCGTCGTCATCGTGACCGTAACTCGCCAGTTCTTCGGGAATGCCCGGATCGAACGTCACGTTGAGCAGTTTCGAGCCGTATTGCAGGCTGCCGAAATCCGAGGCTTTGACGAAGCTGGTGCCCGCGTAATTGCGCTCGTCGCCGAGGATCCGGTCCAGTTCCAGTGGGTGACCAATGGATTCATGGATCTGCAGCATCATCTGGTCAGGCATCAGCAGCAGGTCGCGCGGGCCTTGCGGGGTGTTCGGCGCGAGCAGCAATTGCAGCGCCTGATCGGCGACTTGCGGGCCGGCGCCGATCAGGCCGCAACGGCTGATCACGTCGGCGCCACCCTGCTGGCCGAAGTTCTCGCGGCCGAGGCTGCGGGTCTGGCTGTCGTTGCCGTCGTAGGCGGTGACGTCCAGGCCCGGATAAACGAAGCGCTGGGCCTGGCGCAATTCGGCCCCGGCACTGCTCAGGTAGATCTGTTCGACGTGGGTGATGCCGATGCTCACTTCCCAATTCACCAGGCGCTCATCCTTTGGCACCGAGGCGGACTCCGCGCCGAGCAGCTCGAAGCATTCGCTCAGGGACGGGAAGGGTTGTTCGAGATTGGGTGAAAAGTAATCGGCGCGGTCGCTGGACACCGGCTGCTGGCTCAGGTCGAGCAGGGCGTGGGGCTTGATCCGCCGGGCCTGCTGTTCGGCGCGCTCGAGGGCGGCTTGCAGGCCTTGTTGCGACAGGTCATTGGTCGCGGCGTAGGCTTCGACGCCGTTGACGCGAACGGTGAGCATCGCACCTTCGTCGCGGCTCAGGCTCGGCGGTTCGGCAACGTTCTTGCGCACCGACAGGTACTGGCCGGACTCGCGTACATACCGCAGGGAAAAAAACTCGGCGCCCGTGCGCAAGGCAGCGAAGCGCTGCTTGAGCTGGGGGTGGAAATCGAACATCAGGGAACCTCCTTGTTATGGGAGTAGCGGCGAAGCGGATTCGGCGGGGAGGGGTGAAACGATTGCGCGAGGACTAGAGTAGGCCTGCGTGGGGGTAGGATCAAGTGAAGAGGGGGTGTAGGAGGATTTACTGCTTTGAGTCGGCTGATCGTTCCCACATTGCATGGGAACGATCACCGCCCGGTATTACGACTTACTGAGCAACAGCACTCACATCACGCAGTGCCTTGCCTTTCACCGGCGCATCGCCAGCGACGTAGTACGGCGCCTTGCTGCGTGGCAGTGGCTGACGGCCACGGATCTTGTCGGCGATTTTCTCGGCCATCATGATCGTCGGCGCGTTCAGGTTGCCGGTGGTGATGATCGGCATGATCGAGGCATCGACCACACGCAGACCCTGCATGCCATGCACGCGGCCTTCGCCATCCACTACGGCCATCTCGTCGGTACCCATCTTGCACGAGCAGGACGGGTGGAACGCGGTTTCGGCGTGCTCGCGGATGAACTTGTCCAGCTGCTCATCGGTTTGCACTTCGATGCCCGGGCTGATTTCGCGGCCACGGAAAGCGTCCAGTGCAGGCTGTTGCATGATTTCACGGGTCAGGCGGATGCCGTCGCGGAATTCCTGCCAGTCTTGTTCGGTGGCCATGTAGTTGAACAGGATGCTCGGGTGCTGGCGCGGATCCTTGGATTTGACCTGGATGCGACCACGGCTCGGCGAACGCATGGAACCCATGTGCGCCTGGAAACCGTGCTCTTGCACACCGTTGCTGCCGTTGTAGTTAATCGCCACCGGCAGGAAGTGGTACTGGATGTTCGGCCATTCGAACTCTTCGCGAGTACGGATGAAACCGCCGGCTTCGAACTGGTTGCTGGCGCCGATGCCGGTGCCGTTGAACAGCCACTCGGCACCAATGGCCGGCTGGTTGTACCAGAGCAGCGACGGGTACAGCGAGACCGGTTGGGTGCAGGCGAATTGCAGGTACAGCTCGAGGTGATCCTGCAGGTTTTCGCCGACGCCCGGCAGATCGTGAACGACCGGGATGTCGAGGCTTTCCAGCAGTTTCGCCGGGCCTACGCCGGAGCGTTGCAGCAGTTGCGGCGAAGCGATCGCGCCGGAGCAGACGATGACTTCTTTACGGGCGCGGGCTTCAACGCGCTCTTCGGCAGCGCCGACCAGGTAACGCACGCCAACGGCACGTTTGCCGTCGAACAAGACTTTGTCGGTCAGGGCGTGGGTGACGATGGTCAGGGTCGAACGCTTCTTGGCCACGTCCAGGTAACCACGGGCGGTGGAAGCACGACGGCCTTTCGGCGTCACGGTGCGGTCCATCGGGCCAAAGCCTTCCTGCTGGTAGCCGTTCAAGTCTTCGGTGCGCGGGTAACCGGCTTGTACGCCAGCTTCAACCATGGCGTGGAACAGCGGGTTGTTGCCCGCCTTCGGCGTGGTCACGCTGACCGGACCTTCGCCACCGTGGTAGTCGTTCGGGCCGATGTCGCGGGTTTCCGCTTTGCGGAAGTACGGCAGGCAGTCGAGGTAGGTCCAGTCTTCCAGGCCTGGCAGTTTCGCCCAGCCGTCGTAGTCCATCGCGTTGCCGCGGATGTAGCACATGCCGTTGATCAGCGAGGAACCGCCGAGGCCCTTGCCGCGACCGCATTCCATCCGGCGACCGTCCATGTACGGTTCTGGATCGGTTTCGTACGCCCAGTTGTAGCGACGGCCTTGCAGCGGGAAGGCCAGTGCGGCCGGCATCTGCGTGCGGAAGTCCATGCGGTAGTCCGGGCCGCCCGCTTCGAGCAGCAGGACGGTGACGCCTTCGTCTTCAGTCAGACGGGTCGCCAGGGTGTTACCGGCAGAACCGGCACCCACGATGATGTAATCGAATTCTTGGGACATTGAATGCACCCTCTTTGAAAGTTGGTCAGGTCAGACAGCCAGCGCTTCCCGTGTGGGAGCGGCGAGCAGACATGCCCGCGAAGGCGGCTTCGCGGGCAGCGCACGATGGCGGGTCTTAGAACACCGAGACGTAATCGCCCAGCTCGACCTGTACCGATTTGATGCGAGTGAAGTTGTTCAGCGAGCTGATGCCGTTCTCACGGCCAACGCCCGACTGCTTGTAACCGCCGACCGGCATTTTTGCGTCGGACTCGCCCCAGGCGTTGATCCAGCAGATACCGGCTTCCAGTTGATGAATCACGCGGTGGGCGCGGTTCAGGTCGCGGGTGACGATACCGGCGGCCAGGCCGAAATCGGTGTCGTTGGCGCGGCGGATCACTTCTTCTTCGGTTTCGTAGGTCAGGATCGCCATTACCGGGCCGAAGATTTCTTCACGGACGATGGTCATGTCGTCGGTGCAGTCGGTGAACACGGTCGGTGCCACGAACGCGCCTTTGGCGAATTCGCCGTCGGTCAGACGGGCGCCGCCGCACAGAACGCGAGCGCCTTCTTCTTTACCCTTGGCGATGTAGCCCAGCACGTTTTCCATGTGAGCGAAGCTGACCAGCGGGCCGAAGTTGGTGTTTTCGTCTTCCGGGTTGCCAACGCGGATGCGGGCAACGCGCTCGACGATCTTGGCTTCGAAAGCGGCTTTCAGGTGGCTCGGCACGAACACGCGAGTGCCGTTGGTGCAGACCTGACCGGAGCTGTAGAAGTTGGCCATCATGGCGGTGTCGGCGGCGCGATCCAGGTCGGCGTCGTCGCAGATGATCAGCGGGGACTTGCCGCCCAGCTCCATGGTCACGTCTTTGAGCGACGAAGCCGAAGCGCTGGCCATGACCTTCTTGCCAGTGTCGGTGCCGCCGGTGAAGGAGATTTTCTCGATACGCGGGTGCTCGGTCAGCCAGGTGCCGACTTCACGGCCGCTGCCGGTCAGTACGTTGAACACGCCGTTTGGAACGCCGGCTTCGGTGTAGATCTCGGCCAGTTTCAGGGTGGTCAGCGAGGTGACTTCGCTTGGCTTGAAGATCATCGCGTTACCGGCCGCCAGGGCTGGAGCGGATTTCCACAGGGCGATCTGGATCGGGTAGTTCCACGCGCCGATACCGGCAACCACGCCCAGCGGCTCGCGACGGGTGTAGACGAATGCGGTGTCACGCAGCGGGATCTGCTCGCCTTCGATGGCGGGTACCAGGCCTGCGTAGTATTCCAGCACGTCGGCGCCGGTGACGATGTCGACGTATTTGGTTTCGGAGAACGCTTTACCGGTGTCCAGGGTTTCCAGAGCAGCCAGTTCATCGTTGCGCTCGCGCAGGATGTCGACGGCGCGACGCAGGATGCGCGAACGCTCCATGGCGGTCATCGCGGCCCAGATTTTCTGGCCCTTTTCGGCGCTGACGACTGCGCGCTCGACGTCTTCCTTGGTCGCACGTTGCACTTGTGCGAGGACTTCACCGTTAGCCGGGTTGATGGCTTCGAAGGTGGCATCGCTGCCGGCGTCGGAGTACGCGCCATCGATGTAGAGTTTTTGCAGTTCGAAACGGGCCATAGTGTCCTCGCAAGTGCATAAGTGGTTGGCGTTGACCACCGCGATCAGGCTGCGGTGGCGTTCAGGGGCCGAGCGTTTTCTCTGTGCTCTAGCTCACCTTCTTGGCCAATTGGAAATCCATGTATTCGTAAGCGATCTGTTGCGCCTGCGCGGTGTCGAAAGCGTCTCCCGACAGCGCGCCGCGCAACCACAAGCCGTCAATCAGAGCTGCCAGTCCACGGGCGGCACTGCGCGCGTCTTCGAGCGGCAACACACGGCGGAACTCGCAGCACAGGTTGGAATACAGACGGTGATCGTTGATCCGCTGCAACCTGTGCAAAGACGGCTGGTGCATGCTGGTGGCCCAGAAGGCCAGCCAGGTTTTCATTGCCGGGCCATTGACCTGGCTGGCGTCGAAGTTGCCTTCGATGATCACCTGCAGATGCGCCCGGGGGCTGCTGTCTGCCAGCGCCTGACGGCGCGCGGTGACGTTCTCGCTGAGGACGCTCATCAGATACCGCATCGTGGCGGCAATCAGGCCGTTCTTGTCCTGAAAATAGTGACTGATGATGCCATTCGAGACACCGGCCAAACGGGCGATCAGCGCAATGCTGGCGTCCCCCATTCCGACCTGATCGACGGCCTGCAAAGTGGCTTCGATCAGTTGTTGGCGGCGGATGGGTTGCATACCGACCTTGGGCATCTTGCACATCTCCTTAGGCCTTCCAACGGGCGATAAACGCCGATCGGATTGAGGGCCAGTCTATTTTGTTTTGATTGAACGTTCAATCAACAAAGAATAAGATCTGCGACAAATCGTCGCTGCCTACAGATTTTTCCTACGTGTAAGTGGCGATAAACCGACATCCGAAAATGCTCGAAACCTGCGCGGGGCAAGGCGCGGTTCGACGTTCGATGGACGTGTTGAATGGGCAAGACGCTCGCGGCCAGGTTTCGGATGAACGTCCAGACCTCGGCCACGACGGCGATTCGCGGTGCCATCTCTGCAGGTTCGGGCTTTTTTCGGGGTGTCTTTATATCACCCGCCGGTCGGCTGCCAACTAACCGATTGGTCGGGTTCCGTGTTGCCTTGTGTTCTTCTCTCGCACTGCCTGGAGCATTTGTGCCATGAGTTCTGCCTCGCTTATAAAGACCCCGCCCGAGAAGGTGACGGTCAACGGTTGGGTGTTCTACACCTCGACCGCGTTGATTCTGTTGTTGACCGCCATTCTGATCATCGCCCCGCAAGAGGCCGGCAGAATGCTGGGAGTGGCTCAGGCCTGGTTGTCCCGCAGCTTCGGCTGGTACTACATGGTGGTGATCGCCGCTTACCTGGTGTTTGTGGTGGGCCTGGCGTTCTCTTCCTACGGCAAACTCAAACTGGGTAGCAAGGACGACACCCCGGATTTCAGCTATGGCGCCTGGGCGGGGATGCTGTTCTCGTCGGGTATCGGTATTTCGCTGCTGTACTTCGGCGCCTCCGAGCCGCTGGATCACTACTTCAACCCACCGGAAGGTGCGTCCGCTACCAACCTGGCGGCGCGTCAGGCTGTTCAGCTGACTTTCCTGCACTGGGGCCTGCACGGCTGGGCGATCTACGCACTGGTCGGTCTGGCTGTTGCCTATTTCGCTTACCGTCATAACCAGCCGCTGGCACTGCGTTCGGCGCTGTACCCGCTGGTGGGCGAGCGTTGGGTCAAGGGCGCTGCCGGTCATGCGGTAGACGGTTTCGGCATGTTCGTGACCCTGCTGGGTCTGGTGACCAACCTGGGGATCGGCTCGCTGCAAGTGTCTTCGGGCCTGGAAAACCTGTTCGGCATGGAGCACAGCAACACCAACCTGCTGATCGTGATCATCGTGATGAGCACCGTGGCGACCATCGCTGCCGTGTCCGGCGTGGAAAACGGCATCCGTCGTCTGTCCAACCTCAACATCATTCTGTTCAGCGGCCTGCTGATTTTCGTGCTGCTGTTCGGCCCGACCCTGCACCTGCTCAACGGCTTCGTGCAGAACATCGGCGACTACCTCAACGGCGTGGTGCTGAAGACTTTCGATTTGTACGTCTATGAAGGCGACAGTGCCAAGTCCGACCGCTGGCTGGGCCTGTGGACTCTGTTCTACTGGGCATGGTGGATTTCCTGGGCCCCATTCGTCGGCATGTTCATCGCGCGGATTTCCCGTGGTCGTACCGTGCGTGAACTGGTGGCCGGCGTGCTGCTGATTCCGCTGGGCTTCACCCTGGCGTGGCTGTCGATCTTCGGTAACTCGGCACTGGACCTGGTGATGAACCACGGTGCGGTGGAGCTTGGCAAGACGGCGCTGGAACAGCCGTCGATGGCGATCTATCAGTTGCTTGAACATTACCCGGCGTCGAAAGTCGTCATCGGTGTGTCGATCTTTGTAGGTTTCGTACTGTTCCTGACCCCGGCCGACTCTGGCGCGGTAATGATGGCCAACCTGTCGTGCAAGGGCGGCACCGTCGACGAAGACGCACCGCACTGGTTGCGGATCTTCTGGTCGGTCGTGATCACCCTGGTGACCATCGGCCTGCTGTTCGCCGGTAACTTCGAAGCCATGCAGACCATGGTGGTGCTGGCCGGTCTGCCGTTCTCGGTGGTGCTGGTGTTCTTCATGTTCGGCTTGCACAAGGCCATGCGCCAGGACGTGCAGATCGAACAGGAGCAAGCGCAACTGGCTGAGCGCGGTCGTCGTGGTTTCAGCGAGCGCCTGACTCAACTGGACCTGCAACCGAGCCAGTCGGTGGTGCAACGCTTCATGGACAAACACGTTACTCCGGCGCTGGACGATGCGGCTGCACAGCTGCGTACCCAAGGCCTGGAAGTGCAGACGCTGCTGGGTAAATCCAAGCGTTGCATGGGCGTGCGGGTCGAGATGGAAGAGGGCAACCCTTTTGTCTACGAAGTGAGCCTGGACGGCTATCTGGCGACCCCGACCGAATCGGCCCAGTCCGATGAAGCGCGCCAGCGTTACTACCGCGCCGAGGTGTACCTGCACAACGGCAGCCAGGATTACGACCTGATGGGCTTCACGCAGGATCAGATCACTCGCGATGTGCTCGATCAGTTTGAAAGCCATCGGCAGCTCCTTGGCCGGGTGTACAGCTAATAGCGATTGTTCATTCCCACGTCCTGCGTGGGAATGATGAAAACAAAAACGCCGCGATCCTCTCGCGGCGTTTTTGTGTCTGCTCTCTTTACCCCAGGTTCTTGCCGAGCAGCGCGTGATACAGCTCGCTGTCCCCAAGAATCCCCACCACATGGTTGTTGTCGTGCAGCACCAGCTTGTTTCCGGTCTGGTAACGAATCTGCAAGGCGTCACGCATGCCGATGTTCGAATCCACCAGTGTCGGACGACGATCCAGGCCTTCCACCGCTTGCCCCGGTACCCAGTTCTGCAGGTCGAGTACCGAACCGTTCTTGCGTGCACCCTTGATGGTGTTGCCTTCTGCCAGATCCAGCCACGAATCGCCGCCCGGATCGAGGCACACCGAACCATTGATGCGTTTGCAGTTGTCCAGCGTGCGCATCAGGCTGCGACCGCAGAGCACGTTCAGCGGATTGGTGTGGGCAACGAAGGTGCGCACGTAATCGTCCGCAGGATTGAGCACGATCTCTTCCGGCACGCTGTACTGGATGATCCGGCCGTCTTTCATGATCGCGATGCGGCTGCCCAGTTTCAGCGCCTCGTCGAGGTCGTGGCTCACGAACACGATGGTCTTGCTCAGCTTGCGTTGCAGTTCCAGCAATTCATCCTGCAGACCCTGACGGATCAGCGGGTCGAGGGCCGAGAACGGTTCGTCCATCAGCAGAATGTCGGCGTCCATCGCCAGTGCGCGGGCCAGGCCTACACGCTGCTGCATGCCGCCGGACAGCTCGTTGGGTTTCTTGTTGCGCCACTGGGTCAGGCCGACCAGCTCAAGCTTGTCGTCCACCAGTTTGCGCCGTTCTTTCTCGGGACGGCCCTGCATTTCCAGACCGAAGCTGATGTTCTCGCGCACGGTCAACCAAGGCATCAGGGCGAACTTCTGGAACACCATCGCAATGCGCTTGGTGCGCATCATTTTCAGTTCGGCCGGGGTGCAGGAGGCGATGTCGATCTGCTTGCCTTCGTGCTCGACGAACAGCTTGCCGCGGCTCACGGTGTTGAGGCCGTTGATGCAGCGCAACAGGCTGGATTTGCCGGAGCCGGACAGGCCCATCAGTACGCAGATTTCACCTTTCTCGATATCCAGGCTGGCTTTTTCAACGCCGACAATCTGCCCGGTCTTTTTCAGGATCTCGTTACGGGTCATGCCCTGATCCAGCAGCTTGAGCGCCTCGCGTGGATCCTTGGCGAAGATAACGTCAACGTTATCGAAGCGAATAATGCTCATGCGTCACCCCCTACTTTTGCGTCGGGTTGTTTGCAGATACGGTCGAGCATGATCGCCAGCAGTACGATCGCCAGGCCCGCTTCGAAGCCCAGGGCGATATCAGCAGTGTTCAGTGCGTTGACCACCGGTTTGCCGAGTCCGTCGGCGCCCACCAGTGCCGCGATCACCACCATCGACAGCGACAGCATGATGCACTGGGTGATGCCGGCCGCGATGCTTGGCATGGCGTGGGGCAGTTCGATCCGTGAAAGCAGTTGGCGACGCGAGCAGCCGAAGGCCTTGCCGGCGTCCATCAGTTCTTCCGGGACATCGCGGATGCCCAGGTAGGTCAGGCGGATCGGCGCAGCGATGGCGAACACCACCGTGGAGATCAGGCCCGGAACCACGCCCAGCCCGAAGAGGGTCAGGGTAGGAATGAGGTAAACGAAGGTCGGTACGGTCTGCATCAGATCGAGCACCGGCCTCATCAAAGTGTAGAACATCGGTTTATGCGCAGCGACGATGCCCAGCGGCACGCCGATGACCACGCAGACCAGGGTCGCGAACATGACCTGGGCGAGGGTTTCCATGGTTTCCTGCCAGTACCCCAGATTGAGGATCAGCAGAAAGGAGGCGATCACGAAGGCGGTGAGGCCCCATTTGCGTTGAATGAAGTGCGCGAGCAGAGCGATGAGGCCGATCAACACCAGCGGGTTGAACCAGGTCAGCGCAAACGTCACGCCGTGGATCATCGTTTCCAGGGTCACGGCGATTGCGTCGAAGGTGCTGGCGCCGTGTTGCGTCAACCATTCAACGAAGCCCGCGATGTACTGGCCTAAAGGGATTTTCTGATCAATCAGCATGGTAGTGAACGTCCGCATGCAAGGAAATAAACAGCCCGGACGGCCGGAGCCGTCCGGCATAAGCGATTACTGATTCAACTTGGCTTTCACGGCCTCCAGGCCAGGTTTACCGTCAATGGTGGTCACGCCAGCGAGCCAGGTATCGAGCACCTGTGGATTCTTTTTCAGCCAGGCCTTGGCGGCCGCGTCAGGCTTCATCTTGTCGTCCAGGATGTTGCCCATCAGGGTGCTTTCCATGTCGACGGTGAACTCCAGATTCTTCAGCAACTGACCGACGTTGCTGCATTCTTCGACGTAGCCTTTGCGGGTGTTGGTCGCAACGGTGGCCGCGCCGAAATCCGGGCCGAAGAAGTCGTCGCCGCCGGTCAGGTATTGAATCTTGAAGCGCTTGTTCATCGGGTGCGGCGCCCAGCCGAGGAAAACCACGGCGGTGTCGCGTTTCTGCGCGCGGTCGACCTGCGAGAGCATGCCCGCTTCGGACGATTCGACGACTTTGAAACCCGCGGCTTTCAGACCGAAGGCATCCTTGTCGATCATGCTCTGGATCAGACGGTTGCCGTCGTTGCCCGGCTCGATGCCATAGATCTTGCCGTCGAGTTCTTTCTTGAATTTGGCGATGTCGGCGAAGTCATGCAGGCCCTTGTCGTACAGCGCCTGCGGTACGGCGAGGGTGTATTTGGCGCCCTTGAGGTTGGTGCGCACGACTTCCACGGTGCCGGCATCACGGTAGGCCTTGATGTCGTTTTCCATGGTCGGCATCCAGTTGCCGAGGAATACGTCCATGTTCTTGCCGTCGGCCAGCGACTTGTAGGTCACGGGCACGGAGATCATGGTGGTCTTGGTCTTGTAGCCGAGGGCGTCGAGCACCACGCTGGTGGTCGCGGTTGTTGCGGTGATGTCGGTCCAGCCGACATCGGAGAAGTTAACGGTACTGCACTGCGCCGGTTCTGCGGCTTGAGCCAGTAACGGCAGACTCAGCATGGCGGCCAACAACAACGACGGGGAACCTTTCATGGATGGACTCCTTGGTGTTTTTTTTGGCAGTGTTCCGACTGGACCACCGCACTTATAGGTTGCGGTTGGATGGCGTTCTGGAGACAGCTCTACCACGGCGCCTTGCAATCGAGTCGATACGATCATGTACCAGTGAAAATCTGACGCCTACAGGGTGCGTCGTATCCAGTACAGGGATGGTCGCATCCAGTGTCGGTGACGTCGTTTACAGCTTTTTTCAGCCCCGTTTGGCCATCTGAACCGCATAAAAACGGCGAAAACACGGGCGAAAACCGGCACGGCGTTAGTGGGCATGAGTGCGTCGGTGTCAGACGCCGAGCGACCCGGGAAAAGCCTGATGATGCGGGCATTCCGGCGGATCGCAGCTTGAGCGTAGCAGCTCCGCCAGCGGGCGCTTCACGCCCCGGACGGCACTCTCAGGAGCTCTGCATCAATGGCTATCAGCGTTTTCGACCTGTTCAAAATCGGCATCGGCCCGTCCAGTTCCCACACCGTCGGGCCAATGCGCGCCGCGGCGCTGTTCGTCGAGTCTCTGCGCGACAAATTCCTGCTGGAGCAAGTGCGGCGGATCGAAGTGCAGTTGTTCGGTTCGCTGTCGGCCACCGGTGTCGGTCACGGCAGCGACAACGCCGTGATCATGGGACTGATGGGCGAGTGGCCGGACGCGATCGATCCGTCGCAGATCGGCCCACGAATCCAGGCCCTGCGCGAAACTCACACCCTTTTACTGGATGGTCGTTTGTCGGTGCCCTTTATATGGGCCCGCGACATGCGCCTGATCGACGAAAACCTGCCGTTCCACCCCAACGCCATGACCCTGGTTGCCGAAGGCGATCACGGCGAGATTCATCGCGACACCTACTATTCGGTCGGCGGCGGTTTTGTCGTCGATGAGGCGCAGGCGTCCAGCGGTGTGGTGGATCTGGATCGCACCGAATTGCCTTATGACTTCTCCAGCGCCGTCGAACTGCTGGAGTTGTGCAAGAAGAACAACCTGCGTGTCGCCGAACTGATGATGGCCAACGAGAAAGTCTGGCGCAGTGAAGAGGAAATCCGCGCCGGGCTGATGAAGCTCTGGCGGGCGATGCAGGATTGCGTCGAGCAGGGCCTCAAGCACGAAGGCGTCCTGCCCGGCGGCCTGAACGTGCGGCGGCGTGCGGCCAAGTTGCACCGCAGCCTTCAGGAATTGAACAAGCCCAATGTGATCGGCTCGACCCTCAGCGCGATGGAGTGGGTCAACCTGTTCGCCCTGGCGGTGAACGAAGAGAACGCTGCCGGCGGGCGCATGGTCACGGCACCGACCAACGGCGCGGCCGGGATCATTCCGGCGGTGCTGCACTACTTCATGAAATTCAGCGAGGCGGTGACCGACGCCAACGTGGTCGACTATTTCCTCGGGGCGGCGGCGGTGGGGATTCTGTGCAAGAAGAACGCCTCGATCTCCGGCGCCGAAGTCGGCTGTCAGGGTGAGGTTGGTTCGGCATGCGCAATGGCAGCGGCAGGGCTGGCGGAAATCCTCGGCGCAAGCCCGGAGCAATTGTGCAACGCGGCGGAAATCGGCCTGGAGCACAACCTCGGCCTGACCTGCGACCCGGTGGGCGGTCTTGTCCAGGTGCCGTGCATCGAGCGCAACGCGATTGCGGCGGTCAAAGCAATCAACGCGGCACAGATGGCCCTGCGCGGCGATGGTCAGCACTTTATTTCGCTGGACCGGGTGATCCGAACCATGCGCGATACCGGCGCCGACATGCATGACAAATACAAAGAGACTTCGCGGGGTGGCTTGGCGGTCAGCGCGGTTGAATGCTGATTCCTCCGATAACACCAGACCAGTCAAAACTGCGCACCAAGCGAGCATCGGCAATAAAACGCGCCACCTTTTGGCGCGTCGCAATCAGATAAGAGTCTTTCCCACCTCCAGCGCGTGATTGATGCTGGCGACCGTCCGTCACCCGTGCCTGCGGTGACACTGTCCGACAATCGCGCCCGGCCCTGTTCCCACAAGTGCTACCGATTTGCTCACGCGCTTCGGGGCAGGGCTTTCACCGCCGCTGATGGCACTTCGAACTACCTTTCGTCGGACGGCTTGTATAGACGCGTCGCGACGTCGTTTTCAGGAGTTATTGAACGCACATTCAATTTCAGGCATGGCAATTGCTCTGTCATAACAAAGCCCCGTCTCACGCAAGAGAACGATGGCAATAACAAGAGCCTCCGCCTGAGGCCATCACCCGCTTTGTGTGAGGAGATACCGCGATGACGTCGTTCAACTCCGGGGCTCAACCCCAGAACCGTGCGCCTCAATCCATCGGCTTTCTGCTGCTGGACAATTTCACGCTGATTTCCCTGGCTTCTGCAGTCGAACCGCTGCGCATGGCCAACCAACTGTCCGGTCGCGAGCTGTATCGCTGGACCACCCTCACCGTCGACGGTGGCCAGGTCTGGGCCAGTGACGGTCTGCAGATCACTCCCGACGCCTCCATGCACAAAGCCCCGGCCCTCGACACCATCATCGTGTGCGGTGGGATCGGCATTCAACGCACTGTTACTCGTGAACACGTCTCGTGGCTGCAAAGCCAGGCGCGCCAGTCCCGTCGCCTCGGTGCCGTGTGCACCGGCAGTTGGGCCCTGGCCTGCGCCGGCCTGCTCGACGGCTTCGATTGCAGCGTGCACTGGGAATGTCTGGCGGCGATGCAGGAAGCTTTCCCGCGCGTTGCGATGAGCACCCGTCTGTTCACCCTCGACCGCAACCGTTTCACCAGCTCCGGAGGCACCGCGCCGCTGGACATGATGCTGCACCTGATCAGCCGCGATCACGGTCGTGAACTGTCCGCCGCGATCTCGGAAATGTTCGTCTACGAGCGCATCCGTAACGAGCAGGATCACCAGCGCGTGCCGCTCAAGCACATGCTCGGCACCAACCAGCCGAAACTGCAGGAAATCGTCGCGCTGATGGAAGCCAACCTGGAAGAGCCGATCGACCTCGATGAACTGGCGGTGTACGTCGCCGTGTCCCGTCGCCAGCTCGAGCGCCTGTTCCAGAAATACCTGCACTGCTCGCCGTCGCGCTACTACCTCAAGCTGCGCCTGATCCGTGCCCGGCAATTGCTCAAGCAGACGCCGATGTCGATCATCGAAGTGGCGTCGGTCTGCGGTTTCGTGTCGACGCCGCACTTCTCCAAGTGCTACCGCGAATACTTCGGCATTCCGCCGCGTGACGAGCGCGTCGGTTCCAACACCACCCAGCAGGTGGCGATGCTGCCGCTGCCGCAGGCCATTGTGATGTCGCCGCTGTCCGGGCCGATGTCGGCGCTGAGCCAGGCGCGCAACGAATCGACCTTTGCCAGCGTGCGCCTCTGATCAGAGCGCGCGTTTGAAGTACACGACGCGCTCGGTTTCCTCGAAGCCGAGCGCCTTGTGTGTCGCTTGACTGGTCAGGTTGTCGGAAGCCATTTCCACGCAGCCGTTTTCCCGTCCCCACTGCGCAACGTGCTCGATCAACCGGGCGGCAACGCCATGGCGGCGCTGCTCCGGTATCACGTAGATACCTTCCAGATACACCACCGGCGAGCTGTCGGTGCCGTTGACGTAATCGGTGCGCAATGAGGCTTCGGCGAGGCCGACGGGATGGTGCTGCGTGTCGTAGGCGACGAAGTTGATATAGCGCTGCGGCGCTTTCAGTTGCTGCTCGATTTCATCGCGATGTTCGTGTTCCGAAGCATCGGGCCAGAGGGCCTGGCGCAGGGGCAGCCAGCCCGATTGCTCGCTGGACTGGCAGTTTTGGATAAGGAACATCGGCGTTCGCTCGTGGTGGTCATCAAGGCCACCACTCTAGCAAACGCCCGGGATGTCAGGCGCGGGTCTGCTGGTACTGCGCCAGGGCCGGCAGCAACTGCTTGTCGATGGCCTCACGCACGGTCGGCTGAATACTCGCGCTGCTGGTGTACATCTGCTTGACCATGGTGCGCAACGTATTGGCCCGCACATCGTCCAGGCCCCGCACGGCGCACTCACAGGCCTGCTGCGCAGACGAGCCCGACGGTACTTCGAATCCCAACGACTTGAGTTGGCCCAACAGGTCTTCCTGATCGATCAAATCGGCATACATCATGACGCGAATCCTTCTTCGGCAACGGAGGTCGTGACTCGATTCTGGTAGGCCTGCCCAGGCACGGCAAGGGCGATTTGTCGCAGTGTCCACATTGGCTATGAGCATGTCGTTTTCGGCTAACTTGCCGTATCGGGGAGTGGGCACACTGAACCCAGCTCGCTTCACGAAGGTTTGGTCACCCTCGGCATGGCAGCTCCTCAACAGTACCCTCGCCCCGATCCTGTCACGGCTTGCATCGGGGCTTTTTTTGCCTGCGAATAACGATGACGCGGTCTAGCGCTGCAACACCAGAATCCGTGACAACAACTCATCCCGATCGATGTAGCAGCCCTGAAAGTGCCGGGCTCCGGTGGTCGGGTCGAAGGCGTTGCGCGCATGCAGGGTGCGGCGGTTGTCGAAGCACCACAACTCGCCCGGATTGAGCCGCTGCATCAGCCGGAAGCGTGGCTCGCGGGTCATGGCGATGAAGCGTCGATACGCGCGATACAGCAGGGGCATTTGCTCGACTGAGGTGTCGAACGCGCCGCGTAGAAAGTTGGCCATGCGGATTTCCGCAACCCGGCCCAAAGCATCCAGGGCGATGATCGGGGCGAGGCAGCGATAGTCGCTGTGGCGATCCTTGTTGCGAAACTCCACCGGGATCTCGCACAGCGCCTTGAACGACGCGGGATCTTCCTGACGCAAGGCTTCGGCAATCGCAAAACCGTCGACAAAAATACTCTCGCCACCCTCGGCGTCGTTCACCAGACAATGCAGAAATTGCAGCCCCGGTTGCAGCTCGCGAGTCGGCAGGTCGGTGTGCAACGGCAGGTTGAAAGCGGTGTAGGCATTGCTGTCGGCATCGGCCTTGGATTGCACGTTGAACAGCACGCCGAAATTGCTCTCGCGGATGAACGAAATGCGCTGGGCGATCAGCTTCAGCGAACCGGGTTCGGTGGGCACGCCGCGCACCTGGGTCAGACCGATGTCACGCACGGCCAGCAACCATTGCAGCAGCGCGGCGTTGTCGTTCATCAGGGCTGAATAGTCGAACACCGGCAACTGCAAGTCGCTGCGCCAGAGAAAGGCTTTCGGTTTGGCGGCCAGGCGTTCGGCGCGGGTCTCGTCGTCATAGGCGTGGGCCCGCAACCAACCCGCATCGAAGCGGCTGAGGTGGCAGTCCTGCCAGTCGATACGCAGGCAGCCATCGGTGTCGATGTGCGCGGCGGAGGGCGACAGATCCTGCGCCGCATCGACGATCTCGAACACTTGCTCGCGGGTAACGCTGTAGACGCACTGCGGACACGGGCAGTTGTCCCGCAGCCACACATGGTGGAACGGGCTGACTCGCCCGTCGGCCCATTCGATCAGGACGCGATCCGCCAGGTTCTGCACGCCGTTCAGCGCGCTGATCAACGGATAAGTACGGAAATCGGCAACTGCGGCGGCGGTTTGCATGGCGGCTCCTTGCGTTGGATGGATTTACCGGGCTGGCGGCAATGCGATGACCCGGCCGATGTAAGCCGGGGCGGGCAGGTCGGCCTGCTCGGCGACGATGGCTTGCAGGCGGCTCAGGGTGTCCGGGGTAAACGGAGCCGAACGCGGCCCGGCGAGGTCGACGTGCAGCAGCATCTGTTCGTTGCCGGCCAGTTCCTTGTCACCGCCGGCCAGGTGCAGGCTGTGATAGAGGTGCAGGCGTTTCTGGTCGTGACCGATGATCTGTGTGCGCACTTCGACCTCGGCATCGAGCTTCACTTCGTGCAGATAGTTGAGGTGCAGTTCGAGGGTGAACAGCGAGTTACCGCTGGCCTCGCGGTTGTTGCTGTCCATACCGAGGCGGTCCATCAGGGCGTCGGTGGCGTAGCTGAAGATCAGCAGATAGAAGGCGTCGCGCAGGTGGCCGTTGTAATCGACCCAGTCGGGGATGATTCTGGTTTGGTAGGTGGTGAGGGTGGGCATACTTATCTCCAGGCACGTTCGTACCCACGCTTTGCGTGGGTACGATCAATCAACACATCACTCGCTGAAACTCATCCCGTGCTTCTCTTTGGTGGTCTTCACCGCCTCAAGCACCGCCAGCAGGCAATCATCACGATAGCGCTCCAGCGCCGAAATACTGTGCCGCCCCAGTTGATCGCTGGTGCCATCCACCACATCGTCGATCAACTTGTCCGTCAGTTCCGGTGCCGGCAGATAGGTCCACGGCAACTGCAACGCCGGGCCGAACTGCGACATGAAGTGACGCATGCCGGCATCGCCCCCGGCCAGGGTGTAAGTCAAAAACGTACCCATGAACGACCAGCGCAGACCAGCGCCAAAGCGGATCGCATCGTCGATTTCACCGGTGGTCGCCACCCCGTCGTTGACCAGATGCAGCGCCTCGCGCCACAGCGCTTCGAGCAGGCGGTCGGCGATGAACCCCGGCACTTCCTTGCGCACATGCAGCGGGCGCATGCCGAGGGATTCGTAGACTTTCATCGCCGCTTGAACCGCTTCCGGCGCGGTGTTCTTGCCGCCGACCACTTCCACCAATGGCAGCAGGTAAACCGGGTTGAACGGGTGGCCGACCACGCAACGTTCCGGGTGGGTCGAGCTCTCGTAGAACTCGCTCGGCAACAGGCCCGAGGTGCTGGAGCCGATCAGGGCATTGGGCTTGGCCGCCGCGCTGATTTTGCTGTGCAACTCCAGTTTCAGTTCGAGGCGTTCCGGGGCGCTTTCCTGGATGAAATCCGCATCGCGTACGCATTCTTCAATGGTCGCCACAAAGCGCAGGCGGTCCTGCGAGGCGCCCGGCGCCAGACCGTTTTTCTCCAGCGCGCCCCAGGCATTGGCCACGCGTTTGCGCAGCGCCGCTTCGGCACCCGGCGCCGGGTCCCAGGCCACCACGTCGAGGCCATGGGCGAGGGCGCGGGCGACCCAGCCGCTGCCGATGACGCCGCTGCCCAGTGCTGCGAAGGTTTTGATTTCGGTGATAAAGCTCATGGTCACTTCCTGGAATGAGGCAAAAAAACGGTGGGCGCCAATTGCCCGCCCACCGGGGGAAAGGGTGATTTCAGCCGCGCTGGGTCAGGCCCATTTTCTTGCGACCTTCCGCCGGGGTCAGTACGCGGGCGCCGAGACGGCTGAGGATTTCGCTGGCGCGTTCGACCAGTTGGCCGTTGGTCGCCAGTACGCCTTTGTCCAGCCACAGGTTGTCTTCCAGACCGACCCGCACGTTGCCGCCGAGCAGCACCGCTTGCGCCGCCATCGGCATTTGCATCCGGCCGATGCCGAAGCCGGCCCACACCGCGTCGGCGGGCAGGTTGTCGACCATGGCTTTCATGGTGGTGGTGTCGGCCGGCGCCCCCCACGGGATGCCCAGGCACAGCTGGAACAGCGGGTTGTCGAGCAGGCCTTCCTTGATCATCTGTTTGGCGAACCACAGGTGACCGGTGTCGAAAATCTCAAGCTCCGCCTTCACGCCCAGCTCGGTGATGCGCTTGGCGCCGGCGCGCAGTTGCGCCGGGGTGGAGACGTAAATGGTGTCGCCGTCGCCGAAGTTCAGGGTGCCGCAATCCAGGGTGCAGATTTCCGGCAGCAGCTCCTCGACGTGGGCCAGACGGGTCAGCGGGCCGACCAGATCGGTGTTCGGGCCGAACTCCATCGGGTTCTCGCCCGGGCCGATTTCCAGGTCGCCGCCCATGCCGGCGGTGAGGTTGACGATGATGTCGACGTCGGCTTCGCGGATGCGCTCCATGACTTCGCGGTACAGCGCCACGTCACGGCTGAACTTGCCGGTCTGCGGGTCGCGGACATGGCAATGCACGACGGTGGCGCCGGCCTTGGCCGCTTCCACAGCGGCTGCGGCGATCTGTTTCGGAGTGACCGGCACGTGAGGGCTCTTGGCGGTCGTGTCGCCAGCACCGGTGAGTGCGCAGGTGATGATGACGTCGTGGTTCATGGTGCGTTTTCCTTCAGGCGTGATGGGTCTGTTCGCAGCCCGTCGCGGGCTGCGAAGTGGTTCGTTCGTTGCGGTTTATTTACTGGTGAGCTGGAGGTTTTCAGCCGCCGGTTTGCCATCGAAGGTGGTGACGCCTTCGAGCCAGCGCTGTTTGTCCTGCGGGTGATCCTTGAGCCATTGTTTGGCCGATTCGAAAGCGTCCTTGTGATCGAGCAGCGGCTGCATCATCCGGCTCTCGTCTTCGGCGGTGAACGTCAGGTTGCTCAGCAGGCGACCGACGTTCGGGCATTGTTCGGCGTATTTCGGCGCGGTGACGGTCCACACGGTGGCCATGCCTTCGTTCGGGCCGAGGGCGTCGTCGCTGCCGGTCAGATAAGTCATCTTCACATTGACGTTCATCGGGTGTGGCGCCCAGCCGAAGAACACCACGGCTTCCTTGCGGCGCACGGCGCGATCGACGGCAGCAAGCATGCCGGCCTCGCTGGATTCCACGAGCTGGAATTTGCCGAGGCCGAACTGGTTCTTGGCGATCATCGCCTTGATCTGGGTGTTGGCGCCCGAGCCTGGCTCGATGCCGTAGATCTTGCCGCCCAGTTCTTTCTCGAACTTGGCGATATCGGCGAAGGTTTTCAGACCCTTGTCCGCCAGATAGGTCGGTACGGCGAGGGTGGCGCGGGCATCCTTGAGGCTCGGGGCCTGGAGGACTTTGACCTGATTGGCGTCGACGAACGGGGTGATGGTCTGGGTCATCAACGGGTTCCAGTAGCCGAGGAACAGGTCCAGACGCTGGTCGCGGATCCCGGCGAAGATGATTTGCTGGGACGCGCTGGTTTGTTTGGTGCTGTAGCCGAGGCCGTCGAGCAGAACCTGGGTCATGGCGCTGGTGGCGATCACGTCGGTCCAGTTCACGACGCCCATGCGCACGTTCTGGCACGAGGCAGGTTCGGCCGCCATGACACTGGCGCTTAAAAACGCGGTACCGCTGAGTGCGAGAACACAGCTGCTGATCAGTCGTTTCATGTCGGGTTCCTCGGCAGGTCGTTATTGTGGGTTCCGGCATCTGTCGTGCCGGTGATGCCAAATTACGCAGCAACGCCCCCACAAAAACGCACTGCGGCGACCAGCTCTTGCACTGCAGCGACCTGTGCTCTTGAATGCCGACGACAACTGGCGTATCAACGTTGCACGCTACCCGCTGACCGAGTGCGCGCCATGTCCCAGGATTTCTACTTTCTGTTGATGCCGGGTTTTTCCGCCATCGGTTTCATCTCTGCGATCGAACCGCTGCGGGTGGCCAACCGCTTTCGCGGCGAGCTGTACCGCTGGCACGTCTTGAGCGCCGATGGCGGGGCGGTGCTGGCGAGCAACGGGATGTCGGTCAACGCCGATGCGGCGCTGGAGCCGCTGAAAAAAGGTGCGACGCTGCTGGTGGTCGCCGGGTTCGAACCGTTGAAATTCGCTACCCCGGCGCTGGAGCACTGGCTGCGCCGCCTGGACAACGAAGGCGTGACCCTCGGCGCCATCGACACCGGCAGCTTCGTCCTCGCCGAGGCCGGCCTGCTAGACGGCCATCGCCTGACCCTGCACTGGGAGGCCATCGATGCCTTCAAGGAATCTTATCCACAGCTCAGCGTCACCCAGGAGCTGTTCGAGATCGACCGTCGGCGCATCACGTCTGCCGGCGGCACCGCTTCCATCGACCTGATGCTCGACCTGATCGCCCAGGCCCACGGCCCGCAACTGGCGATCCAGGTCAGCGAGCAGTTTGTATTGGGGCGGATTCGTCCGCGCAAGGACCACCAGCGCATGGAAGTCGCCACGCGTTACGGCATCAGCAACAAGAAACTGGTGCATGTGATCGGCGAGATGGAACAGCACAGCGAACCGCCGCTGACCACCCTGGAACTGGCGGAATCGATCAAGGTGACGCGGCGGCAACTGGAGCGGTTGTTCCGCCTGCACCTGAACGACACGCCGAGCAATTTCTATCTGCGCTTGCGGCTGGAGAAAGCCCGGCAGCTGTTGCGCCAGACCGACATGAGCGTGCTGGAAGTGAGCATCGCCTGCGGGTTTGAATCACCGTCGTATTTCACCCGCAGTTACCGGGCCAAGTTTGCCCGGTGTCCGCGGGAGGATCGGCGTACCGCTCAGGCTTGAGTTACTTTTTCAGCAAAGCGGAGCAGGCCGCCTTGTAAGCCTCGTGCTGATACTTGTTCAGCGTCCCCGGCAGCTCGAAGTTGTGCTTCTTGGCCTGGGCATTGATGGTCTGCGGCGACAGCAGCGTCACCTCACAACCGTCCAGCAACTGAAACACGCCCTCGATCTTGAACGTGGTCGGCCCACCGGCAAACTCACCCTTCTTGCTGCGCTTCTTGATCGCGATGCGATCAATGGCGTTTTCCCGCACGAACGACGCTACCTGCGCAGCGAACATTTTGACGTTGGCCGCCTCGTCGTCATCGTCCAGCGCGATTTTCTTGGTGCTCAGAGCAACATGGCTCAACGCCGAACCGTCGAGGGAGGCCAAGGCGATGATCGCTTCACTGCCTTTGATTTCGATACCGCAGATGTTCATGTGAATCCCTTGATTGGCTGGAGAGGTGCAGCTTACAGCTCAAGTCCTCACTCCTGACCTATCGACTCCAAAAACTCCGATCGCTCGTCACTCATCCGCGCCACGCAATCATTCTGCGCAATCTTGAACGCCTTGCTGCCGTCCGTCGCCGGGAAGGCTTCTACGGCGCAATCGGCGTCGCGGGTTTTCAGCCATTGTTGCTGGGCGGTCTTGAGTTTGGCGGTGATGTCGGCCAGTTGCGCAGGGTTTTTGCCGTAGGTCGATTGCATGCGCTCGTTCAGGCTTTTGAAGTTGTCCTGGAGCAGGTCTTCGGCGGTGGTGCGGCTGTAGGTCGAGCATTCCAGGGTCTGGACGTCGTTTTCCACCGCGTCGCACGGGTTGTTGTCGGACTCTTCGGCGGCGTGTACGCCGGTCGCAATCAGTGCCAGGGCCAGGAAGATCGATTTCATTGATGTCGCCGCTCTAATCCAGTGGTGTTTCCGAGATGCGGCAGATTCTGGCTCAAGCTTGCGGGCTTGAACAGGTGGCTGGTCGGACCGGTTGGCGACCCTTTGTCGCGGATTGACGCTTTCGGCAATTCCCCTGTCGTTTTTGCACCCGGCTGGTCGCGCACCGAGGCATATGCTGGCCCCAAAGCGCCGGCAGACGATTCGGCGCATGAATCGCCAATAAGGGGACGCCTGATGAGCCCAGCCGAATTACACGCCGACAGCATCGTTATCGACGGTCTGATCATTGCCAAATGGAACCGCGAGCTGTTCGAAGACATGCGCAAGGGCGGTCTGACGGCGGCCAACTGCACCGTGTCGGTGTGGGAGGGCTTTCAGGCCACGGTCAACAACATCGCTGCCAGCCAGAAACTGATTCGCGAAAACAGCGATCTGGTGATCCCCGTCCGCACCACCGCCGACATCCGCAAGGCCAAGGAGCAGGGCAAGACCGGCATCCTCTTCGGCTTCCAGAACGCCCATGCGTTCGAAGACCAGATCGGCTATGTCGAGGTGTTCAAGCAGCTCGGCGTCGGCATCGTGCAGATGTGCTACAACACCCAGAACCTGGTGGGCACCGGTTGCTACGAGCGTGACGGCGGCCTGTCGGGCTTCGGTCGCGAAATCGTCGCCGAGATGAACCGCGTCGGCGTCATGTGCGACCTGTCCCACGTCGGCTCCAAGACCTCCGAGGAAGTCATCCTCGAATCGAAAAAACCGGTCTGCTATTCCCACTGCCTGCCGTCGGGGCTCAAGGAGCACCCGCGCAACAAGTCCGATGAAGAACTGAAGTTCATTGCCGACCACGGCGGTTTCGTCGGCGTGACCATGTTCGCGCCGTTCCTGGCCAAGGGCATCGATTCGACCATCGACGATTACGCCGAAGCCATCGAATACACCATGAACATCGTGGGCGAAGACGCCATCGGCATCGGCACCGACTTCACCCAGGGTCACGGTCAGGACTTCTTCGAATACCTGACCCACGACAAGGGCTACGCCCGCCGTCTGACCAATTTCGGCAAGATCATCAACCCGCTGGGCATCCGCACCGTCGGCGAGTTCCCGAACCTGACCGAAACCCTGCTCAAACGCGGCCACTCCGAGCGCGTCGTACGCAAGATCATGGGCGAGAACTGGGTCAACGTCCTCAAGGACGTCTGGGGCGAGTAAGCCGCTTCTCTGAATACTTTCCCCCGGCCGTCCGCGCCGGGGGCAACACCCAAATTTTTCTGGAGTTAAGTTTCCATGGCCAAGATCGCCCCGCAATTGCCAATCGAAGTCGACAGCGAGACCGGTGTCTGGACCTCCGACGCCCTGCCGATGCTGTACGTGCCGCGCCACTTCTTCGTCAACAACCACATGGGCATCGAGGAAGTGCTGGGCGCCGACGCCTACGCCGAAATCCTCTACAAGGCCGGCTACAAATCCGCCTGGCACTGGTGTGAAAAAGAAGCCGAATGCCACGGTCTGGAAGGCGTCGCGGTGTTCGAGCACTACATGAAGCGTCTGTCGCAGCGCGGCTGGGGCCTGTTCAAGATCCAGGACATCGACCTCGATAAAGGCACCTGCAGCGTCAAGCTCGAACACTCGGCGTTCGTCTACGTCTACGGCAAGGTCGGACGCAAGGTCGACTACATGTTCACCGGCTGGTTTGCCGGCGCGATGGATCAGATCCTCGCCGCTCGTGGCAGCAAGATCCGCACCGTGGCCGAGCAAGTCTACGGTGGCTCCGAAGAAGGCCACGACGACGGCCTGTTCACCGTCAAGCCGTTGTAAGTCGAGGAACCCGCCATGGCTTTCGAAGCAATGTTTCAGCCAATTCAAATTGGCAAACTGACCATCCGCAACCGCGTGCTCAGCACCGCGCACGCCGAGGTCTACGCGACCGACGGCGGCATGACCACCGAACGGTACGTCAAGTATTACGAAGAGAAAGCCAAGGGCGGCATCGGCCTGGCGATCTGTGGCGGTTCGTCCGTGGTGGCGATCGACAGCCCGCAGCAATGGTGGAGTTCGGTGAACCTGTCCACCGACCGGATCATCCCGCACTTCCAGAATCTCGCCGATGCCATGCACAAGCATGGCGCCAAGATCATGATCCAGATTACCCACATGGGCCGTCGCTCCCGTTGGGACGGTTTCCACTGGCCGACCCTGATGTCGCCGTCGGGCATCCGTGAACCGGTGCACCGTGCCACTTGCAAAACGATTGAGCCGGAAGAGATCTGGCGGGTGATCGGCAACTACGCGCAAGCCGCGCGCCGTGCCAAGGCCGGTGGTCTGGACGGCGTCGAACTGTCGGCCGTGCACCAGCACATGATCGACCAGTTCTGGAGCCCTCGCGTCAACAAGCGTACCGACGAATGGGGCGGCACTTTCGAGGGCCGGATGAAGTTCGGTCTGGAAGTCCTGAAAGCCGTGCGTGCCGAAGTCGGTGACGATTTCTGCGTCGGCATGCGTATCTGCGGTGACGAGTTCCACCCGGACGGTCTGTCCCACGAAGACATGAAGCAGATCGCCAAGTATTACGACGACACCGGCATGCTCGATTTCATCGGCGTCGTCGGCTCGGGGTGCGACACCCACAACACCCTGGCCAACGTGATTCCGAACATGAGTTACCCGCCGGAGCCGTTCCTGCACCTGGCGGCCGGGATCAAGGAAGTGGTCAAGGTTCCGGTGCTGCACGCGCAGAACATCAAGGACCCGAACCAGGCCACGCGGATTCTGGAGGGCGGTTACGTCGACATGGTCGGCATGACTCGCGCCCACATCGCCGACCCGCACCTGATCGCCAAGATCAAGATGGGCCAGATCGACCAGATCAAACAGTGTGTTGGCGCCAACTACTGCATCGACCGCCAGTACCAAGGTCTGGACGTACTGTGCATCCAGAACGCCGCGACCTCCCGTGAATACATGGGCGTGCCGCACATCATCGAGAAATCCACCGGGCCGAAACGCAAGGTGGTAATCGTCGGTGCCGGCCCGGCGGGGATGGAAGCAGCCCGTGTGGCGGCCGAACGTGGCCACGACGTGACCCTGTTCGAGAAGAAAGAATTCATCGGCGGGCAGATCACCACGGCCTCGAAAGCGCCGCAGCGTGACCAGATTGCCGGTATCACTCGCTGGTTCCAGCTGGAACTGGCGCGGCTGAAAGTCGACCTGCGTCTGGGCACTGCGGCGGATGCCGACACCATCATGGACTTGCGTCCGGACATCGTGGTGCTGGCCGTTGGCGGTCACCCGTACCTGGAACAGAACGAACACTGGGGCGCCGCCGAAGGGCTGGTCGTCAGCAGCTGGGACGTGCTCGACGGCAAGGTGGCGCCGGGCAAGAACGTGCTGGTCTACGACACCATTTGCGAGTTCACCGGGATGTCGGTTGCCGACTTCCTCGCCGACAAGGGCAGTCAGGTCGAGATCGTCACCGACGACATCAAACCGGGCGTGGCCATCGGCGGTACGTCGTTCCCGACCTACTACCGCAGCATGTACCCGAAAGAAGTGATCATGACCGGCGACATGATGCTGGAGAAGGTCTACCGCGAAGGCGACAAGCTGGTCGCGGTGCTGGAGAACGAATACACCGGCGCCAAAGAGGAGCGGGTGGTGGATCAGGTGGTCGTCGAGAACGGCGTGCGTCCGGATGAAGAAATCTACTACGCCCTCAAGGAAGGCTCGCGCAACAAGGGCCAGATCGATGTCGAGGCGCTGTTCGCGATCCAGCCGCAACCTTCGTTGAGCAGCAATGGCGACGGTTACCTGCTGTTCCGCATCGGTGACTGCGTGGCGCAGCGTAATACCCACGCTGCGATCTATGACGCCCTGCGGTTGTGCAAAGACTTCTAAACGCTCTAGGCCTGATCGTTCCCACGCTCTGCGTGGGAATGCAGCCCGGGACGCTCCGCGTCCCAAAGCGGACGCAGAGCGTCCATTGAGGCATTCCCACGCGGAGCGTGGGAACGATCGTCACGTGTTTCTCCAGGCTGTACTGGTGGGAGCTTCACCATGTTGAACACCCTTCTTCCAATCCTGTTGTTCGCAGCCCTGGCCCTCGCGGTGCTGGGCGCGTTGCGGCGGGTGGCCATGTGGCGCCGGGGCCGGGCCTCGAAGGTCGATCTGATCGGCGGCCTGTTTGCCATGCCCAAGCGTTACATGGTCGATCTGCACCACGTGGTGGCGCGGGACAAATACATCGCCAACACCCACGTCGCCACGGCGGGCGGTGCGGTGGCGTCGATCGTGCTGGCGATTCTGGTGCACGGTTTCGGCCTGCATAACCGCATTCTTGGCTACGCGTTGCTGCTGATGACGGCGGTGATGTTCGTCGGGGCGATCTTCGTTTATCGGCGTCGGCTCAACCCGCCGTCGCGGCTGTCGAAAGGCCCGTGGATGCGCCTGCCGAAAAGCCTGCTGGCGTTCTCGGCGTCGTTCTTCCTGGTGACCTTGCCGGTGGCCGGGATCCTGCCGGAAAACCTTGGTGGCTGGGTGCTGGCAGCGATTCTCGGGATCGGTGTGTTGTGGGGCGTGTCGGAACTGTTCTTCGGCATGACCTGGGGCGGCCCGATGAAACACGCCTTCGCCGGTGCGCTGCACCTGGCCTGGCACCGTCGCGCCGAACGTTTTGGCGGCGGCCGTTCCACCGGTTTGAAACCGCTGGACCTGAATGATCCGACCGCACCGCTGGGTGTGGAAAAGCCCAAGGACTTCACCTGGAACCAGTTGCTCGGTTTCGACGCCTGCGTGCAGTGCGGCAAGTGCGAAGCCGCGTGCCCGGCGTTCGCCGCCGGCCAGCCGTTGAACCCGAAAAAGCTGATTCAGGACATGGTCGTCGGCCTCGCCGGCGGCACCGATGCCAAGTTCGCCGGCAGCCCTTATCCGGGCAAACCAGTGGGCGAACACAGCGGCAATCCGCATCAACCGATCGTCAACGGCCTGGTCGATGCCGAAACCCTGTGGTCGTGCACCACGTGCCGCGCCTGCGTCGAGGAATGCCCGATGATGATCGAGCACGTCGATGCCATCGTCGACATGCGTCGTCACCTGACCCTGGAAAAAGGCGCGACCCCGAACAAGGGCGCCGAAGTCCTGGAAAACCTGATCGCCACCGACAATCCGGGCGGTTTCGCCCCGGGCGGGCGGATGAACTGGGCGGCGGACCTGAACCTCAATCTGCTCAGCGAGAAGAAGTCCACCGACGTGCTGTTCTGGGTCGGTGACGGCGCCTTCGACATGCGCAACCAGCGCACCTTGCGCGCCTTCGTCAAAGTGCTGAAAGCGGCCAAGGTCGACTTCGCGGTGCTGGGTCTTGAAGAGCGCGACAGCGGCGACGTTGCCCGACGTCTTGGTGATGAAGCGACCTTCCAGTTGCTCGCCAAACGCAATATCCAGACCCTGGCCAAGTACAGCTTCAACCGCATCGTCACCTGCGATCCGCACAGCTTCCACGTGCTGAAAAATGAGTACGGCGCGTTCGATGGCAACTACCTCGTGCAGCACCACAGCACTTATCTGGCGGAAATCATCCAGGCCGGCGCGCTGAACCTCGGTCAGCACAAAGGCAACAGCGTGACTTACCACGATCCGTGCTACCTCGGCCGCTACAACGGCGAGTACGAGGCGCCGCGCGAAGTGCTGCGTGCGCTCGGCATCGAGATCAAGGAGATGCAACGTTCCGGCTTCCGTTCGCGCTGCTGCGGCGGTGGTGGCGGGGCGCCGATCACTGACATTCCGGGCAAGCAGCGGATCCCCGACATGCGCATGGAAGACATCCGCGAGACCGGTGCCGAGTTGGTGGCGGTGGGTTGTCCACAGTGCACGGCGATGCTCGAAGGCGTGGTCGAACCGCGTCCGCTGATCAAGGACATCGCCGAACTGGTGGCCGACGCGCTGCTCGAAGACGCCGCGCCGAACAAGCCTGCCACCCCGGCCAAACGTGAACCTGCGGAGGCCCACTGATGAGCGACATTATCCGCCGCGACCCCCGCGCCGAATGGATCGCACGCAACCGTCTGCATCCGCTGCACGCGGCCATGCAACCGGCACAACACAGCTGGATGGGGCCCAACGGGATCATCCGCAAGAACCTGCACGGCATCGGCTTCATCGGGCCGAACGGCATCAAGCGCATCGACCGCAGCGGCGCCCAGCAGGGCGGGGCGGTCAAACGCTCGGCAGCGGTCGAAGTGCAATTGCCGCTGCATCAGGTGCCGGCCCCGGCGTTCTACATCAGCGTGGTGCCCGACATGGTCGGTGGCCGCCTGAGCAGCCACGACCGTGATTTGCTCGGCCTGGCTCATCAACTGGCCGGCAGCGACGGCGCCGTGTTGGCCGTGGTCTTCGGCGAGCACAAGGAAAACGCTTTTGCCACGGCAGGCGTCGATCGCTTGCTGGTGCTGGAAGGCGAAGAATTCAGCGGTTATGCACCGGAACAACGGATCCAGGGCCTGCGCGCTGTGGATAACCAGTTCAATCCGCGTCACTGGCTGCTGCCGGACAGCCGCAGCGGTGGCGGCGAACTGGGTCGGCGCTTTGCTGCTGCACTGGGCGAGCGCCCGGCGACACGGGTGTGGCAGGTCAAGGATCAGGAATGCATCGGCCGCGCCGGCGCCGGGTTGCAGGACCTTGCCCGCCCAGTGGCGCGCTTGATTCTGGCCTCGGCCGAATGCGCGGAACCAGTCAGCGAAACCCGTCACGAAGCGCTGCCGGTGGAGTTATCCACACCTGTCGCGCGCAGCCTGTCGCGGATCGAGGATCTGGGCGCGGTGGCGGTGGATCCGTCGGCGATTCCGATGGCCGAAGCCGAGTTCATCTTCTCTGGCGGCAACGGCGTCAAGGACTGGGAGCTTTTCCACAGGACCGCTGCCGCTCTCGGTGCCACCGAAGGCGCCTCGAGGGTGGCGGTGGACGATGGGTTCATGACCCGTGACCGTCAGGTCGGCGCGTCCGGCACCTGGGTCACGGCGCGGGTTTACGTGGCCGTGGGGATTTCCGGGGCGATCCAGCACCTGCAAGGCATCGGTGCCTGCGACAAGGTGGTGGCGATCAACCTCGATCCGGGCTGCGACATGATCAAGCGTGCCGACCTGTCGGTGATCGGCGAAAGCGCGGAAATTCTTCAGGCCTTGATCGCGGCGGTAGAGGCCTACCGCAACGAAGCCAAGCGCGATGCGGCTTAAGGAACGGTTATGAGCACAAAGATCATCAGTCTGGTTTCAATCGGCGCCCACCCGACCTCGGGCCGCCCGCGCCGCGCCGAACAGGACGCCCGCGCGGTGGAGCTTGGTCTGCAACTGGCTGGGGATAACCTGCAAGTGCTGCATGCCGGGGACATTGGCGAACCTGCGCTGCGCGCCTATCTGGGCATGGGCCTTACACAGATGCATGTGCTGGAACAACCGGCCGGCGCCGACGCGCTGCCGGCGTTGACCGACTATCTGCGTGACGCCGGTGCCCAGGTCGTGCTGACCGGCAGCCAGGCGGAAACCGGCGAGGGTTCGGGGATGCTGCCGTTCCTGCTGGCCGAAGGCCTGGGCTGGCCGCTGGTGGTTGGATTGGCGCAGGTCGAGTCGATCAACGACGGCTCGGCGCTGGTGTTGCAGGCGTTGCCCCGTGGGCAGCGGCGCCGGTTGAAGGTACGTCTGCCGTTTCTCGCGACAGTGGATAACGCCGCGCCCAAGCCTCGGCAGAGTGCTTACGGCCCGGCGCGGCGTGGGGTTCTCCAGGCAAAAGACGTGGAAGTGGTGGACGACGAATTGCTTGCGGTGTCGACCCTGCAACCCGCCAAGCCCCGGCCGAAACGGTTGAAAGTGATCAAGGCCAAGAGCGGGGCGGACCGGATGAAGGCGGCGACGGCGAAGGCCAGTGGTGGCGGGGGGCAGGTGCTTAAGGGCATGACTGCCGAGGCAGGTGCCGAAGCGATCCTCAAACTGCTGATTGAAGAAGGTGTTGTCCGCTGAAGAGCCAAAGCCCCTCACCCTAGCCCTCTCCCAGAGGGAGAGGGGACTGACCGAGTTGGGCCGGCCATTTACGTCGACCTGCGACTCCGACGGTGACCTTGGTTCGCCAAGCCTCAATCACTCTCTCGCCTTGATTTAAGAAAAACTAAGGTCGCGATGAGCGTCCAGGTCGATGTACCTCGCGAGATCACCACCGTAGGCTCCCTCTCCCTCCGGGAGAGGGCTGGGGTGAGGGAGGGCTGTTTACCCACAATCCCTGTTGGCGGATCTGTGGATAACGTGTTCGCCCATCCCTGAACCCCACGCCAACCAAGCCCTCCAGCCTTAAGATCAAAAAACAACCAGCCTAACTCGCGGTTTTTTCGAGCTTTTTCCTCAGGATCACTCCCCAAGTTGCCCCCAATCTCTGTTGGCGCTTCTGTGGATAAGATGTTCGCTATCCGCTGTAAGCCATATAAAACGTGGCTTGCGAAGAGTTGATCAAAAAACGATCAATTCAGCCTTTTGACTCGCAAGACCTCGCGTAAACCTCGATTTATCAAGGCCTCCAGCGCTTTTCCACAGATCCCGCCAAGTTACCCCCGAAGTCTGTTGGCGCTTCTGTGGATAAGGTGTTCGCCATCCTTTGCAAGCCACGCAATCCGTGCCTTGCAGGCTTGTGATCAAAAAACACTCAATCGTTGCTGAAAACCCTGCTTCTGGATAAGTCACGGTTTTTCTTTACAAAACCGTCGATATTTTTCCGGGTCATCCACAGTTGTCCCCATTTGCTGTGGGTGGCTATGTGGATAACTTGTTCGCCAAACCCTGCGAGCCCCGCCGGCTATAGTCCAAACGGTAATTGATCAGATTTCATACAGTTCTAAAGCGCTGCCTTGACTTCAATCCGGCCGCTGTCTTCACTCCAATGGCACAAGGACCGCCGTCACTTATCCACATCTGGTTCAGGGAGAACGCGTGATGGATACCCAGCCACATCGCTCACCCCTCAATCCACGCATGCTCCGCGCGCAGTCGGCTCCGACGCCGCGCAAGCGCACCTTGCGTCGTGCCGCCAATCAGCACGCCCGTCTCTAGCGAGTCGATATCGCCCACATCGCTGTACTGCCGCCGAAACCGGAGGCCAGGTGCCCGTTCGCCCATTGATTGCAGGCAACCGCAGAGTTGCCCCATCTGCCTGAGAGAGGAACCACCTCATGACACGGATCGCAACGCCCATCAGCGACATCAAGGAACACTACGACGTGATCGTCATTGGCTCCGGGTATGGCGGCGGCATTGCCGCTTCGCGCCTGTCCCGGGCCGGCAAAAAGGTGTGTCTGCTGGAACGCGGTCGGGAAATCCAGCCCGGCGAATACCCCAACACCATGATCGCTGCGACCGAAGAATTGCAGGTGAATGACCCGGACGGCCACATCGGCTCGCGCACCGGGTTGTTCGATCTGCACGTCAACGCGCAGCAGAACGTAGTGGTCGGCTGTGGCCTGGGTGGCACGTCGCTGATCAATGCCAACGTCTCGCTGGAGCCCGAGCCCGGCGTCTTTGACGACCCGCGCTGGCCGCAGGAGGTGCGCGAACACCGCGACACCCTGCTCAAGGACGGTTATGCCCGCGCCCGGGAAATGCTCAAACCCAATCCTTACCCGAATACCGCGCCGAATTTGCCCAAGCTCGACGCCAACAAAAAATCCGCGGATTTCCTCAAGCAAGGCGCGCACTTCTACAAGCCGCCGATCAACGTGACCTTCGACAAACTGCCGAACAACCTCAACCACGTCGGTGTCGAGCAACTGCCGTGCAACCACTGCGGCGACTGCGTTTCGGGCTGTAACAACAAGGCCAAGAACACCACGCTGATGAACTACCTGCCGGACGCCTGCAATCACGGCGCCGAGATCATCTGCCAGGCCCAGGTGCGGCATCTGGAGCGCGATGGCGATGGCTGGATCGTGCACTTCCAGTATCTGGACAGCGGTCGCGAGAAGTTCGACGCACCGACGCTGTTCGTGAAGGCCGACATCGTCGTGGTGTCCGCCGGCACCCTCGGTTCCACCGAGATTCTGCTGCGCTCGCGGGACAAGGGCCTGGCGATGTCCGGGCAGCTCGGCGAGAACATGAGCGGCAACGGTGACATCCTCGGCTTCGGCCACAATTGCGAACAAACCATCAACGGCATCGGTTTCGGCACGCACCCGGCCAAGGAAATGAAACCGGTCGGCCCGTGCATTACCTCGATCATCGACATGCGCACCGAAGGCGACTGGCGCAGCCGCATGGTCATCGAGGAAGGTTCGATCCCCGGCGCGCTCGGCCGGCCGATGGTGCCGGCGATGGCCGGGTTTGCCGAGCTGATCGGCAAGCCCACCGACGACAGTTTCAGCGGCAAAGTGAAGTACAAGGAACGCGAGGCCGAAAGCTTCCTGCGCGGCCCGTACTACGGCGCGCTGCACAACATGCAGACGTACCTGATCATGAGCCACGACAGCGGCCAGGGCCGTATGGTCCTCGACAGCAAGGATCAGCTGCGCATCGACTGGCCGGGTGTCGGCGAACAGGAAAACTTCAAGATCGGCAACGAACGCCTGCACCAGAGCACCCAGGCGCTGGGCGGGATCTGGGTCGAGAACCCGATCTGGACCAAACTGCTCAAGCACAGCATCGTCTCGGTGCATCCGCTGGGCGGTTGCGTGATGGGCAAGGACGCCGGGCAAGGCGTGGTCAACCACAAGGGGCAGGTGTTCAGTGGCGCCAGTGGCACCGATGTCTACGCCAACCTGTACGTGACCGACGGCGCGGTGATTCCGACGTCACTGGCGGTCAATCCGCTGCTGACGATCTCCGCCGTCAGCGAGCGCAACATGGGCCTGCTGGCTGCCGATCGTGGCTGGCACATCGACTACACGCTACCGTCGGCCCCGCGCAAACAGGCGGCGCCACCGACGCTCGGCGTGCAGTTCACCGAAACCATGAAGGGCTACTTCTCCCGGGCCTTCACCGCCGCGCAAAGCACCGACCTCAAGGTTTATGAGGCGGCGGCCAAACGTGGCGAGGCAGACAACTCGCCGATCGACTTCACCCTGACCATCACTGCCAACGACCTCAACAGGATGATCAAGGAACCGGAACACGCCGCGACCATCGTCGGCACGGTGATCGCCCCGGCGCTGTCGCCAGAGCCGCTGACCGCCAGCAACGGCGTGTTCAACCTGTTCGAGCAATTCGAGCAGCAGGTCGACACGCGCCACATGAAATACGACATGAAGCTGACCGCCGAGGATGGCAGCGACTATTTCTTCAGCGCATTCAAGACCGTACCGGAAGACAACGGCGTGCTGAACATCTGGCATGACACCAGCACCCTTTACGTGACGCTCTACCGTGGACCGGACAAGTTGGGCGAGGTGATCGGTTCGGGTGTGATGCACATCCATCCGGCCGATTTCGCCAAGCAGATGACCACCATGAAAGTCCTCAATGCGCGCAACGAGCGTGAGCGCATCGAAGGGCTGGCGCGGTTCGGCAAGTTCTTCGCCGGGATTCTCTGGGAGAGTTACGGCGGGGTGTTCGCCGGTGACAAATACTTCAACCCTGATGCACCGCCACGCTTGAAGCGGCCGCTGGATGCGCCGACGCCGGCTGTGCATTTCTTCCCCACCGAGGATGGCGTGGAACTGCGCCTGAGCCGCTATCAGGCCGGCAGCAAAGGCCCGGTGATGCTGGTGCATGGCTTGGGTGTGGGCTCGAATATCTTTTCCACCGACACCATCCAGACCAACCTGCTGGAGTTTCTGTGCAAGCACGACTACGACGTGTGGCTGCTGGATTTCCGGGTGAGCATCCTGCTGCCGGCCAGCAAGAAGGAATGGAACGGCGATCAGATCGCCCAGTACGACTTCAAGGCCGCCATCGGGCAGATCCAGCAGCAGACCGGCGCGAAGGACGTGCAATGCGTGGTGCATTGCTACGGCGCGACGACGTTCTTCATGTCGTTGCTCGCCGGTTTGCAGGGCGTGCGTTCGGTGGTCTGCTCGCAGATTGCCGCCGACACGGTGGTCGCGACCGCAACGGGCTTGAAGGCTGGTCTGCACCTGCCGGGCATGCTCGATGCGATTGGCGTGAAGTCGATGACGGCCTACGCCGACAGCAAGGAGAACTGGTTCAATAAGCTCTACGACAAGGCCCTCAACGGCTACGCGCGGATCGAAGCCCAGGGCTACTGCACCAACCCGGTGTGCCACCGCATCACCTTCATGTACGCCTCGCTGTACCGCCACGACACCCTCAACGAGACGCTGCATGACAACCTGCACGAACTGTTCGGCGAGTCGAACATCGAGACCTTCGAGCACCTGGCACTGATCGTGCGCAAAGGACATCTGGTGGATTTCAAGGGCAACGATGTGTACATGCCGCACTTCGATCGGTTGACCATGCCGATCTGCTTCATCAGCGGCGCGGAAAACCAGTGCTATTTGCCTGAGAGCACGCTCAAGACCTATCAGAAGGTTTGCGAGAAGCATGGGCCGGAGCGTTATAGCCGGCATGTGGTGCCGGGTTACGGCCATATCGATTGCATGTTCGGCAAGAACGCGGTGGTCGATGTGTATCCGATCATCCTTGAACACCTGGAGAAAACGGCCCTCGGATAGCACCCGATCGTTCCCACGTCGAGGCGTCGAACCGTCTGCGTGGGAATGCATCCC
Organism: Pseudomonas sp. GW821-FHT11G12; assembly: GCF_058808055.1. Taxonomy (NCBI): domain Bacteria; kingdom Pseudomonadati; phylum Pseudomonadota; class Gammaproteobacteria; order Pseudomonadales; family Pseudomonadaceae; genus Pseudomonas; species Pseudomonas sp. GW821-FHT11G12. The sequence goes on from NZ_JBXARH010000002.1 coordinate 659,353, forward strand.
GGGACGCTCTGCGTCCCAAGAGCGGACGCAGAGCGTCCATGGCGGCATTCCCACGCGGAGCGTGGGAACGATCTGGGGAACTGATATGGACAGCTACATCCGCTGGTTTCAACGTTTCATCTGGCTCGGCATTGCGATGAACATGGTGTTCGCGATCCCGGCGCTGTTCGCGCCGGGGTTGCTGACATCGGTGGTCGGCCTGCCGCCGCAACTCTCCGACCCGTGGCTGGAAAACGCCGGGATGCTGCTGGTGGGCATCAGCGTGTTCTACATGCCGTCGGGCTTCAACGCGCCGCGCTATGTGGTGCATTCCTGGTTGTGTGTGCTGACGCGGCTGATCGCCGTGGCGTTCTGGATCTACCTGATCAACACCAGCAGCCAGGGCTCGGTGTTCGTGCCGATGCTGATGGGTGACCTGAGCTTTTTCCTGATCCTCGGCATCCTGCTGTACCTCGGCACCACCCCGGAAAACCGCCCCCTTGCCCTGCTCTGTGACGGCTGGCGCGAATGGCGGGCGGCGTGGGCGCGGCATTGGCAGAGCCACGCGTTCAAGGTCGGCACGCTGGTCGTGGTCGCGTTGCTGGGGTTCATCGGCTACGAGACCTGGTATCAGATGCTGCGCGTGGTGCCGGAGCAGGAATATGCCTCCGACGAAGATCACTACAAATACGCGGCCATCGGCCTGGGCATCGAAGCGCGGATCCCGTATTACCTGTTCTCCGTACTGCCACAGATGTGTCCGGAAAAAATGCCGAAACCCGGTGGTTGGGAAGTCTTCGGTTTCCTGTTCGAGAACGGTAAGGACCTGCCGATCGGCATGGCCAAGCGGCAGATCGGCTACCCGACCGTCGAGCCGAACTGTGCGCTGTGCCACACCGGCTCCTACCGGGCGAATGCCAGTGATGTCGCGGTCAATGTGCCGAGCGCACCGGCCAACACCCTGCAACTGCAAGCCTTCCAGTGGTTCGCCTACGATTGCGCCAGCGACCCGAAATTCACCACCGACGCGGTGATGGCGGCGATCAACAGCAAGTTCCAGCTCGGCTTTTTCGAGCGCATCTACAACCGTTACCTGATCATCCCGATGGCCAAGACCGCGCTGCTCAAACAGAAGCAGGCCTATGCCTGGCAGAAGCTGCGGCCGCCACAGGGGCCGGGGCGTACCGACACCTTCAACCCGACGAAAATGGTGGTGTTCGGCTTCCCGGATGACTCGACCATCGGCACCGTGGACCTGCCACAAGTGTGGAACCAGAAACCCCGAGAATCGATGTACCTGCACTGGGACGGCAATAACAACAAGATCCACGAGCGCAACTACGCCGCTGCGATGGCGGTGGGTGCGACGCCAGAGTCGGTGCTGCCACCGAGTTTCAATCGCGTGACCAACTGGCTGCTCGGGCACAAGGCGCCGGCGTGGCCGTGGGCACTGGATCAGGCCAAGGTCACCCAGGGCAAACCGATCTGGGAAACCAATTGCGCCGGTTGCCACGACTTCGGTCGCGTCGACACCGGGCAGGTCACCACCAACATCGACCAGCTCGGCACTGATCCACATCGACTGGACTCGTTCACTGTCGGGTTGGTGGCGGCGTTCCACACCTTCAAGAAACCGCCGTTCGACTTTGGCGCCTACCGCAAGACCCAGAGCTACAGCAACACGCCCACCGACGGCATCTGGCTGCGCGCGCCGTACCTGCACAACGGTTCGGTGCCGACCCTGTGGGATTTGCTGCAACCGCCGGAAAAACGTCCGCAGGTGTTCGTCACCGGCTCCGATGTCTACGACCCGGTCAACGTCGGCTTCGTGACCAGCGGCGCGCAGGCCAAGGCCTCGGCGGACTTCAAGTACGACACGCGCCTGGAGGGCAATCACAACACCGGTCACCTGTATGGCACGACGCTGTCGGACGACGACAAGCGCGCGCTGATCGAATTCATGAAAACCCTGTGAACCCCTACGGATAGAGGATTACGTCATGTCGGCAGTCGGTCATCTGAAGCATGAATACGACAAGGTCAAACTGCGTCTGCACGGCCTGTTTACCCGGGTGGAAATGGCCTGGATGAAGCTCATCAGCGAACTGGAACCCGAGGAGTTCCAGGTCATCATCAAGTTGCTCCAGCGCGGTCACGATCAGGCGCAGTACGTGCTCAAGCACGGCGAGTTGCCGGACGACGAGCCGGCGGTGCCGTGGGAGTTGTCCCACGGTTTGTCGATCCTGCGCATCGGTAACGCAACGCCGTTGCCGCAATCGCCCGATCAACTGCAGACCACGGTGCTCAAGGACGGCACGCTGCTGGGGTGTCGCAAGTGGGAGCTGCTGGATCTGCTGTGGAGCGAGGCGCTGCTCAAATGGATCGAAAACCTGCGCCATCACGCAACCTTCGGCACTGATCCGGCGCTGGTGACAATGGAGCGCGAAGTGACGCTGGCGATTGCCGGCGACTGGGGTACCGGGCCGTTCAACAGTCATGCGCCGGCGGTGTCGGTGGCCAACCAGATGCAACTGGCCAACGCCGACTTCACCATTCACCTGGGGGATGTCTATTACGCCGGTACCCATTCCCAGGAAGACACCGACATGGCCGGCTGGCCGATGGGCACCCACGGCTCGTTCACCCTCAATTCCAACCACGAGATGTACAGCGGCGCCCACGGTTACTTCAAGGAACTGGCCGCGCGTTTTCCGGGGCAGCAGGGCACCAGCTACTTTGCCCTGATCAACGACGACTGGCTGATTGTCGGGCTGGACACGGCGTACGCCTCGGATGTCATGAACCTGTACATGGACGGCACCCTGAACAAGCCGCAGATCGAGTGGATGAAAAGTCTGCCGAAACGCAAAAAGCTCATGGTGCTCAGCCACCATCAGGGCTTCGACATCACCGGGCACAACAAGACCGCGCTGTATCAACCGGTATGCGATGCACTGGGGCGCGAGCCGGATTACTGGTACTGGGGGCATTTGCACAACGGCATCGTCTACGCGACTCAGGGTGGACTGCATGCGCGCTGCGCCGGGCACGGGGCGATTCCCTACGGCACCACCAGTGAACTGAACGGGCATTCGGGGGTGCTGTTTTCGGAGACGCAGGATGCGAAGGATCCGGACTATCCGCTGCGGGTGTTGAATGGCTACGCGAAGATCAGGTTGGTGGGGGAGGAGATTTTCGAGGAGTTTATCGGTGAGGATGGATCGGTGAGGTGGTCATCGAAGTGACCCGTTTGATCGTTCCCGCGCAGGACGCGGGAACGATCAATGACGCGAATCAACCCTGAACCGGAACACCTTTGAGATACGGCGCAGGCTCGGCTCCGAGGTTGCTCAGCAACCGCTCGCTGTACCAGTCGACGAAGTTGACCACACCGAACTCATAGGTCTTGGAGTAAGGCCCAGGCTGGTACGCGGTGGAGTTGATCCCGCGCTGGTTTTCTTCGGCCAGACGACGGTCCTGATCGTTGGTCGCGTCCCACACCTGGCGCATGCGCTCGACGTCGTAATCCACGCCTTCGACGGCATCCTTGTGCACCAGCCATTTGGTGGTGACCATGGTTTCCTGGGCGCTGATCGGCCACACGGTGAAGACGATGATGTGGTCGCCCATGCAGTGGTTCCACGAGTGCGGCAGGTGCAGGATGCGCATCGAGCCCAGATCCGGGTTCTTGATCCGGCCCATCAGCTTGGCGCAGCCCTGTTTACCGTCCAGGGTCATCGACACGGTGCCTTTAAGCAGCGGCATGCGCACGATGCGGTTGCGCAGGCCGAAACTGGCGTGGGCGTAAGGGATCTTCTCGGCTTCCCAGGCCGCCGCGGAATCGGCGACGTGGTCCTTGAACGCCTGATCGGCGCGCGGGTCGGTGACGTCGTCCCATTCCAGCAGGGTTTTCAGCAGTTCCGGGTGCGATGCGTTGCAGTGATAGCACTCGCGGTTGTTTTCCAGCACCAGTTTCCAGTTGGCCTTTTCCATCAAGGTGGTGGTAATCGCCACCTTGGTGTTCTCCATGTCGTACGGTTCCATGTAGTGGTTCAGCGTCGACAGGAAGTCATCGATGGCCGGCGGGTTCTCCGCCAGGCTGATGAAGATGTAGCCGCCGGCGGTCTTCACGTTCACCGGTTTGAGGCCGTACTGGTTCATGTCGAAGTCGGCGCCCATCTCGGTGCCGGCGAACAGCAGGCGGCCGTCCAGCTCATACGTCCACTGGTGGTAGTGGCAGACCAGTTTGGCGACCTTGCCCTTGTCGCTGGTGCACAGGCGTGAGCCACGGTGGCGGCAGACGTTGTGGAACGCGTGCACCACGCCTTCGGCGCCACGGATCACGATGATCGGGTTCTTGCCGATCTGCAGCGTCAGGTAGTTGCCCTTGGCCGGGATCTCGCAGGTCATGCCGGCGATCAACCACTCTTTCTGGAAGATCTCCTGCATGTCGATATCGAACAGGCGCTCGTCACTGTAGAACGGTTGCGGCAGCGAGAAGGTGCGCTCGCGCTCTTGCAGCATTTGTGCGGTGGCCTTGCGTGCGGGTTCCAGCGGGTCGCCCAGGCTGATTTTTGCGGTGTCCATCGATGTAATCCTCAAGGCCATCTGCGTGGCCGCGAAAGTGGCTGATCAGGGTTGCAGCGCAAGGTGTAAAGAATCTGTTTGTGTTGGGGCGAGTGTGGGGCCGCCGCAGGCGAGAACCTTATCCATGGGCGACATGGTGCAATCTGTTCCCGACGCGCAACCCCCGGTGGTTGGGGGCTGGTCGCGATAAGTATGTCAATGTCGCGGATAGGTAAACGGGCCGTCTGCGCTATACGCAGAATCGCCACATGAAGGCCGACAGTCGGCCGTGGAGAACAAGCATGTCCAACAGCTTCCTGAATCCGGTCACCACTCAGACCTGGGCCAATGGCCGACACATTGTCCGTTGCGTCAAAGTCATCCAGGAAACCTGGGATGTGCGTACCTTTTGCTTCATGGCCGACCAGCCGATCCTGTTCTTCTTCAAGCCCGGGCAATTCGTGACCCTGGAGCTGGAGATCGACGGCCAGCCGATCATGCGTTCGTACACCATCTCCAGCTCGCCGTCGGTGCCGTACAGCTTTTCGGTGACCATCAAGCGCGTACCGGGGGGCAAGGTGTCCAACTGGCTGCACGACACCCTGCATGAAGGCCAGGAACTGGCGGTGCACGGGCCGGTCGGGTTGTTCAACGCCATCGATTTCCCGAGCCCTAAAGTGCTGTACCTCAGCGGCGGGGTCGGCATCACGCCATGCATGTCCATGGCGCGCTGGTTCTACGACACCAACGGCAACGTCGACATGACGTTCATCCACAGCGCCCGCTCACCGAAAGACATCATTTACCACCGCGAGCTGGAACACATGGCGTCGCGGATCGACAACTTCAGCTTGCACCTGATCTGCGAGAAACACGGGCTGGGCGAGCCGTGGGCCGGCTATCGCGGCTACCTCAACCACAAGATGCTGGAACTGATGGTGCCGGACTTCCTCGAGCGCGAAGTCTTCTGCTGCGGCCCGACGCCGTACATGACGGCGGTCAAGCGCCTGCTGGAAAACGCCGGCTACGACATGAAGCGCTATCACGAAGAATCCTTCGGCGCCACGCCACCGGAAGCCCGCGCGGATGCGGTGGAACAGGCCGAACAGGCAGCGGAAGCGCCGGAAGTGCCGGCGGCGGATCTGCACCTCGTGGAATTCACCTCATCGGACAAGAGCATCCGTGTTGCGCCAGGCGAGACCGTGCATGCGGCCGCAGCGAAAGTTGGGCTGATGATTCCGAAGGCCTGCGGGATGGGGATCTGCGGGACGTGCAAGGTGCTCAAGCTGGGTGGCGAGGTGGAGATGGATCACAACGGCGGGATCACCGAAGACGACGAGGCGGAGGGGTACATTCTTTCTTGCTGCAGTGTGCCGAAGGGGGATGTGCGGATCGAGTATTGAGGGTACTTCAAAAGCTCCCTCACCCCAGCCCTCTCCCGGAGGGAGAGGGAGCCGACCGAGGTGTCTTAAGTGATCCATCGACCTGAACGATCGGGTCGATTATGGATTCGGTACTTTATTTTCAGGTCGGCGTAATCCTTGAGCATCCCCCAATCAGTCCCCTCTCCCTCCGGGAGAGGGTTAGGGTGAGGGGCTTTTCAGTCGATAAACAAATCTGGCATTAGTGCGACGTCGCTTTCCCGTTCAAAACGGTAATGATCAAACTCCGTCACACCGCTCTCCCGCAAGATCTCCTCATCAATCAACAACCGCCCGGTAATCCGCCGTCCGCTGCTACTCAGAATCACATGCGCCGCATCCGCCATGATCGCCGGCGTGCGCGCATGCTTGAACGACTCGCGGTTGCCCAACTGAAACTCGATCGCCGCCGTGGCAACCATGGTCTGCGGCCACAGCGAATTGACGCTGATGCCGTAGTTGGCAAATTCTTCGCTCATCCCGACAGTCAGCATGCTCATGCCGTACTTGGTCACGGTGTAGGGGCTGTATTGCGCGAACCACTTGCTGGCCAGATTCAGCGGTGGTGACAGGTTGAGAATGTGCCCGGAGGATTTCTTCAGATAGGGCAGGGCCGCCTGGCTGCACAGCAACACTGCACGGGTGTTGATCTGGTGCATCAGGTCGAAACGCTTGAGTTCGATGTGCTGCACACCGGTCAGTTTGATCGCCCCGGCGTTGTTCACCAATGCATCGATCCCGCCGAAATGTTCGTTGGCCTGGGCCAGCGCCTGGCGCACTGCCTCTTCATCACGCACATCCAGTTGCAACGCCAAAGCCTTGCCCCCGGCCGCCTCGACTTCAGCGGCGACGCTGTGAATGGTGCCGGGCAACTTGGCGTGCGGTTCGGCGCTCTTGGCGGCGATCACGATATTGGCCCCGTCCCGCGCAGCCCGCAGCGCAATCTCGCGCCCGATGCCACGGCTGGCGCCGGTGATGAACAAGGTTTTGCCTTTTAGCGACATGCGGATGCTCCTGCTTATTGTTATGTGAGCGATGGCTCGGCAAACAATGTAGACGATGGAGCTGAAACGGGAGCTGTGGCGGGGGAGCACGCCCCCTCGCCACGGGGAGGGGATCAGGCCGACATGACTTCGCGGATGTCGCGCGCCAGTTCGCGCACGCGTTCTTCTTCGGTATCCCACGAGCACATGAAGCGGGCGCCGCCCTTGCCGATGAAGGTGTAGAAGCGCCAGCCGCGAGCGGTCAGGGCGGCGATGGCCGGTTCCGAAAGTTGCAGGAACACGCCATTGGCCTGGACCGGGAACATCAGTTCCACGCCCGGGATGTCGCTGACCAGTTCGGCCAGCAGTTGCGCGCAGTGGTTGGCGTGGCGGGCGTATTTGAGCCAGGCGTCGTTTTCCAGGATGCCGACCCACGGGGCGGACAGGAAGCGCATTTTCGAGGCCAGTTGCCCGGCCTGTTTGCAGCGGTAGTCGAAGTCTTCGGCCAGTTTGTGGTTGAAGAACAGGATCGCTTCACCCACCGCCATGCCGTTTTTCGTGCCGCCGAAGCACAGCACGTCGACGCCGGCCTTCCAGGTCAGGTCTGCCGGCGAGCAGCCGAGGAACGCGCAGGCGTTGGAGAAACGCGCGCCGTCCATGTGCAGGTTCAGGCCCAGTTCCTTGCAGGTGTCGCTGATGGCGCGGACTTCTTCCGGGGTATAGACGCTGCCGACTTCGGTGGCCTGGGTCAGGGTCACCACGCGTGGTTTCGGGTAGTGGATGTCCTGGCGCTTGAGGGCGACTTCGCGGATCGAGGCCGGGGTGATCTTGCCGTTTTCGGTGCCGGCGATCAGCAGTTTCGAGCCGTTGGAGAAGAACTCCGGGGCGCCGCATTCGTCGGTTTCGACGTGGGCGGTTTCCGAGCAGATCACGCTGTGATAACTCTGGCACAGCGACGACAGCGCCAGCGAGTTGGCGGCGGTGCCGTTGAAGGCGAAGAACACTTCGCAGTCGGTCTCGAACAGTTTGCGGAAATCATCCGAGGCGCGTGCGGTCCACTCATCGTCGCCATAGGCGCGCTGGTGGCCGTGGTTGGCCTGTTCCATGGCAGCCCAGGCTTCAGGGCAGATACCGGAGTAGTTGTCGCTGGCGAATTGTTGGCTCTTGTCGGTCATGGCCGGCTTCCGTGATCGAGGCGCTTGTGGCGCTTCGTGGGGTCAATGATGGTGCGCACTTTACCGAAGATCATCCGGGGAGCACACGGGATGTCGCTGACAGAACATTACAGGGATGCGGGTCGATTATGCACCTGAGCCGACGCGACGGCGCACTCGATCTGCTCAAGTGGCTGGCGCTGCTGAGCATGCTGCTCGATCACCTGCGATATGTCGGGATCAGCGCCGATTGGCTGTATGTGCCGGGGCGGTTGGCGTTCCCGTGGTTCTGCCTGGCGATGGCGGCGAACCTGGCGCGTGACGGGGCGCGCAAGACCGAATGGCGCTATCCGGGCTGGTTGCTGCTGTTCAGTCTGCTCAGCGAGATTCCCTACCGTTTGTACATTCCCGATCCCGACACCTTGAACGTGATGCCCACGCTGGCGCTGGGCTTGCTGGTGGCGCGAGGCTGGCAGGATCGAACGGCGATTTCGCGACTGCTGGGCATCAGCGCCTTGCTGGTGGCTGCGTTGCTCCCGGAGCGACTGATGTTCGGTCTGTTCGGCATCCTGCTGCCGCTGGCGATGTTGCTGGCGTTTCGCAAACCCTGGTATTTCAGCCTGCTGCCGGGTCTGGTGTGTCTGGCGGCGAATCAGTGGCAGGTGCTCTACGAGTCCGCGCAGTTCGGCAACCGTGTGGCGATCTTCGGCATCGCGACATGCCTGATGGCGCCACTGCTCGGAATGTTCCTGTTGCGACATGTCACTTTCCTCCGCGCGCCACCCATGCGTCGCTGGGCGTATGTGCTCTATCCCGCGCATTTCATGGTTCTTCTGGGCTTGCGCCAGCTGCTTGTTTGAGTCCGTCGCCCCCGCCATGTCGTAAACGCACCTTTGCGTGGCGTCCGTAGGCATTTGACCTCCCTGCGCCGGCCATACCATCGCATCAAAGGGCACTGCCGAAACGCCGTGCCTTACCGAGACGAATGGCGCACAGATGCCGCTGGGAGAGACGCGATGTTCAGCAAGCAAGACCAGATCCAGGGTTACGACGATGCACTGCTGGCGGCGATGAATGCCGAGGAGCAACGTCAGGAAGATCACATCGAGCTGATCGCGTCGGAGAACTACACCAGCAAACGCGTCATGGAAGCGCAAGGCAGCGGCCTGACCAACAAATACGCCGAAGGTTATCCGGGCAAGCGCTACTACGGTGGCTGCGAGCACGTCGACAAGGTCGAAGCGCTGGCCATCGAACGCGCCAAGCAACTGTTCGGCGCCGATTACGCCAACGTCCAGCCGCACTCCGGTTCCTCGGCCAACAGCGCTGTCTATCTGGCGCTGATCCAGGCTGGCGACACCATCCTTGGCATGAGTCTGGCCCATGGCGGTCACCTGACCCACGGCGCCAAGGTTTCGTCTTCGGGCAAGCTGTATAACGCCGTGCAGTACGGCATCGACACCAAGACCGGCCTGATCGATTACGACGAAGTCGAGCGTCTGGCCGTCGAGCACAAACCGAAAATGATCGTCGCCGGTTTCTCGGCCTACTCGAAAACCCTCGACTTCCCGCGCTTCCGTCAGATCGCCGACAAGGTCGGTGCGCTGCTGTTCGTCGACATGGCCCACGTGGCTGGTCTGGTGGCTGCCGGTCTGTACCCGAACCCGCTGCCGTACGCCGACGTGGTCACCACCACCACTCACAAGACCCTGCGTGGTCCGCGTGGCGGCCTGATCCTGGCCAAGGCCAACGAAGAGATCGAGAAGAAGCTCAACGCGGCGGTATTCCCCGGCGCCCAGGGCGGCCCGCTGATGCACGTCATCGCCGGTAAAGCCGTGTGCTTCAAGGAAGCGCTGGAGCCAGGCTTCAAGGCCTATCAGCAACAAGTGATCGATAACGCCCAGGCGATGGCGAGCGTATTTATCAAACGTGGCTACGATGTAGTGTCCGGCGGCACCGACAACCACCTGTTCCTGGTCAGCCTGATCCGTCAGGGCCTCACCGGTAAAGACGCGGACGCCGCCCTCGGTCGCGCTCACATCACCGTCAACAAGAACGCCGTACCGAACGACCCGCAGTCGCCGTTCGTCACCTCCGGCCTGCGCATCGGCACCCCGGCGGTGACCACGCGCGGCTTCAAGGTGACCCAGTGCGTGACGCTGGCCGGCTGGATCTGCGACATCCTCGACAACCTCGGCGACGCCGATGTCGAGGCCAATGTCGCCCAGCAGGTTTCGGCCCTGTGCGCTGACTTCCCGGTTTATCGCTGAGCGTTCTGGAGTACATGACTATGCAACGCTATTCGGGCTTCGGCCTCTTCAAACACTCCCTCAGCCACCACGAAAACTGGCAGCGCATGTGGCGCACGCCGACCCCGAAGAAGGTCTACGACGTAGTCATCGTCGGCGGCGGCGGGCATGGCCTGGCGACTGCCTACTATCTGGCCAAAGAGCACGGCATCACCAACGTGGCCGTGGTCGAGAAGGGCTGGCTGGGCGGCGGTAACACCGCGCGCAACACCACCATCGTTCGCTCCAACTACCTGTGGGACGAGTCGGCGCACCTGTACGAGCACGCGATGAAACTGTGGGAAGGCCTGTCTCAGGACCTGAACTACAACGTGATGTTCTCCCAGCGCGGCGTCTACAACCTGTGCCACACCCTGCAGGACATTCGTGATTCCGAGCGTCGGGTCAGCGCCAACCGCCTCAACGGCGTCGACGGCGAACTGCTCAACGCCAAGCAAGTCGCGGACGAGATTCCGTACCTCGACTGCTCGAAAAACACCCGCTACCCGGTGATGGGCGCAACCGTCCAGCGTCGCGGCGGCGTGGCCCGTCACGATGCAGTGGCCTGGGGCTTTGCCCGTGCCGCCGACGCCTTGGGCGTGGACCTGATCCAGCAGACCGAAGTGATCGGTTTCCGCAAGGAAAACGGCGTGTGCATCGGCGTTGAAACCAACAAGGGCTTCATCGGCGCCAAGCGCGTCGGCGTGGTCACCGCCGGTAACTCCGGGCACATGGCCAAGCTCGCCGGTTTCCGTCTGCCGATCGAATCCCACCCGTTGCAGGCACTGGTGTCCGAGCCGATCAAACCGATCATCGACAGCGTGATCATGTCCAACGCCGTGCACGGTTACATCAGCCAGTCCGACAAGGGCGACCTGGTGATCGGTGCCGGTATCGACGGCTACAACGGCTACGGCCAGCGCGGTTCGTACCCGGTGATCGAGCACACCATCCAGGCCATCGTCGAGATGTTCCCGGTGCTGTCGCGGGTACGCATGAACCGTCAGTGGGGCGGCATCGTCGACACCACGCCGGACGCCTGCCCGATCATTTCGAAAACCCCGGTGCCGAACATGTTCTTCAACTGCGGTTGGGGCACCGGTGGCTTCAAGGCCACACCTGGCTCGGGCAACGTGTTTGCCGCGAGTCTGGCCAAGGGTGAAATGCACCCGCTGGCCGCACCTTTCTCCATCGACCGTTTCCACAACGGTGCGTTGATCGACGAACACGGCGCTGCGGCTGTCGCCCACTAACAGGAGAAATCCCATGTTGCATATCTTCTGTCCTCACTGCGGCGAACTGCGCTCCGAAGAGGAATTCCACGCATCCGGCCAGGCGCACATCCCGCGTCCGCTGGACCCAGGCGCCTGCACTGATGAAGAGTGGGGCGACTACATGTTCTTCCGCGACAACCCTCGCGGCCTGCACCACGAGTTGTGGGATCACGTCGCCGGTTGCCGCCAGTACTTCAACGTCACCCGCGACACCGTGACCTACGAGATTCTCGAAACCTACAAGATCGGCACCAAGCCGCAATTCACCGACAAGGCTGACACTGCGAAAACAGCCACGACGGCGCTGGGAGAGAAGGTATGAGCCAGACCAATCGCCTGTCCAACGGTGGACGGATCGACCGCAACAAAGTGCTGAGCTTCACCTTCAACGGCCAGGTCTACAAAGGTTTCGAAGGCGATTCGCTGGCCGCTGCACTGCTGGCCAACGGCGTCGACATCATTGGCCGCAGCTTCAAGTATTCGCGTCCACGCGGCATCTTCGCCGCCGGTGCCGAAGAGCCGAACGCGGTGCTGCAGATCGGTGCTACCGAAGCCACCCAGATCCCCAACGTGCGCGCCACGCAACAGGCGTTGTACCAAGGCCTGGTCGCCACCAGCACCAACGGCTGGCCGAGCGTCAACAACGACATGATGGGGATTCTCGGCAAGGTCGGCGGCAAGCTGATGCCACCGGGTTTCTACTACAAAACCTTCATGTACCCGCAATCGTTCTGGATGACTTACGAGAAGTACATTCGTAAGGCAGCAGGTCTTGGCCGTTCGCCGACCGAGAACGATCCGGACACCTACGACTACATGAACCAGCACTGCGACGTGCTGATCGTCGGCGCCGGCCCGGCCGGTCTGGCGGCTGCCCTGGCGGCTGCGCGCAGCGGTGCGCGGGTGATCATCGCCGACGAGCAGGAAGAGTTCGGCGGCAGCCTGCTCGACTCCCGCGAAAGCCTCGATGGCAAGCCTGCGGTGGAGTGGGTCGCCAGTGTCGTTGCCGAATTGAAGAACACCCCGGACGTGCTGCTGTTGCCGCGCGCCACGGTCAACGGTTACCACGACCACAACTTCCTGACCATTCACGAACGCCTCACCGATCACCTCGGCGACCGCGCTCCGATTGGCCAGGTGCGTCAGCGCATTCACCGCGTCCGCGCCAAGCGCGTGGTGCTGGCGACCGGTGCCCACGAGCGTCCGCTGGTCTACGGCAACAACGACGTGCCGGGCAACATGCTCGCCGGTGCTGTGTCGACTTACGTGCGTCGCTACGGTGTGGCTCCGGGCAAGAAGCTGGTGCTGTCGACCAACAACGATCACGCCTATCGCGTGGCGCTGGATTGGCTCGATGCCAGCCTGCAAGTCGTGGCCATCGCCGACGCCCGCAGCAATCCGCGCGGTGCGCTGGTGGAAGAGGCGCGCGCCAAAGGTATCCGCATCCTCACCGGCAGCGCCGTGATCGAGGCTCGTGGCAGCAAGCACGTCACCGCTGCCCGCGTGGCGGCGATCGATGTCAAAGGTCACAAGGTCACCAGCCCGGGCGAATGGCTCGACTGCGACCTGATCGCCAGCTCCGGCGGTTACAGCCCGGTGGTTCACCTGGCGTCGCACCTCGGCGGCAAGCCGATCTGGCGCGAAGACATCCTCGGTTTCGTACCGGGCGAAGCACCGCAGAAGCGCGTGTGCGTCGGTGGTATCAACGGCGTCTACGGTCTCGGCGATTCCCTGGCCGACGGTTTTGAAGGTGGCGTGCGCGCTGCGTCCGAAGCCGGGTTCCAGACCGTTGAAGGCGTGTTGCCGAAAGCCTTGAGCCGTCACGAAGAGCCGACGCTGGCGCTGTTCCAGGTGCCGCATGAAAAGAACACCTCACGGGCACCGAAGCAATTCGTCGACCTGCAGAACGACGTGACCGCCGCCGCCATCGAACTGGCGACCCGCGAAGGTTTCGAGTCGGTCGAGCACGTCAAGCGCTACACCGCGCTGGGCTTCGGCACCGATCAGGGCAAGCTCGGCAACGTCAACGGTCTGGCGATTGCCGCCCGTTCGCTGAACGTGACCATCCCGCAGATGGGCACCACGATGTTCCGTCCGAACTACACGCCGGTGACTTTCGGCGCGGTAGCGGGCCGTCACTGTGGGCACATTTTCGAACCTGTGCGTTACACCGCACTGCATCAATGGCACCTGAAAAACGGCGCCGAGTTCGAAGACGTCGGCCAGTGGAAACGTCCGTGGTACTTCCCGAAAAACGGCGAAGACATGCATGCCGCCGTCAAACGCGAATGCAAGGCTGTGCGTGACAGCGTTGGCCTGCTGGACGCTTCGACCCTGGGCAAGATCGACATCCAGGGCCCGGACGCCCGTGAGTTCCTCAACCGCGTTTACACCAACGCCTGGACCAAGCTCGACGTGGGCAAGGCCCGTTACGGTCTGATGTGCAAGGAAGACGGCATGGTCTTCGATGACGGTGTGACGGCGTGTCTGGCCGACAACCATTTCGTCATGACCACCACCACCGGCGGCGCGGCTCGCGTGCTGCAGTGGCTGGAGCTGTACCACCAGACCGAATGGCCAGAGATGAAGGTGTACTTCACCTCCGTCACCGACCACTGGGCGACCATGACCCTGTCCGGCCCGAACAGCCGCAAGCTGCTCAGCGCCGTGACCGACATCGACCTCGCCAACGAAGCGTTCCCGTTCATGACCTGGAAAGAAGGTCTGGTCGGCGGTGTGCCGGCGCGGGTGTTCCGCATCTCGTTCACCGGTGAGCTGTCGTACGAAGTCAACGTCCAGGCCGACTACGCGATGGGTGTTTTGGAGAAGATTGTTGAGGCGGGGAAGGCGTTCAACCTGACGCCATATGGCACTGAAACCATGCACGTGCTGCGGGCCGAGAAGGGCTTCATCATCGTCGGCCAGGACACCGACGGCTCGATGACCCCGGACGACCTGAACATGGGCTGGTGTGTCGGTCGCACCAAACCGTTCTCGTGGATCGGCCAGCGCGGCATGAACCGTGAAGACTGCGTGCGTGACCAGCGCAAACAGCTGGTGGGCCTGAAACCGATCGACCCGAACGTATGGCTGCCGGAAGGTGCACAGCTGGTGTTCAACACCAAGCAGTCGATCCCGATGACCATGGTCGGCCACGTGACCTCCAGCTACGCGCACAACTCCCTCGGTTATTCGTTTGCCATGGGCGTGGTGAAGGGTGGTCTGAAGCGTCTGGGCGAGCGGGTGTTCGCACCACTGGCGGATGGTAGCGTGATCGAAGCGGAAATCGTTTCTTCGGTGTTCTTCGATCCGAAAGGCGATCGCCAGAACATCTAATTGATCGCTCCCGCGCCTGGCGCGGGAGCGGCACAGAATTCAGGAAGGGTGCTTTATGACCGCAGCCAACGTTTACCAACAACGCCCGACCACCGGGGCCAAGGCCGAGTCGTCGCTGCATCACGCCGACCTCGCCAGCCTGGTGGGCAAGGGCCGCAAAAGCGCCGGCGTGACCGTGCGTGAGAAGAAACTCCTCGGCCATCTGACCATTCGTGGCGACGGCCACGATGCCGCGTTCGCGGCCGGCGTGCACAAGGCCCTGGGCATCGAGTTGCCGGGCGCCCTGAGCGTCATCGTCAAAGGCGAAACCAGCCTGCAATGGATGGGCCCGGACGAGTGGCTGCTGATCGTGCCGAGCGGTGAAGAGTTCGCCGCCGAGCAGAAACTGCGCGAAGCGCTGGGCGATCTGCACATTGCGATCGTCAACGTCAGCGGCGGCCAGCAAGTGCTCGAACTGAGCGGCCCGAACGTGCGTCAGGTGCTGATGAAGTCCACCAGCTACGACGTGCACCCGAACAACTTCCCGGTCGGCAAGGCTGTGGGCACGGTGTTCGCCAAGTCGCAGCTGATGATCCGTCATACCGCCGAAGACACTTGGGAACTGCTGATTCGTCGCAGTTTCTCGGATTACTGGTGGTTGTGGTTGCAGGATGCGTCCGCCGAATACGGCCTTAGCGTTCAGGCGTAATGATCGTTCCCACGCTGTGCGTGGGAGCGAGTAGAGGAGAAAAACGACAATGAGCCGCGCCCCGGATACATGGATTCTGACCGCCGACTGCCCCAGCGTTCTCGGCACCGTGGACGCGGTGACGCGTTTTCTGTTCGAGCAGGGCTGCTACGTCACTGAGCACCACTCGTTCGACGACCGGCTCTCGGGTCGCTTCTTCATTCGTGTGGAATTCCGTCAGCCCGACGGTTTTGACGAGCAATCCTTCCGCGCCGGTCTCGCCGAACGCGGTCAGGCGTTCGGCATGATCTTCGAACTGACCGCGCCGAACTACCGGCCGAAAGTGGTGATCATGGTCTCCAAGGCCGATCACTGTCTTAATGACTTGCTCTACCGCCAACGCATCGGTCAGTTGTCGATGGACGTGGCGGCAGTGGTGTCCAACCACCCGGACCTCAAGCCGCTGGCCGACTGGCACCAGATTCCCTACTTCCACTTCCCCCTCGACCCCAACGACAAGCCGTCGCAGGAGCGTCAGGTGTGGCAGGTGATCGAAGAGTCCGGCGCCGAACTGGTGATCCTCGCCCGCTACATGCAGGTGCTGTCGCCGGAGCTGTGCCGCAAGCTCGATGGCAAGGCGATCAACATTCATCACTCGCTGCTGCCGGGCTTCAAGGGCGCCAAGCCGTATCACCAGGCCTACAACAAGGGCGTGAAACTGGTGGGTGCGACGGCGCACTACATCAACAACGACCTGGACGAGGGGCCGATCATCGCCCAGGGCGTCGAGGCGGTGGATCACAGTCATTACCCCGAAGACCTGATTGCCAAGGGCCGCGACATCGAAGGCCTGACCCTGGCACGGGCGGTGGGTTATCACATCGAGCGACGGGTGTTCCTGAACGCCAACCGCACCGTCGTTCTTTGAGTCACAGACAACGCAAGACCAACAAGCAATAACCCGAGCACTTAACGCGCTGCCTGCCTGGGCGGCGCGGTTCCATAAAAACAACAGCGAGGTGAAAGCATGTCTGGCAATCGTGGTGTGGTGTATCTCGGCGCTGGCAAGGTCGAAGTACAGAAAATCGACTATCCGAAAATGCAGGATCCGCGCGGCAGGAAGATCGAGCACGGTGTGATCCTGCGTGTGGTTTCAACCAACATTTGCGGCTCCGACCAGCACATGGTGCGCGGCCGCACCACGGCGCAGACCGGTCTGGTGCTGGGCCACGAGATCACTGGTGAAGTGATTGAAAAAGGCTCCGACGTCGAGAACCTGAAGATCGGCGATCTGGTGTCCGTTCCGTTCAACGTGGCTTGTGGGCGCTGCCGTTCCTGCAAGGAGCAACACACCGGCGTCTGCCTGACCGTCAACCCGGCCCGTGCCGGCGGTGCCTACGGTTACGTCGACATGGGCGACTGGACCGGCGGCCAGGCCGAGTACGTGCTGGTGCCGTACGCCGACTTCAACCTGCTGAAACTGCCGGACCGCGACAAGGCCATGGAGAAAATCCGTGACCTGACCTGCCTCTCAGACATTCTGCCGACCGGTTACCACGGCGCCGTTACTGCAGGCGTTGGCCCGGGCAGCACCGTTTACATCGCGGGCGCCGGCCCGGTCGGTCTGGCCGCTGCCGCTTCGGCCCGTCTGCTGGGCGCGGCGGTGGTCATCATCGGCGACGTCAACACCATCCGCCTGGCCCACGCCAAGGCTCAGGGTTTCGAAATCGTCGACCTGTCGAAAGACACTCCGCTGCACGAGCAGATCGCCGCACTGCTGGGCGAACCGGAAGTGGATTGCGCGGTGGACTGCGTGGGCTTCGAAGCCCGTGGTCATGGCCATGACGGCGTCAAATCCGAAGCCCCGGCCACCGTGCTCAACTCGCTGATGGGCGTGGTGCGCGTAGCTGGCAAGATCGGTATTCCGGGCCTGTACGTGACCGAAGATCCGGGTGCTGTGGATGCTGCCGCAAAAATGGGCAGCCTGAGCATCCGCTTCGGCCTCGGCTGGGCCAAATCCCACAGCTTCCACACAGGGCAAACCCCGGTGATGAAGTACAACCGCCAACTGATGCAGGCAATCATGTGGGACCGGATCAACATTGCCGAAGTGGTGGGCGTGCAGGTCATCAGCCTCGACCAGGCGCCGGAAGGTTACGGCGAGTTCGATGCGGGCGTGCCGAAGAAGTTTGTGATTGATCCGCACAAGTTGTTCAGTGCGGCGTAAGCATCAAGGTATAAAGAAAGGCGACCTACGGGTCGCCTTTTTTACTGGATGTTGAATGCGCAGAGCGTGAGCTTTTCGGAGCTGCACTGGTTTTCTTTCCAGTTGCCTTTGGCGACGGGGCGAGCCTTTTTCGCCTCTTTCAACGTTAGCTGCATCGTGCGATCAGACTGGTCCTTGTAATCGCAAGTCAGGACTGGGTCATCTATTTTTGCCCCGGTGAACGATGCCGTTTTCAGATCGAACTCCTCCGCACCAGTACCCATCCATGTCGTGCCTTTGGATGCCGGTGCCGTGAATACGTACGTCCCGCTTTCGGTGCTGACTTGGTCAATGTGCGCTGCCTTTGGGCAAATCAAGGTTTGCGCATGGACAGAAGACATGATGAAAAAAGAAAGTGCACCCAGCAATAGTTGTGATCGCATCTTTTAAACCCTCTGGAGTAAAAAGACCTCTGGACCTTGAGCCGGATTTGATTGACTTCATAATCCCGCCAATGCCCCTTGATACAATACCGGCCCCGTCGGCTGCCCGGTCGGCGATCCACCTTTCGGTTCAAGGCTCACCGCCAGCGCAATCGGCTTGCCGATCAACGCCTTCTGCGCGTCGTTCAATTCAACCTTGCCTTTGCCGCCCGCCGGGATCACACCCAGCGAGATCGGCTTGCCATCGGCCGGAATCGCCCACAGTTCCAGACTGCGCTGAGGATCGACCGCCGCCAATGTCAGCGGCTCGACTTGCAGGTAATCGTCATGCGCCTCGACCTTCAGCGCCGGTTTCGCGTCGGCGCTCAGCAGGGTGGCGCGGTAGCGGGCGTCGTCGTGGGTGTACAGCGAGCCGAGGAACACCAGCACCACGATTGAAGCCAGTGCCGCCGTCACCCGCAGCCAGTTCCAGAACGGACGCTTCTCGGGGACGTGCAGCACCTGCGGCTCGATACGCGCAGTAACGCCGTGCCACACGCGCTCCGGCACTGGAATCTCCGGCAATGTTTCGGTGAGGCTGGCGAGGCTTTCCTGCCAGTGCGCCAGTTCGACGCGCAGGGCCGCGTCTTCCAGCAGCAACTGCTCGAAACGCCGACGGGCCGGCGCAGCCATCAAGCCGATGGCGTAATCGGCGGCGAGGGCGCGGCGCAGGGCAGGGGTCTGGTAGTTCATGATTCAAGGCACCGGCGCAGGCGTTCCATGCCACGGCGAATCCATGATTTGACCGAGCCGAGCGGCGCCGCCAGATGCTCGGCCAGTTCCGAGCAGGACAAACCCTGAAAGTACGCCACGGTAATCGACCGGCGCTGCATGCCTTCGAGGGTTTCCAGGCAGCGGTTCAGGGCTATGGCCTCGCGGGCGCTGTTCAATTGGTCATGGGCCGACGGGCTTTCGTCCGCCAGAGCGTCCTGTTCAACATCGGTCAGAGGCCGGTCTCGGTGCTTGCGCAATTGGTCGATGGCCTGGTTGCGGGTGATGTTGATCATCCAGGTCATTGGCGCCGACAGGTGCGATTCGTAGCGCGAGGCGTTGTTCCAGATCCGCACGAAGCTTTCCTGCAACACTTCCTCGGCCAGATCCGGGCGCCCCATGAACCGCAGGGCAACGCCGTGCAGGCGCGGGCCCACGCTGCGGTACAGCGTTTCGAAGGCACGGCGGTCGCCCAGTGAACACTGGGCCAGCAATTGCCGCAGCTGATCGGTGTCGGCGAGGGTAATGACAAGTCTCCAGACAGGGCGGGCGCTGGTTTCGGGTAGTTCACAGGCTAGTTCAGCTGCTGCGCTCGTGCCATTCATCATGGGGTTTCCGGGGTTTCCGGGGTTTCACGTTTCATATACGCGGCCGGGTTCAGAATGGATGCGCTACGCTCGGAACATGCTGGCGGATACTCGGTCAAACCGGCAGTTTGTCCCTTCGCTGACGAAGGGTTTTTACGCCACAAGAGGATGTCTGAATGAAGATTTCACGCGGTTTTGCCCTGGCATCGCTCCTGACCCTGGCGGCAGGTCCGGTATTTGCCGGTTTCAGCCTGAGCGACGTTGCCGGTGCGGTGTCGGGCATGCAGGGCGGTGACAAGGCTGCGGCAGCGGCGCCAACCTCGGAAACCGCCGGTCTGTTGAGTGCACTGAGCGCGCTGAATGTCACGCCGCAGCAAGCGGTCGGCGGTACCAGTGCCATGCTGGGGCTGGCGAAAAACCAGCTCAGCAACACTGACTATTCGCAGTTGGCCAAGGATGTGCCGGGGATCGACAAACTTTCCGGTGGCGGCGGCAATCTGGCGGCGTTGAGCGGGTTGCTCGGATCGTCCGGCAAATCCGCCGGGCTGGAAAACGCGCTGGGCAACGTCAAGGACACCAATGACTTGAACAATGCCTTTGGGGCGTTGGGCATGGACAGCGGCATGGTTGGCCAGTTTGCCCCGATACTGCTGCAATACCTCGGTCAGCAGGGTGTCGGCGGCTCGCTGTTGCAAAGCCTGGGCAGCATCTGGGGCACCGGCGCCGGCAGTTGATTCAACGGCGCCCGCCGCGCAGTTCGGCGATGCGCTGATCTTTCTCGGTCCAGAGCTGGTTGACCCAGTTCTGGATCTTCTCGCGAAACACCGGATCGTTTTCGTAGTCGCCCTGCCACAGCGCCGGGTCGAGTTCACGAGTACGGATATCGATGATCACGCGCGGCACGTTACCGCTGATCAGGTCCCAGAAACCCGGAATCTTCGGCTGTGGATAAACCACGGTCACATCCAGAATCGCGTCCAGCTGTTCACCCATCGCCGCCAGCACAAACGCCACACCGCCCGCCTTGGGCTTGAGCAGATGGCTGAACGGTGATTGTTGCTGCGTGCTTTTGGCCGCGGTATAGCGAGTGCCTTCCAGATAGTTGACCACCGTCACCGGCTGACGCTTGAACAGCTCGCACGCGGCTTTGGTGATTTCCAGGTCCTTGCCGGCCAGTTCCGGGTGCTTCGCCAGGAACGCCTTGGTGTAGCGTTTCATGAACGGGTAATCCAGCGCCCACCAGGCCAGGCCCAGGAACGGCACCCAGATCAATTCTTTCTTGAGGAAGAACTTGAAGAACGGCGTGCGCCGGTTAAGGGTCTGGATCAACGCCGGGATGTCGACCCAGGACTGATGGTTGCTGATCACCAGATACGACGTGTCGCCACGCAGATCATCGCCGCCACGAATGTCCCATTGCGTCGGGATGCACAGGCGGAAGATCAGTTTGTCGATTTCCGCCCAGGTCTCGGCGATCCACATCACCGCCCACGAGGCGTAATCGCGAAAGCGTCCCGGCAGGATCAGCTTGAGCAGGGCGAACACCATCAGCGGGCCGAACAGCACCAGGGTGTTGAGTAATAACAGCAGGGTGACGAAACAGCCGGTGAGCAGGCGGCGCATAAGCAACTCTATGAAAGCGGATGGGCGCGCCATGATAAGTGGCTTCGGGCGACAGGCCAAATCGCGGGTTACGAATGTTTCACCTTTGGCGCGTTAGCCTTGCGGGAACGATCAAGTGAACAGCGGTCTAAAATCTCGCGTCTGACGCCCCATTTCTCAAGGAAGCCCCTTACGTGAAATCCCTCCTTGCTTTGCTTTCCCTTGTTGCCCTGCCGGTGCTGGCCGCCGAGCCGACCCTGTACGGGCGTTACGAATACATCGCGCTGCCGGAAATCGGCGGGCAAGTGCTCAAGGCAAAAATGGACACCGGCGCGCTGACCGCTTCGCTGTCGGCCAAGGACATCGAGACTTTCACCCGCGACGGCGAAGACTGGGTGCGTTTCCGTCTCGCGACCAAGGACGCCAGCAACAAGGTGTTCGAACACAAGATTGCGCGGATCAGCAAGATCAAGAGCCGCTCCGACGAGGACGACGAGGATCGCGACACCACGGAAGCCGCCAAGCGCCCGGTGGTCGATCTGGAGCTGTGCCTGGGCAACGTCAAGCGTACCGTGGAGGTCAACCTGACCGACCGCAGCCATTTCAACTACCCGCTGCTGATCGGTGCCAAGGCCTTGCGTGAGTTCGGCGCAGCGGTAAACCCGGCGCGTCGATTCACCGCCGACAAGCCAGACTGCTAAGTGGTCTCATTGACGTAACGTCAGGCTTGGGGCACCGTTCGCGCACTTAATCCACAGGCTCGGACGCCATGCCTCATATCCTGATTGTCGAAGACGAAGCGGCAATTGCCGACACGCTGATTTTTGCCTTGCAGGGCGAGGGCTTCACCACGACCTGGCTGAGCCTCGGCGCGGCGGCGCTGGAGCATCAGCGCCAGACGCCGGCCGACCTGATCATCCTCGACATTGGTCTGCCGGACATCAGCGGCTTCGAAACCTGCAAGCAACTGCGCCGGTTCAGCGAAGTACCGGTGCTGTTCCTCAGCGCCCGGGATGCCGAAATCGACCGCGTGGTGGGCCTGGAAATCGGCGCCGACGACTACGTGGTCAAGCCGTTCAGCCCTCGTGAAGTGGCGGCGCGGGTCCGGGCAATTCTCAAGCGCATGGCACCGCGTCCGCCGGCCGAAGCGTGGTCGGGGGTGTTTCGCATCGATCCCGAGCGCGTGCAGATCAGCTATCGCGGCCAGGCGTTGAGCCTGACCCGTCATGAATTCCGTCTGCTGCAATGCCTGCTCGAACAACCGGAGCGGGTGTTCAGCCGCGAGCAACTGCTCGATGCGCTGGGGGTGGCGGCGGATGCCGGCTACGAGCGCAGCATCGACAGCCACATCAAGAGCGTACGCGCCAAGTTGCGCCTGATTCGCGCCGAAGCCGAGCCGATCCAGACCCATCGCGGCCTCGGCTACAGCTACAGCCCGGGGCACAGCTGATGTCGCTGGGGCTGCGGATTTTCCTGGTGTACGTGTTGTTTATCGGCCTCACCGGTTATTTCGTGCTCAACACCGTGATGGAGGAAATCCGCCCCGGCGTGCGTCAGTCCACCGAGGAAACCCTGGTCGACACGGCCAACCTGATGGCGGAAATCCTCAAGGACGATTTCAAGGCCGGCACCCTCAGCCAGAATCGCTGGCCGGAACTGCTCCGTGCCTATGGCGAGCGCCAGCCAAAAGCGACGATCTGGGGCCTGCCGAAAAACCAGGTCAACCACCGCATCTACGTCACTGACGCCAAGGGCATCGTGGTTCTGGATTCCAGTGGCCTCGCGGTCGGTCAGGATTACTCGCGCTGGAACGACGTCTACCTGACCCTGCGCGGCGAATACGGCGCGCGCTCCAGCCGCAGCGACCCCAATGATCCGAACTCTTCGGTCATGCACGTCGGTGCGCCGATCCGCGACGCTGGCCAGATCATCGGCGTGGTCACCGTGGCCAAACCCAACAGCTCCTTGCAACCCTATGTCGACCGTACCGAGCGCCGCTTGTTGGGTTATGGCGCCGGGCTGATCGTCCTGGGTCTGCTGCTCGGTGCGCTGTTGTCGTGGTGGCTGAGCCGGGCACTGCACCGTTTGACCCGTTATGCCGAGGCCGTGAGCGAAGGGCGTCGGGTGGAAGTGCCGCATTACCGTGGCGGCGAGCTGGAACAACTGGCGAGCGCCGTGGAACAGATGCGCACCCAGCTTGAAGGCAAGGCCTACGTCGAACGCTATGTCCACACCTTGACCCATGAATTGAAGAGCCCGTTGGCGGCAATTCGTGGCGCTGCGGAGTTGTTGCAAAGCGAAATGCCGCTGGCGCAACGGCAGCGTTTCGTCGGCAACATCGACAGCGAAAGTGCGCGCATGCAGCAACTGATTGAGCGACTGCTCGATCTGGCGCAGGTCGAGCAGCGTCAGGCGCTGGAAGAACGCGTCGCTGTGCCGCTCGCTGCTCTGGTCGATGAAGTGTTGCAGGCACAGGCTGCGCGCATTGAAGGTAAACAGTTGCGAATCGAGTGCGCCATACCGGCGGATCTGTCGCTGATCGGCGAGCCGTTTCTGCTGCGTCAGGCTTTGGGCAATCTGCTGGAGAACGCACTGGATTTCACACCGCCACGGGGGTTGCTGCGATTTGACGCCGAGCGGGTTGGCGAGCAGATCGAGTTTCGGTTGTTCAACGAAGCCGCGCCGATTCCCGATTACGCGCTGGCGCGTCTGACCGAGCGATTCTATTCATTGCCGCGTCCGGACAGTGGCCGCAAAAGCACGGGGCTTGGGCTGAACTTCGTCGAAGAGGTGGTCAAGTTGCACGGTGGCTCTCTGCGCATCGACAACCTTGACGGTGGCGTGCAGGTGCAATTGCACCTGCCGTGAACACTCGGGCGAGCCGTCTTGCGCTCAGGACGGCGTCATCACCTCATTGATCCGGGCCTTGCTTCGGCGGTGCACCCATTGCAGTGCCGGTCGTTCGATCCACAGCCAGGACGCGATGGCCAACACGATCACGATCAGCGCCGACACGATCATGGACGGCACGAACGTCAGCGACGTCTTGTTGATCACCAATTGCTGTACGGGAAACGCATACAGATAGATGCCGTAGGAGAGGTCGAACCGGCCACGAATGGTGCTATCGATATACAGCAGGCCCAGGCTCAACGTGGCCAGGCAAATGCACAGCGTGACGACCACCCCGGTCAACGGGGTTCCCGCCGCCAACGGCATCAGGCCGAGACAGGCCACCAGCGTCATTGCCATTCGATGTCTGGCGCCCAGGTATTGTTTGTAGAAGGCCAGGAGCGATCCGGCAAAAAAGGCGATACCGGCACAGCCATACACCGCCAGTTTCTGCGTCAGCGCCGAGACGGGTCCATTGCCCAGTACATAGGTCGCAACACAGAACGCCACCAGCATTGCTCCGGCCGTCGCAGCCCGGCGGTACAGACTCAGCGCGGCCGCCACCAGCAGATAAAAGGCGAATTCGATCTTCAGTGTCCACAGGCTGCCATTGAACGACTCGCTGAAGATAAAGCCGTTGGTGATTTCGTCGATTGCCGCGCGGCCGAACAGCGAGATGCGCAGGAAGTCGATCAGCGCCGCAGGACCGGTGACATAGCCGTCGGCAAATATCCCGCCCGCCACAAACGTCATGATGAACGCGCAGGCGATCAGCGCCGGGAAAATCCTCGCGACACGTTTGGCCAGGTAGTCGGTGACGCTGCTGGCATTGAGGAAACTGTGGGTGATCAGCAGGCCGGAGATCGAGAAGAAGGCGATGACGGCGATGCCGCCCAATGAGTTGTAGCCGGCGATGCCAGGCTCTTCCTGGCCCCAAAGTGCGAAGTGGTGACTGACCAGCACCATCAGCGCGGCAAAATGCCTGATCAAGTCGAATGAGTTGTTTCGCAATTGAATAATCCTTGTTCGAACCTTGCCCTTATGGCGCGAAGTGGTCCTGCACTTGATGACGGAAAAGGCGTTTTACAGGTATTTCCACACAAAGCCCACACAACCTCCATCACAAACCCACACAGCGTTTACAGACTCGCTCCATTCCAACAAGGGAGCGTTCCGATGAACCGAAATCTGACATTCAAGCTCGGGGCCATTGCCCTGTTGATCCTGTTACTGCTGGTGCCGCTGCTGATGATCGACGGCGTCATCGATGATCGCCAGCAACTGCGCGACGGTGTGCTCGAAGACATCGCCAGAAGCTCAAGCTACAGCCAGCAGATCAGCGGGCCGGTGATGGTGGTGCCGTACCGTAAAGTGGTGCGCACCTGGAAAACCAAGGAAAAGACCGATGAGCGTTATCAGGAAATCGGCGAGGAACGTGGACGCTTGTACTTCCTGCCGGAGCGCTTCGAACTCGACGGCCAGGTGCAGACCGAACTGCGTGCCCGGGGCATCTATGAAGCGCGACTGTTCCACGCCGACAACCGCATCAGCGGGCATTTTTCGCTGCCGGCGCAGTTGGGGATCAAGGAAGATTTTGCTGATTACAAATTCGATGCGCCATTTCTCGCAATCGGCATCAGTGACATTCGCGGGATCGAAAATGCCCTGAAACTGGAACTCGGTTCGCAACGCCTGGACTTTGTGCCGGGCACGCAAGTGGGCTGGCTCGGCGAGGGCGTTCGGGCGACGTTGCCGGCACTCGATACAGCTCAGGTCACGGAACTGGCCTTCGGTTTCGACCTGCGTTTGCAAGGCACTGGCTCGTTGCAAGTGCTGCCGGTGGGCAAGACCAGCCGCGTGAATCTTTCCGCCAACTGGCCGCACCCGAGCTTCATCGGCAACTTCCTGCCGGCCAAGCGTGAAGTCACCGATCAGGGCTTCACCGCCGATTGGCAGACCTCG
Organism: Pseudomonas sp. GW821-FHT11G12; assembly: GCF_058808055.1. Classification (NCBI taxonomy): domain Bacteria; kingdom Pseudomonadati; phylum Pseudomonadota; class Gammaproteobacteria; order Pseudomonadales; family Pseudomonadaceae; genus Pseudomonas; species Pseudomonas sp. GW821-FHT11G12. Next base: position 685,463 of record NZ_JBXARH010000002.1, read on the forward strand.
TTTTTCTCCACCAACCTGCAAGAGGCCATGAACCGTTGCGTCTCGGGCAACGATTGCGAGGCGTTCAACGGCCGCAGTTTCGGGGTGAGCTTCATCGATCCGGTGGATCAATACCTGAAGAGTGACCGGGCGATCAAATATGCGCTGTTGTTCATTGTCCTGACGTTCGCCGGTTTCTTCCTGTTCGAGATATTGAAAAGCCTGGCCGTGCACCCGGTGCAATACGCGCTGGTGGGCGTGGCGCTGGCGTTCTTCTATCTGTTGTTGCTGTCGTTGTCGGAACACATCGGGTTTGCCCTGGCGTATCTGCTGTCGGCCAGTGGTTGTGTGTTGCTGATTGGCTTCTATGTCTGCCACGTGCTGCACAGCGTGCGTCATGGCTTGAGTTTTTCGGCGGGATTGGCGGCGTTGTATGGCCTGCTCTACGGCTTGCTCAGCGCCGAGGATTACGCGCTGCTGATGGGCTCGCTGTTGCTGTTCGGCCTGTTGGGCGTGTTCATGGTGCTGACCCGTAACCTGGACTGGTACGGCGTCGGGCAGAAACCGGCCAAGCCCCTGGCGTTTGATCTCGGAGCGGTGCAATGAGCCGGTTTGTGGGGTTGCGTGAGGATCAGCGGGAGGCAGAGGTATTGGTGACGCTGATCTTTGCGTCATTGCCTCCCGCCCCGCGCATCAAACCTTCGGCATTGTCGCAATCATCGACGGCCGCTGGCTCACTTCAAAGAACCAGTTGGCCAGTTGCGGGTTTGCTTCACGCCAGCCCAGATCCGGGAAGCGCAGATCCAGATAACCCAGCGCACAGGCCACGCTGATCGAAGCCACGTCGAAATGGCAGGTCAGTTCGGCGATGGCTTCGCGCTCCAGCAGCGCCAGGGTCCGACGGATCTTGTCGCGCTGGGCCTCGAGCCACTCGTCCCAATGCTTTTCCGGGGCACGCAGCACTTGCTCGTAACGCACCATGACGGAGGCGTCCATGATCCCGTCGGCCATCGAGGCCAGGGTCAGACGACGCCAGCGGGCCGAGCCGTCGCGAGGGATCAGCGGGTTGCCGACGTGCTGGTGGTCGAGGTAATCGAGAATCACCCGGCTGTCATGGATGACATTGCCGTCAGCCAGGCGCAGGGCCGGGATCTTGCCCAGCGGGTTGTCTTCGTTCAGCGCAGTGCTGGGGTTGACCGGTGTCAGGACGCAGTCCTGCAAGGCGACGCGATCCTGCTGGCCAGTCTCGTGCAGCAGCACCATGACTTTGCGCACGAACGGGGACAGGGTGTTGTGGAACAGGGTCATGCTGGGAGCGGACATCGGCAGGGTCTCGGTCAAGGGCAATGAACGGGCAGCATAGCGCGTTGCCCGTCAGGCTCAAGCCATTCAGTGCCGTTGCAACAGACCGCGAAGGGCGAGTGCGGCTGGCACACCCAGACCGATCCAGCTCAAGCCATCCCAGATCCCGTCGCCCAGCAGCGCGGCGAACAACCCCGCCGCACTGAGCAACGCGATCACCAGCGGTGTGCTGAAGACTTTCCAGAAGTTCGACTGACGCGGTTTCATGCCGAAGCCTCCGCTGTTTCCAGCACCGGTTTCGCGGCCTTGCGCCGCACCACCCACAAGTACACGCCGCTGCCGAGGACGATGATAGTCAGCACATCGAGGGTGGCCCAGAGGATTTTCATCGGCATGCCGCCGTAGTCGCCAAAGTGCAGCGGCTGCGACATGCCCATGGCGTCCATGTACCACGGCCGCTCGGCGACTGCCGTGACCTGCAAGTTGCTGGCGTCGATCAGCACTGGCGTCAGCAAGTGCGAGGTCAGGTGGGTGCCACCCTTCATGAACACCGAGTAGTGGTGCTCGCTGGAAAACCGGGTGCCGGGGAACGCGATGAAGTCCGGTTTCATCCCCGGTGCAACTTCGCCGGCGATATCCAGCAGGCGAGTGGCCGGGGCGAGGTGAGTCAGCGGCGGCGCATCGCGGTAGGGCGCGATCATGGCGTTGAGCGAGTCGTTGCGCCAGGCCGCGATGATCAGATCGGCACAGGCGCTGATCACTCCCGTCACACCGACCACCAGCGCCCAGGTCAGGGTCACCACGCCGATCAGGTTGTGCAGATCGAGCCAACGCAGACGGGTGGATTTGTCCCGGCGCACGGTGCCGAAGTCCAGGCGACGCATGAACGGCAGGTACAACACCGTCCCGGACACGATCGCCACCACGAACAGCACACCCATGAACGCCAGCAGCAACTTGCCCGGCAGTCCCGCAAACATGTCGACGTGCAGGCGCAGGATGAACAGCATCAGGCCGCCGTTGGCCGAGGGTGTTTCCAGGGCTTCGCCGGTGCGGGCGTCGAGCATGAAAGTGTGCGAGGAATTCGGCTCGGTGCCGGCCGTCTTCGCCATGATCGTCAGCACGGTGTTCGGCTCGTCGTCTTCGAAGCCGAAGTACTGCACGACTTCACCGGGGCGATGGGCTTCGGCGGCTTGCACCAGTTGCGCCAGATTCAGGTGCGGCGTATCGGCCGGCATCTCGCGCACCTGGGGTGCGTCACCGAGCAGATGCTCGATCTCGTGATGAAAGATCAGCGGCAGGCCGGTCAGGGCCAGCAGCAGCAAAAACACGGTGCAGATCAGGCTGGTCCAGGTGTGGACGAACGACCAGCGGCGGATTGTTTTACTTTTCATTTCATGACCTTCAAAAACACCAAAGCCGTCCACGAGGGACGGCCTGGTTGCAGGGCCTGTTTCAGCTCAAGCGCTTACCACTTGTAGGTGGCACTGGCGACGACGCTGCGTTGGTCGCCGTAGTAGCAGTAGAAGCTGTCGCAGGTGGAAATGTAGTCCTTGTTCAGCAGGTTGGTGGCGTTGAGTGCCAGCGACGCGCCTTTGAGGCTGTTGTCCAGGCGACCGAGGTCGTAATGCACGGCAGCATCGAACACGGTGTAGGCGTCAGCCTTGCCCAGCCAGGTGTTGGCCTTGTCGCCGTAGGTGTTGCCGGTGTAGCGCACACCGCCGCCGACGCCGAAGCCGTCGAGCACGCCGCTGTGCCAGGTGTAATCGGTCCACAGCGAGGCTTGCTGGTTCGGCATCAGTTGCAGGCGGTTGCCTTTGTCGGCGCCGTTCTGCACTTCGGACTTGGCCAGGGTGTAGGCGGCGATGACTTTCAGGTTGTCGGTGACATCGGAGGTGGCTTCCAGCTCCAGGCCTTTGACTTTCACTTCGCCGGTCTGGCTGGTGATCGATACGCCGTTGACGAAGGAGCTTACCGAGACGTTTTTCTGGGTCAGGTCATACACCGCGGCGGACAGCAGGGTCTTGCTGCCGGGCGGCTGGTACTTGATGCCCAGTTCCCACTGCTTGCCTTCGGTCGGCTTGAGCGACTCAGTGGAAGAGGCGTCGGCGCCACTGGTGGGCTGGAAGGATTCGGCGTAGGAAATGTACGGCACGAAGCCCGAGTCGAACACGTAGCTCAGTGCGGCGTTGCCGCTGAAGGCCTTGTCGCGGTCGGTGTTGGTGGCGTCGGCCTTGTTGATGAACTTCGTACCGGTGTGCACCCAGTCTTCACGGCCACCGAGGGTCAGGCGCCACTGGTCGAGGGCCATCTGATCCTGCACGTACAGACCGGTCTGGTAGGTCTTCTGGTCGTAGTCGTAGAACGCGGTGGAGCGCGCCGGACGCACGATCGGCTGACCGTAGATCGGGTTGAGCACGTTGGTGGTCAGACCGTCACCGAAGATCGAGGTGTAGTTGGTGTTGCTGCGCTGGTGATCCAGACCCAGCAGCAGCGTATGGCGAATGTCACCGGTGGCAAAGTCAGCCTGGAAGTTGTTGTCCACGGCGAACTGGCTGATGTCCTCTTCGACACTGGTGCTGGTGCGACCGACGTTGCCAGCGTTGTCCACCTGGGTGTACGGATACGAACCCGGGGTCAGGCTCTGGAACGACAGATCCGACTTGGTGTAACGCAGGTTCTGCTTGAACTGCCACACATCGTTCAGGCGATGTTCGAAGGCATAACCGAGCGCGTAGTAGGTGCGGTCGTAGTATTCCCAGTCCGGATCGCCGAGGTTCTTGTGGTGGGAAACCTTGCCGAACGGCATGTCGATCTTGGTGCCCTGCACCGGCAGGAACTGGCTGGTGATGCCGGTATCGTCGCGGGTGAACTGGGTCAGCAGGGTGAACTTGGTGTCGTCGTCGATGTTCCAGGTCAGGCTCGGCGCGATGTTGTAGCGCTTATTGTCGACGTGATCGACCTGCGTGCCGCTGTCACGTACCACGCCGCTGAGGCCGTAGAGGAACTGACCGGCGTCGTCGATCTTGCCGGTGCTGGCGAAGTTGATCTGACGGTGGTTGTCGCTGCCGTACTGCAACTGGATTTCGCTGCTCTGCACATCGCTAGGGCGACGACTGACCATGTCCAGCAAGCCGCCCGGCGGGGTCTGGCCGTAAACCGACGAGGCCGGGCCGCGCAGCAGGGCGAGGCGGTCGAGGTTCCAGGTTTCCTGTTTCGGGTTGGCGTACACGCCTTTTGGCAGCGGCAGGCCATCGAGGAACTGGGTCGGTTCGAAGCCACGCACGCGCAGCCAGTCGGCGCGGGTGTCGCTGCCGTAGCTGCTGGCGGTGATGCCCGGCATGTAGCGCACGGCGTCATCGAGGCTGTGCACGCTGCGGTCGTCCATCTGCTGGCGGGTGGCGACGGAGATCGAACGCGGTGCTTCGACCAGCGCGGTGTCGGTCTTGGTGCCGGCGGCGGTGCGAGTGGCGGTGTAGCCTTCGACCGGGCCCCAGGCGCTTTCAGAGTTTTCCACTCCGATCACCGAAGTTTCCGGCAGGGCCATCACGCCTTCCGGCACCGCGACCAGGGTGTACGTGCCGGTGCTGCTTTGTTCCAGTTGCAGGCCGGTGCCGCGCAGGGCGGCGCTCAGTGCGCCTGCCGCGTCATATTGGCCGTTGACTGGCGCCGACGTCTTGCCCGCCGCCAGCGACGGATTCAGCGACAGCGTGAGGCCGCCCTGGCTGGCGATCTGGTTCAGGGTGGTGGAGAGCGGCGCGGCCGGCAGGTTGTAGGCGCGAACGCTCGACGCCTGTTCTGCGGCGATCAGTTGGCTGCTGGCCAGCGGGGTGCAGAGGGCAATGGCGACCGCCAGCAAACTGGGGCGCAACAAGGTGTCTAGCGAACGGGACATACGGCGGCTCCTGAATGGAAATATTTCTCAATTGCCTGTGTGCCGGACGAGAATCGAAAAGTGATAGGGCTGGATGAAAATAATTTCGATTAACGAACGACATCGCTGCACAAGTCAGCAGAAAGTCCGTTTTCATGGGGGGAGCGAGCAGGCAACGCGGTGTGTCAGGGTTTCGGATCAGCCTTGGCCACGGTGACCCACCACGGCGTGTGCTGCTCGATCTGCACCGGCAAGGTCGGGAGCAGGGCGCTCAACGCCTTGTCGGTATCGTGCAGCGGGAAGCTGCCGGTAATGCGCAGGTCGGCCACTTCCGGCGCTGTGCCCAGATGGCCGCGCCGGTAGCGGCCGAGCTCGTGTACCAGGTCTTCCAGACGCGCGTTGTCCACCACCAGCATGCCGCGGGTCCAGGCATCGGCGCCGGGGTTGAGCGCGACGACGGCGTCCAGGCCGTTGTCGCGGATCAGCACCTGCTGGCCTTCGCGCAGGATCTGTTCCTGCGGATCGGATTGCGGATGCGCCGCGACGGCCGACTGCAACACGCTCAGGCGCGTGCCCTGTTCTTCGCGTTTGACCAGAAACCGCGTACCCAGCGCGCGCATGCGGCCTTCGCGGGTTTCGACGATGAACGGTCGTGCATCGCCATGACCGGTCTCGATGAGGATTTCACCTTCCTGCAGCACGATCAGCCGCTGCTTTTCATTGAATCGCACATCCACGGCGCTGTGAGTGTTGAGGTTGATCACGGTGCCGTCCGCCAGCCGTACGGTGCGTTGTTCACCGGTAGCGGTGCGCTGGTCGGCGAGCCAGTAATCCAGCGGCAGATAGTGTTCTGCGGCAAACAGTGACAGGCCGACCACCGCGACAACACTGGCCAGACCGCTGCCGAGCTTGCGCACCCGGCGACGGATGCCTTCGCGCGATTGCAGCAACGCGCTGCGGGCCGGGCCGTTGGCCACGCTGAAACGCTGGTCGAGCATGCCCAACTGACGCCAGGCACGGGCGTGTTCTTCGTTGGCGGCGTGCCATTTGGCGAATTCTTCGCGCTCCAGCGGGCTGCTGGAATCGAGGGTCAATTGCCAGGCTATCGCCGCGTCTAGCACATGGGCCGAGACCGGTTTGGAACTGGCCGGGTTCATGTTGGCTCACCGTACAGGGCGATGTAGCACTGACGGATACCCTGGGCCAGGTACTGGCGCACGCGCGGCACCGACACGCCGAGTTTGTCGGCGATCTCGGCATGGGTCAGGCCGTCGAGACGGTTATAAAGGAATGCGGCGCGGGCCTTGGTCGACAATTGGCCGAGCAGACGATCGATAGCTTTGAGGTCTTCGAGGATCAGTTGCTGCTCTTCGACCGACGGCTGTTCGCCTTCGGGGATCAGCATCAACTCAGCGAGATAAGCCTGTTCCAGTGCCGCGCGACGGAAGTAGTCGAACAGCAGACCCTTGGCGATGGCCACCAGAAAGGCTCGGGGTTCGCGAGGCGTCAGCAGTTCCTCGCGACCGAGCAGGCGGACGAAGGTGTCCTGGCTCAGGTCTTCGGCGCGTTGCGGGCAGGCCACGTTGCGGCGCAGCCAGCCCAGCAGCCAGCCGCGATGGTCGCGATACAACGCACCGACGAGCTCACTGTGAGGGCTTTGGGCTGACGACACGAAGGCACCGACTGGGAAATGTTAACTAACGAGAATTGTTCGCGATTGTGGCAGAGGTGGGAATGGTTAGCAATTGGCCACCGGTCGGGTTGTCGGGCGACAACCCGGGGCTCAGAACGAATGCGTCTGCTGGCGGCGCTTCCACTGACTCAGGCGTTGCTGCAAATTCAATGGGCTGTGAATCTGCTGCTGACGTGCCCGGCTGAACAGAATCAACGCCAGTTCCGCCGTGGCCAGTGCGTCGGCGCTGGCATGGTGGCGCTCGAACACTTCGAGCTTGAACCAGTCGATCCACTCGTCCAGCCCAGCCTCGCGGATGTGCGCCTGGGGGCAAACCAGCGGTGCAATGTCGGCGACATCCAGAAACACTTGCTGCAACTTGTGGCCCAGGTGTTCTTTCACCGCCCGGCCCAGCATGTGCTGATCGAACGGCGCATGAAACGCCAGCACCGGACTGTCGCCAATAAACTCCAGAAGCTCGAGCAATGCCTCGGCCGGCTCGCTGCCGGCGGCAATCGCATTCGGCCCCAGCCCGTGGATCAACACGCTGGGGCTGAGTTTGAGTTCGCGACATTGCAGGGTGCGTTCGAACTGCTGGCTGAAGTCGATGGCGCCGTCCTCGATCACCACCGCGCCAATCGACAGCACCCGATCCTTGTTCAGGTTCAGCCCGGTGGTTTCCAGATCCAGCACCACCCAGCGCTGTTCGCGCAGGCTGCATTCGCTCAGTTCGCCGATTGCCGGCAGTTTCGCCAGGCGTTGTTGTAGATCGTCCGGCAGAACCGGGCTGGCCGGACGCAGCCACGAGAACAGGCTCATAGCTGATACCGCAGGGTCAGGCTGCTTTGCAGGCGCTGGGCCTGACGCAGGGATTCACGCAGGATGCGCCGGTCCAGATGATTGAGGCTGTCGGGATCGACCCGGTTCGAATACGGCAGGTTTTCCCGGGTCTGGAGCTGATGCTGCTGCATGCGTGTCTGCTGGATAAAGTGATAAGCCTCCTCGTACGCGGCGCCATCCAGTCGGTCGATGACTTCTTTCTCCACCAACTGGCGGAAGCGTTCGAGGGTGTTGTTGGCGTCGATGCCATTGGCCAGAGCCAGCAGACGTGCACCGTCGACAAACGGCGTCAGGCCCTGGATCTTCAGGTCCAGCGTGGCTTTCTCGCCGTTCTTGCGGGTCAGCACGAATTCACGGAAACGCCCCACCGGTGGGCGGTTGCGCAAGGCGTTCTCGGCCATCATCCGCTGGAACAAACGATTGTCGCCGACCTGATCGAGAATCCCCCGGCGCAATTGCTCGCAACCCTGTTCGTCGCCCCAGACCACCCGCAGGTCGAAATAGATGCTTGAGCCCAACAGGTTCTCCGGCGTTGCTTCGCGGATGAACGCGGCAAAGCGTCGGGCCCATTCGGCGCGGGACAGGCACAGCTGTGGATTGCCGGCCATGACGTTGCCTTTGCACAGGGTGAAGCCGCATTGCGCCAGGCTGTTATTGATCTGCTGGGCGATGGGCAGCAGCTTGCCGCGAATCTCCGCCGCATGGGCCGCATCTCGCGCATCGAACAGAATGCCGTTGTCCTGATCGGTGTGCAGGGTCTGCTCACGCCGGCCTTCGCTGCCGAAACACAGCCAACTGAACGGCACGCCGGGGTCGCCTTTCTCGGCGAGAGTCAGTTCGATTACCCGGCACACGGTGTGATCGTTGAGCAGGGTGATGATGTGGGTGATCTGGGTCGACGATGCGCCGTGAGCCAGCATGCGCTCCACCAGTTGGCCGATCTCGCCGCGCAGAGTCACCAGTTGTTCAACCCGCTGGGCGCTGCGGATGGTCCGTGCCAGGTGCACCAGATCGACCCGTTGCAGCGAGAACAGATCACGCTCGGAGACCACGCCGCACAGACGCTGATCCTTGACCAGACAGACGTGGGCGATATGCCGCTCGGTCATGGCAATCGCCGCGTCGAAGGCGCTGTGATCCGGCGACAGATAGAACGGCGAGGGCGTCATGTGGCGTTCGATCGGTTCATTGAAGTCGCCAACGCCCGCAGCCACCACATGGCGCAGATCGCGCAGGGTGAAAATCCCCAGCGGCGCCTTGTGCTCATCAACCGCGACGATGCTGCCGACCTGTTGTTCGTGCATCAGCTTGACCGCTTCGCGCAGTGGAGTGGAAGGGCTGCACGTCACCGGATGGCGCATGGCCAATTCGCCCAGGCGGGTGTTCAGCGAATATTGGGTGCCGAGGGTTTCCACGGCTTTCTGCTGGACTTGCTGGTTGACCTGATCGAGCAGGCTGCTGACCCCGCGCAGGGCGAAGTCGCGGAAGGTGTTGGAGAGGGCGAACAGCTTGATGAACGCCAGTTTGTTCAGTTGCAGGCAGAAGGTGTCTTCGCCGGCCAGATGCTCGGTGCGGGTCGCCCGTTCGCCGAGCAGTGCGGCGAGGGGAAAACACTCGCCGGTGGTGATTTCAAACGTGGTTTCGGTGCCGCCCTTGGCCGTGTGCGGCCGCTCGCCGACCACCCGGCCCTGCTTGACGATGTAGAAGTGTTCGACCGGCCCGTCGGCGGGTTTGATGATGCTCTCGCCCTGACCGTAGAAGCGCAGCTGGCATTGCTCCACCAGATAGGCCAGGTGGGCGTGTTCCATCTGATTGAAAGGGGGGAAGCGCTGGAGGAATTGCAAAGTGCCCTGAATGTTCTGCAACACCGCGGTTTTCCCTGCCTGGGTGAAGGCGTCCGCTTTACTCATAACCATTACCGCAGTCTTTTTCGAATTGTTGTTATTGGATCGTTGCAACCATGGTCGACCCCAGCGCGCGGGGTGCCCATTGGACGTAAGTCTAGGTTTGGCGTGCCGTTGGGTAGTTTTCGGATATGCCCTACACAAACAGTCGGAAATTCTCAGGTTAGCCCCTTGGAAAAAAATCCGACGAAGTGCACATTGAAGCTCTGCCCAGCGATGTCTGACCACTGTGCCAGGGGATCGATTTGAAAACGTAGAGAACGCCATGTCCGACCACGATATTTTGAGCGACGCCGAGCGGGAAGCGCTCAGCGCCGTCATGCTGGAACCCGACCTGCCGCCGCAGCGGGTACTGATCGTTGATGACGACAAAGACGCCCGCGAGTTGCTGTCGGAGATCCTGGCACTGGACGGCATTCGTTGCATGACGGCGGCCAGCGGCGAATCCGCGCTGAAGATGATCGAGGAAAAACCTTCCATCGGGCTGGTGATCACGGATCTGCGGATGGGCCATGTCGGCGGTCTCGAGCTGGTCCGCCAGGTGCGCGAGTCGGTACGGGCGGCGATGCCGATCATCATTGTCTCGGGTGATGCCGACGTGAAGGATGCGATTGCGGCGATGCATTTGAGCGTGGTGGATTTTCTGCTCAAGCCGATCGATACCGCCAAACTGCTTGGACTGGTCAAGCATGAGTTGGGGATCGAGCCCTAGCTAATCCGACGCAAACAAAAAAGCCCTGATCGAAAGATCAGGGCTTTTTCATGTCCGGCATCAGCGCGGGTTACAGGCTATTGGCAGCCTTGAACTCGCGACGACGACGGTGCAGGACCGGCTCGGTGTAGCCGTTCGGCTGTTTGGTGCCCTCGATCACCAGTTCGACCGCCGCCTGGAAGGCGATGTTGCTGTCGAAGTTCGGGGCCAGCGGACGGTACAGCGGGTCGTTGGCGTTCTGACGGTCCACCACCGGCGCCATGCGCTTGAGGCTTTCCATCACTTGCGCTTCGGTGACGACACCGTGGCGCAGCCAGTTGGCGATGTGCTGGCTGGAGATACGCAGCGTCGCACGGTCTTCCATCAGGCCGACGTCGTTGATGTCCGGCACTTTCGAGCAACCCACGCCCTGGTCGATCCAGCGCACCACGTAACCGAGAATGCCCTGGGCGTTGTTGTCCAGTTCGTTCTTGATCTGCTCCGGCGTCCAGTTCGGGTTGACCGCCAGCGGGATGGTCAGGATGTCATCGACCGAAGCGCGGGCACGTTTGGCCAGCTCGGCCTGACGGGCGAACACGTCGACCTTGTGGTAGTGCAGCGCGTGCAGCGCGGCAGCCGTCGGCGATGGAACCCAGGCGGTATTGGCACCGGCCAGCGGGTGAGCGATTTTCTGTTCGAGCATCGCCGCCATCAGGTCGGGCATCGCCCACATGCCTTTACCGATTTGCGCACGACCTTGCAGGCCGCTGCTCAGACCGATATCGACGTTCCAGTTTTCGTAGGCACCGATCCACTTTTCAGCCTTCATGTCAGCCTTGCGCACCATCGGGCCGGCTTCCATGGAAGTGTGGATTTCGTCGCCGGTGCGGTCGAGGAAACCGGTGTTGATGAACACCACGCGCTCGCTGGCCGCCTGGATGCAGGCCTTGAGGTTGACCGTGGTACGGCGTTCCTCGTCCATGATCCCGACTTTCAGGGTGTTGCGCTTGAGGCCCAGCACGTCTTCGATGCGACCGAACAGCTCGTTGGTGAATGCCGCTTCTTCCGGGCCGTGCATCTTCGGTTTAACGATGTACACGGAACCGGTGCGAGTGTTCTTGCGCGAAGTGTTACCGCTCAGGTTGTGCATCGCCGCCAGGCAAGTCACCAGGCCGTCGAGGATGCCTTCCGGCACTTCGTTGCCGTGCTTGTCGAGGATCGCGTCGATGGTCATCAGGTGACCGACGTTGCGCACGAACAACAGCGAGCGGCCGTGCAGGGTCAGTTCGCTGCCGTCGACCTTGGTGTAGGTGCGATCCGGGTTCATGGTGCGGGTGAAAGTCTGGCCGCCCTTGGAAACGGATTCCGCGAGGTCGCCCTTCATCAGACCCAGCCAGTTGCGGTAGATCACAACCTTGTCGTCGGCATCGACGGCGGCCACGGAGTCTTCGCAGTCCATGATGGTGGTCAGCGCCGCTTCCATCAGGATGTCTTTGACACCAGCGGGGTCGGTCTGGCCGACCGGGGTGCTGGCATCGATCTGGATTTCGAAATGCAGACCGTTGTTCTTCAGCAGGATCGCGATCGGCGCATTGGCGTCGCCCTGGAAGCCGATCAGCTGTGCATCGTTGCGCAGGCCGCTGTTGCTGCCGCCCTTGAGGGTGACGACCAGTTTGCCATCAGCAATCTTGTAGCCGGTGGAGTCGACGTGGGAGCCGGCCGCCAGTGGCGCTGCTTCGTCGAGGAATGCGCGGGCGAAGGCGATGACTTTGTCGCCACGCACCTTGTTGTAGCCTTTGCCTTTTTCCGCGCCGCCGGCTTCGCTGATGGCGTCGGTGCCATACAGGGCGTCGTACAGCGAACCCCAGCGGGCGTTCGAGGCGTTGAGGGCGAAGCGGGCGTTCATCACCGGAACCACGAGTTGCGGGCCGGCGGTACGGGCGATTTCGTCATCGACGTTTTGCGTCGTTGCCTGGAAATCAGCCGCTTCTGGCAGCAGATAACCGATCTCTTGCAGGAAGGCTTTGTAGGCCACGGCGTCGTGTGGTTGACCGGCACGGCTCTGGTGCCAGCCGTCGATACGGGCCTGGAAGTCATCGCGTTTGGCGAGTAGGGCTTTGTTCTTCGGCGCCAGGTCGTGAATGACCTTGTCGGCGCCTTCCCAGAACTTGTCGGCGGTGAGGCCGGTACCGGGAATGGCTTCGTTGTTCACGAAGTCGAACAGGACTTTGGCGACCTGCAGGCCACCGACTTGAACGTGTTCAGTCATTGCTTGCCTCACTCTGCTCAGCTATTTCGCTTTTCAGCTCTTCAATTTAACAATGAAGCCTCTGGCCATTTAAACCACAAACCCCTCGACCAGTACATGCCATCGCTGGCGGCTGGGCTGGGACCAATCAACGGCTTGGGGGCCTTGCTGACAGGGCTTTCAGGGTTGCGAACGTGCCTTGGGCAGACATCGATCCAACGTTATGTAGTGCGCGCTGCGGCATACTACATGATGAGTTGCGGTTGTGAAAATCAGACTAATTACGTCGTTCTGCGACCCCATGACGCATTGCGGTCACGGCGCGGAACGGGATGTTCTCAAAAAACCAATGGATTGTTCCAGTTAAATATAAAAAGTTGTACACGATTTGTGATTTCGAGCGTCTGAGGCGTCTGTCGAACGCTTGCCTATACTTGTTTTTCTATAACAAAAGTCATGACAAGAGGGCTGCGCCATGGATCACCTCGTACTCACCGTCTTCGCACCGGACAAGCCCGGGCAGGTCGAGCGCATCGCCCAATGCATCGCCGAACACGGCGGCAACTGGCTGGAAAGCCGCATGTCACGGATGGCCGGGCAGTTCGCCGGGATTCTGCGGGTCGGCGTGCCGGCGGAGGCTTACGACGAATTAGTCGATGCCCTACAAGCTTTGTCGGCTCAGGGCATTCGTGTGCTGGTCGCCGAAAGCGGTATTGAACAGGCCTGCACCTGGAAACCGATTGCCATGGAACTGGTGGGCAATGATCGTCCGGGCATCGTGCGGGATATCACCCGGCTGCTGAGCGAGCAGGGTGTGAACCTCGAACGGCTGGTGACCGAAGTGCGCCCGGCGCCGATGAGCAGCGAGCCGTTGTTCCACGCCGAGGCGATTCTGGCGGTGCCGCTGACCCTGTCGCTGGATGTGCTGCAATCGCGCCTGGAAACCCTGGCCGATGACTTGATGGTGGAATTGGTGCTGCGCACCGACCTGTGAAGACGGATCGGGTTATCCAGTTTAAACGTGCACCTGCCTGTGGATAACCTGTAGAGACCGACCGCCAGGCCACGTCCGCCGTGGCTTGGCGAAGATTGATCAAAAAACCGCCAGCATTCAGTGACTTGCACACAAACGGCGGGGATCACGCTGTGGATAACCTTGGGAAGGAACGATACAGGCCACGAGAACCGTGGCCTGTGGAGGTTTGTGCGTTTTTTGATCAGCTGCGGCGGCGCAGGCTCATCCACGCATCGACGCTGTACACCGCCAGACCGGCCCAGATAAACATGAAGGCGATCAGCGTACTCGACGACAAGTGCTCACCGAACAGCAGTACTGCCTGCAACAGCACCAGCGTCGGTGCCAGGTATTGCAGGAAGCCGATGGTGGTGTAGGGCAAATGCCGCGTGGCCGCGTTGAAACACACTAACGGCACCAGCGTCACCGGGCCGGCTGCCACCAGCCACCAGGCTTCGGAGGTGGTCCAGAACGCAGCTTGCGCACTGGTGGCGGTCGGATTGAACAGTAGCCACGCGAGGGCGATCGGCACCAGCATCCAGGTTTCCACCACCAGCCCCGGCAGTGCCTTGACCGGCGCCTGCTTGCGGATCAGCCCGTAGAAACCGAAGGTCAGTGCCAGCACCAACGACACCCACGGCAGGCTGCCAACCTGCCATACCTGCTGCGCCACGCCGACCGCCGCCAGACCGACCGCCAGCCACTGCATGCGCCGCAGGCGTTCGCCGAGGATCAGCATGCCCAGCAGCACGTTCACCAGTGGGTTGATGTAGTAACCCAGACTCGCTTCCAGCATCCGGCCGTTGTTCACCGACCAGACGTAGGTCAGCCAGTTGGCCGCTATCAAGGTGCCGCTGAGCGCGAGAATCGCCAGGCGTTTCGGGTTGTCGCGCAGCTCCTGCCACCAGCCCGGATGCTTCCAGACCATCAGCAACAGCGCGCCGAACAGCGCCGACCACAACACCCGGTGGATGATGATCTCCACCGCCGGCACTTCGGCGATGGCTTTGAAGTAGAGCGGGAACAGGCCCCAGATGATGTAGGCACTCAGGCCCAGAATGTACCCGCGACGCGGGTTGGCGGCTTGCATGCAGAATCCTTGCTTAGGCAGCTAACAAAGCAGCGATTGTACGGGCAGTTGTATAGACGTGTCGTGTCAGAAAAGCTTCAACGGCTCTTCATTCAATGCCGCCAGTTGTTCACGCAACGCCAGCACCTGATCGCCCCAATACCGCTCCGTGCCGAACCACGGAAAACTGTGAGGAAACGCCGGATCGTCCCAGCGTCGGGCCAGCCAGGCGCTGTAGTGCATCAGGCGCAGGGCGCGCAGCGGTTCGATCAGCGCCAGTTCGCGTGGGTCGAAATCGTGGAATTCGTTGTAGCCGTCCATCAATTCCGACAGCTGTCCGAGGCATTCCTGACGATCGCCGGCGAGCATCATCCAGATGTCCTGCACGGCCGGGCCCATGCGGCAGTCGTCAAGGTCGACGATGTGGAACATCTCGTCGCGGCACATCATGTTGCCGGGGTGGCAGTCGCCGTGCATGCGGATGTTCTGATGCGGCGTGGCGGCGTAGGCGTCTTCCACGCGCTTGAGCAGGTCGCGGGCGACGGACTCGTAGGCCGGCAACAGGCTTTTCGGAATGAAGTTGCCTTCCAGCAAAGTGTTCAGCGAGGCATGGCCGAAGTTCTGCACGGCCAGCGCTTCGCGATGCTCGAACGGACGTGTTGCGCCGACTGCATGAATGCGACCCAGCAACTGACCGAGGCGATACAGCTGGTCGAGATTGCCCGGCTCCGGCGCCCGGCCACCGCGACGGGGAAACAGGGTGAAACGGAAACCGGCGTGTTCGTGCAGGGTCTGGCCGTTGTGGATAAGTGGCGCCACCACCGGGATCTCGACGTCGGCCAGTTCGAAGGTGAACTGGTGTTCTTCGAGAATGGCTTCGTTGGTCCAGCGCTGCGGGCGATAGAACTTGGCAATCAGCGGCTCGGAGTCTTCGATGCCGACCTGATAGACGCGGTTTTCGTAACTGTTGAGCGCCAGAATGCGTGCGTCGCTCAGAAAGCCGATGCTTTCGACGGCATCGAGCACGAGGTCTGGGGTGAGGGTTTCAAACGGGTGGGCCATGCTGACTCCTGCGCGCAGCAGGCTGCCGCGTCCGGCCCAGCATGGTAGCGCAGACGGGCTGTCTTGAGGGGGATCGTTCCCGCGCAGAACGCGGGAACGATCTGACCGCTGCCGTATCAGGCGCCGACGATCCCGCCATCCTCACGGGTAATCGCCATCACCGAAGAGCGCGGCTTGCCGTTCGGCAAATGCTCGGGGAAGGTCGAGCCGCCGTTCTCGCCTGGATGCTGGATCCCGACAAACAGGGTTTTCTGATCCGGCGAGAAACTGATCCCGGTGACTTCGCAACCGATCGGCCCGACCATGAACCGGCGAATCTCTCCCGTCTTGGGATCGGCGCAGAGCATCTGGTTGTTGCCCATCCCGGCAAAGTCCCCGGCGTTGCTCGAATCACCGTCGGTGAGAATCCACAGTCGGCCGGCCTTGTCGAAACCGAGGCCGTCGGGGCTGTTGAACATGTTCTGCGGGGTGATGTTCGACGAGCCGCCCTTCGGCGTACCGGCATGCACGCCCGGGTTGCCGGCCACCACGAACAGATCCCAGGCGAAGGTCTTGGATCCGTGATCGTCGCGGTCGGTGCGCCAGCGCAGGATCTGCCCGTAGACGTTCTTCTCGCGCGGGTTCGGGCCGCCCACCGGTTGCCCGTCTTCGCCGCGTTTGGCGTTGTTGGTCAGGGTGCAATAGACCTGGCCGTCTTTCGGGCTGACCACGATCCATTCCGGGCGGTCCATGCGCGTGGCGCCGACCACACTGGCCGCCAGGCGTGCATGAATCAGCACTTCCGCCTGATCGGCAAAACCGCTGCTGGCGTCGATGCCGTTCTTGCCGTGGGTCAGTTCGATCCACTGGCCCTGGCCTTTCGGGTGGTCGGGGTTGCCGTCGCCCGCGTCGAACTTCGCCACGTACAGGGTGCCGTGATCGAGGATGTCGCGGTTGGCTTTCGCGTTGCGGTGGTTGATGCGGTCGCGGCTGATGAACTTGTAGATGAACTCGCCGCGTTCGTCGTCGCCCATGTACACCACGGCGCGACCGTCGTCGGTCTCGGCCAGGGCGGCGTTTTCATGTTTGAAGCGACCGAGGGCGGTGCGTTTGACCGGGGTTGATTGCGGGTCGAACGGGTCGATTTCCACCACCCAGCCGTGACGGTTGAGCTCGTTCGGGTTCTTCGCCATGTCGAAGCGTGGATCGAACGGATGCCAGTTGATCTCGCGGCTGGCGACCGACACGCCGTAGCGTTTCTGCGCCGGGTCGAACTGCTGCTGGGCGTTGCTGCTGCCGAAGCAGTCAGTGAAGTTCTCTTCACAGGTCAGGTAAGTGCCCCACGGGGTCTTGCCGTTGGCGCAATTCTGGAAGGTGCCGAGGACTTTCTTGCCGTGCTTGTCGGCGCTGGTCTTCATCAGCTCATGACCGGCAGCCGGGCCGCTGATGCGCAGCGGCGAGTTGCCGTGGATGCGACGGTTGTAGCGCGAGCCCTGAACGAACTGCCATTGGCCGTTCTTGCGCGCCACTTCGATCACCGACACGCCTTCGCAGGCCAGGGCCTTGCGCACGTCTTCCGCCGATTGCGGCTGGCCGCCATGGGGGTAGAGGTAGCGGTAGTTGGTGTATTCGTTGTTGATCGCCATCAGGGCGCGATTCTTGTCGTCCGGGAAGGCGAACAGGCTCATGCCGTCGTTGTTGTCGCCGAACTGCACTTCCTGTGCAGCCGCAGTGCCGTTGCCGCTCGGGTCGAAGGCCGGGCCGTTCTTGTGCAGGGGCTGACCCCAGCTGATCAGCACCGACGACTTGTAGCCCTTGGGCAGGCTGATGACGTCGGTGGTGGCGGCCGGAATGCTGTCGAAGCCGAGCAGGCGGCTGTTGCCGGCGCTGACACCGGTGGCCAGCGCGCTGCGGCTCAACAGGCTGCCACCGAGGAACATCGCCGCGCCGCACAATGCGCCGGCGCCGATGAAACCGCGACGGCTCATGCCGACCATTTTTTCCAGGTCAGTGGATTGGTTTTCTTCTAATAGGCTCACATCAGGCTCCCTGCTTGGTTTTGGCAGCCACCTTAATGAGAGGCGATGACGCTTTTGTTGCAGGAGCCCGCGCTAAAGCGGTGTGCCGATCAGCACATTGGACGGCGAGAACTGCACTTGCACCGGTTGTTCGACGGTCAGTCCGTGGGTGCGCAGGTGCAGCGGCTCAGCCAGGGCGCAGAGTGTCTGGCCATTGGGCAGGGCGACGCGTACTTCGCTGGGGCCGTCTTCGGCATCGAGAATGGCTTCGAGGGTACCGCTCAGAAGATTGTGACCAGATGTTGCAGCCTGTTCTCGCCCCAGCAACTCCAGCCAGCCGGCCTTGATCAGTGCCACCACTTCGGTGCCCGGTTGCAGCTCCAGATGCACGGTGCTGTCGTGGGTGATCTGCGCATCGATGCACAGGCCTTCGGCCAGTTCGAGACGGATCAGGTCATTGCGGCCCTGGTGTTCGATGCTGACGACTTTGCCATGCAATTGATTGCGGGCGCTGGTCCGGAGCATCAAACGCCCCAGTAGATCCAGATCGCTGGCGTCTTCGGCAGCTTCCAGTACCTGAGCCTGCAAGGCTTGCAGCTTCTGATAAAGACGCAGCACCCGTTCGCCTTCGCTGGACAGTCTGGCGCCACCGCCGCCCTTGCCGCCGACAGCCCGCTCGACCAGCGGCTTTTGCGCGAGATTGTTCAACTCATCGATGGCGTCCCACGCCGCCTTGTAACTCAGGCCCGCGCTTTTGGCGGCGCGGGTGATCGAGCCCTGTTCGGCAATGTGTTGCAGCAGGGCGATGCGCTGCGGGCGGCGGACAATGTGCTGGGACAACAGGGAAGGCAAGGACATGTCGGGTGCTTTGTGCTGGGTTGATGGTGGAGGAAGTTGGCCGCTTGGCGCGTGTGAGTCAAGCCGCGTCGCCAGGTTTCGGTGTTCGGGCCAGGCAGTAGACGTCGACCCGCGTGGCGCCCGCGTCCACCAGCAGCCGGGCCAATGCCTGGGCGGTGGCGCCGGTGGTCAGCACATCATCCACCAAGGCCAGATGCCGACCTTGTACGTGGGCGTCTGACAAAAGTTCGAAGGCATTGCGCAGATTGCGTTTGCGCGCCTTGGCATCGAGTGCCTGCTGGGCGCTGGTGTCCTGAATTCGGCACAGGATATTTTCTTCACAGGGCAGGTCCAGTTGCTTGCCGAGCCACCGCGCCAGCATTGCCGCCTGATTGAATCCACGTTGGCGCAGACGCTTGTTCGCCAACGGTATCGGTAACAAGGCATCCGGGCGTGGCAGGCCTTCGTCGAAGCGATGTTGCAGGAATTGCCCGAGAACATCGCCGAGCAGGCGGCCAAACGGCCATTTCGCATTGTGCTTGAAGCGGGTGATCAGGCTGTCCACCGGGAAGCCGTAGGACCAGGGCACCGCCACGTGTTCGAAGGCGGGCGGATCCTTCAGGCAGCCGCCGCACGTCAGGCCCGCAGCGGGCAGCGGCAAGGCACATGTCACGCATTGATCACCCAGCCAGGGCAGTTCGGTTTCGCAGGCCACGCAGAGGGGTGTTTCGGCTTCCGCCGGCTCATCGCAAAGCAAACAATGCTGGTTGTTATTTAACCAGATGTAAACCGGTCTATCTTGATGTGGTTGACAGTGCATGGCTCTTCCTTAAATATGCCGAACATCCGTGTCGTGCCTGTGGGTATTCCGTTTCCCCAGGTGCAAGCCAAGCATAACCAAGGAATCGCCCATGAGCGCCAGCACCACTGCCACCCTGCGTCACGACTGGTCTTTGGCCGAAGTCAAAGCACTCTTCGTTCAGCCATTCAACGACTTGCTGTTCCAGGCGCAGACGGTGCACCGCGCGCATTTCGACGCCAACCGCGTCCAGGTTTCCACCCTGCTGTCGATCAAGACCGGCGCCTGCCCGGAAGATTGCAAATACTGTCCGCAATCCGGTCACTACAACACCGGTCTGGAAAAAGAAAAGCTGATGGAAGTGCAGAAAGTCCTCGAAGAGGCTGCCCGCGCCAAGGCCATCGGCTCGACCCGTTTCTGCATGGGCGCGGCGTGGAAACATCCGTCGGCCAAGGACATGCCCTACGTGTTGAAGATGGTCGAAGGCGTGAAGGCCATGGGCCTGGAAACCTGCATGACCCTCGGTCGTCTCGATCAGGATCAGACCGAAGCGCTGGCCAAGGCCGGGCTCGACTACTACAACCACAACCTGGACACCTCGCCGGAGTTCTACGGCAGCATCATCACCACCCGCACCTACAGCGAGCGTCTGCAGACCCTGGCCTACGTGCGCGATGCCGGCATGAAAATCTGCTCCGGCGGCATCCTCGGTATGGGCGAGTCCCTCGATGACCGCGCGAACCTGCTGATCCAGTTGGCCAACCTGCCGGAGCATCCGGAGTCGGTGCCGATCAACATGCTGGTGAAAGTCGCCGGCACGCCGCTGGAAAACGCTGACGACGTCGATCCGTTCGACTTCATCCGTATGCTCGCCGTGGCGCGGATCCTGATGCCGCAATCCCACGTGCGTCTGTCCGCTGGCCGCGAAGCGATGAACGAGCAGATGCAGGCCCTGGCGTTCTTCGCCGGCGCCAACTCGATTTTCTACGGCGACAAACTGCTGACCACCGCCAACCCGCAGGCCGACAAGGACATGCAGCTGTTTGCGCGTCTGGGCATTCAGCCGGAAGCCCGCGAAGAACATGCCGACGAAGTGCATCAGGCCGCCATCGAGCAGGCGCTGGTGGAGCAGAAGAGCAGCGAGCAGTTCTACAACGCGGCAGTCTGATCGTCCGTTCTTTCAGGCGCTGCCTCGGGCGGCGTCTGCTGATTCATTTGCCACCCGTGAGGCTTGCATGTCTTTCGATCTCGCCGCACGCCTTGCTGCCCGTCGTGCCGAAAATCTCTATCGCCAGCGACCGCTGCTTGAAAGCCCCCAGGGGCCGCAAGTGGTGGTCGACGGTCAGCCATTGCTGGCGTTCTGCAACAACGATTACCTGGGCCTGGCCAATCATCCGCAAGTGATCGAAGCCTGGCGCGCCGGTGCCTCGAAGTGGGGCGTCGGCGGCGGAGCCTCGCATCTGGTGATCGGCCACAGCGGCCCGCATCACGCACTGGAAGAAGCTCTGGCCGACCTCACCGGACGGTCACGTGCGCTGTTGTTCACCACCGGTTACATGGCCAACCTCGGCGCGGTCACGGCGCTGATCGGGCAGGGCGATACGGTGCTGGAAGACCGGCTCAATCATGCGTCGTTGCTGGATGCCGGACTGTTGTCCGGCGCGCGGTTCAATCGTTATCTGCACAACGACGCCGACAGCCTGGCCAAACGTCTGGAGAAAGCCACCGGCAATACGCTGGTGGTCACCGACGGCGTGTTCAGCATGGACGGTGATCTCGCCGACCTGCCGGCGCTGGCCCGTGAAGCCAAGGCCAAAGGCGCGTGGTTGATGGTCGATGACGCCCACGGTTTCGGTCCTCTGGGTTCGAACGGTGGCGGGATCGTCGAGCATTTCGGCTTGAGCCAGGATGACGTGCCGGTGCTGGTCGGTACCCTCGGCAAAGCGTTCGGCACGGCGGGCGCGTTTGTCGCTGGCAGTGAAGAGCTGATCGAAAGCCTGATCCAGTTCGCCCGTCCGTACATCTACACCACCAGCCAGCCACCGGCGTTGGCCTGCGCAACCTTGAAAAGTCTGGAACTGCTGCGCAGCGAACACTGGCGTCGCGAGCATTTGCAGACGCTGATCCGCCAGTTCCGCCACGGCGCCGAACAGATCGGTCTGGAGCTGATGGACAGCTTCACGCCAATTCAGCCGATCATGATTGGCGATGCCGGTCGCGCCGTACGTTTGTCACAGATGTTGCGTGAGCGTGGGCTGATGGTCACCGCGATCCGCCCGCCGACTGTGCCCGCCGGCAGTGCTCGGCTGCGGGTCACGCTGACCGCCGCTCACAGCGAGGCGCAGGTGCAACTATTGTTAGAAGGACTGGCCGATTGCTTTGCCCAACTGAAGTCGGAGCCAAGCCATGCGTGATCGTCTGATTCTGCTCCCCGGCTGGGGCCTCGGTGTTTCCCCGCTGGAACCTTTGGCGGCTGCGCTGCGTGGGCTCGATGAACACCTGACGGTCGAAATCGAACCGTTGCCGGAGCTGGAATCCAGCGATCCTGCGGACTGGTTCGACGAACTCGATGAGCGCATTCCCCAGGACGTCTGGCTGGGTGGCTGGTCGCTGGGCGGTATGCTGGCCTCAGAGCTGGCGGCGCGGCGTGGTGAACATTGCTGCGGCTTGCTGACGCTGGCGAGCAATCCTTCTTTTGTTGCCCATGACCAGTGGCCGAGCGCTATGCCGGGGGAAACCTTCGATGCATTTCTGGCCGGTTGCAGCGCTGACCCGCGTCAGACCCTCAAGCGTTTTTCGTTGCTGTGCGCTCAGGGTGCGCAAGACTCTCGCGGCTTGTCGCGACTGTTGCTCGGCGGCGCGCCGAATACTTCACCGATCGCCTTGATGGCGGGTCTGGAGTTGTTGGCGCAGATCGATACGCGCAATGCCTTGCAGGTGTTTCGAGGCCCGCAATTGCATTTGTTTGCCGGGCTGGACGGGCTGGTGCCGGCGGAAGCCGCGGGCGAGCTGTTCGCCTTGCTGGCGGATGTCGAGGTCGGGCTGATCGAGCAGGCCAGCCATGCGTTTCTTCTGGAAGACCCCCACGGTGTGGCCGGTGCGATCCAGGCGTTTTTAAGTGAGTGTGGTGATGACTGATTTGTCTCTTGCTGCGCTGCCCGGCGGCTTGCCTGACAAGCGCCAGGTAGCGGCTTCCTTTTCCCGCGCAGCGGCCAGCTACGACAGCGTCGCCGAGTTGCAGCGTGATGTCGGCACGCAGTTGCTGAATCGTCTGCCGGTGGATT
Source organism: Pseudomonas sp. GW821-FHT11G12 (assembly GCF_058808055.1). Classification (NCBI taxonomy): domain Bacteria; kingdom Pseudomonadati; phylum Pseudomonadota; class Gammaproteobacteria; order Pseudomonadales; family Pseudomonadaceae; genus Pseudomonas; species Pseudomonas sp. GW821-FHT11G12. Next base: position 708,036 of record NZ_JBXARH010000002.1, read on the forward strand.
TTCTGCCGTCGCGCTGGCTGGATCTGGGCTGCGGCACCGGGTATTTCACTCGGGCGCTGGCTGAACGTTTTGCGGGTAACGAAGGGCTGGCGCTGGACATCGCCGAGGGCATGCTCAATCACGCCCGGCCATTGGGCGGGGCCGCGCACTTTATTGCTGGTGATGCTGAGCGTCTGCCGTTGCAGAACTCGACCTGCGATCTGATCTTCTCCAGCCTCGCCGTGCAGTGGTGCGCAGACTTCGAATCGGTGCTCGGCGAAGCCTTCCGAGTACTGAAACCGGGAGGGATTTTCGCGTTTGCTAGTCTTTGTGTAGGGACGCTGTACGAATTGCGCGACAGTTGGCGTCAGGTCGATGGCCTGGTGCACGTCAACCGTTTCCGCGAGTTCGCTCGGTACGAGCAATTGTGTGCGGCCAGTGGTCTGCGCACGGTCAGTCTGGAGAATCGGCCGCATGTGCTGCATTACCCGGATGTGCGCAGCCTGACGCACGAACTCAAGGCGCTGGGCGCGCATAACCTGAACCCCGGTCGGCCGGGCGGATTGACCGGTCGGGCGCGGATTCTGGGGCTGGTCGAAGCCTACGAGCAGTTCCGTCAGCCGCAGGGCTTGCCGGCGACTTATCAGGTGGTCTACGCCGTGTTGGAGAAACCCGTATGAGCGCAGCCTATTTCATCACCGGAACCGACACCGACGTCGGCAAGACGACGGTCGCCGCCGGGTTGCTGCATGCCGCCCGATCGGCAGGGTTGAGTACGGCGGCGGGCAAGCCGGTGGCGTCCGGTTGTGTCGTGACGCCCAGAGGTCTGCGCAACTCCGATGCCTTGGCGTTGCAGGCCGAGTGCTCGTTGCCGCTGACGTATCAACAGGTCAATCCGGTGGCGTTCGAGCCGGCCATCGCGCCGCATCTGGCGGCCCGTGAGGCAGGCGTGGCGTTGACCGTGCAATCGCTGCTGGCGCCGATGCGCGAGATTCTGGCCATGAACGCCGACTTCACATTGATTGAAGGCGCGGGCGGGTGGCGGGTGCCGTTGGCGGATCAGGACAATCTGTCGGACCTTGCCATTGCGCTGAATCTGCCGGTGATTCTGGTGGTGGGCGTGCGTCTGGGTTGTATCAGCCATGCATTGCTGACGGCCGAGGCGATTGCCCGGGACGGGCTGCAACTGGCCGGTTGGGTAGCGAACATCATTGATCCGAAGACGTCGCGACTGGAAGAAAACCTGGCGACGCTGGCCGAGCGTATTCCGGCGCCATGTCTGGGGCGGGTGCCGAAACTCAAGGCGGTCAGCGCCGAGGCGGTCGCCGATCACTTGCAACTGGATCTGCTCGACTGATTTTGACTATGGGAAGGCACTGTGCCATTAGTGTTTTTGACGGGTGTTTTTCTGACGCCTCTGGTTCAATGGCACCCATTGATCCTTCCCAAGGATGAGAGCTCCCATGGAAATCTCCGGAAACACAGCTTTTTATGCAGGTCTGAGCAGCATTCAGACCGGGCAGAACCGTGTCGATCAGGCTGCCAGCCAGATCGCCAACAACACCATTGAGCGTTCGGTCACCAGCCAGTCTTCCGAAGCCCAGATTGATCGCCTGCGCGGCGTGGATCGCAGCCAGCAAATGGATCCGGGCAGCGCCATGGCCGAGATGGCCCAGGGCAAGTTTCAAGTGGAGCTGGGCACCAAAGTCGCCAAGGCTTCCGATGAAATGCTCGGTACGATCATCGATACATTCGCCTGATTTTCTGATATCCGCTTTGCCAGACGCCGCGACTGTTCGCGGCGTTTTTCGTTGTAAGTCCTTCTCCCTCAACTAATCTTTTCTCATTGCACATGGCTCGTCCGGGCGCATGTCGCGGTGCTGTGTCCGGCGTTCGAAAAATGTGATGACGAATGGCAAAAGATCGACGCTTGACAAGATTTCGGCGTAAACGTATGTTTCAAACAACTGTTTGACCGTCACAACAAATCAATGCGGTCGTTCATTCCCGGTTACATCAGCAGAGGTTTATCGCTATGCCTGACTACAAGGCCCCCTTGCGTGATATTCGCTTCGTTCGTGACGAACTGCTCGGCTACGAAGCGCACTATCAGAGCCTTCCAGCGTGCGCAGACGCAACGCCGGACATGGTTGACGCCATTCTCGAAGAGGGCGCCAAGTTTTGTGAGCAGGTGCTGGCACCGCTGAACCGCGTGGGCGACATCGAAGGTTGCACCTGGAGCGAGTCCGGCGTGAAAACCCCGACCGGCTTCAAAGAGGCCTACAAGCAATTCGTCGAAGGCGGCTGGCCAAGCCTGGCCCATGACGTCGAGCACGGTGGTCAGGGTCTGCCTGAGTCGCTGGGTCTGGCTGTCAGCGAAATGGTCGGCGAAGCCAACTGGTCGTGGGGCATGTACCCGGGCCTGTCGCACGGCGCGATGAACACCATCTCCGAGCACGGTACTCCAGAGCAGCAAGAAGCCTATCTGACCAAACTGGTCTCCGGCGAATGGACCGGCACCATGTGCCTGACCGAGCCGCACTGCGGCACCGACCTGGGCATGCTGCGCACCAAGGCCGAACCTCAGGCCGACGGTTCCTACAAAGTCTCCGGCACCAAGATCTTCATCTCGGCCGGTGAACACGACATGGCCGACAACATCGTCCACATCGTACTGGCCCGCCTGCCGGATGCACCGGCTGGCACCAAAGGCATTTCCCTGTTCATCGTTCCGAAGTTCATGCCGAATGCCGATGGCACCGTTGGCGCTCGCAACGCTGTGAGCTGCGGCTCGCTGGAACACAAGATGGGCATCCACGGCAACGCCACTTGCGTGATGAACTTCGACGGCGCGACCGGTTTCCTGATCGGTCCGGCGAACAAAGGCCTGAACTGCATGTTCACCTTCATGAACACCGCACGTCTGGGCACCGCGCTGCAAGGTCTGGCCCACGCCGAAATCGGCTTCCAGGGCGGCCTGAAATACGCTCGCGATCGCCTGCAAATGCGCTCCCTGACTGGCCCGAAAGCGCCGGAAAAGGCCGCTGACCCGATCATCGTGCACCCAGACGTACGCCGCATGCTGTTGACCATGAAGGCATTCGCCGAAGGCAACCGTGCGATGGTGTACTTCACCGCCAAACAGGTCGACATCGTCAAGTACGGCGTGGACGAAGAAGAGAAAAAGAAAGCCGACGCACTGCTGGCCTTCATGACTCCGATCGCCAAAGCGTTCATGACTGAAGTCGGTTTCGAATCCGCCAACCACGGCGTACAGATCTACGGCGGCCACGGCTTCATCGCCGAGTGGGGCATGGAGCAGAACGTTCGCGACAGCCGCATCTCGATGCTGTACGAAGGCACCACCGGCATCCAGGCACTCGACCTGCTGGGTCGTAAAGTGCTGATGACTCAAGGCGAGGCCCTGAAAGGCTTCACCAAGATCGTCCACAAGTTCTGCCAGAACAACGAAGGCAACGAAGCCGTTAAAGAATTCGTTGCACCGTTGGCTGCACTGAACAAAGAGTGGGGCGAGCTGACCATGAAGGTCGGTATGGCTGCCATGAAAGATCGCGAAGAAGTCGGCGCAGCCTCCGTGGACTACCTGATGTACTCCGGTTACGCCTGCCTGGCCTACTTCTGGGCCGACATGGCGCGTCTGGCTGCTGAAAAACTGGCTGCCGGTACCACCGACGAGGCCTTCTACACCGCCAAGCTGCAAACCGCGCGCTTCTACTTCCAGCGCATCCTGCCGCGTACCCGTACGCACGTGGCAACCATGCTGTCGGGCGCAAACAACCTGATGGACATGAAAGAAGAGAACTTCTCGCTGGGCTACTAAGCCTTAACGCGGTCGTTCTGAAAACCGCTGCTCCTTCGGGGGCAGCGGTTTTTTTGTGCCCGGATTTCCCCAATCCCGGGGCTGATTCCCCAGCATTGATGACGGCTTTGCTCAGCTGAACCCCTGCGCTTATTGATTCAAGATGTTTCCAGAAGGGTGGCCAATTAATTGCACTGTCCGAATTACCGGTGCTAACGAGAACTGCCTGCTCAAAGAAGCATGACGCCCGGCACTTAACAACAACAGTCAGGGTGAAGCCTATGAACATCAGTCGACTCGCTCGTTTGACCTTCTGGTTACCCATCGCGCTGTCAGTCCACAGCGCATGGGCCGCCGACCCCGCCGAAGTCGATCCCCCGGTGCCGGAAGTCCCGTCGCTGCAATCGTTGCGCGGGATGGTGCCTCCCGATCCGTCCGGAACCGAAGGCGGGCGCAAGGTCGACCTGATGACCGACTACGTGCTCAACCGCTCTGCCGCGATCCTGTTGGGCAAGGCGTTGTTCTGGGACATGGAGATCGGCAGCGACGGCGCGACTGCGTGCGCCTCCTGTCACTACCATGCCGGTGTCGATCACCGCATCACCAACCAGCTCAATCCCGGCCAGGCCAACACCAACGCCAACGTCGCGTCGATTTTCAACAAGCCGTTTGTGGCTTCCGACATTCCCGGCGACGTGGCGACCTACGCCACGTTGTCCGGCGGCAAGGGTGGCCCGAACTACACGCTGAAAAAAACCGACTTCCCGACCCACGTGCTGAGTAATCCACTGGAGCGCAACTCGCCGATCGTTTACTCGACCGACGATGTGGTCGGTTCCCAAGGCGTGTTCGACGCCAACTTCGTCAAACCCAACCAGCCACGGTTCGACAAGTGCACCCAGCAGCCGGACGGCCTGTTTCAGGTCGGCGGCATCAACGTACGGCGCAGCACCGGTCGCAACGCGCCGTCGGTGATCAACGCCGCGTTCAACGTGCGCAACTTCTGGGACGGTCGGGCCAACAACGTGTTCAACGGATTTTCGCCGTTCGGCAATCGCGACCCGGATGCGGGGATCTACGTGACCAGCGAACGCAGCACGGTCGCCACCAAAGTCAGGCTGGCACTCAACGATGCTTCTGCCGCCTCGCAAGCCGTCGGCCCGCCCGGCAGCCCGGTGGAAATGTCCTGCGGTGGCCGTACCTTTGCCGACATCGGTCGCAGGATGCTCGACACCCTGATGCTCAAGCAGCAACGGATCTCGTCCAGTGATTCGGTGCTGGGGCCAGTGTCCGGCGCACGGCGTCCGACCTATCGCGAACTGATCAAGAATGCCTTCCAGCCCCGGTTGTGGAACGCCACGCAAAACGTCTCGGTGGGCGGCGCGCCGTACACCCAGATGGAGGCCAACTTCCCGCTGTTCTTTGGTCTGGCAATTCAGATGTACGAAGCCACACTGGTGTCCGATCAGGCGCCGATCGATGCCTATCTGCAAGGTGACCACACTGCGATGAACGCGCAGCAGGTCGAGGGGATGAACCTGTTCCTCGGCAAGGGCAAATGCGTCAATTGCCACGGCGGCGCTGAGCTGACCAACGCTGCCAGTCGCTTGCTGATGCACCCGCGCGAGCGCATCGAACGGATGGTGATGGCTGACAACCTGACCACCCTTTATGACAACGGTTTCTACAACACCGGTGTGCGTCCGACTTCCGAAGATCTGGCCCTCGGTGGCGCGGATGCCTGGGGCAATCCGTGGTCGTTCACCCGTCAGTACAACACCGTGTTGCAGGGCGGCCGGACGGTCGATCCACTGGATGTCGACGTGTGCACCTTCGAAGCACCGCTGAGTGCAGCGATACCGTGCGACGCCACGCTCAAGCCGAATGTCGGGTTCCGTGATTCTGTCGACGGCGCGTTCAAGACGCCGACCCTGCGCAACATCGCCCTGACTGGTCCGTACTTCCACAACGGCAGTCGCGCCACGCTCAAGCAGGTCATGGAGTTCTACAACCGTGGCGGTGACCGGCGCGGCGAGGACGCCAACAACACCAGCGGGTTCGAGCACCCGGCGGTGAATCAGCACAACACCTCCAACCTCGATCCGGACATGACGGCGCTGAACCTGACCCCTGACGAAGTTGACGCCCTGGTGAAATTCATGGAAGTCGGCCTGACTGATCCGCGCGTTGCCTGGGAACGGGCGCCATTCGATCATCCGTCGCTGGTCATCCCGCAGGGCCACATCGGGGATGAGAATGCCGTGACCCAGCGCCCGGCCAGTCCGAAGGTCACGACTCGTCAGGCAACGGATGCATCGCTGAATCTCAAGCCTTACGGCGCTGAAGGCCGGCCGGCGGCGGAGGGGCCGTTGCAGCCGTTCTACAACGATCTTTGAGTGGAAATGATCGTCATGGCCATCAAGCATGATGGCCATGACGAAAGTTTCATGCTTCTCAGGCAAAAAACCTTGATTGAAGGCTCAGAAACCGAGGGATTCGGCCGTTAAAGAGACAGCCTGTGATCTGGATCACATTGTGTGTGCTTAACTGGCCACATTGCAGGCACAATGCCATCTCTTTGCCAAGACGGTCGGAGCTTTACCCTTGCCGCGTTCTTCCGCTGTACGTTTCAGTCATTTCATACCTTCACTGCTGTTGTTGCTTGCGGGGTTGGCGGCTGCGTACGTCAAAGACCTCAACGTGTTCTTCACCTCGCTGTTCAACGTGCTGCCAACCCTGGTGCTGTTGCTGGGCGGGTCGTATTGCGCGGTTTATCGACGCCAGCGCGAACTGTTTCTGATGGTCACGGTGTACATCGCCTACTTTTTGCTCGATACCCAGACCGACTATTACCGTGACAACGGCAAGGTGCGCGAAGACGCGGCCGTGGTGTTCCATCTGGTCTGCCTGCTGTTGCCCTTGTTGTTCGGGCTGTTCGCTGCGTGGCAGGAGCGCACGCACCTGTTTCAGGACATGGTGGCGCGGTTTGCCGTGCTGCTGGCGTTTGGCAGCGTGGCGCTGGGGCTTGAGCAAAGTTACCCGCAGGCGTTGCTGATGTGGCTCTCGGAGATTCGCTGGCCAGCCCTGCACGGCGCATGGATGAGCCTGATCCAGATGTCCTATCCGGTGTTCCTCTCGGCGTTCCTGTTGCTGGCCTGGCAGTACTGGCGCAACCCGCGACCGCTGCACGCGGCGCAACTGGTGGGGTTGCTCGGAGTGTTCTGGATGCTGCCGAAAACCTTCATCCTGCCGTTTACCCTGAACATCATGTGCAGCCAGGTGATGCTGATGATTGCGGCGGCCGTAGCGCACGAGGCTTACCAAATGGCCTTCCGTGACGAGCTCACCGGCCTGCCGGGCCGTCGCGCACTCAACGAGCGCATGCAGCGTCTGGGGCGCAACTATGTGCTGGCGATGAGCGACGTCGATCATTTCAAGAAATTCAACGACACCCACGGTCACGACGTGGGTGACCAGGTCCTGCGACTGGTGGCCAGCAAGCTGTCCAAAATCAGCGGTGGCGGTAGGGCGTATCGCTACGGGGGTGAGGAATTCGCCCTGGTGTTTGCGGGCAAGACCCTTGAAGAGTGCATGCCGCACCTGGAAGTCATCCGCGAGTCGATCGCGTCCTACAACATCCAGTTGCGCAACCAGGAAAACCGCCCGCAGGACGACCAGCAGGGTCGCCAGCGTCGTGCCGGTTCCGGTGCGTCCAGTGTGTCCGTCACGGTGAGCATCGGCGTCGCCGAGCGTGTGGAGCAGCGTAACCCGGAGCAAGTGCTCAAATCCGCCGACGAAGCGCTCTATGCCGCCAAAGGGGCAGGTCGAAACTGCGTGATGGCGTTCGGTCAGAACCGTCGTGGCGCGGTGCGCATGGACAGCGCCGCAGGTTGAGTGATGACGGCGCATTCAGCGTCTGGACAGTGATTGTGGGGCAGGGTGGCCGGCAGTAGGTTGGAGAAATCTGCTGAAGGAGAAGCCACCATGCCCGAGTACAAAGCACCCCTGCGCGACATGCGCTTTCTGATCGACCACGTCTTCGACTTTCACACCCAGTACGCGGCCCTCGGCGCCCACGACGCCAGCCCGGACATGGTCAACGCGATCCTCGACGAAGGCGCGAAGTTCTGTGAGAACGTTCTGGCACCGCTCAATCGCAGTGGTGACGAAGAGGGCTGCCATTTCGACAACGGCGTGGTGACAACGCCTACAGGCTTCAAGCAAGCCTTTGCACAATACGTGGAAGGCGGCTGGCACGGTCTGGCGGCAGACCCGGCTTACGGCGGTCAGGGCCTGCCGAGTTCGCTGGGGCTGGTGATCAGCGAAATGGTCGCCTCCAGCAACACTTCCTGGGGCATGTACCCGGGCCTGACCCACGGCGCCATGTCGGCGATCCACGCCCACGGCACCGAGGAACAGAAAAACACTTATCTGCGCAAACTCACTGCGGGCCAGTGGACCGGCACCATGTGCCTGACCGAAGCCCATTGCGGCACCGACCTGGGCATCATCAAGACCCGCGCCGTACCCCAGGCCGACGGCAGTTATGCGGTCACCGGCAGCAAGATTTTCATCTCCGCCGGCGAGCACGACATGAGCGACAACATCATTCATCTGGTGTTGGCCAAACTGCCGGACGCGCCGGCCGGGACCAAGGGGATTTCGCTGTTCATCGTGCCGAAATTCCTGCCGGATGCAGCCGGTGAGGCGGGGGAACGCAACGGCGTTTCCTGCGGTTCGATCGAGCACAAGATGGGCATCAAGGCCTCGGCCACCTGCGTGCTGAACTTCGATGACGCCAAAGGCTTCCTGATCGGCGAGCCGAACAAAGGCCTGAACTGCATGTTCACCATGATGAACCATGCGCGCCTCGGCACCGGGATGCAGGGCCTTTGTCTGGGCGAGGCGAGTTTCCAGGGCGCAATCAAATACGCCAACGACCGTCTGCAGATGCGCGCCCTGACCGGCGCCAAAGCCCCGGACAAACCGGCGGATCCGATCATCGTCCACCCGGACGTGCGACGCATGCTGCTGACCATGAAAGCCTTCAACGAAGGCAACCGCGCGCTGACCTATTTCACCGCGCAAATGCTCGATGTCGCGCACCTGAGCCCGGACGCCGACGCGCGTCAGGACGCTGAAGATCTGTTGGCGTTCCTGACCCCGATCTGCAAGGCGTTCATGACCGACACCGGTCTGGAGGTGACCAACCACGGCATGCAGGTGTTCGGCGGCCACGGTTTTATCCGCGAGTGGGGCATGGAGCAACTGGTTCGCGATTGCCGGATCGCGCCGATCTACGAGGGCACCAACGGCATTCAAGCACTGGATCTGCTGGGGCGCAAAGTCCTCGGCAGCCAAGGCAAACTGCTGCGCAACTTCACCAAGATCGTCCACAAGTTCTGCGCCGCCAACGCCGGGCATGCGCAACTGGGCGGGTTTGTGGCGCAACTCGATAGCCTCAACCAGCAGTGGGGCGAGCTGACCATGCAGGTCGGCATGGCCGCGATGAAGAATCCGGATGAAGTCGGCGCCGCGTCGGTGGATTACCTGATGTACAGCGGTTACATCGTCCTCGGCTATCTGTGGTTGCGCATGGCGCTGGTCGCCCAGGCACAGCTGGAGTCGGGCGAGGGTGATGGCGATTTCTGCCAGGGCAAACTGGCGACGTGCGAGTTTTACTTCAAGCGGTTGTTGCCACGTACTGCGGCGCATCGCGCGGCGATCGAGGCGGGCAGTGATTGCCTGATGAAATTGCCGGCGCAGTTGTTCTCGCTGTAACACGCCACTGTTAAACAAAAGAGCCCGCTGATTGCGGGCTTCTTTATGGCTGATTGCTGGTGACTAAAAATAACAAATCAGTCACCGCCTGACCCTATGTGTCGCAAAAGTTGTTGGGTTACACTCCAGCTCAACGAAATCACCTTTCCACGAATCACCTGTTTAGATCTTTGCGAGGTTTGCCATGGCTGACTACAAAGCGCCGCTGCGCGATATGCGCTTCGTCCTCAATGAAGTGTTCGAAGTCGCCAAACTCTGGGCCGAACTGCCGGCCCTGGCCGAGACTGTCGACGCCGAAACCGTCGAAGCCATCCTCGAAGAGGCCGGCAAGGTCACCAGCAAAAGCATCGCGCCCCTGAGCCGTGCGGCCGACGAAGAAGGCTGCCACTGGGCCGACGGTGCCGTCACCACGCCGGCCGGTTTCCCACAGGCCTATCAGACTTATGCCGAAGGCGGCTGGGTCGGTGTTGGCGGTGATCCGGAATACGGCGGCATGGGCATGCCCAAAGCCGTGTCGGCCCAGGTCGAAGAAATGGTCAACTCCGCCAGCCTGTCCTTCGGTCTATATCCGATGCTGACTGCCGGCGCCTGCCTGTCGATCAACGCCCACGCCAGCGAAGAGCTGAAAGCCGCTTACCTGCCGAACATGTACGCGGGGATCTGGGCCGGTTCCATGTGCCTGACCGAGCCGCATGCCGGCACCGACCTGGGCATCATTCGTACCAAGGCCGAACCTCAGGCGGACGGTTCCTACAAGGTCAGCGGCACCAAGATCTTCATCACCGGCGGTGAGCACGACCTGACCGAAAACATCATCCACCTGGTGCTGGCCAAGCTGCCGGACGCGCCGGCGGGGCCGAAAGGCATTTCGCTGTTCCTGGTGCCGAAGTTCATGGTCAACGCCGATGGCAGCCTGGGCGCGCGCAACCCGGCGAACTGCGGTTCGATCGAACACAAGATGGGCATCCAGGCCTCCGCCACCTGCGTGATGAACTTCGACGAAGCCGTGGGTTACCTGGTCGGCGAGCCGAACAAAGGCCTGGCCGCGATGTTCACCATGATGAACTACGAGCGTCTGGGTGTCGGTATCCAAGGCCTGGCTACCGGCGAGCGCTCGTACCAGAACGCCATCGAATACGCCCGCGACCGCCTGCAAAGCCGTTCGCCGACCGGCGCGCAGAACAAGGACAAGGTTGCCGACCCGATCATCGTCCACCCGGACGTGCGTCGCATGTTGCTGACCATGAAAGCCTCGAACGAAGGCGGCCGTGCGTTCTCCACCTACGTGGCGATGCAACTCGACACCGCCAAGTTCAGTGAAGACGCTGCCACCCGTAAACGTGCCGAGGACCTGGTTGCCTTGCTGACGCCAGTGGCCAAGGCGTTCCTGACCGATCTGGGTCTGGAAACCACTGTCCATGGCCAGCAGATCTTCGGCGGCCACGGCTACATCCGCGAGTGGGGCCAGGAGCAACTGGTGCGTGACGTACGCATCACCCAGATCTACGAAGGCACCAACGGCATTCAGGCGCTGGACCTGGTGGGTCGCAAGATCGTCGGCAGCGGCGGTGCGTTCTACAAACTGTTCGCCGACGAGATCCGCCATTTCACCGCGACCGCCAGTGCCGATCTGGGTGAGTTCACCAAGCCGCTGAATGACGCCGTCGACACCCTCGACGAACTGACCTCGTGGCTGCTGGACCGGGCGAAAACCAATCCGAACGAAATCGGTGCGGCGTCGGTCGAGTATCTGCAGGTGTTTGGCTACGTTTCCTACGCCTACATGTGGGCGCTGATGGCCAAGGCATCGCTGGGCAAAGAAGCGCAGGACGATTTCTACGCGAGCAAACTCGGCACCGCGCGGTTCTATTTCGCCCGTCTGCTGCCGCGGATTCACTCGTTGAGCGCGTCGGTCAAGGCTGGCAGCGAGTCGCTGTTCCTGTTGGATGCCGGGCAGTTCTGATGATGTAACGTCATGTAAGCAATCTCTTACATGACGTGCTGCTGTTCTCCCATATGCGCAAATTGGATCCAGAGCTAATCTACATTTCATGGACGTCGCGCAGGAAGCGCAAAGCAACAACACGGACACGTAGGATTCTGCCAGGGTGGCGGAGTGAAATGGATGTCAGGGAAACAGTCTGCAAAGCCCCGCTTCGGCGGGGTTTTCTTTTGCCCGTAGAAAAGTTTTCAGCTCAGCGGATCCATGGCCGGCGTGCCTTTGAGCGGTTTGTCCTCGCGCTGCATCACTTCCTCCAGCAAGGTTCGCAGCAAGGCCAATGGCGCCTGCTGGCGTTGTACGTCGCGACACACCAGCCCGACCTTCAGCGGCACACGCGGCTCACTTAGCGGTTTCCACAGCAGATCCTGATCGTCGTACTCCTTTTGCGAACGACCGGGCAGCACCGTCGCCAGACGTGTGTGCGGCAGGCTGTCGAGAATCCCCACCATGTTGTTCAGTTCCGCCTGCACTTGCGGGCGACGTCCGAGGCTGGCCAGTTGCGCCTGCCAGATCTGGCGGATCTGAAATTCTTCACCCAATAGCAGCATCGGCAATTCGGCCGCCTGACTCATCGAAACTTTCTTGAATTCACGCAGCGGATGATCCGCCGGGATGACCAGCGTCAGTTCATCTTCGTACAGCATCACGCCGTGCAGCCCCGGCTGGCGTGGCGGCAGATAACTGATGCCAATGTCCAGCGAGCCATTGAGCAGGCGCCGCTCGATCTCCAATCCTGTCAGTTCATAAATCTGCACCACCAGATGCGGCTGGGCCTTGCGCACCCGTTCCAGCATTTGCGGCACCAGGCTGGTGTGCACGGTTTGCAGCACGCCAATCGCCAGCGTACGCAGTGCCTGACCTTTGAAGTTGCCCAGCGCCTCACGCGCGCGTTGCATGCCGTCGAGCAGGGGCAGAGCGTGGTTGTACAGCGTATGGGCGGCGAGGGTCGGCAGCAGGCGTTTGCTGCTGCGTTCGAACAGGGTGACGTCGAGGTTCTGTTCCAGATGGCGGATCTGCTGGGACAGCGCAGGCTGAGAGATCGACAAGCGCTCGGCGGCACGTCCGACGTGACCTTCTTCGTAGACCGCGACGAAATAACGCAGTTGTTTGAAATCCATAAGTAACACTTATCGAAAATGCTGGGAAATCGAAATGGCCGGCGGCCGTGTGTGAGCCTAGTCTAACCGCATCCACGGGGCTTACAGGGCCGGAAAGGGCAATGACCAGCAATTGTTTCGATAACGATTACATAGGCAGTTCAAAAAACCTCCAGCGAGGCTTTTTGCAATGAACCTGTTCAGCCTGCGGCGCCAGACACCAAGCCTCGATGACCTGGCTTTTGAAACCCATGAATCGGATGCCGCTGACGGCCTGAATGCCGAGCGGCTGATGCCCAGCGTCGAACGCCCGCAACAGGTATTTGTTCGCGGCCAGGGTTCCTGGTTGTGGGACAGCAATGACCGCGCCTATCTGGACTTTTCCCAGGCCGGTGGCGCCAACAGCCTCGGCCACAGCCCTTCGGCACTGGTCAAAGCCATCGCCAGCCAGGCCCAGGCCCTGATCAATCCCGGCTTCAATCTGCACAATCGCGGCATGCTCAGCCTCGCCGAGCGTCTGTGTGCCAGTACCTCAAGCGATCAAGCATATTTGCTCAACAGTGGCAGCGAAGCCTGTGAAGCCGCAATCAAGCTGGCGCGTAAATGGGGTCAACTGCATCGCGGTGGTGCCTCGCGGATCATTGTCGCCAGACAAGGTTGTCACGGACGTAGTCTGGCGACGATTTCGGCGTCGGACAGTTGCAACCTGCACAACCGCTTCGCGCCGTTGCTGCCGGGCTTTGATCTGGTGCCGTTCAATGACCTGCCAGCGCTGCATGCAGCGGTCGATGCGCAGACCGTGGCGATCATGCTCGAACCGATCCAGAGCGATGCCGGTGTGATTCCTGCGACTGAGCATTACCTCAAGGGTGTCGAGCGCCTGTGCCGTGAGCTGGGGATTCTGCTGATTCTCGACGAGGTGCAGACCGGCATCGGCCGCTGCGGCACCTTGCTCGCCGAACAATCCTACGGCGTGCGCGCCGATATCGTCGTACTCGGCAAAGGCCTCGGCGGTGGCGTGCCACTGGCGGCATTGCTGGCGCGAGGCAAGGCCTGCTGTTTCGACTCCGGCGAGTTGGGCGGTACTCATCACGGCAACGCGCTGATGACCGCTGCAGGGCTAGTGGTGCTCGACAGCGTGCAGGACCGCGCATTCCTCGAACAGATCCGGGACAACGGCCAGCATCTGCGCGAAGGGCTCGCTCGTCTGGCCCATCGTTATGAACATGGCGAGTTGCGCGGGCAAGGGCTGTTTTGGGGACTGACCTTGTCGGAAGATTCCGCCGAGGCCGTCGTCAAAGCGGCGCTCCATGAAGGCTTGCTGCTCAACGCCCCGCAGGCCAACTGCCTGCGCTTTACCCCGGCGCTCACCGTCAGCAAGGCCAACATCGACGAAATGATCCTGCGTCTGGCGCGCGCCTTCTCCCGGGTACGCACCGCGCAACTGCAATGCCGCAAAGGGATTGCCGTCTGAGCTGAAGTTTCCCACCCGAATTCAAGAACCGTCTCGCGGTATAACGCACGCCCCACGCCTGATTCTTTTGGCGTGGGGCGTTTTTTTGTGGCCGGGTAATGGCATTCAAATGGCGAGATCGCGGGTTGTACTGAACCCTGACAAACGGCACAGGTCGATTAGCTTGTATGGCTCAGTCGAGCCAACCCCCAATCAGGAGCTGCCCCATGGACTTCATTCGAATCATCATCGCCATTCTGTTGCCGCCACTGGGTGTGTTTCTGCAGGTCGGGTTCGGCGGTGCGTTCTGGCTGAACATTCTGCTGACGCTGTGCGGTTACATCCCGGGGATCGTGCATGCGGTATACATCATCGCCAAGCGCTGAGTTTCAGTCCGCCAGACCCATCACTCGCCGGTAGAAGCGCCACTCCTGCTCCAGCGCATGGGCCTGATTGACGGCCCGGCGGAAGCCGTGACGTTCGTCGGCGTAGTAATGCGCTTCGACCTCAATGCCGTTTTGCTCCAGAGCCGCGACCATGTCGCGGGTCTGTTGCGGCACGACCACGGCGTCCAGTTCACCCTGGAAGAAAATCACCGGTACGCGAATGTTGCTGGCGTGCAGCAACGGCGTGCGGGCCGCGTAGCGTTCGGCGTCTTGCTCGGGATCGCCGATCAGCCAGTCCAGATAATCGCCTTCGAACTTGTGTGTCGCGCGGCCCAGGGCGACCGGGTCACTGACGCCGTACAGGCTGGCGCCAGCGCGGAACACCTGATGGAACGCCAGGGCACACAACGTCGTGTAACCACCGGCGCTGCCGCCACGGATGAATGCACGCTCGCCGTCGATCATGCCGCGTTCAGCCAGATAGGCCACCACTGCGCAAGCATCCTCGACATCCACTGCGCCCCAACTCAGATGTAGCGCCTGTCGATACTCCCGGCCATAGCCGCTGCTGCCGCGGTAGTTGAGGTCGGCAACGGCGAAGCCGCGTTGCGTCCAGTACTGGATGCGCGGGTCGAGCATCGGGTAGCACGCCGATGTCGGGCCGCCATGGATGAACACCACCAGTGGCGGTTTCTTTTCGCAATTCGTGGTCGGGTAAAAGAAGCCGTGAGCCTCGCCCGAACCGCTGGGATAGCGCAGGGTTTGCGGGCGGCTGATGCGCTCGGCAGGCAGCGGTGCAATGCCGCCGGCCAGCACCTTCACTTCACGCGACTCGCGATCAATGGCGAGTACCGCTGAAGGGCTGATCGGTGAAGCGGCGATGCAGTAAATGAACTGATCATCGACAGCCAGATGACGGAAGCGACTGTAGTCGCCGGTGAAGTCTTCGCCGTTGAGGGCCAGACGACCAAAACCGCCTTCGCTCCAGCTCGCCAAAAAGCCTTCGTCGATGGGCAGCCAGGTGCAGCCGCCGAGTTGCCATGGGGCCGGCGCGTGATCGGCCGGAGCGCAAGGTGACGGTTGCAAGCCGTCTGCAGACTCGCTCCACAGCTGCCAATATCCGTTACGGTCGGTCAGGCAGCCCAGTCGGCCATTGGCATCGAAGCGCGGTTGCTGGATCGACTCTTCAAGCGTTTCACCGGCCACGCAACGTGGGGCAGAAAACCCATTACCTGTGCGCTCGGCGAGCATCAAACGGGTGGACGTCCACGGTTGATGCGGGCGGCTCCACTCGATCCACGCCAGGCGCTGGCCATCCGGGCTGATGATTGGCGAGGCGTAGAAGTCCGCGCCTTCAGCCAGCCTGTGGCGGGCACCAGTCGCCAGATCGATGGCCACCAGCCGATGGCAATCACCGTTCTCTTCAACGGCCAGCACCTGCCCATCGGCAAAGTGCAGATCACCATATCGGCACTCGTCCGACGTCAGAACCTCGGGCTCTCCATCCAACGTCTGGCGATACAGCTGTTGATCCGCCTCGTTGACGAAAACAATCCCATCAGGCGTCAGACAAAACGCCCCACCACCATATTCGTACACCCGGCTGCGTACGCTGAAACCCGCAGGCGTCAGACATTTCGCCACGCCTTCGCGCCAGTGCCAGATCCGGCATGCGGCGTCTGCGGGGCGGTATTCATTCCAGAACAAGCCATGGGCACCGAGCTGCAATTCGGCGAAATCCACGCCGGCGGCAACCGCGGCAGTGGCGCTGAAAGGCTCAGCCTTTGGCGATGAGGCGCGAGTTTCGTTCATTGCGAAAGGCCAGTTGTTCGATGGTCTGGGTGGCGTGCTTGGCTTCTTCGCGGGCCTTGAGGATCACACCGTGATGTTCGGATTTGCTGCACACCGGGTCGGCATTGCTGGCATCGCCGGTGAGCATGAACGCCTGGCAGCGGCAGCCACCAAAGTCCTGCTCCTTTTCGTCGCAGGATCGGCACGGCTCGGGCATCCAGTCATAACCACGAAAGCGGTTGAAGCCGAACGAGTCGTACCAGATGTGCTGCATGCTGTGGTCGCGCACATTGGGAAATTGTACCGGCAGCTGTCGGGCGCCATGACAGGGCAGGGCAGTGCCGTCCGGCGTGACCGTCAGAAACAGGCTGCCCCAGCCGTTCATGCAGGCTTTCGGGCGCTCTTCGTAGTAGTCCGGGGTGACGAAAATCAGCTTGCACGGATGCCCTTCGGCTTCCAGTTTGGCGCGGTATTCATTGGTGATGCGTTCGGCGCGGACCAGTTGTTCCTTGGTCGGCAACAGGCCGACACGATTGAGCTGTGCCCAGCCGTAGAACTGGCAGGTGGCGAGCTCGACGAAGTCCGCTTCGAGCGCGATGCACAGCTCGATGATGCGGTCGATCTTGTCGATGTTGTGCCGATGCGTGACGAAGTTCAGCACCATCGGATAGCCGTGGGCCTTCACGGCGCGCGCCATTTCCAGTTTCTGCGCGAAGGCTTTTTTCGAGCCGGCGAGGAGGTTGTTCACTTGCTCGTCGCTGGCCTGGAAACTGATCTGGATGTGGTCGAGCCCGGCTTTCTTGAAGTCGCTGATCTTCTGCTCGGTCAGGCCGATGCCGGAGGTGATCAGGTTGGTGTAGAAACCCAACTGGCGCGCTTCACGGATCAGCTCGGCGAGGTCCTGGCGCACCAGCGGCTCGCCCCCGGAAAAGCCCAGTTGCGCCGCACCCATCTCCCGCGCTTCGCGAAATACCTTGATCCACTGCTCGGTGCTCAGCTCTTTGCCCTGCTCGGCGAAATCCAGCGGATTGGAGCAGTACGGGCATTGCAGCGGGCAGCGGTAAGTCAGCTCGGCGAGCAGCCACAGCGGCAGGCCGATTTCCGGTTTGGCCGGGACTTGCACCGATGACTCAGGCAAGTTCGATCCAGTGCTGCGCACGGGCAACCTCCATGAATTGCTCGATGTCGTCACCGAGCTCGGGCACGCCGGGGAACTGTTGGTCGAGTTCGGCGATGATTGCCGCGACATTCCGCTCACCGTCGATCAGACCGCCGATCAGCGCGGCGCTTTCATTGAGTTTGATCATGCCTTCCGGGTACAGCAGCACATGGCCTTTCTGCGCCGGTTCGTACTGGAAACGGTAGCCGGGACGCCAGGTCGGGGTCTTGCTGCGGTCGAAACTCATAAGGCGATTCCTTTATGCCAGACCCGTTGATCGGTGACGCTGTGATACGGCGGGCGGTTCAGTTCGTAGGCCATGCTCATGGCATCGAGCATGCTCCAAAGGATGTCCAGTTTGAACTGGAGAATTTCCAGCATGCGCTCCTGACCCTCGCGGGTCTTGTAGTGCTCCAGCGTGATCGCCAGACCATGCTCGACATCGCGCCGGGCCTGACCGAGACGGGTACGGAAATATTCGTAGCCGGCCGGGTCGATCCACGGGTAATGCTGCGGCCAGCTGTCGAGACGCGACTGGTGGATCTGCGGCGCGAACAGCTCGGTCAGCGAGCTGCTGGCGGCTTCCTGCCAACTGGCGCGGCGGGCGAAGTTGACGTAGGCGTCGACGGCGAAACGCACGCCGGGCAGCACCAGTTCCTGGGAGCGCAGTTGATCCGGATCGAGACCGACGGCCTGGCCGAGACGCAGCCAGGCTTCGATGCCGCCGTCTTCGCCTGGGGCGCCGTCGTGGTCGAGCAGGCGCTGAATCCACTCGCGGCGGATTTCGCGATCCGGGCAGTTGGCCAGAATTGCCGCGTCTTTCAGGGGGATGTTCACCTGATAGTAGAAGCGATTGGCGACCCAGCCCTGGATCTGCTCGCGGGTGGCCCGGCCTTCATACATCGCCACGTGATACGGGTGATGAATGTGGTAATAGGCGCCCTTGGCGCGCAGGGCCGCTTCGAATTCGGCGGGGGACAGCGGGGTGTCGGTCATTGCGGTTCTCCGGGGCATTCGTTACAGGACAATGCTCATGCCGTCATACGCCACTTCAACATTGCGTCGCACCAGTTCCGCGCGCTCCGGCGAGTCTTCGTCGAGGATCGGGTTGGTGTTGTTGATGTGGATAAGCACCTTGCGCTGCTCGGGAAGCTGTTCCAGCACTTCGAGCATGCCGCCGGGGCCGTTCTGCGCCAGGTGGCCCATTTCGCGACCGGTGCGGGTGCCGACGCCACGGCGCTGCATTTCATCGTCGTCCCACATCGTCCCGTCCACCAGCACGCAGTCGCTGCCGGCCATGATGTCCAGCAACGGCGCGTCGACCTTGCCCAGGCCCGGGGCATAGAACAGTTTGCCGCCGGTGCTGAGGTCTTCGACGATCAGGCCAATGTTGTCGCCCGGGTGCGGGTCGAAACGGTGTGGCGAATAGGGCGGTGCGGCGCTGCGCAACGGCAGCGGGGTGAAGCGCAGGTTCGGGCAGGCGGCGACGGTGAAGCTCTGATCGAGTTCGATGCGGTTCCAGTCCAGCCCGCCGTTCCAGTGCTTGAGCATGGTGAACAACGGGAAACCGGTGCTCAGGTCTTCGTGGACCATGTCCGTGCACCAGACCTGATGCGGGCAGCCTTCGCGCAGGCTGAGCAGGCCGGTGGTGTGGTCGATCTGGCTGTCCATCAGGATGATCGCGCTGATGCCGGTGTCACGCAGGGCTCGGCCCGGTTGCATCGGGGCGAAGCTCTGAAGCTGCGCGCGGATGTCCGGCGAGGCGTTGCACAGCACCCAGTTCACGCCGTCATCGGAGATGGCAATGGACGATTGGGTGCGGGCCTTGGCATTCAGGCTGCCGTCGCGAAAACCGGCGCAATTGACGCAGTTGCAGTTCCACTGCGGAAAACCGCCACCGGCGGCCGAACCCAGAATCTGGACGAACATGAACGCTCCATCATTTCAACGCTGAAAATAAAACGCCCCGGCGAGCCGAGGCGTTGCACTGCAGTGTTCTGCTTGAGGCAGGACTCAGCGGCTGGCGAAGTACATGGTGACTTCGAAGCCGATGCGCAGGTCGGTGTAAGCAGGTTTGGTCCAGGCCATCGGGTGACTCCTTTTTCAGGTGGGTGAGATAGCGCTATCCATAGGTATAGTCCACGGCAGCGCAGGGATGTTCCAAATAGTTAGGTGGCTATGTTACTCAAAATTTCAGGGGGTTGGCCCGTGAATCTTTGAGAAAGCTCCTTGCAGCCCCGGTAATGATCATTTTGCCGCTTGCCAGGGCGTGCCCGGCGCAAGGTTGTTGGACAGGCCGTGCCAGCCGCCCTCGGCGCGGATCAGGCGTTGTGCGGCGGCCAGTAATGCCGGGCGATCCAGTTGAGCGATGGCGCAGCGCAGTTGTGCCAGATAATCCGACGAGTGGCCGGCGAGTCGGGCCTGCCACAGGAACTCGGCCGCATCTTTGCCGGACAGGGCGCTGTCATCGAACTGATCGGCAAGCGTCTGGCGTTGCTGGGTGAGGCTGGCGTCATCGAGTTGTTCGATCAGGGCTGGCAGGCCATCGAGAAACTGCTGAATGTGGTCGAGCAGTTGCGCGGCGGTAGCCGAGGGCGATTGCACGCCGAACAGCAATCCGCTCTGGCCATGAATCTGACGCAACCCGCTGAACACCGCGTAACCGAGTTGCAGTTCGACTCGCAGGCGTTGGTAGAACGGCGTCTGGCACAGGTGGGCGAGCAGGCGCCACGCGGCTTCATCGGCGATTTCGTGGCTGGCGGTCGGGCAGAACAGCAGCAAGGCGTGTTCGCTGGAGTCGCTGTCGATTTGCTGCCACAGGTATTGGGCATTGGTTGCCCAGGGGGCGGGCAATTGACTGTCCGGGATGCCGGGGATGCGGCTCAGGGCCAGGCCCATGGCGGATTGGGTCTGTGGGTTGAGTCCCAACGCCAGGCCGTCCCAGCGCGAAGTTGTCCACAGGTGCGTGGCATTGTCAGACGTCGTTCGCGATTGCAGGGCGTGTTCGGGTAATGCCTTGAGCAATTGGCGAATCGGCATCAACGGAGTTTCCGGTTCACTTCGCGCGGAATCGGGATCAACTTGCGTCAGATGTTTCAGCGCATGCTCGAGGACGCTGGGCAATATGTCCTGCAGACCGGACACCTTCAATAGCCACTGATTGCCCGTGGTGCTGAACGAAAGCTCGACCCCGGCCTGGCGTGCTTCATCCGACACTTCCCGCAGACTGCGTTGCAGTTTCGCTTGCAGGTCGGCCGTGGCCGCCGCTTCCATCTGCCAGCGCACATACACCGCACCTTCGTCACTGTTATCCGGCAGCGCCTGGCTGAATTGCATTGGGGAGCGTTCGCGGCGGGTGCGCGAGCGATCCTGAGCAAACGTGCGCAGACCTCGGTGAGCGCTGGTCTGGCCACGGATCAGGCCAGCGTTGGCCAGCGGTTCGGCTGTACGCAGAAACGGGTTGGCGGCGGGCAGATGCCAGTGGCCGCTGAAGTTATCCACAGTGCCAATTTTGCCGAGAATCTCTTTGAGCGCCGCAACGGCCGATTCGGACAAGCCGCTTTCGAGTTGTTCGCTGTCGAGTCGCGCCAGATTCAGTGCACCGCTGACTTGCTGCTGACGTTGAAGCTGCGCCGCATATTCCTCACGCAATACCGGCCAGTCCTGCTGTGCGGCGAAGAAACTCAGCCAATCCAGCCATTGCTCGCGAATGGCATCGAGTGACCCGCAGGGTGCAGTGAACTGAAGATGCAGCAAGGCTTGCCCTGCGAACTGGTACTGCACGCAGGCTTGCAAGCTGTCAGCGAGACCCTGCTGCTGCAAGTGGGCGAGCAGCCCGCCGGGTTTGGCGCTGTTCAACCAGTGACAGAGAAACGCCAGCGCTTCGGCCGACGACTCCGGCAGGTCCTCCAGCGCAAACAGCAGATTGCCGCGCCGCTCGCCGACCTGTTGATAACTTGTCTGTGGGTTGTCCATCAAGCGAGCTGGTGCTGCCTGTGCAGTTTTATCCCCAGCGGTCAGCGCGGCGGCAAACTGCTCGGCCAGCACTCGCAGCTCTTCAATGCTCTGCGACCCGACCAGACTCAGGGTCATCTGCCCCGTGCGGTAAAACTGCTGATGGAAGTCTTTCAGTGCCTGTTGAAACTCCGCGTGTTCTACCGGCAGACTGTCGCGGTTCCCTGCATGAAAGCCGCGCAACGGATGCTCTGCTGACAATCCCTCGAACAGCGCCTCTTGCTGCTGAGCTTTGGCGTCCTGGGACCACGCGACAAACTCTGCCTGCAACACTTCCCGTTCCCGCAACTGATCGTCCGGATTCATACGGGGATGGGTGAGCATGTCTGACAGACGCTCTAGCCCACCGTTGAAGGACGCTGGCGGCAACTCAAAGAAGAAATCGGTGGTGCGCTCGCGGGTGCTGGCATTCACCTGGCCGCCGTGACCTTGCACGTAGGCCATCAGCCCTTGGCTTGCAGGAAAACGCTCGGTGCCGAGAAACAGCAAATGCTCAAGGAAATGCGCCAGTCCCGGCCACGCCAACGGCACGTCATGACTACCGGCAGCCACCCGCAACGCGGCGGCACTGCGCTTCAGGCCGGGCACGTGACGCAGGGTCACGCGCAAGCCGTTGGCCAGGGTTTCGGTGTGGGGGCGGGGATGAGTCGGCGCAGGCATGGGCACTTCCAGAACAGTGAAGTGCCAATGCTAGCGGATTAGCGCTTGTTGAGCGCGTCGTAAAGTTCGGGGCGGCGGTCGTTGAAGTAGCGGTTGGCGCTGCGGGAGTCGACCATCAACTGGCGATTGAGCTCACCGACGATCAAGGCTTCATCCAGTCCGGCCTGGGCGATGCGGCTGCCATCCGGCGCGGCAATGCTGCTTTGTCCGCAGTAATGGATATCGCCTTCGTGGCCGCAGTAGTTGGCGTAAGCCACGTAGCACTGGTTTTCGAAAGCGCGAGAGCGTACGGAAACATCGGCAATGAAATCGAAAGGAATCATGTTCGCCGTCGGCACCAGAATCAGCTCGGCACCTTCAAGGGCCAGGCGCCGGGCGTTCTCCGGGAACTCCAGGTCGTAGCAGATCAGGAACCCGAGCTTCCAGCCGTTGAGTTCGACGATGGGAAATTCGCCATCGCCGGGGCTGAACATCGAACGATCCAGATCGCCGAACAGATGCGTCTTGCGGTAATTGCACAAGCGATCGCCGTTCGAGTCGATTAGCTGCACGGCGTTGTAAATCTGCCCATCCGCCGTGCGCTCGGGGTATCCGTAGAGAATCGCCAGGCCGGCAGCCTTGGCGATCCGCCCGACTTGTTGCGCCCATTCACCGTTGTAGACCTCGGCCAGCGTCGCGACCGCTTCCTTGCCGATGTTGTAGCCGGTCAGGAACATTTCCGGCACCACCAGCAGGTCGGCGCCTTTGGCCTCCATCGCCAGTTGTTGCAGGCGCTGGAGGTTGGCGGCGGGTTCCAGCGGCAGCGGTGGGCATTGGTAAAGGGCTACACGCATCAGGGATTCCTCTTACTCGGGCAGGGCGATCGGGCCGATGTCGTTGAACACATCACCCGGGCCGGGGTTCTCTTTATGTGTGGACCCGCCGAAGTGCTTCATGATTCCCCACACCGCGTTGAGCGAAGTCTGCACTGCACCTTCGACCCAGGCTGGCGTCCACGACACGTCGTCGCCAGCGATGAAGATCCCGCGCTGCTCCGCCGGCATGTCGTCCTGCATGAAGTGCGCGTACATGCGCTGGTTGTAGCGATAGTGGCCGGGCAGGGCGCCCTTGAATGCGCCGAGGAAGTGCGGGTCGGCTTCCCACGACACGGTGATCGGATCGCCGATGATCCGCGCGGCGATGTCGACTTTCGGGTAAATCTTCTTCAATGCATCCAGCGCCAGTTTCACGCGTTTTTCCACCGGGTGCGGGAGCATCTTCAGCGCGTCGCTCATCCACGAGTACGACAGGCAGATCACGCCCGGTTTGTCGTCGCCGTTGTCGAACAGGTAGGTGCCACGGGTCAGGCGGTCGGTGAGGGTCATGCTCATCAGGTCGCGGCCGGTTTCCGGGTCCTTGTCCTTCCAGAACGGCCGGTCGACCATCACGAACGTCTTCGACGATTGCATGTAGCGAGTGCGGTCCAGCGCCATCCACATTTTTTGCGAGAACAGGGTTTCGTCGCATTCGATCTGGGTGGTCAGCAGCCAGCTCTGGCAAGTGGTCAACACGGCGGCGTATTCGCGGGTGTCACCGTTGTTGTCGGTGACCGCGAAACGTCCGTCAGGCGCATGGGCGATTTTCTTCACCCCGGAGCGCGGTGCGCCATGGTGCAACGACTTGAGGCTGGTGCCTTGCGGCCAGTGTACGCAGCGCTCCGGCGCATGACGCCAGATGCCCTGCGGCACTTGTTCCACACCGCCGACCACCAGGTGCTGGTGATCGTCGCAGTTGGTCATCACCACACGGAAGATTTCCAGCATCGAGTTGGGGAAGTCCGAGTCCCAGCCGCCGGTACCGAAACCGACCTGGCCGAACACTTCGCGGTGATGGAACGACAGTTTGGCGAAGGCTTTCGACGTGGCGACAAAGTCGTAGAACGTGCGGTCGTCCCACAGCGGCACCAGGGTGTTCCACAACTCTTTGAGGCGTGGCACGTCGCGGTCGCGGATTGCTTGCTGGATATCGGCGAACTGCGAACCGGCCTCCAGAGCGTCGGCCCAGGCGTCAGCCACTTCCTGGAACAGTGCAGGAAGATCCTTCAGGCTCTGTGCGTAATGGGTTTTACCTTCCAGGTCGATCACGGTACTGCCGGAGGCCGGCGTCAGCGGGTTGGGGAAAGGCTTGGTCTCCAGACCGAGTTTGTCGACGTAGTGATAGAACGCGGTGGAAGACACCGGGAAGCGCATGCCACCGAGCTCGGCGACGATGCCGTCAGTGCCGTTGAATGCCTGGGAGCGCAAACGGCCGCCAAGCTTCGAGGCCTCATAAACGACGGGTTTCAAGCCCAGTTTCATCAGCTCGTAAGCCGCCACCAGACCTGCAATGCCGGCACCGACGATCGCCACTTCGGCGCCGTGATTGTGCTCGGGAATGCTGCCGAGACCGGCCGGGTGTTCGATCCAGTCGTCGAAGGCGAAAGGAAAGTCCGGGCCGAAAATGGTGATCGGTTTCTTACCGTCTGCAGGATGGCGATTGTTCTTGTTCATGGCTGACCTTGCTGGCGACCCGACGCTGGATGCGCGTCTGAGTATAGGAAAAGATGCCAGCCATTCTAGGGAGCGTAGAACACGTTAATAAGACGCAAAGTGTCGTCGTTTTGAGCGTTGGTGCTGCAATCTGACGAATATAATGATCAGACTGGATGTCCGCGATCAATTTTGCTGCTGAGGATGATTGAAGTCGTGGTCTTCTCCACGCCGTCTACGCTGCCGATCTGATCCAGCAATTGATCCAGTTGTTCCGGCGAGTCGGTTTGCAGCCACGCCACATAATCAAATTCGCCACTCACCGCACACAACTGCTGCACCTGGGCCATCGCACTCAACCGCCGCAACACCTCTTTGCCGGAGCGCGGCTGCACCTTGATCCCGACATACGCCTGCAACCCGCCATCCACGACGCGTTGGCCCAGGCGCACGCCATAACCGGTGATGACTTTGGCCTTTTCCAGTCGCGCCAGCCGAGAAGTCACGGTCGTGCGTGCGATGCCCAGTTGCCTGGCCAGCATTGCCACGCTTTCACGGGCGTTGATTTGCAGGGCAGCGATCAGCTGGCGGTCGATTTCATCAAGCACGGGTGGGCGGATGTCGGGCAAGGGACTTCTCCACGCAGATACGAAAAAGCCGCACATATGCGCGGCTTTTTCATGTTTGGTGGGCCCACACGGACTTGAACCGTGGACCAAAGGATTATGAGTCCTCTGCTCTAACCAACTGAGCTATAGGCCCTCAGTAGGCCGCGGATTATAGCGACGGTTTCTCGGCTGTGCTATCCGAAAAATCTGATACGGCTATGCGAAGAAACGTTGCGGCGAATTCCTCCGGCGGTAGCGGCAGGCTGACGATGTAGCCCTGGATCTGTTCACAGCCTTCGGCGGCGAGGAATTGTTGTTGGGCCTGGGTTTCCACGCCTTCGGCGATCACAGTGAATTGCATGCTGCGGCCCAGGGCGATGATG
Source organism: Pseudomonas sp. GW821-FHT11G12 (assembly GCF_058808055.1). Taxonomy (NCBI): domain Bacteria; kingdom Pseudomonadati; phylum Pseudomonadota; class Gammaproteobacteria; order Pseudomonadales; family Pseudomonadaceae; genus Pseudomonas; species Pseudomonas sp. GW821-FHT11G12. The sequence goes on from NZ_JBXARH010000002.1 coordinate 733,676, forward strand.
GCGCGGACAATCGCCGCGTCGTGCGGGTCGTCGGGCAGGCCGCGGACGAAAGACTGGTCGATCTTGAGGATGTCCAGCGGCAGGCGTTTGAGGTAGCTCAGCGAGGAGTAACCGGTGCCGAAGTCGTCGATGGCCAGCTGCACGCCGAGGTGTTTGAGTTGATGCAGCACCGCCAGGGCTTCTTCGGCCTGGCTCATGATGAAGTTTTCGGTAATTTCCAGTTGCAGTAAATCCGGCCTGAGGCGGTTGTCCTTGAGCAGTTGTTCGATGCGTCCGAGCAGGTTCGGCTGGCGCAGCTGTGCGCCGGCGAGGTTGACCGACAGTGGGCCCAGGGATTCGTAAATCTGGTTCCACTCGAACATCTGCCGGCAGGCGGTTTCCAGCACCCAGTCGCCGATTTGCAGGATCATGCCGTTCTCTTCCGCCAACGGTATGAAGTGCTCCGGCGGCACCTCGCCGAAGGTCGGGTGGCGCCAGCGGATCAGGGCTTCGGCGCCGACCAGAGAGTGATCGTCGAGGCTGATTTTCGGTTGGTAGTAGAGGTACAGCTCCTCGCGTTCGATAGCCCGGCGCAGTTCATGTTCCAGCGCCACCCGTTCGCTGGCCTGGGCGGTGAGGTCGCGGGTGTAGCTTTCGACGCGGTTGCGGCCCTTGGCCTTGGAACGGTACATCGCCGCATCGGCGTTCTTGATCAGGGTGGCGACGTCACAGCCGTCACGGGGATAAAGACTGGTGCCGATGCTGGCGCTGATGAAAAACTCGTGCTCGCCCGCCTGGAACGGTGCGCCGAAACAGTTCAGCAGTTTGGTGGCAATGTTGTCGGCATCACCGGCCTGTTGCAGCCCTGGCAGCAGGATGATGAATTCGTCACCCCCCAGTCGCGCCACGGTGTCGATGTCGCGCAGCTGTTCTTTGAGGCGTACGGCAATGCCCTTGAGCAGCAGGTCGCCAACCGGGTGGCCGAGGCTGTCGTTGATGTGCTTGAAGCGGTCGAGGTCGAGGAACAACACTGCGCCCAGGCTGCCGTTTTCCTGCTGGCTGTTCAGCGCCATCTGCAGACGGCTTTCGAACAGCGTGCGATTCGGCAGGCCGGTCAGCGGATCGTGGTGGGCCTGGTAATCGAGTTTGGCCTGGGCGTGCTTGAGGCTGGAGATATCGGCAAACACCGCGACGAAGTGGGTGATGAACTTGTCGCGATTGCGCACGGCGCTGATGGTCAGCCAACTGGGGTATAACTCGCCATTCTTGCGTCGGTTGGAAATCTCGCCCTGCCAGTGGCCTTCGTCAGTCAATTGATGCCACATCGCCGCGTAAAACGCGCTGTCGTGCAGCCCTGAGGCCAGCAGGCGCGGGGTATGCCCGAGCGCCTCGCTTTCGCTGTATCCGGTGATTTCGGTAAACGCACGGTTCACCGCACTGATGTGCTGTTGAGTGTCGGTGATCAATACGCCTTCAGCGGTGCTCTCGAACACAGTCGCGGCCTGTTGCAGTTTTTCCTGCATCAGGTGGCGCTCGGTGATGTCCCGGGCGATGGTCAGCATGCAGTCTTCGTCGCCGATCGGCAGTGGACGACTGGACACCTCGCAGAGGCGGATCTGCCCGTCACTGCGGCGGATGTGGCAGGTGAAATCGCGAACGAAACCGTCGCGGTGCAACAGATCAAGCATCTGTTTGCGTTCGTTGAGGTTGACCCAGATCCCCAGATCCAGCGCCGAGCGGTCCACCGACATGGCGCTGTTGAAACCGGTGATGCGGCTGAAACCTTCGTTGACCTCCAGCAGCAGGCCATCGCTCTGGCGCGACAGCAGCAGCCCGTCCGGCGAGGCGTGGAAGGCCTTGGCGAACTTCTCTTCGGAGGTTTGCAGTTGTTGCTGGGTTTCCTTGAGTGGAGAAATGTCGCGCACCACCACGACCAGCGCCGGTGTGGTGTCGAGTTCGAACGGTTCGGCAGAAATCAGCCCGGTGAACACCTGGCCATTGTTGCGACGAAAGGGCATCTCCAGGTTGCGGATGCTGCCAGCCTGCAGGCGCTGCAGCAGGCCCGGCCCGACGCCGGGAATGCCCCAGATGTTGAGTTCGGTAGCGGTCTGGCCGATGACTTCTTCAGCTCTCAGCCCGATCTGCTCTTCAAAGGCCTCGTTGACCTCCAGCAGGCAGCCGTCGGACAGCCGTGCAATCACCAGAATGTCCGGGCATTGCTGGAACACCGAGGCGAATTTCTGCTCCGACAGGCGCAATGCTTCTTCGGTGCGCTTGGTTTCGCTGATGTCGATCATCAGACCGCGCATCACCGGCTCGTGACCGTGTTCGATCAGGCTGACGATATCGCGCACCCACAAGCAACGGCCGTCAGCGGTGATCACCCGATAATCGAGGCTGTGATCGCGCCCGGCAAGGACTTCGTGATCGCAGAAGCTCTGCGCGCGGGTCAGGTCTGCCGGGTGGATGATGTTGCGCCAGAAGCCCGGTATCAGCCAGTGCGACAGTGGATAACCGAGCAGATCCTCGGCGTGGGGTGAAACGTAGCTGTAGGTGAAATCGCTGATTCGCGCTTCCCAGGCGATGGCCGACAGGCTCTCCACCAGTCCGCGATAGTGGTATTCGCTGCTGCGCAGTTCCTGCTCGAGGTCTATGCGTCGGGCAATTTCCGAGCTCAAGCGGCGGTTGATGCGGATCACCACGGCCAGGATGATCACCAGCAGCAACAGGCCAGGCAAGCCGTAGACCAGCAGATCCGACCAGAATGTCCGATGATCGAGGACGTTGCCTACCCAATGTTCCTGAATGCTGCTGATTTCTTCCGGGGACATGTCGGCCAGGACTTTATCCAGGATGCTCACCAGCATTTTCTTGTCCCGGGGTACCCCCATGGCCAGTTGATAGCGATAGGGGGTTTCGCCGCTGACATACAGCCCGTCGAGCTTGAGCTGGCGCAGGCTCCAGACGCTGGAGGCGAGATCGCCGACCACCGCGTCTACTTCATCTGTGGCCAAGGCCTGCAGGGCCGAGCTGACATTCGGCATGGCGACCAGATTCAGGTCGGGGTGATGGGTGCGCAGCAGTTCGTGAGGGGCATAGTTTTCGACAACGGCGATTTTCAGCCCGTACAGATCCTCGATCTTGCGCGGTTGCGGGCCGCCGACGTGGGCGAGGATGACGATCGGAAAGTCGAGGTAGGGTCGGGTGAAAGCCAGGTAATTCTGGCGTTCCGGGGTGGACATGATGCCCGGCAGCAGATCGATGGTGCCGTTTTTGGCCTGTTCGAGCACCACCGTCCAGCTCACGGGTTCGATCGGTGTCAGTTTGATCGCCAGGCGCTGACGGATCACATCGATATAGTCCGCTGCCAGGCCCTGATAACGGTTCTGATCGTCCCGGAACTCAAATGGCGGCCACGATGCATCGACACCCAGGCGCAAGTCCGGGTGAGCCGCCAGCCAGCTACGTTCTTCATCGGTCAGAGTCAGCGCGTCAGCCGTTGCGGTCCAGATCATCAGTGACAGCAAAAAAAGCACGGACGCCAGTCTGGGCATAACGGTCTCGTTATGGCTCGGGGGAATGTTTCGAGTGTAGACGGGCTGTGCGCGAGGGAAGGGCGGAGCGAGGTATTTAATCTGCCCCATAAACAAAACCCCCGGCCTGGGCCGGGGGTTCTGGTGTCACTCGTCGAGGAAGGAGCGCAGATGCTCGCTTCGCGTCGGGTGGCGCAGCTTGCGCAGCGCCTTGGCTTCGATCTGACGGATCCGCTCGCGGGTCACGTCAAACTGTTTGCCGACTTCTTCGAGCGTGTGGTCGGTGTTCATGTCGATACCGAAACGCATGCGCAGTACCTTGGCTTCACGGGCAGTAAGGCCGGACAGTACTTCGCGAGTCGCTTCTTTCAGGCTCTCAACAGTGGCGACATCGATTGGCGACTGCATGGTCGAGTCTTCGATGAAGTCACCCAGATGGGAGTCTTCGTCATCACCGATCGGGGTTTCCATGGAGATCGGCTCTTTGGCGATCTTCAATACCTTGCGGATCTTGTCCTCAGGCATCTCCATGCGCTCACCCAGCTCTTCCGGGGTCGGTTCGCGACCCATTTCCTGCAGCATCTGCCGGGAAATACGGTTGAGCTTGTTGATCGTCTCGATCATGTGCACCGGAATACGGATGGTGCGGGCCTGGTCGGCGATCGAGCGAGTGATCGCCTGACGGATCCACCAGGTGGCATAAGTCGAGAACTTGTAACCGCGACGGTATTCGAACTTGTCCACCGCTTTCATCAGACCGATGTTGCCTTCCTGGATCAGATCGAGGAATTGCAGACCGCGGTTGGTGTACTTCTTGGCGATGGAGATCACCAGACGCAAGTTTGCTTCAACCATCTCTTTCTTCGCGCGGCGGGCTTTCGCCTCACCGATCGACATGCGACGGTTGATGTCCTTGATCTCGGCGATGGTCAAACCGGTCTCGGTTTCCAGCGCGGTCAGCTTTTGCTGGCAACGGATGATGTCCGGTTGCACGCGGCCAATGGCTTCGGCGTACTTGCTCTTGCCTTTGGCCAGGGCGTCGGACCAGCTTTCGTCGACTTCGTTGCCCGGGAACTGGCGCAGGAAATCGGCACGCGGCATACGTGCATCACGTACGCACAATTGCATGATCGCGCGCTCTTGCTGACGCAGACGATCCAGGGCACTGCGAACACGCTCGACCAGGGCTTCGAATTGCTTCGGCACCAGTTTGATCGGCATGAACAGCTCGGCCAGGGCCAGCAACTCGGCAACGGCTGCCTTGTTGTGACGACCGTGCTTTTTCAGCGCCTTGCGGGTGATTTCCATCTGGTCAGCCACGGCGCCGAAACGCTGGGCAGCAATGACCGGATCCGGACCGCTTTCGGCTTCTTCTTCGTCATCGGAAGCTTCGGCGTCATCGTCCTCGGAATCGTCGTCCGCTTTCGCGGCTTTCGCATCGATCGGCGGCGGCACTTCGGCGGCTGGCGGCGTGATGCCGTCGTCCGGGTCGATGTAACCGCTCAGAACGTCGGACAGGCGACCGCCTTCGGTGGTGACCCGAGTGTATTCGGAGAGAATGTGGTCAACCGTGCCCGGGAAGTGCGCGATTGCGCTCATCACCTCACGGATGCCCTCTTCGATACGCTTGGCGATTTCGATTTCGCCTTCACGAGTCAGAAGCTCGACCGTACCCATTTCACGCATGTACATGCGCACTGGGTCAGTGGTGCGACCGATATCGGTCTCCACCGCTGCCAACGCAGCGGCTGCTTCTTCCGCAGCGGCCTCGTCGGTATCGGCGTCGGCCAACATAAGGGCGTCCGCATCCGGAGCACTCTCGTGTACGGGGATCCCCATGTCATTAATCATGCGGATGATGTCTTCCACCTGCTCAGGATCTGAAATATCCTCGGGCAGGTGGTCGTTGACCTCGGCGTAAGTCAGATACTTCTGCTCACGACCCAGTTTGATCAACTCAATAATACGAGACTGCTGTTGCGCTTTTCCGGACATAACACCCTATCCACTGAAGGTCTTGGCGGGCAAAAAACAAGCCGAGGATTATACCTGAGCTATGACCTCACGCGCCAGTTGAGGTCGGGTTTGATGCAGGAACATCCCGTTTAAGCAACTCGAGCAGCAAAGATTTTTCTTCGGCGCTCAAATCGCTTTGACGTGATTTCCTGGAAAGTTGTTCCAGCTTTCGCTCGCGCTGGCGGGCGGACAAGCTAGTTATGGTGTCGAAAAACTGTTGTTCAAGGTTTTCTCCGTTGATCAGCCATTCCTTTTCTGCCAGGCGGGTCAGCAATCGACCCTGCTCGGTGCCGTGCCATCGCGAGATCAACTGAAAAGAGTTTAGCTGAGGATTCTTTTGTACGGCCTCAAGCGAGGCCACCAGAAGCTGGGTGTTGGTATTGTCTTCGTCCGCGAAGTGACCGGCGGTCTCGACTTTCAGGGCCAGCTGCGGGTGGTGGATCACGGTTCGCAGGGCGGCCATGATCGGTGTTTCGACGGCGGCCGGTATCCGTGGGGCACGCGGTTGATCGCGATCACCACCACGTTTGCCATTTTTGTCCCAGGGTTTCTTGTCCCATTTCTTGCCGCCGGCGCCGGATTTCTTCGGCGTCCATTCCTGCTGCGGCACATACATGTCCTGTGCCTGCGGCTGATGGTAGTCGCTGTAGTCCGGTATTGCGTCGTAATCGATGCCTGGATCGTAGGCGGGCGGCGCTTCCTGTGGTGCGCTCTGGGCCAACTGACTGACGGTCTCGCTGCTCAGGCCGGTGATTTCGGTCAGGCGCTGACGCATCAGGATCCGCAGATTGGCCCCCGGCACCTTGTCGATCAGCGGTGCGGCAAGGGTGGCCAGGTGCGCCTTGCCTTCGAGCGAGCGAGGGTCGGCCTCTTCGGTCAGTTGCTGGAAGAAGTAGTCCGCCAGCGGTTGTGCGTGCTGGTTGATTCGCGCCCGGAAGGCGTCGGTGCCTTCGGCTCGGATCAAGGTGTCCGGGTCTTCGCCTTCAGGCAGAAACAGGAAGCGCGCGCGGCGACCGTCCTGCAGGCTGCTCAGCGTAGCTTCCAGTGCGCGCCAGGCGGCGTTGCGGCCGGCCTGGTCGCCGTCAAAGCAGAACAATACGTTCGGCACGACGCGAAAAAGACGTTTCAGGTGTTCTTCACTGGTGGCCGTGCCCAGAGTCGCGACGGCATTGCGCAGGCCTTGCTGGGCCAGGGCGATGACGTCCATGTAGCCCTCGACGACGATGATTTCGTCGAGGTTGCGGTTGTTCTTGCGTGCTTCATAAAGGCCGTAGAGTTCCTGGCCTTTATGGAATACCGGGGTTTCCGGCGAGTTCAGGTATTTTGGTTTGTCGTCGCCGAGAACTCGGCCACCGAAGGCAATGATGCGCCCACGGGTATCGCGGATCGGGAACATCACTCGATCACGGAAGCGATCATAGCGTTTGCCGGTTTCGGCGTTCTCGATCAGCAGGCCAGCGTCGATCATGGCTTTCTGCTGCAGGGTGTCGCTGCTCAGGTGCTTGAACAGGTTGTCCCAGCCAGGCGGGGCAAAGCCGAGGCCGAAGTCTCGGGCAATCTCGCCGGTCAGGCCGCGACCTTTTAGGTAGTCCACGGCAGCCTTGCGTGCCGGGTGGCTCTTGAGCGCCTGCCGGTAAAAATCGGCGGCGGCGGTCAGCAGCGGATAAAGCGGCGAATCGGTCGGCTGTCGCGGTTTGTGCGAGCGGCCACCTTCTTCGCGCGGGATTTCCATGCCCGCCGCCTTGGCCAGATCCTCGACGGCCTGGGGAAAGTCCAGGTTGTCGTGATCCATGAGAAAACCAAGCGCGTTGCCGCCAGCGCCGCAGCCGAAGCAGTAATAGAACTGCTTGTCGGGGCTCACGCTGAACGACGGGGTCTTCTCTTTATGAAACGGGCAACAGGCGGTGTAGTTTTTGCCGGCCTTCTTCAGTTGCACGCGCGAGCTGACCACGTCGACGATGTCGGTGCGGTTCAGCAGGTCGTCAATGAAGCTCTGGGGAATCAGCCCGGCCATGGCGTTCTCGTCTGCGCTGTAATGGGTCCGATGCGAAGGGCGGCCGGACGATCATGGTGTGAGGCGCGCAAGATAAAGTGCGGCTCGACCAGTGTCGTTGACGTAATCGCTGTCGGGAAGTGTATCTGCCGAAAATTCACTGACGTTAGTACTCATCAGTCTTCGACTATTTGAAAGTGTTGCGCTGAATCCGCTGACGGCCGGTATGCTGGCCTCGGATAGCTCATGAAACGGGCACGCAAGCAGGTGCCTTGGGCTGATCGTCGTAAGAGGAATCAGTGGGTGTGCTCGTCAGTAGCCTTGAAAGGCTCGTCAGAAAAGACGTGCACCGCTGGCAAAAGAGCCAGGCCTGACGCGGTGAAGCGGATTTGTCTCGGTCGCGTGTGCGGCTTCGACGGTGAAGCATCAAGCGTTTTACGCAAATGCCATAAGCCCGGCTGAGGGCCGGGCTTGGCAGAAGCTTGCTACGATCGTCTGTGTATTAGTACAGACGAACGGCGCGGCGCTGTTCGCGCTGAACTTTCTTGGCGTGACGCTTAACAGCGGCTGCTGCCTTGCGCTTACGCTCAGAAGTTGGCTTCTCGTAAAATTCGCGGCTACGAACTTCAGCCAGTACACCGGCTTTTTCGCAGGAGCGCTTGAAACGACGCAGAGCTACGTCGAAGGGTTCGTTCTCTTTAACTTTGACGGCTGGCATCCAGAGCTACCTTCATTCATTACCGGGGTCAACATCCTCGCGGCAAAAGAGCACTTGAAGACGTCGGTTTTTAAGGGTTGCGGATGTTAACCCCTCAACGCTCGGAATGCAAAGCCTCTGATCGAAAACCGCTGGTCGGGGCATCCAGTGGCGACTATTATGCGCGCCTTCGAATTCAGCCTAAACAAGGCGCAAACCCATGCTAGTACTGGGATTAGAAACTTCCTGCGACGAAACCGGCGTCGCTTTATACGACAGTGAACGCGGTCTGCTGGCCGACGCATTGTTCAGTCAGATCGACCTGCATCGCGTCTACGGCGGTGTGGTGCCGGAGCTGGCCTCGCGCGATCACGTCAAGCGCATGCTGCCCTTGATCCGTCAGGTGTTGGCCGAAGCCGACTGCGTGCCGACCGAGATCGACGCCATCGCCTACACCGCGGGTCCTGGCCTGGTGGGCGCTTTGCTGGTCGGTGCTTCGTGCGCTCAGGCGCTGGCGTTTGCCTGGGGCATTCCGGCCCTCGGTGTGCACCACATGGAGGGCCACTTGCTGGCGCCGATGCTGGAGCCAAAGCCGCCGGAATTTCCGTTCGTCGCTTTGTTGGTCTCCGGTGGTCATACGCAGCTGGTTCAGGTCGATGGCATCGGCCAATACAGCCTGCTGGGCGAAACCCTTGATGACGCCGCAGGCGAAGCGTTCGACAAGACCGCGAAGATGATGGGCCTCAACTACCCGGGCGGCCCGGAAATCGCCAAATTGGCGGAGAAGGGCGTCGCAGGACGTTTCACTTTCCCGCGTCCGATGTGCGATCGCCCAGGCCTTGATTTCAGCTTCAGTGGCTTGAAGACCTTTGCCCTCAATACCTGGCAGCAGTGCGTCAGCGCCGGGGACGACAGCGAGCAAGCCCGTTGCGACATCGCGCTGGCGTTCCAGCAGGCCGTGGTGGAGACTTTGACCATCAAGTGCAAGCGTGCGTTGAAGCAGGCCGGCATGAAGCGTCTGGTGATCGCTGGCGGCGTCAGCGCCAACAAGGCGTTGCGTGTATCGCTGGAGAAAATGCTCGGCGACATGAAGGGCGATGTGTTCTATGCCCGTCCAGAATTCTGCACCGACAATGGCGCAATGATTGCGTTTGCCGGTTGCCAGCGTTTGCAGGCTGGCCAGCAGGAAAGCCTGGCGATCAGCGTGCAGGCGCGCTGGCCGATGGAGCAGTTGTCGGCGCTGTGATGAGCGGCGCTCACGTGCGGTATTTAAAAATGCCGTTCGCGCCCGGCAAACAGGTCGCGTAGATTGCCCCGGTGACGCCAGACGATCAGCAGCGTCAGCGTGCTCATCGGCAGCAGCGCCTCCGGTTCCTGCCAGGCCAGTAATGGCAGGGTCAGGGGCGTGGCGATCAGCGCTGCCAGCGAGCTGGTGCGGGTCAGATAGAACGTCAGCAGCCAGGCGCACACGGCCAGCAGCGCGGCAGGCGGGTACAGGCCCAGCAGCATGCCGGCCGCCGTGGCAACGCCCTTGCCGCCGCGGAAACGGAAGTACAGCGGGAACAGGTGACCGATCACGGCGCAGACGCCGATCCAGGCCTGATCCTGTAGTGGAAGGCTCGCTGCCGAAGCGATCAGCACCGGCAGCAGGCCTTTGCACAGATCACCCAGCAGGGTCAGGATCGCGAGTTTGCGACCGGCCAGGCGCAGCATGTTGGTGGCACCGGCATTACCCGAGCCACTCATTCGCGGATCCGGATTTCCGGTCAGGCGGCTGAGCAAAATGGCGAAGGACAGCGAGCCGAGCAGGTAGGCGAGGATCGCCAGTAACCAAAACATGCTAACTATTCCGGGCGAGGACGCCCTGATTCTAACGGCGCATTGCGCCCTTGTCGTGCAGCGGAGAAAAGTGCTTGGACAGAGTGTTTATCGAGGGCCTGGAAGTCGACACCGTGATCGGTGCCTACGACTGGGAGCGCGGCATCCGACAGTGCCTGCGCCTTGATCTGAGCTTCGCCTGGGACAATCGCCCGGCTGCAGCTGGTGACGACCTGACCCTGGCACTCGATTACGCCAGTGTTTCCACGCGGATCCAGGCCTTTGCCGAGCAATCCCAGTATCAACTGGTCGAGACCTTCGCCGAGCGTCTGGTCGAAGTGCTGATGAGCGAATTCAAGATTACCTGGGTGCGTCTGAAGCTGACCAAGCCTGGCGCGGTCCCGGCTGCCAAGGGTGGTGTGGGCGTGGAGATCGAGCGCGGATGTCGCTGACTCAGGTCTATCTCGGGCTCGGTAGCAATATCGAGCGCGAAACCCATTTGCGCGCAGGTCTGGATGCCCTGGCCGGTTTTCTGGTGGATATCCGCTGTTCGGCGGTGTTCGAAAGCCAGCCGGTGGGGATCAAGAGCGGGCCTTTCTACAACTTCGTGGTCTCGGCGTTTACCGATCTGCCGTTGATGGAGCTGGATCGTCGGCTGAAATTCATCGAGGCGGATAACGGTCGTTATGCCCCGGATCGCAAGGGGCTGCCGCTGGATATCGACGTCTTGCTGTACGGCGAGCTGGCAGGCAATTTCGACGGGCTGATCCTGCCCCGGGCCGAGATTCTGAAAAATGCCTTTGTGCTGTGGCCGCTTTCGCTGATTGCGCCGGATCGGGTACATCCGGGCGTGGGGAAAAGTTTTGCCACGTTGTGGGCCGAGGCGCAGATCGATCAGGTGTTGGCCCCGGTCGGATTTGAATGGCGCGGTATTCAGCTCACGCCTTCAGATCTGTTGAACTGACTGGAGCCATCGCGAGCAGTCTCGCGATGGCTCCAGATGTTCTCAGGAAGACGCTGATTCCTTGTAAGCCTTCAACGCCTTGAGCCGTTCGCGCTTGAGCGCTTCGCCCAGTTCGGGGCCCTGGAAGCCCTTCTCCAGCAGCGGCTGAGCCGCAACGCCCCGAGCAGCGCTGGCTGCGCCGCGCAGGTAATTCGCCTGTGGATAACTGCGTTGCTCAAGTCCTTTGCGGCCTCGTGCATCCATCTCGCACGCGACGATAAATTCTTCGAAACGCTGCGGTCGGCGATAAACATCAAAGCTCTGCAGCAATTCCAGCAAGGTCGACGCCTTCAGCTCCAGGGCGCGATGACCGTGGGTGTGGTACTGGCCGACCAGCAAGGCCAGTTCCTGACAATCCTTCGGTGCCTTGAAGCGCTCGTTGACGGCTTTGATCAGCTTCAGGCCTTTGTGCTCATGGGCGATATGCCGCGGCCATTCCTCTTCAGGCGTCAGACCTTTGCCGAGGTCGTGCAGCAGGCAAGCCCAGCGCACCGTCAGCGGTTGCTGGTGCAGGGCGGCTTGCTCAAGCACGCTCAGCGTATGAATGCCGCTGTCGATTTCCGGGTGATGGGCTTCCGGTTGCGGTACGCCGAACAATGCATCGACTTCCGGCATCAGCACTTTCAGAGCGCCACAATCGCGCAATACCTGAATGAACACCTGCGGCTGATTTTCCATCAGTGCGCGGGAAATCTCTTTCCAGCTGCGTTCGGCGGTCAGAGCCTCCAGCTCGCCGGATTCGCTGAGCTCGCGCATCAGTTCCAGCGTCTCGGGCGCCACCTTGAAGCCGAGTTCCGCGTAACGAGCTGCAAAGCGGGCAACACGCAAGACTCGCAGGGGATCTTCGGCGAACGCGGGGGAAACGTGACGCAGGATTCGATCGTCGAGATCGCGCTGGCCGTGATAGGGATCGGTCAGGTTTTGCTGATCGTCCTCGGCCATGGCGTTGATCGTGAGGTCGCGACGGATCAGGTCTTCTTCGAGCGTGACCTCGGGGCTGGCGTGAAAGGTGAATCCGCCATAACCGCGACCGCTCTTGCGCTCGGTGCGGGCGAGGGCGTACTCCTCGCCGCTTTTCGGGTGAATAAACACAGGGAAATCCGCGCCTACCGGGCGAAACCCTTGGGCGAGCATTTCTTCTGCGGTGGCACCGACCACCACCCAATCGATCTCGGTGACCGGTTTGCCCAGCAGGCGATCACGTACTGCGCCGCCGACCTTGTAAATCTGCATAAAAAACCTCCGTTGGCCCGACAGGATAACCCTTGCGCCGGACTTTCGGAGGCCAGAACGGGATCAAAGATGAATGACGGCCAGATCGAGCCGGCCGTAATCCCCCTCGCCGTGTTCGCTGCGTGGCGGTACATGGTGGGTTTTCATGATCTGGTCGCCCTGCAGGGTTTCCAGATGAATGTCGAAACCCCACAACCGGTGCAGATGCTTGAGTACCTCTTCGGTGGAGTCGCCCAGCGGTTTTCGGTCGTGCTGCTGGTGACGCAGGGTCAGTGAGCGGTCGCCGCGCCGGTCGATGCTGTAGATCTGCACGTTCGGTTCACGGTTGCCGAGGTTGTACTGCGCGGCCAGGGTCTCTCGGATGATCCGGTAGCCGCCCTCGTCATGAATGGCGGGCACCAGCAGATCGTCCTTCTGGTCGTCATCGAGGATGCTGAACAGTTTCAGGTCGCGGATCACCTTGGGTGACAGGTACTGCAGGATGAAACTCTCGTCCTTGAAGCTGCTCATGGCGAACTTGATGGTCGACAGCCAGTCGGTGCCGGCGATTTCCGGGAACCAGCGACGGTCCTCTTCCGTTGGTTCTTCGCACATGCGCCGGATGTCGCGGTACATGGCAAAACCCAGTGCGTAAGGGTTGATGCCGTTGTAGTAGGGACTGTCGAAACCTGGCTGGAACACCACGCTGGTGTGAGACGTGAGGAACTCCATCATGAAACCGTCGGTGACCAGACCCTCGTCGTACAGGTCGTTCATCAACGTGTAGTGCCAGAAGGTCGCCCAGCCTTCGTTCATCACCTGGGTCTGGCGTTGTGGATAGAAATACTGGGCGATCTTGCGCACGATCCGCACGATCTCCCGCTGCCAGGGCTCCAGCAATGGCGCGTGTTTCTCGATGAAATACAGGATGTTTTCCTGTGGCTCGGCCGGGAAGCGTGCGTTGTCCTTGTCGCTGTATTTGTCTGCGCCTTTGGGAATGGTGCGCCACAGGTCGTTGATCTGTTTCTGCAGGTGTTCTTCGCGATCCTTCTGCCGGCGCCGCTCTTCCTCGGCGGAAATCGGGTACGGACGTTTGTAGCGGTCGACGCCGTAGTTCATCAAGGCATGGCAGGAGTCGAGCAGGTCCTCGACCGCATCGATGCCATGGCGCTCCTCGCATTGCATGATGTACTGCTTGGCGAACACCAGGTAATCGATGATCGAGCTGGCATCGGTCCAGGTGCGGAACAGGTAGTTGCCCTTGAAGAAGCTGTTGTGGCCGTAGCAGGCATGGGCCACCACCAGCGCCTGCATGCAGATGGTGTTTTCCTCCATCAGGTAGGCGATGCACGGGTCGGAGTTGATCACGATCTCGTAGGCCAGCCCCATCTGCCCGCGGCTGTAGGATTTCTCGGTGCTGAGGAAGTGTTTGCCGTAGGACCAGTGGTGATAGCCCAGCGGCATGCCGACCGAGGCGTAGGCGTCCATCATCTGTTCGGCGGTGATCACTTCAATCTGGTTGGGATAGGTGTCCAGGGCGTACCCGGCCGCGATCCGGGCAATTTCGCGGTCGTAGGTCTGGATCAGCTCGAATGTCCATTCGGAGCCGGTGGAAATGGGTTGGCGCTTCTGCTCTTTGGCGGTCATGTCACTAACCTGCGCTGGAAGAGTTCACGGAAGACCGGATAGATATCTCCGGCCGAGACCAGCTGCTGCTGGGCAAAAGTGTCAGAAAAGGCTTCGGCGATGCGTTCGTACTCGTACCACAGGGCCTGATGTTCGCGCGGGGTGATCTCTACGTAAGTGTAGTACTGCACAAACGGCATGATCTGATTGATCAGGATGTCGCGGCAGATCGGCGAGTCGTCGTTCCAGTTGTCGCCGTCGGAAGCCTGTGCGGCGTAGATGTTCCATTCGTTGCTCGGGTAGCGCTCGGCCATGATCTCCTGCATCAGTTTCAGTGCGCTGGAAACGATGGTGCCGCCGGTTTCCCGCGAGTAGAAAAACTCTTCTTCGTCCACTTCCCGGGCGCTGGTGTGGTGGCGGATGAACACGACGTCGATCTTGTCGTAGTTCCGCTTCAGGAACAGGTACAGCAGGATGAAAAAGCGTTTGGCGATGTCCTTGGTCGCCTGGGTCATGGAGCCGGAAACGTCCATCAGGCAGAACATTACAGCTTTGGAGCTAGGGTTCGGCTGCTTGATCAGCAGGTTGTACTTGAGGTCGAAGGTGTCGAGGAACGGCACACGGTGGATACGCGCGCTGAGTTTTTCGATTTCGGCTTCGAGATTCTGGATATCGCCGAAGTTGTCCGGTTCTTCGCGTTTCAGGCGGGCCAGTTCTTCCTTGGCTTCGCGCAGTTTGGCGCGGCTGCTGCCGGACAGCGCGATTCGCCGGGCGTGGGCCGAGCGCAGTGTGCGAATGATGTTGATCCGGGACGGGTTGCCCTCGTTGCTGATCCCGGCGCGGACCGTCTTGAAGGTATCGGTGCCGCTCAGGTTGCGTTTGACCAGGTTCGGCAGTTCGAGGTCCTCGAACATGAATTCGAGGAATTCTTCCTGGGTGATCTGGAAGACGAATTCATCCATGCCTTCGCCGGAGTTGCCGGCTTTGCCCGGTCCGCGACCGCCACCGCCGCCCGGTGGGCGGGCGATGTGTTCGCCTGCGGTGAATTCCTTGTTGCCGGGGTGAACCACGGTCTGCTTGCCGCCACGGCCGTGGTGAAGCACCGGTTCGTCGATATCGCGACCGGGAATACTGATTTGCTCGCCGTGCTCCATGTCGGTGATGGAGCGCCGGCTGACCGCCTCTTCGACAGCCTTCTTGATGTGGTCACGGTAACGCCGCAGGAAGCGCTGACGGTTCACCGTGCTCTTGTTCTTGCCATTGAGACGTCGGTCGATCACATAGCTCATGACTGCTCCTTAGAAGCTGTCCTGCAAAGGGGGCGAGCGGTCATGCAGCGTTGAACCGAATGCCAAGGGACGCACACGCTCCCCCAAGCGCTTTGGGTGCTGCCTGAACCTCGCTACCGCCTTTCGAACACCTTCCAGAGGCTTGTGTAGCAGAAAATGCGTACACAAGCCTCGGGCTGACGACAACCGGTCTGACCGGCCGCGGTTTACTGTGATTTTCTGACCCGCAGATACCACTCGGAGAGCAGTCGTACCTGTTTGTCGGTGTAGCCGCGTTCGACCATTCGTGTAACGAAGTCGTTGTGTTTCTGCTGATCCTCTTTGCTGGCCTTGGCATTGAAGCTGATGACCGGCAGCAGATCCTCGGTGTTCGAGAACATTTTCTTCTCGATGACCACCCGCAGTTTTTCGTAGCTGAGCCAGGTCGGGTTCTTGCCGTTGTTGTTGGCCCGGGCGCGCAGTACGAAGTTGACGATTTCGTTGCGGAAATCCTTCGGATTGCTGATGCCGGCCGGTTTCTCGATTTTTTCCAGTTCCTCGTTGAGGGCGACGCGGTTGAGGATCTCGCCGGTTTCCGGATCGCGGTATTCCTGATCCTGAATCCAGAAGTCCGCATACAGCACGTAGCGGTCGAAGATGTTCTGGCCGTACTCGCTGTAAGACTCGAGGTAGGCGGTCTGGATTTCCTTGCCGATGAATTCGATATAACGCGGCGCCAGGTATTCCTTCAGGTAGCGCAGATAGCGCTCGCGGGTTTCGGCCTGGAACTGTTCCTGTTCGATCTGCTGTTCCAGCACATAGAGCAGGTGCACCGGGTTGGCGGCGATTTCATGCGGGTCGAAGTTGAAGACCTTGGACAGGATCTTGAACGCGAACCGGGTCGACAGACCGTTCATGCCTTCGTCGACGCCCGCCGAGTCGCGATATTCCTGGATCGACTTGGCCTTTGGATCGGTGTCCTTGAGATTTTCGCCGTCGTACACCCGCATCTTGGAGTAGATGTTGGAGTTTTCCGGCTCCTTCAAGCGTGACAGCACGGTGAACTGCGCCAGCATCTTGAGGGTGTCCGGCGCGCAATGGGCCTTGGCCAGGGAACTGTTGAACAGCAGTTTGTCGTAGATCTTCACTTCGTCGCTGACCCGCAGGCAGTACGGCACTTTGACGATGTAGATCCGGTCGATGAAGGCTTCGTTGTTCTTGTTGTTGCGGAAGGTGTGCCACTCCGATTCGTTGGAGTGGGCCAGCAGGATCCCGGTGAACGGAATCGCGCCGAGGCCTTCGGTACTGTTGTAGTTGCCTTCCTGAGTGGCGGTCAGCAACGGGTGAAGCACCTTGATCGGTGCCTTGAACATTTCGACGAATTCCATCAGACCCTGGTTGGCCCGGCACAGCGCGCCCGAGTAGCTGTAGGCATCGGCGTCGTTCTGCGGATATTCCTCGAGTTTGCGGATGTCGACCTTGCCGACCAGCGCCGAGATGTCCTGGTTGTTCTCGTCACCGGGTTCGGTCTTGGCCACGGCGATCTGGTTGAGGATCGACGGGTAGAGCTTGACCACGCGGAACTGGCTGATATCGCCGCCGAATTCGGCCAGGCGTTTGGTCGCCCATGGCGACATGATGGTGTTCAGGTAGCGCCGGGGAATGCCGAAGTCTTCTTCGAGGATCGCGCCATCTTCGGTGGCGTTGAACAGACCCAGGGGAGATTCGAATACCGGTGAACCCTTGATGGCGTAGAAAGGCACTCTTTCCATGAGCTGTTTCAGCTTCTCGGCCAGGGAGGATTTACCACCACCGACGGGACCGAGCAGGTAGAGGATCTGTTTCTTCTCCTCGAGGCCCTGGGCGGCATGGCGGAAATACGACACGATCTGGTCGATGCATTCTTCCATCCCGTGGAAGTCTTCAAAGGCCGGATAGCGGCGGATCACCTTGTTCGAGAAGATTCGCGACAGCCTCGAGTTGGTCGAGGTGTCGAGCAGCTCCGGTTCGCCGATGGCCATTAACAGACGTTCGGCAGCGGAAGCGTAGGCGCTACGGTCTTTCTTGCACAGCTCCAGGTACTCTTGCAGCGAGAGTTCTTCCTGGCGTGTGGACTCGAAGCGTTGTTGGAAGTGGCTAAAGATACTCATGACGTCACCTCGCTCGATACGTGGAGCCGACGCCGGATCACTCAGTCGATGCTGGCAAGCAGCCGCTAAGGCAGCTGTTGTTTACCCCCCAGAACCCCTCCGCGATCGACAACCGCGAAAGTCACTCCCGATGACCCGTGCGCCGGTGTACCGGCTCTCCCCTGTTTTGGATGGCCTGGGCTTAAGGATAGTTGGGAATTCAGGAGGTAAAGGCGAGATACGTAATTAGTTGTGGCAGACCGTTCGTCTGCCACCGCGCGAGCCCACGGGAGCCGGGGCTTGCACGTTACAAAAAAATTATTCGGAGGTGCCTTGCGCGGTTTCCGAAGGAAAAGTCGTACGCCACAGCTCGAAGCCACCGTCCATGCTGTAGACGTCGGAGAAGCCCTGGCTCACGAGATACGCCGCGGCACCCTGGCTCGAGTTGCCGTGATAGCAGACCACAACAGTCGGAGCATCGAGGTCGGCCCCCTGGATGAAGGCGTGCAGGGAATGATTGTCCAGATGCTTCGAGCCGCTGATGTGCAGCGCCGCGAATGTGGCTGGGTCACGGACGTCGACCACCACGGCACCTTGCTCGCGCAGGGCCTGGGCCTGTTCCGGGGGGATACGTTTGAATTCGCTCATGGCGGGTTCCTGTGGCTCGGCTGAAAACGCAGTCTAACGCGCAGCGCTGACTGGCGAGGATTCGGTGATCAATGGTGCGACCGGGGGCAGGACGCCGCCGTGTTCGTCGCATTTGCATGACAGCCGTTCAAAGCTGTCGACGTTCATCAGGGTCAGGCTGCCGCCCCACACGCAACCGGTGTCGAGGGCTGAAATGCCGGGTTCATGGACATTGCCTTCCAGCGCCGCCCAGTGGCCGAAAATGATTCGCAGGCCACGGGTCTTGCGCTCCTTGTGCTGGAACCAGGGCTTGTAGCCCGGTGGCGCGGTGTCGAGGCCTTCCTTGCTCTTGAGGTCGAGCTTGCCCTCGGCGGTGCAGAAACGCATGCGCGTGAAATAGTTGGTGATGACCCGAAGGCGGGTGACGCCTTTGAGCTCGCTGTCCCACTTCGCCGGCTCGTTGCCATACATGCCATCAAGGAAGGCCGGGAACAGGTTGTCGTCGCGCAGGGCGGTCTCGACTTCTTCGGCGTACTTCAAAGCCTTGCGCAGCGACCATTGCGGTGCAATGCCGGCGTGCACCATGGCGACTTCACGTTGCTCGTCGTAGTGCATGAGCTTCTGCTGGCGCAGCCATTCCATCAGTTCGGCGCAGTCCGGCGCTGCGAGAATCTCGCGCAGCGTGTCGGACTTCTTCATCCGCTCGATGTTTTTCGCCGCCGCCAGCAGGTGCAGGTCGTGGTTGCCCAGTACGCAGACCAGCGATTCACGCATGCCATAAAGGAAACGCAGGGTTTCCAGCGATTGCGGGCCACGGTTGACCAAGTCACCCACCAGCCACAACCGATCCACTGCCGGGTCGAACGCGACCTGCTTGAGCAGGCACTTGAGCGGTTCGAGGCAGCCTTGCAGGTCGCCGACGGCATACGTCGCCATTAGTGCAGGGCTCCGGGAACGGCGAGGCGGAAGGGTTTGATGATTGCGTCGAAATGCTTGCCGTCGCTGGCGACCATTTCATAGCTGCCCTGCATGGTGCCGACCTTGGTGGTCATGACCGTGCCGCTGCTGTAGGTGTGGCTTTTTCCCGCGTCGATCAGTGGCTGTTGGCCCACCACACCGGCGCCGCGCACCTCTTCGACATGACCGTCGCCATCGGTGATCACCCAATGCCGGGAGATCAGTCGGGCTGGCTGCTCGCCATTGTTCTGCACGGTGATGGTGTAGGCGAAGGCAAAGCGGTCGTGCTCGGGTTGCGATTGGTCTGCCAGATAGTGAGTTACGACACTGACATCGACCTGATAACGAGGATCAGACATGCAAAAGGCCTTAAGGACAAAGCGGAACGCGGGGTGTCGCCGATGGGTTGAGTCTAGGCAAGTATCGGGCAGGAGACCAGAGCGGTGTCCTGCCCGAGCGCAATGCTTGCCTGTCAGTCGGCAGCGGGTGTTGGTGCGGGCTGTTCGGCGAGCTTGTCGGCCAGGCGTACGAATGCCGCCAGATCAAGCTGCTCGGGACGCAAACTGCCATCGACGCCGGCGGCCTCGATTTCAGCGTTGCTCAGCAATTGCTTGAGGGTGTTGCGCAAGGTCTTGCGGCGCTGGTTGAAGGCTTCGCGCACGACGCGCTCCAGCAGGCGATGGTCCTTGGCCGGGTGCGGCAGTACCGCGTGCGGCACCAGGCGGACGATGGCCGAGTCGACCTTCGGCGGCGGGTTGAAAGCACCCGGGCCGACGTTGAACAGGTGCTCGACCCGGCAATGGTACTGAACCATGATCGACAGACGGCCCCAGTCACCACCACCCGGACCTGCGGCGAGACGTTCAACCACTTCCTTCTGCAGCATGAAGTGCATGTCGCGGATGATGCCGGCGTTGTTCAGCAGGTGGAAAATCAACGGCGTGGAGATGTTGTACGGCAGGTTGCCGACCACGCGCAGGCTGTTCGGTGCGGCGTTCAGGGTATTGAAGTCGAACTTCAGCGCATCGCCCTGATGCAGGTTGAAGTTGCTCTTGCCGGCGAACTGCTGGTTGAGGATCGGGATCAGGTCCTTGTCCAGTTCCACCACGTCGAGTTGTGCACCGCTGTTCAGCAGGCCTGCGGTCAATGCACCCTGGCCCGGGCCGATTTCCAGCATCCGGTCGTCAGGCTTGGCGCTGATGGAGCGCAGGATACGGTCGATGACGCCGGCATCGTGCAGGAAGTTCTGGCCAAAGCGTTTGCGCGCCTTGTGTTGGTATTGCTCGGTCATAAACGGGTCTCGGCCATCTGGTAGGCGGTTTCCAGGGCGACCTGCAGGCTGCCGGTGTCGATCTTGCCGCTACCGGCCAGATCCAGGGCGGTGCCGTGGTCGACGGAGGTGCGGATGATCGGCAGGCCCAGGGTCACGTTGACCGCTGCGCCGAAGCCTTTGTACTTGAGCACGGGCAGGCCCTGGTCGTGGTACATCGCCAGCACTGCGTCGCAGTGCTCCAGATATTTGGGGGTAAACAGAGTGTCGGCAGGCAGCGGGCCACGAAGGTCCATGCCCTCGCCGCGCAGGCGCTCCAATGTGGGTTCGATGATGTCGATTTCTTCATGGCCCAGGTGTCCACCTTCACCGGCGTGCGGGTTGAGTCCGCAGACCAGGATGCGCGGTTGGGCGATGCCGAATTTGTCTTGCAGGTCGGCGTGCAGAATTCGCGTGACCCGTTCCAGTCGCTCCGGCGTGATCGCATCGGCGATGTCGCGCAGGGGCAGGTGAGTGGTGACCAGCGCCACGCGCAAACCGCGGGTAGCGAGCATCATCACGACCTGGGCGGTGTGGGTCAGGTCGGCGAGGAATTCGGTGTGGCCGGAAAAAGCGATGCCCGATTCGTTGATCACGCCCTTGTGCACCGGGGCGGTGATCATCCCGGCGAAATCACCGTTCAGACAGCCATTGCCGGCGCGGGTCAGGGTTTCAAGAACGAATGCGGCGTTGGCCTTGTCCAGTTGCCCGGCAACCACGGGGGCGCTGAGCGGGGTGTCCCAGACATAAAGGCTGTTGGCCGGCGCCGGAAGGTCCGGCCATTGACCGGGCGACACAGGCAGCAGACTGACGGCCAGCCCCAGCTGCGCGGCCCGCTCTTGGAGCAGGTCGCGGCTGGTGATGGCAATCAGGGGATGTGGCTGGGCTTGCGAGGCGAGCAGCAGGCACAGGTCGGGACCGATGCCGGCTGGTTCGCCGGGTGTCAGCGCGAAACGCTTGGGTTTCACTGCGCTGCCTGGTCTGCACCAGGGAGTTTGATCTCTACGTACGCTTCGTCACGGATCTGACGCAGCCAGGTTTGCAGCTCTTCATCGTATTTGCGGTTACGCAGTACGGTCATGGCTTGCTGCTCACGGGCCTGTTCGGTGCTGTCAGTGGCGCGACGGCCAAGGACTTCCAGAACGTGCCAGCCGTACTGGGTCTGGAATGGCTTGGACAGCTGACCCTGCGGGGACTTGGCCATCACGGCGCGGAATTCCGGTACCAGTGCGTTCGGGTCGATCCAGTTCAGGTCGCCGCCGTTGAGGGCAGAGCCTGGGTCTTCCGAGTATTTCTTGGCCAGTTCAGCAAAATCTTCGCCGGCCGAGATGCGGTTATACAGCGATTGAACCAGTTCCTTGGTTTTCGCTTCGTCACGGACCGGACTTGGCTTGACCAGGATATGGCGCACATGCACTTCGTCGCGCATCTGGCTTTCGCCGCCGCGTTTTTCCAGCAGTTTCAGGATGATGAAACCACCCGGAGTGCGTGCTGGCTGAGTGATTTCACCCGGCGACATGCTGCTCAGTTCGCGGTCGAACGGCGGTGGCAGTTGAGCAGCTTTACGCCAGCCCATGTCGCCGCCTTCCAGAGCGTTGTCGCTGCCGGACTTGGCAACGGCCAGTTGACCGAAATCAGCGCCTTGCTTGAGTTGCTGGTAAACCTCCATCGCCTGACGTGCGGCGCTCTGAATTGCTTCAGAGTTGGCGCTTTCCGGGGTCGGGATCAGGATGTTGGCCAGGTGCAGCTCTTCGGACAGTTGCATCTTGCCCAGGTCGGAGGCGAGGAAGTTCTTCACTTCCTGCTCCGATACCTGAATGCGTTCTGCAACACGGCGCTGACGCACGCGGCTGATGACCATTTCCTTGCGGATCTGCTCACGGGCGCCTTCGTAACTCAGGCCGTCGTGAGCCAGGGCTGCGCGGAACTGATCGACAGTCATGTTGTTGCGCTGGGCAATAGTGCCGACAGCCTGGTTCAGTTCTTCATCGGTGATGCGAATACCGGAACGTTCGCCGATCTGCAGTTGCAGGTTTTCGACGATCAGGCGCTCGAGCACCTGTTGATCCAGTACGCCCGGAGGCGGCAAGCCGCCACCGCGCTTGGCGATGGTTTGCTGAACTTCGTGGACGCGTTGATCCAGCTGGCTCTGCATGACCACGTCGTTGTCGACGATGGCCACCACTTTATCGATGGACTGCACCGCGGCGTTGGCCGCGGTACCCAGGAACAGCGCGCCCAGCATCAGCGGGCGCAGACAATCAGAAAGCTTGGTCTTCACGTTGACGATAACCTTGGATGCCTTTGTCGAGGAAGCTCTCTACCTTGGCGCCAGTAAGGCCGCCGAGTCCCTTCAGAACAATTTGTAGGAAGACGCCGTGGTCGCCTTTTTCGTTTTGCGGAGCTTCCTGACTGAACTCGTCGTAGGAAACCCAGTAACGGTTGATCAGGCGCAGTTTCCAGCAGCAGTTGTCGTACTCGAAACCACCGAAGGCTTCCAGTGTACGGTTGCGGTTGTAGTCGTACTGCCAGCGGCTGATTGCGCTCCACTGTGGAACGATCGGCCAGATGACCGAGAAGTCATGCTGCTGGATCTTGTAGTAGTCCTTCACGTAGCCAGGCTGGCCCG
Organism: Pseudomonas sp. GW821-FHT11G12; assembly: GCF_058808055.1. Classification (NCBI taxonomy): domain Bacteria; kingdom Pseudomonadati; phylum Pseudomonadota; class Gammaproteobacteria; order Pseudomonadales; family Pseudomonadaceae; genus Pseudomonas; species Pseudomonas sp. GW821-FHT11G12. The sequence goes on from NZ_JBXARH010000002.1 coordinate 756,472, forward strand.
GGGTGCCGTAGTCGCCACCACCCACCGACCATTTGCCGGTGTTCTGGTCGTAACGAACCTGGTCGTTGCGATAGCGATAACCGAGGTTGACCACCTTGTTCGGGTTGTCTTCAGGCTGGTAGTGGAACATCGCGCTGCCGGAACGTGGGCTGCGGCTGTCCGGATCCCAGTTGTAGTCGGCAGTGGTGCGCCAGTCGCGGTTCCAGCGGTATTCGTATTCCAGCGCATAAGGCGAAACGTTGGAATGCGCATCGTCGCGGGTCTTTGGATCGATACCTGGCAGTTGGACTTCGCGATCCTTGAAGTACAAGGCCTGGCCGACACTGATGCGTTGACGTTCGAAACCGTCGTCTTCGATCCAGCGGCTGGTCACACCCAACGAAAGCTTGTTCTCGTCGCCGACCCGGTCGGAACCGGAGAAGCGGTTGTCTCGGAACAGCGAGGCATAGTTGAAGGTGTATTCGCTGGTGTCGAACACTGGAATGTCTTCCTGATCCTTCTCCGGTACATAGAGGTAGAACAGGCGCGGTTCCAGGGTCTGGCGGTAGTTTTTGCCAAAGTACGACGTGTCGCGGTCGAAGTACAGGCCGCTGTCGATGCTGGCGATCGGCACGCCACGGCTCTGGTTGCTGCCAAAATTACCGTTGACGTATCGGGTGCCGTTCGCTGCTGCGAATGCCTTCTGGACAATGATGTCGTCTTTGCCCTGGCCGTCCAGGTCCAGTTGGTACTGGGTGTACTGGTACTTGAGCGATGGCTTGAGGAAACCATACGTCCAGTTCATCGGCAGGCTGACGCCAGGCTTCAGATTCAGGCGATCGCCGTTGGCACGAGCCAGGCCGGTCACGTTGGTATCCAGGCGCGGCGAGACGGTGCCGTCTTCGTTGACGAAGTCACCGGTTTTCAGATCGCGGTCAAAGCGAACGAGTTCGGTCTCGTAATCGAAGTTCAGGCCTTCCGGGTGGTACGGCAGTTTGCCATTGAAGGTGATCTGCGGCAGGCGCCCGTAAGGTGTGATGTTCGAAACGGTTGCCAGCTGATATTGCTGAGCATTCAGGATGGCGGTGTAGTTATCACCACGGTAGGCAACCAGACCCTGCTGATTCACGAAGTCCTGGCTCTTCACACCGATCTGGTCGGTGGTCAGGTCCTGGAAGTAGTACGGATCGCTGATCTTGGTGTAGTCAACCTGGGTGTACACGCGGGAGTCCAGGCCACCCTTGTGTTGCCAGTTGTACATGTAGCGATTTTTTTCGTAATCGGTCTGCTTGCTGCGATCGGTGTCTTCGTCGTTGAGGTACGCGGCGCCGAACTGACCTTCGCTGGATTTGGTCAGGTAACGGAATTCGCCTTCCACCAACATGCCGCGCTTGCTCATGTAGCGCGGGTACAACGTGGCATCGTAGTTCGGCGCCAGGTTGAAGTAGTACGGGGTGACCAGCGTGAAGCCGGTGTCGCTGCCGGTGCCGATGGTCGGCGGCAGGAAGCCCGACTGACGACGGTCGTCGATCGGGAAATAGATGTACGGGGTGTACAGGATCGGAATGTCCTTGACCCGCAGTGTCACGTTGGTCGCGGTACCGAAGCCGGTGGCAGGGTTCAGGGTGATGTTGTTGCCCTTGAGCTGCCAGGCGTTGCTGTTCGGTTCGCACGTGGTGTACGTGCCGTCCTTCAAGCGGATGATCGCGTTCTCGGCGCGCTTGGCGTACAGCGCGTTACCGCGGATGCGCGACTTGTGCATCACGTATTCGGCGTTGTCGACTTTCGCTTCACCGGTGTCGAGCTGCACATCGGCGTGGTCGCCGACGATCAGCGCGCCATTGTCGCGGATGCGCACGTCGCCCTTGAGTTCGGCGCGGCTTTCGGCCTGGTAGAGGCTCGCTTCCTGGGACTCGACCTGCATGCTGCCCTGACGCAGAACCACGTCACCGGCCAGCGTGCCGACCTGATCTTCGGTGTTATAGCGCGAGGCTTTCGCGCCGATGAAGGTCGGAGCGTCACTTTTATTCGTCTTGTCATTCATGCCAGGACGAATTGGTTCGATATAGGAACCAGAGCAGTAAGGACCTGTCTCGGCCAGTTGGGCGGCGGTGAGCTTCTCGCGCGGAACCCAGTCGAGGTGACTGTAGTCTTCGCTACGGGATTTCAGGCCGCGGCCCTTGGACTCGGTGACCAGCACGGGTTTGGGACCGGAGTCCGAAACGCTGCCGTTCTCGGCCGGGGTTTCGCCGGTGGCGCTGACAGCACTGCCGTCATGCACCGGACGCGGTGGCAATGCAGCCGCCGACGTCTTTGGCGAACAGGCCCAACCGCCCGTAGCCGAGACGGCGCAGTCATACTGCTCGGCGGCGACAACGAATGAACTGGCCAGAGGTTGCATAGCCAGCAGACTGCCGGTTACCAACAACGGAAATTTTTTACGAAACGCGGGGGATTTCAATGCCATCTTATTAGTCCGGGCTTCCTGCGTGCCATCTGCCCGCGGTGTGGGCCGCACGCCTCTCGATGGTCTGAAAAAGATGCTGGATAATAAAGCATGACCCGCTTGACGGCTAGCGCCGTCGGAGACCCTTGCAATGCCTGACCAAGATGTACGCTTGCAACACCTGAAAGTTTGGCTCGATGAGCAGTTGGCAACCCTTTTTGCCGATCAGGGCTGGGGTGTCGTACCCCCGGCCACGTTGACTGCGGCCAGCAGCGACGCGAGTTTCCGCCGTTATTTCCGTTGGGAAGGCGCCGGTCGCAGTTTCGTCGTGATGGACGCACCGCCGCCCCAGGAAAACTGCAAACCGTTCGTGGATATCGCCTTTTTGCTGGCGAAATCCGGAATTAACGTGCCGAAAATTTATGCCGAGGACCTCGAGCGCGGATTTCTTTTGCTCAATGACCTGGGCAACAAGACCTATCTCGACGTGATCGACAGCGAAAATGCCGATGCATTGTTCAGCGATGCCTTGCAGTCGCTGCTGGCATTTCAGCAGTTGCCGATGGTGGCACCGCTGCCGAGTTATGACGTCGCACTGTTGCGTCGCGAGCTGGAACTGTTCCCCGAGTGGTACGTGAAACGCGAACTGGGTGTGGAATTCGACGCCACGCAACAGCAGCAGTGGCAGCAGGTCAGCGATCTGCTGATCGACAGCGCGCTGGCACAGCCCAAAGTGCTGGTGCACCGCGACTACATGCCGCGCAACCTGATGCTCAGCGAGCCGAACCCCGGCGTGCTGGATTTCCAGGACGCGGTGTACGGCCCGGTGACCTACGACGTGACCTGTCTGTTCAAGGACGCCTTCCTCAGTTGGCCTGAAGAACGCGTACGTGGCTGGCTGGAAAACTACTGGCAGCAGGCGACAGCGTTGAACATCCCCGTGCAGCCGGACTTCGAAGACTTCCTGCGCGCCAGCGACCTGATGGGCGTGCAACGTCACCTCAAAGTCATCGGTATCTTCGCCCGCATCTGTCACCGCGACGGCAAGCCGCGCTACCTCGGCGATGTGCCGCGCTTCTTCTCCTATATAGAAGCGGTGATCGCACGCCGTCCGGAATTGGCGCAACTGCAGGCATTGCTGGTCAGCCTGCGTGGCGGAGTGACTGCATGAAGGCAATGATTCTGGCGGCCGGCAAAGGCGAGCGCATGCGCCCGCTGACCCTGACCACCCCCAAACCGCTGGTGCGTGCCGCTGGCGTACCGTTGATCGAGTACCACCTGCGTGCCCTGGCGGCGGCGGGTTTCAGCGACATCGTGATCAACCATGCCTGGCTCGGTCAGCAGATCGAAGATTACCTGGGCGACGGTTCGCAATTCGGCCTGAGCATCCGTTACTCGCCCGAAGGCGAACCTCTGGAGACCGGTGGCGGTATCTTCCGCGCCTTGCCGTTGCTCGGTGACGAAGCGTTCCTGGTGGTCAACGGTGACATCTGGACCGATTACGACTTCAGCGTGCTGCACCAGCCGATCACCGGGCTGGCGCATCTGGTGCTGGCGGACAATCCGGCCCATCACCCGACGGGCGATTTCTGTCTGGTCGGCGACCAGGTGCAGGACGGGCAACCGGAGACGGCGACCCTGACCTACAGCGGCATCGCTGTGCTGCACCCGCAATTGTTCGATGGCTGCACGGACGGCGCCTTCAAACTGGCACCGTTGCTGCGCAAAGCCATGGCGGACGGGCAGGTGAGCGGTGAGCGACTGAAAGGCCACTGGGTCGATGTCGGTACGCACGAGCGTCTGGCTGAAGCCGAAACCTTGATAGAAGCGAGTCGCTGATATGTTGTGGCCAGGGACTCTGATTGGAGCCGGAGCGGGTTTTGCTATCGCCAGCATTCCGGGGGCCATGCTTGGGGCTTTGTTGGGGCAGGCGCTGGATCGGCGCCTGCATTTGCAGAGCTGGGGGCATTTGCGGGAAAAACTCGGCGGCCAGCCGATGCTGCGCAACGACGAGTTGTTGTTCGTCTTGCTCGGGCGTCTGGCCAAGAGTGACGGGCGGGTCACCGACGGTCATATCCAGCAGGCGCGTCAGGAGATGCGCGCGCTGGACATGAGCGAGCCGGCGCAGCGCCGGGCCATTGCCGCGTTCAATCGCGGCAAGTCCGGCGGGGATCGCCTGCGCGGTTATCTGCGGCGTCTCAGCGCTCAGCCCCATGCGGCCGAAGGCGTGTTGCGCGCTTGTTGGCGGATGGTCTGGGCCGATGGCCGGGCCGGCAGCAGCGAGCGCGAACTGCTGGCGCAATGGGGCAAGTGGCTGGGCTGGACGACTCACCAGATTCAGGCGCTGGCAGCGGATTACGAGCCGAACAAGCGCCCGATCGTCAGCGCAGCGGTGAGTTATCAGGATGCGATGCGCCTGCTCGGCGTGTCGGCGACCAGCGAACCGGCACAGATCAAACGCGCCTATCGTCGCCTGCTCAGCCGCCATCATCCGGACAAGGTGGCCGGGACCGGTGCGACGGCTGCCCAGGTACTCGAGGCAACTGAAAGAACTCGCGACTTGCACAATGCCTACACATTGATTCGCGAGCGGCGGGATTTCCGCTAGACGAAAAAAAAGATCGCAGCCCAGGCTGCGATCTTTTTTTGTGCGGTCGGTCAGTCCGGGGTTTGCGGATTCAACCAGCCGCGAACCCGGCGGAACAATTGTTCCTGCTCGGCCTTGTTGTCGGGCAACGCCTTGAGCGCGACCTGGCTGAACGCCGACGTCTTCAAGCGCTTGCTGGCCTGCAAACGCGCCAGTGCGGCGTTGCGATCCAGCAGCTTGTCCGTATAGAAGATATCGGCGGTCGGCAGCTTCAGCAGTGGCGTCAGTTCTGCCAGTTCAGGCTTGGCCTTGGGTGGTACTTGCGCGGCGACCATCACCAGTTTTTCCACTTGTGCCGTCTGCTTTTCGTTCAGGAAACGCGCGGCCCAATAGGCACCGGTGCCGTGCCCGAGCACCACGATGCTGTGCGCGCCTTGCTGTTCGGCGTAGGCAATCGCTGCGTCGATGCGGGCGATGATTCGTTCGGCGTCGGCCTTGGCCTGTTCTTCGGTGGTTTCGGCGACGACCTTGTCCGCCACATCCGCTTCACCGCCAGCGGCTTGCTCGATCGGTTCGGCAGTGGTCGAATCCTTGCTGCCTGCATCGGCGGTTTTCGGCGCTGCGGGTGCTTCGATCACGCGCGGTGCGATGGCATCGCTTTGCAGGTCGGGCAGGGTGATACTCAGGCTGTTCCACTCGACGTCCGGCAATTTGCGCCGCAGCGGGCCGATCGCCTGGGGCCAGTCAGCGGTTTCACCGGCGCCGGGGATGAGGATCACCACGCCTTTGGGATCGGCCGTGTTGGCCGGTTTCCACAGCGCGAGGAATGTATCGCTGCCGGCCTGCAACTGTTGCTGTTCCTGGGCCGGGACTTTGCGTTCGAGTGCCGAGGCTTCTTCCTGACTACGCTCAAGCAATGGCTGGCGTTCGACCGGTTTTTCTTCGGCGGGTTTTTCCGCTGCTGCGGCGGGTGCCGGATCGGCGGCTTCGACGGAAAACGCACAAGGCAGGATCAGCGACAGGCACAATGCTGGCATTGCCAGGCGAGAGACAGGGGGCATCGGTTATTCCAGGCCAGAAAGTATCCCGGCAGCCTAATGGGTTGGTCAGAATTTGTCAGTGTATGGGATTTCAATGATGCGTTTTTGCTGCCTGTGGGTTATCGGCTGTCTGGCGTTTCCCTTGATGGGGTGGGCCGCGCCTGCGCCGCCGAGCCATGTTGCGCAGTTGTCGGCGGGCCAGCAACAGTGGCTGACCCAGCACAATGAATTGCGCGTCGGCCTGATTCTTCAGGCACCGTACGCGCAATACGACCGGCGCTTGCAGCGGCTGTCCGGGGCCAATGTCGAATTGATGAAATGGATGGCCAAGGCCCTCGATATCGAACTCAGCTGGCGCAACTTCCCCGATCTGGAACAACTTGAAGCCGCCGCGCGGGACGGCGAAATCGATATTGCGCCGGGCCTGACCCAGACGCCCGGCTCGCTGCGTCTCTGGCAGTTTTCCGATCCCTACATGCGCGTGCCGCAACTGGTGGTCAGCGACCAGAAAGTGAGCAGTTCGGTCGAACTGGAAAAACTCGACAGCCAGGCCCGGGTAGCCGTGCGCATGCCCAGCGTCACCGCCGATTACTTGCGCGGCAACTATCCCCATCTGAATCTGCAAGGCGTGCCGCTGGAGCGTCAGGCGTTGCAGTTGCTGTTGAGTCAGCAGGCGTCTTACGCGGTGGTGGACGAAGCGCAATTGGGGCGGCTGTCGACAGAACCGGAGTTTGCCGGGCTGGTCGTGGTCGGCGACATTGGTCTACCGCAGCTGCTGCGGGTCGCCACCCGTCGTGACTGGCCGGAGCTGGCCGGGATTGTCGAAAGTGCCTTGCGGGCGATCCCGGCAAAAGATCTGGAGCGCCTGCACACCCAATGGCTGCAACCCAAGTACCCGCGGCTTTCGGAGTCGCCGGGGTTCTGGCAGAACCTGAGCCTGTTGTTCGCCGTGTTGCTGCTCAGTTGTGCGGCAATCGTCTTCTGGCAGCGGCGCCAGCAACACAGCCTTGAACAACGCCTGCTCGCCGCCCGGGAAGACATCGCCCTGCGTGCCGCCAGCGAAGAAGCCCTGCGCCTGACCCAGTTTTCCATCGATCAGAGCACCGTCGGCATCCTCTGGGTCAACTGGGACAGCCACGTGCGCTACGCCAACCGCGCGGCGGAACACATGCTGGGTTATCCACAGGGCGCGCTGATCGAACGACCGCTGATCGACTTCGAACCCGGCTTGCACATGGACCGCTGGCTTAACCTGTGGAAACGCGCCCGGGCCAGTGAAGAAGGGCCGCTCAGCTTTGAAACGAGTTGTGTGCGGGCGGATGGCAGCATCCTGCCGGCGGATGTGTCGTTGAGTTTTCTGCGCTTTCGCGACAGCGAATATCTGGTGGTTTATCTCACTGACGTCACCGAACGCCGGCGGGCCCTGGCCGCGTTGCAGGAAAGCGAGGCGCGCTTGCAGGGCATCGCCGCCAACGTGCCGGGGCTGGTGTTCCGCCTGGAGCGGGCGCCGGTGACCGGGCAGATCGACTTTGCCTACATCAGTGAGGGCAGCGAAAGTCTGGTGGGCTACGCGCCGGCCGCCATCGCTCATCGCGACATGGGCCTGCGCAGCCTGGTGCACCCGGACGACAAGGCCGGTTATCACCAGACTCAGGACCGGGCGCTGGACACCGACAGCGACTGGTCGTGGCAGGGGCGGATCCTGACGCGGCAGGGCGAACAGCGCTGGGCCGAGATCAAGGCCATCACCCGGCAACTGGAGGACGGCGCCTACGTCTGGGACGGCATCGTCTGGGACATCACCGAAAGCAAGCGCATCGAACTGGAACTGGCGGCATCGCGCGAACAACTGCGCGAGCTGTCGGCGCATCTCGAAAGCGTGCGGGAAGAGGAAAAAGCACGCATTGCCCGCGAGGTTCACGATGAGCTGGGGCAGATGTTGACGGTGCTGAAACTGGAGACATCGATGTGCGAACTGGCCTACGCGCAACTCGATCCGGGTCTGAACGAACGCCTGAACAGCATGAAACGCCTGATCGCCCAGCTGTTCCAGTTGGTGCGCGATGTGGCGACGGCATTGCGCCCGCCGATCCTCGATGCCGGGATAGCCTCGGCGATCGAGTGGCAGGCCCGGCGATTTGAGGCGCGCACGCAGATTCCGTGTCTGGTGCAGGTGCCGGACAATCTGCCGCCGCTGAGCGATGCCAAGGCCATTGGCCTGTTCCGCATCCTTCAGGAAGCGCTGACCAACGTCATGCGCCATGCCCAGGCGCATACTGTGGAACTGACGCTGGCGCTCGAAGGCTCCGATTTGTGTCTGACAGTCAGCGATGATGGCGTAGGATTTGTCGCCGCTGCGGGCAGGCCGACGTCCTTTGGACTGGTGGGCATGCGTGAGCGGGTGTTGATCATGGGCGGGCAGTTGTCACTCGACAGCGAACCGGGCGAGGGCACCACACTGAGCGTGCGGGTGCCATTGGATGAGGAGAAGTAAGTGATCCGTGTACTGGTAGCCGAAGACCACACCATCGTTCGCGAAGGCATCAAGCAATTGATCGGCCTGGCCAAGGATCTGCAAGTGGTGGGGGAGGCGAGCAATGGCGAGCAGTTGCTTGAAACCCTGCGCAGTGTGCCGTGCGAGGTGGTGCTGCTGGATATTTCCATGCCCGGGGTCAACGGGCTGGAAGCGATTCCGCGTATCCGCGCACTGAACAATCCGCCGGCGATTCTGGTGCTGTCGATGCACGACGAAGCGCAGATGGCCGCCCGGGCGCTGAAGGTCGGCGCCGCCGGGTATGCGACCAAGGACAGCGATCCGGCGCTGTTGCTGACGGCGATTCGCAAGGTCGCGGCGGGCGGGCGCTACATCGATCCGGAACTGGCCGACCGCATGGTCTTCGAAGTCGGCCTGACCGATACACGACCGCTGCATTCGTTGTTGTCCGAACGCGAATTCTCGGTATTCGAGCGCCTGGCCCAGGGCGCCAACGTCAACGACATCGCCCAGCAACTGGCCCTGAGCAGCAAGACCATCAGCACCCACAAGGCGCGACTGATGCAGAAACTCAACATCACATCACTCGCCGAGCTGGTGAAGTATGCGATGGAACACAAGCTCCTTTAACCCGCATATCCAATAGCGACAGGTGCTTTTACCGGTTCCTGCGGCTTGAACCTCAGGGCTCGCACCTGACGTGTCCAAACGCGCCATCCTTGTAGGGCAATCCCTACCCCCGGTCTTCCATCCGGCTGAGGCGATTCTCTCCTGCGCCCCGATTTGCGTGACTGCAAGCAGCCACTAGGCTTAATCCCACAGCAGTCATCAATAACAAAGGTGTGGGTATGAGCCAGGTCGAATCAAACGCAGGGGCCAGTGATGTGCTGGTCAGCTTTCGTGGAGTGCAGAAGAGCTACGACGGCGAGAACCTGATCGTCAAAGACCTCAACCTGGACATCCGCAAGGGCGAGTTCCTGACCCTGCTCGGGCCGTCCGGCTCCGGCAAGACCACCAGCCTGATGATGCTCGCCGGTTTCGAAACACCGACCGCCGGTGAAATCCTCCTGGCCGGGCGAGCGATCAACAACGTGCCGCCGCACAAACGCGACATCGGCATGGTGTTCCAGAACTACGCGCTGTTTCCGCACATGACCGTGGCCGAGAACCTGGCGTTCCCGCTGACCGTGCGCGGTCTGAACAAGAGCGACGTCAGTGACAAGGTCAAGAAAGTCCTGAGCATGGTGCAGCTCGATGCCTTCGCTTCGCGCTATCCGGCGCAGTTGTCCGGCGGCCAGCAACAACGTGTGGCGCTGGCCCGTGCGCTGGTGTTCGAGCCACAACTAGTGCTGATGGACGAACCCCTCGGCGCCCTCGACAAACAGCTGCGCGAACACATGCAGATGGAAATCAAACACCTGCACCAGCGCCTCGGCGTGACCGTGGTCTACGTGACCCACGACCAGGGCGAAGCCCTGACCATGTCCGACCGCGTTGCTGTATTCCATCAAGGTGAGATCCAACAGATCGCCCCGCCGCGCACCCTCTACGAAGAACCGAAAAACACCTTCGTCGCCAACTTCATCGGCGAAAACAACCGCCTCAACGGTCGCCTGCTCAGCCAGAGCGGCGAGCGCTGCGTGGTCGAGTTGGGGCGTGGGGAAAAGGTCGAGGCGCTGGCGGTCAACATCGGCCAGACCGGTGAACCGGTCACCCTGTCGATCCGTCCGGAGCGCGTCAGCCTCAACGGCTCGAGCGATCAATGCGTCAACCGCTTCTCCGGGCGGGTGGCCGAATTCATCTATCTGGGCGACCACGTCCGGGTGCGCCTGGAAGTCTGCGGCAAGACCGACTTCTTCGTGAAACAACCGATTGCCGAGCTCGATCCAGCGCTCGCAGTCGGCGACGTGGTTCCGCTTGGCTGGCAGGTCGAGCACGTTCGTGCACTCGACCCACTTCTAGAGGCGCATTAATCGCCCCGGCAATACCAACACCAACCCTGCACGTGGAGAGAACAATAAATGTTGAGATCCCTGAAGTTCACAGCCCTGACCCTGGGCCTGATGGGTGCGGCAAGCGCAATGGCCGCTGGCCCGGATCTGACCGTGGTGTCGTTTGGCGGGGCGAACAAGGCGGCGCAAGTCAAAGCCTTCTACGCACCGTGGGAAGCAGCAGGCAACGGCAAGATCGTCGCCGGCGAGTACAACGGTGAGATGGCCAAGGTCAAAGCCATGGTCGACACCAAGAGCGTGTCCTGGGATCTGGTAGAGGTTGAATCGCCGGAACTGTCCCGTGGCTGCGACGAAGACATGTTCGAGCAACTCGATCCTGCGCTGTTCGGCAAGACCGAAGACTACGTCAAGGGCGCGATCCAGCCGTGTGGCGTGGGCTTCTTCGTGTGGTCGACCGTGCTGGCCTACAACGCCGACAAGCTGAAAACCGCACCGAGCAGCTGGGCGGACTTCTGGGACACCAAGAAATTCCCGGGCAAGCGCGGCCTGCGCAAAGGCGCCAAGTACACCCTCGAATTCGCACTGATGGCCGACGGTGTTGCGCCGAAAGACGTCTACAAAGTGTTGGCCAGCAAAGATGGTCAGGATCGCGCATTCAAGAAACTGGACGAACTCAAGCCAAGCATCCAGTGGTGGGAAGCCGGCGCCCAGCCGCCGCAGTACCTCGCCTCCGGTGACGTGGTCATGAGCTCGGCCTACAACGGCCGGATCGCGGCGGTGCAGAAAGAATCCAACCTGAAAGTGGTGTGGAACGGCGGCATCTACGACTTCGACGCATGGGCCATCCCGAAAGGTCTGGACGCCAAGCGTGCGGAAGCGGCGAAGAAATTCATCGCCTATTCGGTGCAACCGCAACAGCAGAAGACCTATTCGGAAAACATCGCCTACGGCCCGGCCAACACCCAGGCTGTACCGCTGCTGGCCAAGGATGTCCTGAAAGACATGCCGACCACTCCGGAAAACATCGCCAACCAGGTGCAGATCGACGTCAGCTTCTGGGCTGACAACGGCGAGCAACTGGAGCAGCGCTTCAATTCCTGGGCTGCGAAGTAAGGCGTGATGCCTACGCGGCGTCACCCCAAGGGTGACGCCGTCATTCAAAAGATTTCCGGAGTACGTCATGGCTATCGCCGTTCCCCTGAACGAGGGCAACAGCCCCACCTTGAAGCAGCGGCTCAAGCACGCCGAGCGGGTCAACCGCTGGAAGGCCCAGGCGCTGATCGCGCCGCTGGTGCTGTTTCTGTTGCTGGTGTTCCTGGTGCCGATCGTGGCGCTGCTCTACAAAAGCGTCGGCAATCCGGAAGTGGTGGGCGGCATGCCACGCACCGTGGCAGCCATTGCCAGTTGGGACGGTCGCGGACTGCCTGCTGAACCGGTCTACAAGGCCGCCGGCGAAGACCTCGCCGAAGCTCGCAAAAACCAGACCTTGGGCGATCTGTCCAAGCGCTTGAACATGGAGTTGGCCGGCTATCGCAGCCTGCTGACCAAAACCGCCCGTTCGCTGCCATTCGCCAGCGAGCCGACCTCTTATAAAGAAGCGCTGGAAGGCCTCGACGAGCGTTGGGGCGATCCGGCCTATTGGCAAGCGGTGAAGCGCAACACCAGCAGCATCACCCCGTTCTACCTGTTGGCGGCGGTGGATCATCGCATCGACGATCTCGGCGAGCTGGCCCCGGCCACCCCGGATCAGGCGATCTACCTCGACATCTTCGCCCGGACCTTCTGGATGGGCCTGATCATCACCGTGATCTGCCTGGTGCTGGCCTATCCATTGGCGTACCTGTTGGCCAACCTGCCGTCGCGTCAAAGCAACCTGCTGATGATTCTGGTGCTGCTGCCGTTCTGGACCTCGATCCTGGTACGAGTCGCCGCGTGGATCGTGTTGCTGCAATCCGGTGGATTGATCAACAGCGCGCTGATGGCAATGGGCGTGATCGATAAACCGCTGGAGCTGGTGTTCAACCGTACCGGGGTTTACATCTCGATGGTGCACATCCTGCTGCCGTTCATGATCCTGCCGATCTACAGCGTGATGAAAGGCATCTCGCCGACCTACATGCGTGCCGCGATTTCCCTGGGTTGCCATCCGTTCGCCAGTTTCTGGCGGGTGTACTTCCCGCAGACCTATGCCGGTGTTGGCGCCGGTTGCCTGTTGGTGTTCATTCTCGCCATCGGCTACTACATCACCCCGGCGCTGCTGGGCAGCCCGAACGATCAGATGGTCAGCTACTTCGTCGCGTTCTACACCAACACCAGCATCAACTGGGGCATGGCCACTGCGCTCGGCGGGCTGTTGCTGCTGGCGACCGTGGTGCTTTATCTGATCTACAGCTGGCTGGTGGGCGCCAGTCGCCTGCGCCTGAGCTAAGGGGAGTTTGAAATGCTGAGTCCTTATATGTCGCCCGTCGAGCGGGTGTGGTTCTACAGCTTGCGGATCCTCTGCGGCTTGATCCTGTTGTTCCTGATCCTGCCGGTGCTGGTGATCGTGCCGCTGTCGTTCAACTCGGGCAGTTTCCTGGTGTACCCGCTGCAAGGTTTTTCGCTGCACTGGTATCAGGACTTCTTCGCTTCGGCGGAATGGATGCGCTCACTGAAGAACAGCATCATCGTCGCCCCGGCCGCGACCGTGCTGGCAATGGTCTTCGGCACGCTGGCGGCCATCGGCCTGACCCGTGGCGACTTCCCCGGCAAGGCGCTGGTGATGGCGCTGGTGATTTCGCCAATGGTGGTGCCGGTGGTGATCATCGGTGTGGCCAGTTACCTGTTCTTCGCGCCGCTGGGCCTGGGCAACAGTTTCTTCTCACTGATCGTGGTGCACGCGGTGCTCGGTGTGCCGTTCGTGATCATCACGGTGTCGGCAACATTGCAGGGGTTCAACCATAACCTGGTGCGGGCGGCGGCCAGCCTCGGTGCTTCGCCACTGACCACGTTCCGCCGGGTGACCTTGCCGCTGATTGCGCCGGGGGTGATTTCCGGTGCGCTTTTCGCCTTCGCCACCTCGTTCGATGAAGTGGTGGTGACGCTGTTCCTTGCCGGCCCTGAGCAAGCGACGCTGCCTCGGCAGATGTTCAGCGGGATTCGCGAGAACCTGAGTCCGACGATTGCGGCGGCGGCGACTCTGTTGATTGCCTTCTCGGTGATCCTGCTGCTGACTCTTGAGTGGCTGCGTGGGCGTAGCGAGAAACTGCGCACCGCTCAGGTCTGACGACTGCACGATCCGGGTTGTCTGCCATTCATGCGCTGAATGACAGACAACCCGAATTCCCCAGCTACGCTTGTGCTCAGCTCCCACATCTATAAGAGGCTGCGCACGATGAGTCTTTCCTCGTTCAAGATTGCTCACAAACTGATCACCGGCGCCGGGGCCATCGAGCAGCTGGCGGCCGAGCTCACACGGCTGGACATCGACAACCCGCTGATTGTCACCGATGCCGCGCTGGTCAAGTCCGGCACGGTGCAGTTGGCACTGGCGCAGATCGGCGAGCGCGAGTACGAAATCTTCGACCGCGTGTTGCCGGATCCGGAAATCGCCATCGTCGAAGACTGCATGCGCGTCTACCGCGAGGGCGGGCATGACGGGTTGATCGGCCTCGGTGGCGGCAGTGCCATCGACATCGCCAAGAGTGTCGCGGCGTATGCCGGTTATCACGGTGCGCTGGAGGATCTGTTCGGCGTCGATCAGGTGCCGCGCAAGGGCCCGCCGCTGATCGCCATCCCGACCACGGCCGGCACGGGTTCTGAAGTGACCAACGTCGCCATTCTTTCGGACAAGGTCGCGCAATTGAAGAAGGGCATTGTCAGCGATTATCTGTTGCCGGACGTGGCGCTGGTCAGCCCGCAAATGACCCTGACCTGTCCGCGCGGCGTCACTGCCGCCAGTGGTGTCGATGCGCTGGTGCATGCCATTGAGTCCTATCTGTCGCTGAATGCCTCGCCGATCACCGATTCGCTGGCGATCGGCGCGATCAAGCTGATTGCCCGGTCATTGCCCAAGGCCTACGCCAACCCATCCAACCTGCAGGCGCGGGAAGACATGGCCACCGCCAGCCTGATGGCCGGCATGGCGTTCGGCAATGCCGGGGTTGGCGCGGTGCATGCGCTGGCGTATCCGCTGGGCGGGCGTTTCAACATTGCCCACGGCGTCAGCAATGCGCTGTTGCTGCCGTATGTGATGACCTGGAACAAGATGGCCTGCGTCGAACGGATGCAGGATATCGCCGAAGCCATGGGGGTGAAGACCGCTCATCTGAGCCTCAATGAAGCGGCGGACCGTGCCGTCACGGCGATGACCGAACTGTGCGCAGCGGTGGACATTCCGCAGGGTCTGCGCAGTTTCGGCGTGCCCGAAGAGGCGATTCCGGCCATGGCGGTAGAGGCTGCAGGCATCGAGCGCCTGATGCGCAACAACCCGCGCAAGCTCAGCGCTGCCGACATCGAGAAGATCTACCGGGCGGCGTACTGAGAATCCGCCGGTCATCGGTCATGGCACAACCCAATCATCGCGGTCACGGTGCGCGCGCGGAAACTTGAGGTATACAATGCGCGCCATCGTGATTTAGCTCAGAAAAGGTGCGTCATGCAGCCCTTCGTTATTGCTCCGTCGATTCTCTCCGCCGACTTCGCCCGCCTGGGCGAGGAAGTGGACAACGTTCTGGCCGCCGGTGCCGACTTCGTTCACTTCGATGTCATGGACAACCACTACGTACCGAACCTGACCATCGGCCCGATGGTCTGCGCCGCGCTGCGCAAGTACGGCGTGACCGCGCCGATCGACGCGCACCTGATGGTCAGCCCGGTGGATCGCATCGTCGGTGATTTCATCGAGGCCGGCGCCACCTACATCACCTTCCACCCGGAAGCCACGCTGCACGTCGATCGTTCGCTGCAACTGATCCGTGAAGGCGGCTGCAAATCCGGCCTGGTGTTCAACCCGGCGACCCCGCTGGACGTGCTCAAGTACGTGATCGACAAGGTCGACATGGTCTTGCTGATGAGCGTCAACCCGGGCTTCGGCGGGCAGAAATTCATTCCTGGCACCCTCGACAAGCTGCGCGAAGCGCGCGCGATCATCGATGCCTCGGGCCGTGACATCCGCCTGGAAATCGACGGCGGCGTCAACGTCAACAACATCCGTGAAATCGCCGCTGCCGGCGCCGACACCTTCGTGGCCGGCTCGGCGATCTTCAATGCGCCGAACTATCAGGAAGTCATCGACAAGATGCGTTCCGAACTGGCGCTGGCCCGCCCATGAGCGGATTTGAGCAGCTGTTCCCGGGGCAACTGCCGCGGTTGGTGATGTTCGATCTGGATGGCACGCTGATCGATTCGGTACCCGACCTGGCGGCGGCGGTGGATAACATGCTGCTCTCCCTCGGGCGCAAGCCTGCCGGTATCGAGTCGGTGCGCGAGTGGGTCGGCAACGGCGCGCCGGTGCTGGTGCGCCGCGCTTTGGCCGGCGGCATCGACCATTCCGCGGTGGATGACGTCGAAGCCGAGCATGCGCTGGAGGTGTTCATGGAAGCCTACGGCGCCAGCCATGAGCTGACCGTGGTCTATCCCGGCGTGCGCGACACCCTGAAATGGCTGCACAAGCAGGGCGTGGCCATGGCGCTGATCACCAACAAACCGGAGCGCTTCGTCGCACCGCTGCTGGATCAGATGAAGATCGGCCGCTACTTCAAGTGGATCATCGGCGGCGATACCCTGCCGCAGAAGAAACCCGATCCGGCGGCGCTGTTCTTTGTCATGAAGATGTCCGGCATTCCGGCCTCGCAATCGCTGTTCGTCGGCGACTCGCGCAGCGACGTGCTGGCGGCGAAAGCGGCGGGGGTCAAATGTGTCGCGCTCAGTTATGGCTACAACCATGGTCGGCCGATTGCCGAGGAATCCCCGGCGCTGGTGATCGACGATCTGCGCAAGTTAATTCCCGGTTGCCTGGATACGGCCGCTGAGATAACGTTGCCCGACGCTTCTCAATCCCCTTCTGGAAACGCCATCGTGGTGGTCACCCGCAAACTCTGGATGAAAGTCATCAAGGCCCTGGCCCGCTGGCGTTGGCGCGCCTGACTTGTTCCTGGCCGGCCTGCCGGCGCGTTTGCACACCTGACTGATTTGCACCTCACACCACGAGGCACCCTATGATCCGCGAAGAATTCCTGCGTCTGGCCGCTGAAGGCTACAACCGCATCCCGCTGGCCTGCGAAACCCTGGCCGACTTCGACACCCCGCTGTCGATCTACCTGAAACTGGCCGACCAGCCCAACTCCTACCTGCTCGAATCGGTGCAGGGCGGCGAGAAATGGGGCCGTTACTCGATCATCGGCCTTCCGTGCCGCACCGTGCTGCGGGTTCATGACCATCACGTCAGCATCACCGTCGATGGCGTCGAGACCGAAAGTCACGACGTCGAAGACCCGCTGGCCTTCGTCGAAACCTTCAAGGCCCGCTACAACGTGCCGACCATCGCCGGTCTGCCGCGCTTCAACGGCGGCCTGGTGGGTTACTTCGGTTACGACTGTGTGCGCTACGTAGAGAAACGCCTCGGCAAATGCCCGAACCCGGATCCGCTCGGCGTGCCGGACATTCTGCTGATGGTCTCCGATGCGGTGGTGGTGTTCGACAACCTCGCCGGCAAGATGCACGCGATCGTGCTGGCCGACCCGGCGCAGGCCGATGCCTACGAGCAGGGCCAGGCGCAATTGCAGGAACTGCTGGAAAAACTGCGTCAGCCGATCACCCCGCGTCGAGGCCTGGATTTCAGCAAGCAGCAGGCCGCCGAGCCGGTGTTCCGCTCCAGCTTCACCCAGGACGACTACGAAAAAGCCGTCGACACCATCAAGGAATACATCCTCGCCGGTGACTGCATGCAGGTCGTGCCGTCCCAGCGCATGTCGATCGACTTCAAGGCTGCGCCGATCGATCTGTACCGCGCGCTGCGTTGCTTCAACCCGACGCCGTACATGTATTTCTTCAACTTCGGTGATTTCCATGTCGTCGGCAGTTCGCCGGAAGTACTGGTGCGGGTCGAAGACAACCTGATCACCGTGCGCCCGATTGCCGGCACCCGTCCTCGCGGGGCCACCGAAGAGGCTGACGTGGCGCTGGAAGAGGACCTGCTGTCCGACGACAAGGAAATCGCCGAGCATCTGATGCTGATCGACCTTGGTCGCAACGACACCGGACGTGTATCGGAAATCGGCTCGGTGAAGCTCACCGAGAAGATGGTCATCGAGCGCTATTCCAACGTGATGCACATCGTGTCCAACGTCACCGGCCAGTTGAAGGCCGGGTTGACGGCGATGGACGCACTGCGGGCGATCCTGCCGGCGGGCACCTTGTCCGGCGCGCCGAAGATCCGCGCGATGGAAATCATCGACGAACTGGAGCCGGTCAAGCGTGGCGTGTATGGCGGGGCGGTCGGTTACTTCGCCTGGAACGGCAACATGGACACCGCGATTGCAATTCGCACCGCGGTGATCAAGAACGGCGAGCTGCACGTGCAGGCCGGTGGCGGCATCGTTGCCGACTCGGTGCCGGCGCTGGAATGGGAAGAAACCATCAACAAGCGTCGGGCAATGTTCCGAGCTGTTGCGTTGGCCGAGCAAACCCCGGACTGAGTGACGGGTGATTCAGCCATAAAAAAACGCGGCGCCTGTGAGGGCGCCGCGTTTTTTATGGCCTTCTGATCAGAAGTCGAGACTTACGCCAACATTGACCCCTTGCTGGGTAAAGTCGTCATCCTTGCGAATGTTGTAGCTGGCGCGAAGGGCCACGTCCTTGGTGAGGTTGTGGCTGACGCCCAGATTCAGGCGGTTCAGGTTGGTTTGCGGTGTGTAGCCTTCCAGGGTGTAGCGATTGTTCGGCAGGCTGTTGAGGTTCATCGTCAGATCCTGGGCGTCGTCGTTGTATTCGCGCTCGTGGGCGAATTCGCCGAATACCTGGGTCTGTGCGGTGATCTGGTATTTACCCTGGATGCCGAGGCCGAGGCGGCGGGAGTTGCGCGATTGGTCATCGAAGGTCAGCGCAGTAGAGTCCGCGCCTTTTTCCGAGTAACCGTCGACTTCCACCTTGCCGAAATCGGCGCTGACGAAGGGCGACAGGTGCCATGGGCTGCTGGCCTCTGGCGCGATGTCGTAGCCGACACGGCCGCCGATGGCCAGTACGTAGCCGTCGGTGTCGCCTTTCTCGCCACGTTCGTTGACCCCCAGCTGGAACTTGCGCTTAAGGCTGTCGTAGTCCAGATGTCCGGCGGTAACGGCCAGGTCACCCCACCAGCGGTTTTGCTGGTACTGGGCGAACGCGGTGCCCATGTAGGAGTTGAGTTTGTACTCGGAGTCGTTGTCGCCGGCTTCGATTTTCTGGTGATAGAAACCTGCCGCCACACCGACACGCCAGGCGTCGTCGAGGCGGTAGCTGCCGCCGATGTTCAGGTTGTAGCCATTGCCATCGGCACTTGCCCCGGCGTGCTGGTCATCGAAGTCCTGGTGCTGGCCGCCGCCGGCGACAATCGCCCGCCATTGGCCAACGCCTTGCCAGTTTTCCCAGTCGGCCAGCCATTGATTGCGCAGTTCGTCCTGATGCGCACGCAACGTGCCCTGCGCCATTTCCGGCAGCAGGGTCAGTTCCCATGGAGCAGCCAGCAACGAATAGGCGTAATCGGCAATCAAGCGTTGCCCGGCTTCGGTCGGGTGCACCGAGTCGTTGTAGATCAGCTTGGTCGGATCCGGCGTGGCGCTGTTGATCCCGTACCGGGCGTTTTCGAGGCAACTGTTGCCGCTGAAGCAGGTCGTGACCAGATTCTGATCGGTGGCGAGGCCGAACTGTGCCGGGTTGGCAAACGTCTCTTTGAGCAATACCGGAATGTTCAGCGGGATGATGTTGGCGTTGATGGTTTGCAGTTGGCTCACCAGTTCGGTGTTGAACTGGGCGCTGAGCTGGGATGTGAACGTCTGCAGTGCGGTGCCATTGAAAGCCGGGGTAAAGCCGATGTCAGGAAGCAACCAGACCATGATGTAGCGGGCGCCTGCGCCTTGCAGAGTCCGAACACTGCTGGCCAGGCGATCAGCCGCAGCGCTGGCCTGATCGAGACTGGTGACGCGACCTTGCAGGAAGTCGTTACCGCCCCCGGTCAGGTAGTACAGGGCATTCGGATCAGCACGAAAGCCGTTCGACGGCAGGTAGCCGGCGCGGGTGCGTTCGCCGGTGTCGGACGTGCTGGTGATCGAATCAAGAATCTGGTCAGTGCGGTATCCGCCCACCGCCCAGTTGTTGCCGTCCGGCAAACCCTGGCCGGCGCGTACTGCCGAGTCCGCGGAAGCGGTCTGGTCCGGCGTGAAGCCCAGCCGACCGCCGATCAATTGGGTGGCATTGAGCGAGTACAACTCACCGCTGCCGTTGTGGTAGTTCGGGCCGGTGCGGTTGGTGAATCGCTCGACTGAACCGGCGGGGCCGCCGCTGTCGGTGAACGTCCCGGCATCACTGAGGCTGTCGCCGAAGACGATGAAATTCGAATAAGGATTGGGCGCGGCATTCGCCTGGGCGCAGGCCATCGCGAGCAGGCATCCGGCGAGCGGTACAAACAACGTCTGTTTGATCATGAGCAAGTCCGTTTATTTATTGTTGTATGGAACGAAACGACAGTACCAAAAACTTCCGGCGTTTTGCCATCGGTCGTCAACCCTCCCATAGTTTTCCCCCCGTCAGGCCCGGCCATATTGCACGCTCTGCCCAGCTAAGTTACTGTGCGGGAACGTATGAACGAGACCTTCCCCGTGTTGATCACCAGCAAACTCCTGGATCAAGTCATCAAGGCACACGCCCGCTGGCGTTGGCGCGCCTGAATCTTTTCTGCCGGCCCCGCCGGATCTGTATCGCTTTGCCTTCCTTGCCCGTTTGAAATGCCGCTTTGCCGTCGCCACTTGTGCGTCCGACATCGTGCAGCGTCCTGGCAAGTCATCCGAAGGCTGTTTCCAAGTCAGAATTCAAGAGGTTCGAAACGCCATGTTGCTGATGATCGACAACTACGACTCCTTTACTTACAACGTTGTGCAATACCTCGGCGAGCTGGGTGCCGAGGTCAAGGTCGTGCGCAACGACGAGCTGACCATCGCCGAAATCGAAGCGCTCAACCCGGAGCGAATCGTGGTGTCCCCCGGTCCGTGCACACCGACCGAAGCCGGCATCTCCATCGAAGCCATCAAGCACTTTGCCGGTAAACTGCCGATCCTCGGCGTCTGCCTCGGCCACCAGTCCATCGGCCAGGCCTTTGGCGGTGACGTGGTGCGTGCCCGGCAAGTGATGCACGGTAAGACTAGCCCGGTATTCCACGAGGACAAGGGCGTATTCGCCGGCCTGAATCGTCCGCTGACCGTCACCCGCTATCATTCCCTGATCGTCAAGCACGAGACCTTGCCCGATTGCCTGGAGCTGACCGCGTGGACTCAGCACGATGACGGCTCGGTCGATGAAATCATGGGCCTGCGTCACAAGACCCTGAACATCGAGGGCGTACAGTTCCACCCGGAATCGATCCTCACCGAGCAGGGCCACGAACTGTTCGCCAACTTCCTCAAACAAACCGGCGGCACGCGCTAAGGACTCTCCATGAATATCAAGACAGCCCTGAGCCGTATCGTCGATCACCTCGACCTCAGCACCGATGAAATGCGCGACGTGATGCGCGAAATCATGACCGGCCAATGCACGGACGCGCAGATCGGCGCGTTCATGATGGCCATGCGCATGAAGAGCGAAAGCATCGACGAAATCGTCGGCGCGGTATCGGTAATGCGCGAGCTGGCCGACCAGGTCGAACTCAAGACCCTCGACGGCGTGGTCGATGTGGTTGGCACCGGCGGTGATGGCGCGAATATTTTCAACGTTTCCACCGCTTCATCCTTTGTCGTTGCCGCTGCCGGCTGCACAGTGGCCAAACATGGCAACCGCGCGGTGTCGGGCAAGAGCGGCAGCGCCGACCTGCTGGAAGCGGCCGGGATCTACCTCAACCTGACCCCGGTTCAAGTGGCGCGTTGCATCGACAACGTCGGCATCGGTTTCATGTTTGCCCAGACTCACCACAAGGCCATGAAATACGCCGCCGGCCCGCGCCGCGACCTTGGCCTGCGTACCCTGTTCAACATGCTCGGCCCGCTTACGAATCCGGCCGGCGTCAAACATCAGGTCGTCGGTGTCTTCACTCAGGCACTGTGCCGGCCATTGGCCGAAGTCTTGCAGCGTCTGGGCAGCAAACATGTGCTGGTGGTGCATTCGAAGGACGGTCTGGACGAATTCAGCCTTGCTGCGCCGACTTTTGTGGCCGAGCTGAAGAACAACGAAATCACCGAATATTGGGTCGAGCCGGAAGATCTGGGCATGAAGAGCCAGAGCCTGCATGGCCTGTCGGTCGAGGGTCCGGAGGCTTCGCTGGCGCTGATCCGCGATGCGCTGGGCAAGCGCAAGACCGAGAACGGCCAGAAGGCTGCGGAAATGATCGTGCTCAATGCCGGTGCGGCGCTGTACGCCGCCGATCTGGCAACAAGTCTGAAAGAAGGCGTGGCACTTGCCCACGACGCTCTGCACACCGGTCTCGCTCGGGAAAAACTCGAGGAGTTGGGTGCCTTTACCGCGGTATTCAAAGTGGAGAATGAGGGATGAGTGTACCGACGGTTCTGGAAAACATTCTGGCCCGCAAGGTTCAGGAAGTCGCCGAGCGTAGCGCCCGTGTGAGCCTGAGCGAGCTGGAAAGTCTGGCCAAGGCGGCCGATGCACCCCGTGGTTTTGCCCGTGCCTTGCTGGCGCAGGCCAAGAAAAAACAACCGGCAGTGATCGCCGAAATCAAGAAGGCTTCGCCGAGCAAAGGCGTGATCCGCGAGAACTTCGTTCCTGCCGATATCGCCAAAAGCTACGAGAAGGGCGGGGCGACCTGTCTGTCGGTACTGACTGATATCGACTACTTCCAGGGCGCTGATGCTTATCTGCAGCAGGCCCGTGCCGCGTGTTCGCTGCCGGTGATCCGCAAGGACTTCATGATCGATCCGTACCAGATCGTCGAAGCCCGTGCGCTGGGCGCCGACTGCGTGCTGCTGATCGTCTCCGCGCTGGATGACGTGAAAATGGCCGAGCTGGCTTCGGTGGCCAAAGGCGTCGGTCTCGATGTGCTGGTGGAAGTCCACGACGGCGATGAGCTGGAACGCGCATTGAAGACCCTCGACACCCCGCTGGTCGGGGTCAACAACCGCAACCTGCACACCTTCGACGTGAGCCTGGAAACCACCCTCGACCTGCTGCCGCGCATTCCGCGCGATCGTCTGGTGATCACCGAGAGCGGGATCCTCAACCGTGCCGATGTCGAACTGATGGAAATCAGCGACGTTTATGCGTTCCTGGTCGGCGAAGCGTTCATGCGCGCCGAAAGCCCGGGCATCGAACTGCAACGCCTGTTCTTCCCTGAGCGCGGCGTTCCGGTGAGCGGTTCGACCCTCGACTGATCGACTCTTCGCAGGCGCCCGTATCCCTGTGGGAGCGGGCTTGCCCGCGAAGGCAGCATAAGATTCACCTCAGGCTCAACGTCCTATGGAAACCTTATGATCCCCACTTCCCTGACCATCGAAGCCGGCCTGCAAGCCGAGCAGGATCTGCTGGCCTCGGTCTGCGCCGGTGATGCCGAATTCGGTCTGCTGTTCTGGCAGCCCAGTGATCGCGCTCTGGTCATGCCGCGCCGCTTGAATCGCCTTCCTGGATTCGATCACGCCTGTGAAGTCTCCGCCGCTGCCGGCTGGCCGGTGTTGTTGCGTGAAACCGGCGGTGAACCTGTTCCGCAATCCGCTTCGACGATCAACATTGCACTGGTCTACGCGCCGCCTCGCAGCGAAGGCGATCTGAACCGCATCGAAACCGGTTACCGGCGTCTGTGTGATCCGATCTGTGAGTTGCTGGATGAGTTGGGTGGCACGTCTTCGCTGGGTGAAATTGACGGTGCGTTCTGCGACGGTCGTTTTAACGTCAACCTAGACGGCCGTAAGATGGTCGGCACCGCTCAGCGCTGGCGCCAGAGTCAGGGTGGTCAGCGCCCGGTGGGATTGGTGCACGGTGCAATGCTGCTGGATGACGAGCGCGAATCGATGGTCGCGGCGGTCAATCGCTTCAACGAAGCGTGTGGCCTGGAGCAACGGGTACGTGCCGCCAGCCACATCGCGTTGCATGAGAAATTCCCGGCGCCCCATGCGTTGGCGCGACTCGATGAACTCTTTCGTTTAATGCTGGCGCAGATCTACGCCGCCTGAGCGTTCGAGCTCAGCGAGTGCCGAAGACCACCATGGTCTTGCCTTTCACATCCACCAGGTTGCGTTCCTCAAGATCTTTGAGCACGCGACCGACCATCTCCCGCGAACAACCGACAATCCGCCCGATTTCCTGACGGGTCACCTTGATCTGCATGCCGTCCGGGTGGGTCATCGCATCGGGTTGCTTGCACAGCTCCAGCAGGCAGCGGGCCACACGGCCGGTGACATCGAAGAACGCCAGATCGCCGACCTTGCGCGTGGTGTTGCGCAGGCGTTGTGCGATTTGTCCGCTGAGCACGTAAAGAATGTCTGGATCCTGTTGCGACAACTCACGGAATTTGGCGTAGCTGATTTCCGCAACCTCGCACTCGACCTTCGCCCGCACCCAGGCACTGCGCTCCTGTTCCTGGCCGGCCTGTTCGAACAGGCCCAGCTCACCGAAGAAATCCCCGGCATTCAGGTAAGCGATGATCATCTCGCGGCCGTCGTCGTCCTCGATCAGGATCGTGACCGAGCCGCGGATGATGAAGTACAGCGTGTCCGAGCGATCCCCGGCGCAGATGATGTTGCTCTTGGCCGCATGGCGCCGGCGCTGGCAATGCATCAGCAGTTTGTCGAGGTTCTTGATTTTAGGTGTGGGGGTAATACCAACCATGGTTGTATCCCGAAAAGACTGCACGGTTATATTTGGTTTTTATATGAGGCGCTGAGGCGGTCGCTACAAATACTGGCTAGGCGCCAGTGAATTGGCGCCAGCTTACCAGACACTTCGTCGAAAATTCGAGAAATTACCTACGCGGTAAAGGCATCCGTCCTAGGATCACCGCTCGCAGTCAAACCGGGACCCTGTGCTAAGCTGGCGACCCTTTTTTCTACAGTGGAGTCTTGGCGATGAAGGCACGCATCCAATGGGCTGGCGAAGCCATGTTCCTCGGCGAATCCGGCAGCGGTCATGTCGTGGTCATGGACGGTCCGCCGGACGCCGGTGGTCGCAATCTGGGTGTTCGCCCGATGGAAATGCTCCTGCTGGGCGTTGGCGGTTGCAGCAATTTCGACGTGGTCAGCATCCTGAAGAAGTCCCGTCAGGCGGTTGAAAGCTGCGAAGCTTTCCTGGAAGCCGAACGCGCGACCGAAGATCCGAAAGTGTTCACCAAGATCCACATGCACTTCGTGGTCAAGGGTCGTGGCCTGAAAGAAGCCCAGGTCAAACGCGCCATCGAGTTGTCGGCGGAGAAGTATTGCTCGGCCTCGATCATGCTCGGCGCAGCCGGCGTGGCAATCACCCACGACTATGAAATCGTCGAACTCGGCTGAGCCGACATTCAACTATCATAAAAGCAGTGCAGACTCTGGCGATCCCCCGCTGACGTCTGCATAATGCGCCACTTTTTTCAGGGCAGTGATCGGTCAGCCGACGGGTCTTCCGCCTGAACAGATAACCAAAATCGCCATCGCGAAGAGGTGTTAACCGTCCTACGCAGGTGCGTCGTTCGCACTTGACGGGCATGCTTGATCACGCGGCCGGGCCGCATACATAGAGAGTTTTTAACGGTGAAAAGCAAACTCAAGCTCCACGGGTTCAATAACCTGACAAAGACCTTGAGCTTCAACATCTATGACATCTGCTACGCGGAAACCCCGCAAGACCAGCAGGCTTACGTCGAGTACATCAATCAAGAGTACAACGCGGAACGCCTGACGCAGATCCTCACGGAAGTTGTCGAAATCATTGGTGCCAACATTCTGAACATTGCCAGTCAGAACTATGAGCCTCAGGGTGCCAGCGTCACGATTCTGATCTCGGAAGAACCGGTCACCCCGACCGAAAGCCAGATCGAAGAGTCCCCGGGTCCGCTGCCGGAAATCATCCTGGCCCACCTCGACAAGAGTCATATCACGGTGCATACCTACCCGGAAATCCATCCGGACGCCGGTATTGCGACGTTCCGTGTGGACATCGACGTGTCGACCTGTGGAGTCATTTCACCGCTCAAAGCGCTCAACTTCCTCATTCACCAGTTCGATTCGGACATCGTGACCGTGGATTACCGTGTGCGCGGCTTCACCCGTGACGTTGAAGGCAACAAGCACTTCATCGACCACGAGATCAACTCGATCCAGAACTACCTTTCCGAAGACACCCGCGACGCGTACCAGATGACCGACGTGAACGTGTACCAGGAAAACCTGTTCCACACCAAAATGCTGCTGAAGAACTTCGAACTGGATAACTACCTGTTCGGCGATGCCACCAGCAATCTGTCGTCTGAGCAACGCGCCCAGGTGACCGAGCGTGTGAAGCACGAAATGCTGGAAATCTTCTACGCGCGCAATATGCCGAGCTAAGACGTCCAGGCACAAAAAAGGCGACTGCTTTGCGGCAGTCGCCTTTTTTATGGGTGTTTTTCAGATTCGGTAAGTGCTTTTGGTCATCACTTTGGCCAACAGGCTCATGCCGAACTTCACCGGCGCCGGGAAGCGAAAACCGCCGGCCTCCAGCGCACTTTCTGCGTGATGTTCTTCATCGATACGCATCTGCTCCAGAATTGCCCGGGATTTCTCATCCTCGGCCGGCAATTGTTCCAGATGCTCGTTCAGGTGCTTGCACACCTGATGCTCGGTCGCGGCGACAAAACCGAGGCTGACCTTGTCGCTGATCAGCCCGGCGACTGCGCCGATCCCGAACGACATGCCATAGAACAGCGGATTGAGCACGCTGGTGTGGCTGCCCAGCTGATGAATGCGCTGTTCGCACCAGACCAGATGATCGATCTCTTCTTCGGCCGCATGCTCCATGGCTTCGCGAACCTGCGGCAGCTTGGCGGTCAGGGCCTGACCTTGGTACAGCGCCTGGGCACAGACTTCACCGGTATGGTTGATGCGCATCAGGCCGGCGACGTGGCGGGTGTCTTCGTCGCTCATCTGCACATCGGGCTGCACGATGGCCGGCGACGGACGGTACGGCTGGCCGCTGAAGGGCAGCAGGGTTCGCATTGCGGCATCGGCTTGCAGCAGAAGACGGTCAATTGGCGAATAGTGACGTTGGGTAGTCATGCTGACCTCCGGGAAGAATCTCGGCGGCCAGTTTAACCGAATCGGCCGGGGAAGGTTTGCGCTGGGTCATGTGGGAGCAGGGCGCTCCCACAGATTTCGAGGTCGATCAGCCCGGTGGCCAGTTCATCTGGCGTTGACCGAGTACGTGCATATGAATGTGGTAGACCGTTTGCCCACCCTTTTCATTGCAGTTCATCACCACCCGGAAGCCTTCCTCGCAACCCAGTTCCAGCGCCAGACGCTGGGCGGTGAACAGGATATGCCCGGCCAGTGCCTTGTCGTCTTCCGTCAGGTCGTTGAGGGTGCGCACCGGTTTCTTCGGGATCACCAGAAAATGCACCGGTGCCTGTGGGGCGATGTCGTGGAACGCCAGAACCTGGTCGTCCTCGTAGATGATCTTCGCCGGGATTTCCCGGTTGATGATCTTGGTGAACAGAGTATCCACAGCTGTTTTCTCCGTTGTGTGAGCTGGGCTGAGTGTACCCACGAGGGATCACCGCGCCCAGCCATTTGCCTGCCGGCCCTTCAGCGCGGGCAGTAAGCTTTGTTGACCATGCCGACGATGGTGCGGTTGAGCCAGCGCGAACCCAGTCGTGGCAGAAAGGCGAACCAGCGGTTTCTGCGCCCGGGAATGATGATCGCGCGGTTTTTCTCCAGGGCGCGCACGGTGTATAGCGCGACCTCTTCGGGGCTCATCAGCAGTTTGCTGGCGTTGAGTTTGTCGTTGTTCAGTTGCGCCGTGCGAAAGAACGCCGTGCGCGTCGGGCCTGGGCAGAGCACCGAGACTTTCACGGCGCACTTTTTCAATTCCACCCGCAACGCTTCGGAGAAGTGCAGAACGTAGGCCTTGCTGGCGTAGTAAGTGCTCATCCACGGGCCGGGATTGAACGCGGCGACCGATGCCACATTGAGAATCTGCCCGCCACCCTGCAGGGCCATGCTGTTGCCGATCGCGTGGCACAGGCGGGTGAGGGCGAGGATGTTCACCTCGATCAGGTCCTGCTCGGTCATCCAGTCCTGAGCCAGGAAAGGGCCGCAGGTGCCGATGCCAGCGCAGTTCACCAGCAGATCGATCTGCCGGTCACCTTCTTCAAGCTCCAGCAGAAACCCGGACAGTCGCAACGGCTCGCCCAGATCGCAGGCCCGGAACAGTACCTCCACGCCGAAACGCTGGGTCAGTTCAATCGCAATGCTTTCCAGCTGATCACGCTGTCGGGCCACCAGAATCAGGCTGCGGCCACGGCGGGCCAGGGCTTCGGCCATGGCCAGGCCGATGCCGCTGGAGGCGCCAGTGATCAGAGCGTAACGGGTCATGCAGTTCTCCATCGCAACAGCTCCGCGCCGTGGACGCAGGTGTCACGGCGGGGAGCGCTGTTCATTCTTTCGCAGAGTCTACAGGGGCCGGCGCGGCTTCGGCTGCATCGTCCACCGAATTCGGCGCGGGCTCGACTTCGACATCGACTTCATCAGCGGTCACCGAACCGCTCTCATAACTGCTTTCGAGGCTGGTTTCGTACTCCTGCTGGATCGCGGAGATCCCGCCCAGCATTCCGCCGACGAAGAACAATCCGATAAAGACGATCCACAGAGAGCACAGCACTTTGACGGCTGTGCTGTTCGGTGGCGGTGGCGGGCCATAGCGATTGGCGCCGGTATTGCCCGGCATGACCATGATCACCAGCGGGAAGAAGCTGCCCACGAACGGTACCAGGGTCAGTAGCCAGAGCCAGCCTGACCAGCCGATATCGTGCAGACGCTGAATGCTGAACAGGACGCCGACGATCGCGAAAGCCAGGAACAGGAAGAAGGCGAAGATACCGCCAATGATCAGCCCTGAAGTCGAATCGGCGCTCACCAGGCCCAGACCGATCAGCGCAAACACACCGATGATTGGCAGGGTCACCAGACTCAGTACCATCGACCATGCCAGGTAGCGCAGGCGTCCGATCCGTCCTTCGACGCTCAATGGCTTGAGCGCGGCGAACTCCGGCAGGTGTTCACCGACACTGGCCCGAGGTGGTGCATAGGGTGAGTCGGGCTCAGTCACGGCAGCGGAGTGTTCCTGGACATCGGACAGATTCAGTTCGATGGCTGTTTCTGTCTCGATCCGGGCGTCGATCCCGGTCTTGCCCAGCGCTTGCAAATAAGCCTGGGCGTCGCTGTGTGACAGGTCGCGCTTGAGGGCAACGGCGCGTCCATTGAACAGGCGCTCGATGCCGGCCACGTCACTCTTGAACAGGTCGGCCAGATTGAGTTTGGCCGTGGTGATATCGACGCCAGGCTGAAGGGCTCCGTCGAAAACGATCTTGTAACGCGGTTCGCTCATGACCGAGGCATCCTTGTCGCGAAAGAAATTGAATTGAAGCGTGTTGCAGTCGCCAAGTGTAAGGCCAGTCGGGCAATGACTGGCCGGAATTTTCTCAGCGTGGCCAGCGTTTCGGAAGTTGCGCCGCGTGTTTCAGCGCCTGGCGATACTCGGCATCGAGGCGTGCCACCAGTTGGTCCACGCTCGGCAGATCGTCGATTTCGCCTACCCCCTGGCCGGCCGACCACACGGTTTTCCAGGCCTTGGCCTCATCGTTGATCGGTTTGAGCTTGTCGCCGAAGTTCACTTCACCTTTGCCTTGCAGCGCAGCCGTATCGAAACCGGCAGCCTCCAGGCTTTGACGCATGAAGCTGGCCGGTACTCCAGACACGGCAGGAGTATGAATGATGTCCGCTGCCTTGGCTGTCAGGAGCATCTCCTTGTAGGCGTCGGGCGCATGACTTTCAGTCGTACCGATGAATCGTGTTCCGAAGTAGGCCAAATCCGCGCCAAGCAACTGTGCGGCGAGAATCTCATGGCCGTGGTTCAAACATCCTGCAAGCAGCAGCGTCTTGTCGAAGAACTGACGAATCTCGGCAATCAGCGAGAACGGGCTCCAGGTGCCGGCATGGCCACCGGCGCCGGCGGCAACGGCGATCAAGCCATCGACGCCGGCTTCAGCGGCTTTTTCCGCATGGCGGCGAGTCGTCACGTCGTGGAACACCAGGCCACCATAGCTGTGCACGGCGTCCACCAACTCCTTCACCGCACCGAGGCTGGTGATGACGATGGGTACTTTGTGTTCGACGCAGATGTTCAGATCCGCCTGCAGACGCGGATTGCTCTTGTGAACAATCAGATTCACGGCATAAGGCGCCGGGTTATCCAGTGTCGCCAGTCCCGCTTCGATCTGTTCCAGCCAGGCCTTGAATCCGCTGCTTTCGCGTTGGTTGAGCGCCGGAAAGCTGCCCACCACGCCATTGCGGCAGCACGCGAGCACCAGTTCGGGATTGGAAATCAGGAACATCGGCGCAGCCACGACGGGCAGGCGCAGACGTTGTTCGAGCAGAGCGGGCAGCGACATCGGAAGTACCCCGGAAAGTTGAACCAGTTGAAGTTAGAACGGCTTGACCACGACCAGAATTACGATAGCCAGCAATATCAGAACCGGCACTTCATTGAACCAGCGATAAAAGACATGGCTGCGGGTGTTCTCGCCACGGGCAAAACGTTTTACCTGCGCGCCGCACATGTGGTGATAACCGATCAACAACACGACCAGGGTCAGTTTGGCGTGGATCCAGCCACCGCTGCTGAAGATGCTCGGGTTCAGGTAAATGAGCCAGCCGCCGAAGATCAACGCGGCGATCATCGCCGGGCCCATGATGCCGCGATACAGCTTGCGCTCCATGACGCTGAAGCGTTCCTTGCTGATCGTGTCTTCACTTTGTGCGTGATAAACGAACAGTCGTGGCAGGTAGAACAGCCCGGCAAACCAGCACACGATGCTGACGATATGAAGCGCTTTGATCCACAGATAGAGCATTTTTGTTTATTCCCTCATTCACGGTAGGCCGGATAGTAGAGGCTTGAGCGTCCGCACGTCACCTTGACGGTTGTCGCAGGGGCGCGCGGCCCCTATTATCGACGGCTTTCCAGTGGGTTCGTTGAGGGCAGGTTTATGGTCAAGGTCGGTATCGTCGGCGGCACGGGTTACACCGGTGTCGAACTGCTGCGTCTGTTGGCACAGCATCCGCAGGCAGAAGTGGTGGTGATCACTTCCCGATCCGAGGCCGGTCTGGCCGTGGCAGATATGTACCCGAACCTGCGCGGTCACTACGACGGTCTGGCATTCAGCGTGCCGGACATCAAGACCCTGGGCGCCTGCGACGTGGTGTTTTTCGCCACTCCACACGGGGTTGCCCACGCACTGGCCGGCGAATTGCTGGCTGCGGGCACCAAGGTCATCGACCTGTCGGCGGATTTCCGTCTGCAGGACGCGGATGAATGGGCCAAGTGGTACGGCCAGCCGCACGGTGCGCCGGAGTTGCTGGACGAAGCGGTTTATGGCTTGCCGGAAGTCAACCGCGAGCAAATCAAGAAAGCACGCCTGATCGCGGTGCCGGGTTGCTATCCGACCGCAACGCAGCTGGGTTTCCTGCCGTTGCTTGAGGCAGGTCTGGCCGATACTTCGCTGCTGATCGCCGACTGCAAATCCGGTGTCAGCGGTGCCGGCCGTGGTGCTTCCGTGGGCTCGCTGTATTCCGAGACGTCGGAAAGCATGAAGGCCTATGCGGTGAAAGGTCACCGTCATTTGCCGGAAATTCGTCAGGGGCTGCGTCGTGCGGCGGGCAAGGATGTCGGTCTGACCTTCGTGCCACACCTGACACCGATGATTCGCGGCATTCATTCCACGCTCTATGCGACCGTGGTTGATCGCTCGGTGGATCTGCAGGCACTGTTCGAAAAGCGTTATGCCAATGAACCGTTCGTCGACGTGATGCCGGCCGGCAGCCATCCGGAAACCCGTAGCGTGCGCGGTGCCAACGTCTGCCGAATTGCGGTTCACCGTCCACAGGATGGTGATCTGGTGGTGGTGCTGTCGGTGATCGACAATCTGGTCAAGGGCGCGTCGGGTCAGGCGGTGCAGAACATGAACATCCTGTTCGGTCTGGATGAGCGCTTTGGTCTGTCCCACGCGGGCATGCTGCCGTAACGGCTTGTTGGACTCGTAAAAAGGCCCGTTGAGCGGGCCTTTTTGCATTCTGGTCGGTTGATCAGCTTTATTGATATACCGTAACAATAGTTGACCGATTTTCTAGGACAAGCGGATAATGCGCGTCATCACGCATTATGGCGGCGTAACGCCGGGAGATAGTCAGCATGAGCGTCGAATCCTTCACCCCCACGGCTTTGCAATTCACCCAGGGTGCCGCGCACAAGGTGAAGAGCCTGGTCGATGAAGAGGGGAATGATCGCTTGAAGCTGCGCGTATTCGTTACGGGCGGCGGTTGTTCAGGGTTTCAGTACGGCTTCACCTTCGATGAGGATGTGGCCGAGGACGACACCATCGTCGAGCGCGAAGGCGTGAGTCTGGTGGTTGATCCGATGAGCTTCCAATACCTGGCAGGTGCCGAGGTGGACTACCAGGAAGGTCTGGAAGGTTCGCGGTTCGTGATCAAGAACCCGAACGCCACCACGACTTGTGGTTGCGGCTCTTCGTTCTCGATCTGATTTCGCTTCAACGTACACAATAAAACGCCGCAGAACTTCACGGTTCTGCGGCGTTTTGTTATCTGCGTTTTATCTTAGTTGGGGTAGATGGCGCCGAGAACGCGCAAGCCCTTTGCGCCGGTGACACTGGGGCGATTGGCGGTGATACCCTCCAGGCAGCAATGGGCCAGCCAGGCGAAGGCCATGGCTTCAACCCAGTCTGGATCGACACCGTGAGTTGCAGTGCTGGCGACTTTCGCGTTGGGCAATAGTTCGGCGAGGCGCTTCATCAGCGTGGCGTTGTGGGCGCCGCCGCCGCAGACCAGGAGTTCTTCGGTATCTGTTTGAGCGCTTTGCAGCGATTCGACGATGGTCAGCGCCGTCAGCTCGAGCAGCGTTGCCTGTACGTTTTCGGGTGCGAAACCTGGAAGGTGGGACAGATGCTGTTCCAGCCAAGGCAGGTTGAACACTTCCCGGCCGGTACTCTTCGGGCCTTGGGTCGAGAAGAAGGGATCGCTCAGCAATGCCTTGAGCAGGACTGGCTCAACCTTGCCGCTGGCTGCCCATTGACCGTTGCGATCATAGTTTTCCCCGCGTTGCTGGTGAATCCACGCATCCATCAGAACATTCCCGGGGCCGCAGTCGAATCCGGCTACAGGCTTGTTCGGCTCGATCAGGCTGAGATTGCTGAAACCGCCGACATTCAGGACCGCGCGGTTACCGGTACGCTCTTCGAACAACGCTTCGTGGAAGGCAGGAACCAGAGGGGCGCCTTGACCGCCTGCGGCCACATCACGGCTGCGGAAGTCACTGACGACCGTAATGCCGGTCAGCTCGGTCAGTAGGGAAGGGTTGCCGATCTGTACAGTGAAGCCGCGTGCCGGCTCATGGCGAATGGTCTGGCCGTGGCTGCCGATCGCGCGAATGGCTTCGGGTTTGAGCTGTTGCTGCTCGAGCAGGGCGTGGATCCCTTGGGCCGCAAGCCTCACCCAGTTCTGCTGGGCAATGGCCGAGCGGGCGATCTCGTCGGGGCCGCTGGCGCACAAGCCAAGCAGCTCGGCGCGCAGGGAGTCAGGCATGGGAATGTAGTGCGTGGCGATCAGGTTGATCGCCGAGGTCTGCTCGATCAGGGCGAAGTCCAGACCGTCGAGGCTGGTTCCGGACATCACGCCGATATAGAGAGCCATTGCTTAACGCTTGCTCGAGGCCAGCATGGTGGCCTTCTCTTGGTCCATGCGAGCCATCAACGGCTGGCTCTGTGCCAGGAAGCGGGCGCGTTCGGCTTTGGCAATCGGGTCGGCCATTGGCAGCTTCTGGCCCAGTGGATCGACGTGAACACCGTTGACCTGGAACTCATAGTGCAGGTGCGGACCGGTGGACAGGCCGGTGGTGCCGATGTAGCCGATCACCTGGCCCTGCTTGACGGTACCGCCGGTTTTCACACCTTTGGCGAAACCCTGCATATGGCCGTACAGCGTGCGGTAGGTATTGCCGTGCTGAATGATCACGGTGTTGCCGTAACCGCCACGACGACCGGCCAGCAATACTTTGCCGTCACCGGCAGCCTTGATTGGCGTACCGCGCGGGGCGGCGTAATCGACACCTTTGTGGGCGCGGATCTTGTTGAGGATCGGGTGTTTGCGGCCCATGGAAAACTTGGAGCTGATGCGGGCGAAGTCCACCGGCGTGCGGATGAACGCCTTGCGCATGCTGTTGCCATCGGCGGTGTAGTAGCTGCTGTTGCCCTGCTTGTTGGTGTAACGCACGGCGGTGTAGGTCTTGCCGCGGTTGGTGAAGCGGGCGGACAGGATCGGGCCGTTGCCGACGGCTTTGCCATTGACCACTTTCTGCTCGTAGATCACGTCGA
The DNA here is from genome assembly GCF_058808055.1 of Pseudomonas sp. GW821-FHT11G12. Lineage (NCBI taxonomy): Bacteria > Pseudomonadati > Pseudomonadota > Gammaproteobacteria > Pseudomonadales > Pseudomonadaceae > Pseudomonas > Pseudomonas sp. GW821-FHT11G12. Next base: position 790,749 of record NZ_JBXARH010000002.1, read on the forward strand.
ACTCGTCACCCTGGCGGATATCCTGGGCGAAGTCGACGTCGTAGCCGAAAACGCTGGCCATATCCATGGTCAGGCTGTGGGACAGGCCGGCGCGGGCGGCGGACTGGGACAGCGAGCTGTTGATCACGCCGTGGACATAAGCAGTACGAACGGTAGGTTTGGCGGTTACGCGGTTGAATACATAACCCTTGTCGTTCTTGGTCAGGGTGATGGTTTCGACGTCGCTGACCTTGCTGTGCAGGTTGGTCAATTGGCCTTGCGGGTTGAGCTCGAATTCGAGTTTCTGGCCGTGTTTGAGCTGGCTGAACTGCTTGGCCTGTTTGTCGCTGGCCAGCACGTCATGCACGGCTGCAGCGGGAAGGCCGACCTTCTCGAACAGTGTCGAAAGGGTATCACCCTTGGAAACGATCACTTCCCTGTGGCCTGGAGCCTTCTTTTCAGGAGCGACCGGAGCAGGCGCTGGCGCGGCCTGGGCGGTTTGAGGTGCGTCTTCTGCGCTGTTTTCGATCTGCGCGAAGGGCGAAGCTACTGGCTCATTTGTGGCTTGAACCGCGTCAGCAGCGTCTTGATCTTGTGTCAGTTGTTCAGCAGGACTTTCCAGTTCAAGGCTCAGGGTCGTCTTTTTGGCTTCAACATCACTGGAAGGAAATACCAGGAGCGCCAGGCTGAGAAGGGCGGCGATCCCACTTGCGGCAAGCAGGTGGGTCTTCGGGTAAAGCGGTGGCGCTTTAGACGGTTCAGTGGTCATAAGTAGTTTTGACTTTGAAAAGATGAATTGGAAAAGATGAATGACATGATGAAGATGAAATAACTGTATAAAATATAACCAAATCATCTCTGAGGCAAGTCCGCAGGCATCTCGCCCGTGGATTGGTGTCCGTGCGCCGGGCAAAACTTGTAATTGGTGCGCGATCTTGTATGGTTGGTTCCCTTTGAATCTGAGCCTTGCGGGTCTGTTATGAAGTCGGTTGAAGAGCAGCTAGCGCTGATTAAACGTGGTGCGGAAGAATTGTTGGTCGAGTCCGAGCTGATCGAAAAGCTCAAGCGTGGCCAGCCGCTGCGAATCAAGGCCGGCTTCGATCCAACGGCGCCGGATCTGCACCTTGGTCACACCGTGCTTATTAATAAGCTGCGCCAGTTCCAGGAGCTGGGGCATCAGGTGATCTTCCTTATAGGTGACTTCACCGGAATGATCGGGGATCCGAGTGGCAAGAGTGCAACTCGTCCTCCGCTGACCCGTGAGCAGGTTCTGGAAAATGCCGAGACCTACAAGACTCAGGTCTTCAAGATTCTCGATCCGGCGAAAACCGAAGTCGCGTTCAACTCCACCTGGATGGATCAGATGGGGCCGGCGGACTTTATTCGCCTGACTTCGCAGTACACCGTGGCTCGTATGCTTGAGCGTGATGACTTCGACAAGCGCTACACCACCAATCAGCCAATCGCCATTCATGAGTTCCTCTATCCGCTGGTACAGGGGTATGACTCGGTTGCATTGCGCGCGGACGTGGAGCTGGGCGGTACCGATCAGAAGTTCAACCTGTTGATGGGGCGCGAGCTGCAGCGTGGTTATGGTCAGGAAGCTCAGTGCATTCTGACGATGCCTCTGCTTGAGGGGTTGGATGGCGTTAAGAAGATGTCCAAGTCGTTGGGCAACTATGTCGGTATCCAGGAAGCGCCGGGCGTCATGTATAGCAAGCTGGTTTCGATCCCGGATGCGTTGATGTGGCGTTACTTCGAACTGCTCAGCTTCCGTTCGATGGATGAGATCAATGCTTTCCATGCTGATGTAGAGGCGGGTGCCAATCCTCGCGACATCAAGATCAAGCTGGCTGAAGAAATTGTTGCGCGTTTCCATGGTGAAGAGGCTGCTGCCAATGCTCACCGTGGTGCGGGTAATCGTATGAAGGATGGCGAGTTGCCGGATGACTTGCCGGAAGTCGAACTGACTGCTGCCGAAGATATGCCGATTGCTGCCGTCCTTAATAAGGCGGGCCTGGTGAAGAACTCGGCGGCTGCTCGTGACCTGCTGGCTTCTGGCGGTGTGCGTGTAGATGGTGAGGTTGTCGATCGTTCCTTTATATGTGTGCTGGGTGCGACTCATGTTTGCCAGGCCGGCAAGAAGGCTTTTGCACGGATTACGCTGAAATCCGAGTAAGGTTGAAATTAGGGGTTGACGGCAGATTCTGGAGGCCTATAATTCGCCCCACTTCCGGCGCAGTCGAAACGGAAAACTCCTTGAAATTC
>NZ_JBXARH010000003.1:0-178985 GCF_058808055.1 Pseudomonas sp. GW821-FHT11G12
TCCGATCTCTCGTTAGCGGGAGGCGAATTCTACAGCGTTACACGCTGCTGTCAACACCTCTTTTTCTCCGCTTTCGATCGAGAAGATCGAAACGTCAAAAGAGCCAAACATCACCACTCTTTCAACTCCTTCCAGGCTTCGATGATCTGAAGCAAGCCGCTGCCGAAAACTGCGTAACTCATTGAGTTTCAAGGAGTTTTCCGTTTCGACTGTGCCGGAAGTGGGGCGAATTATAGGCCTCCAAAATCTGCCGTCAACCTCTATTTTCATAAATCTGTCATATCGGTCAAAAAAGCCCTGAAACGCAAAGGCCGACCTTAAAAGGTCGGCCTTCTTTGCATTGCCCTTCTACTTACAAGCTAGGGAAAGCGAATTGCGAAGCCTCATGGCTCGCACGCTGCGGCCAGCGCTGGGTGATCGCCTTGCGACGGGTGTAGAAGCGCACGCCATCCGGACCATAGGCATGCAGGTCGCCGAACAGCGAGCGCTTCCAGCCGCCGAAGCTGTGGTAAGCCACCGGCACTGGCAGCGGTACATTGACACCGACCATGCCGACTTCAATCTCGTCACAGAACAGACGTGCCGCCTCACCGTCACGGGTGAAGATGCAGGTGCCGTTGCCGTATTCGTGATCGTTGATCAGTTGCATTGCCTCTTCCAGGCTGTTCACCCGAACGACGCACAGCACCGGCCCGAAGATCTCTTCTTTATAGATGCGCATCTCAGGGGTGACGTTGTCGAACAGGCAGCCACCCAGGAAGAAGCCTTCCTCATGACCTGGCACGCTCAGACCACGACCATCGACCACCAGGGTCGCGCCCGCCGCCACGCCGTCTTCGACATAACCGCTGACCTTGTCGCGCGCCTGACCGGTGACCAGCGGCCCCATGTCCAGACCACACGAAGTACCGGCACCGATTTTCAGCGCCTTGATCTGTGGAACCAGTTTGGCCACCAGTGCGTCGGCTACCTGGTCGCCCACACACACGGCCACCGAAATCGCCATGCAGCGCTCGCCGCAGGAACCGTAAGCCGCGCCCATCAATGCGCTGACCGCGTTGTCCAGATCCGCATCCGGCATCAGTACTGCGTGGTTCTTCGCGCCGCCCAGAGCCTGCACGCGTTTGCCACGCTTGGTGCCTTCGGAATAGATGTATTCGGCAATCGGCGTCGAACCCACGAAGCTCAGCGCTTTGACTTCCGGCGCTTCGATCAGCGCGTCCACCGCAGTCTTGTCACCGTGCACGACACTCAGCACGCCTTTCGGCAGACCGGCTTCCAGCAGCAGTTGAGCGATCAGCAGGGTCGAGCTTGGATCACGCTCGGACGGTTTGAGGATGAAGCAGTTACCGCAAACGATCGCCAGCGGATACATCCACAGCGGCACCATCGCCGGGAAGTTGAACGGCGTGATGCCGGCCACCACGCCCAGCGGCTGGAAGTCAGACCAGGCATCGATGTTCGGGCCGACGTTGCGGCTGTACTCGCCCTTGAGAATTTCCGGCGCTGCGCAGGCGAACTCGACGTTCTCGATACCACGCTTCAGTTCACCGGCAGCATCTTCCAGCGTCTTGCCATGTTCTTCACTGATCAATTGCGAGATGCGCGCTTCGTTCTGCTCCAGCAGCTGCTTGAAGCGGAACATCACCTGGGCGCGTTTGGCCGGTGGCGTGTTGCGCCAGGCCGGGAACGCAGCCTTGGCGGCATCGATGGCGTGCTGGATGGTTTCGCGGCTGGCCAGCGGCAGCTTGTGGATAGCCTGACCGGTGGAAGGGTTGAACACATCTACTGCGCGACCGTTCTCGGTCACCAGTTCGCCATTGATCAAATGCGGGATAACGCTCATCGAAAACTCCTGAATTCTTGTCCACGGGCACCCGCCATGGAGTGCCCGTTTTTGTAGGTATATATAGAAGGAAAAATCAGTCGAGCTTGTTCAGCACCTCGCCGACCGCGTCGAACAGACGATCGAGGTCTTGCGGTTTGCTGTTGAAGGTAGGGCCGAACTGCAGGGTGTCGCCGCCGAAGCGCACGTAGAACCCGGCTTTCCACAACGCCATACCGGCTTCGAACGGACGCACGATAGCGTCGCCGTCACGGCCCGCGATCTGGATCGCACCGGCCAGGCCGTAGTTGCGGATGTCGATGACGTTCTTCGCACCTTTCAGACCATGCAGGGCATTTTCGAAATGCGGTGCAACTTCAGCCACGCTCTGCACCAGGTTTTCCTTTTGCAGCAGGTCGAGTGCCGCCAGGCCAGCGGCGCAAGCCACCGGGTGCGCCGAGTAGGTGTAGCCGTGCGGGAATTCCACCGCGTATTCCGGGGTCGGCTGGTTCATGAAGGTCTGGTAGATCTCGGAGCTGGCAATCACCGCGCCCATCGGGATCGCGCCGTTGGTGACTTGCTTGGCGATGCACATCAGGTCCGGGGTCACGCCAAAGGTGTCGGCACCAAACATGTTGCCGGTACGGCCGAAACCGGTGATCACTTCGTCGAACACCAGCAGGATGCTGTGCTGATCGCAGATTTCACGCAGGCGCTTGAGGTAGCCCTGTGGTGGAACCAGCACGCCAGCGGAACCGGCCAGAGGCTCAACGAACACCGCAGCAATGTTCGAAGCATCGTGCAGTTCGATCAGCTTCAGCAGCTCATCGGCCAGGGCGATACCACCCTGCTCCGGCATGCCACGGGAGAAGGCATTGCTCGCCAGCAACGTGTGCGGCAAGTGATCGACATCCATCATCGCCTGACCGAACAGCTTGCGGTTACCGTTGACGCCGCCGAGGCTGGTGCCGGCGATGTTCACACCGTGGTAGCCACGGGCGCGGCCGATCATTTTGGTCTTGGTCGACTGGCCTTTCAGGCGCCAGTAGGCGCGGACCATTTTCACCGCGGTATCGGCGCACTCGGAACCGGAGTCAGTGAAGAACACGTGATTCAGGTTGCCCGGAGTCAGCTCGGTGATTTTCTCGGCCAGCTGGAACGACAGCGGGTGACCGTACTGGAAGCCCGGCGAGTAATCGAGGGTGCCCAACTGTTTGGCCACCGCTTCCTGGATTTCCTTGCGGGTATGCCCGGCGCCGCAGGTCCACAGACCGGACAGCGAGTCGTACACCTTGCGGCCCTTGTCGTCGATCAGCCAGCTGCCTTCGGCACCGACGATCAGACGCGGGTCGCGCTGGAAGTTGCGGTTGGCGGTGTACGGCATCCAGTGCGCGTCCAGCTTCAGTTGGCTGGCCAGTGGCGACGACGCGTTTTCAGGCATGTTCATCGGGCAAAACCTCGCAGGGCAATAAGCTTCAGGGAGATAGAAAGCGTTGTTGCAGCTAAATTGCCACGGGGATAAAGTCGGTGAAATCCAACTTTTCTAACCTTCAGTTAGAACCCTGCTAAACAATGAGAACAACAGCATGAGCAGCCGCCGCCCCGATCCACTGGCCCAGGTCAGTGACTTTGACATTCGCCTGCTACGGATTTTTCGCAGTGTGGTCGAGTGCGGCGGCTTCTCCGCAGCGGAAACCGTGCTCGGCATCGGTCGCTCGGCGATCAGCCAGCAAATGAGCGATCTCGAACAACGCCTGGGCCTGCGTCTGTGCCAGCGCGGGCGCGCCGGTTTCTCCCTGACCGAAGAAGGTCGCGAGGTCTATCAATCGGCGCTGCAGCTTTTAAGTGCGCTGGAAAGTTTCCGCACCGAGGTCAACGGCCTGCACCAGCACTTGCGCGGCGAGCTGATCATCGGTCTGACCGACAACCTCGTCACCCTGCCCCACATGCGCATCACCCACGCGCTCGCACAGTTGAAAGAGCGCGGGCCGGACGTGCAGATCCAGATCCGCATGATCGCCCCCAATGAAGTCGAACAAGGTGTGCTCGACGGTCGCCTGCATGTCGGCGTGGTGCCGCAGGCCAGTGCGCTGTCGGGACTGGAATATCAGCCGCTGTACAGCGAACGCTCGCTGCTTTATTGCGCGGTCGGCCATCCGTTGTTTTATGTCGATGACAAACAGCTGGACGACGAACGCCTGAACAGCCAGGACGCCATCGCCCCGACCTTCCGTTTGCCGGCGGAGATCCAGGCGCACTATCAGGCCCTCAATTGCACCGCCAGCGCTTCCGACCGGGAGGGCATGGCATTCCTGATTCTGACCGGGCGTTACATCGGCTATCTGCCGGATCATTACGCCAGCCTCTGGGTGCAACAGGGGCGGCTGCGCGCGCTCAAGGCCAACACGCGTTTCTATGATTTGAGCCTCGCCTCGGTCACCCGCAAAGGCCGGCGTCCGCATCTGGTGCTGGAAAGCTTTCTCGAAAGCCTCGCCGCCACGCGCTGACGACCGGGGTTTTATTCGCCCGGGGCTTGTCGCAGGCCGATGGTTGCGCTATCAACGCAACTGGTTGCACCCCACAGACAAACCCGGAAGTGCCTATGACCTTTGAAGTCCCCGCTCACGGCGGCAAACCTGCCAGCCGCATTCGTCAGAAGAACGAAGAGACCATCATCAAAGCCGCCGAAGACGAGTTCGCCCGTCACGGATTCAAAGGCACCAGCATGAACACCATCGCCACCAAGGCCGGGTTACCCAAGGCGAATCTGCATTACTACTTCACCAACAAGCTCGGGTTGTACGTGGCGGTGCTGAGCAACATCCTCGAGCTGTGGGACAGCACCTTCAACACCCTGACCGCCGAGGACGATCCGGCCGAAGCCCTGACCCGCTACATCCGCGCGAAAATGGAGTTTTCCCGCCGTCAGCCGCAAGCGTCGCGGATCTTTGCGATGGAAGTGATCAGCGGCGGTGAATGCCTGACCGAGTATTTCAACCAGGACTACCGCGCCTGGTTCCAGGGCCGGGCCGCGGTGTTCCAGGCGTGGATCGATGCCGGCAAGATGGACCCGGTGGATCCGGTGCACCTGATCTTCCTCTTGTGGGGCAGTACGCAGCATTACGCCGACTTCGCCACACAGATCTGCCGAGTGACCGGTCGCAGCAAATTGACCAAACAGGACATGGACGACGCCGGCACCAACCTGATCCGCATCATCCTCAAAGGCTGCGGCCTCACTTCTTCTATATAAGTCGTTTTATGCCATTCACCCTCAGCGGCTTCTGCGAATTTCGCGAAGAGATTCGCAAAAGCCGTTTCATCACCTTCGCCGCACCGATCGGCAGCCCTGCCGAGGCGCAAACCTTCATCGAGCAGCACAGCGACTTGAACGCGTCGCACAATTGCTGGGCCTGGAAACTCGGTGATCAGTACCGTAGCAACGACGACGGCGAACCGGGCGGTACGGCCGGACGGCCGATTCTCGCGGCCATCGAAGCGCAGGATTGCGATCAGGTCGCAGTACTGGTGATCCGCTGGTACGGCGGCATTCAACTGGGCACCGGCGGATTGGCCCGGGCCTATGGCGGCGGGGCCAACAAGTGCCTGCAAGCTGCGGCGAAAGTCGAACTGATCAGCCGTGTGCCCCTGCGTTGTGCCTGCGGGTTTTCCGAGCTGGCGCTGGTGAAATTGCGAGTGGCGGATCTCGGCGGTCTGGTGGTGGAGGAAAACTTCACCGCCAACGGTGTCGAATTACAGTTGGCAGTGGGGGAAGCGCAGATCCCGTTGCTGCAAAACCAACTGGCGGATCTCAGCCGTGGACGCATCCTGCTCCAGCGCTGAACACCTGCAATATTTCGGGGCACGACACGATTCGCTTATTCCACCGAGTTGCCCACATCAGCTGTGCACCCGACTGTGGATAACCTGAGCACACACCGCTGTAACCCTTCTGTCACGTGGCTTTGCGCGTTTTGTTCACTTTTCGCCCAAACCACGTGAAAAAAGTTTAATTCCAAGAAAAAACAATCAGTTAGATCTGTTTATCGCCATTGGGAGATAGCACCGATGCGCTTATGCCAAGGTTTTCCGATTGCGCACAAATACTGTGGAGCAACCTGTGGATAACCCGTTCATGACTCCCTTAGCCGCAGGTGCTGCTTGACTCCGGCGGGATTGCTCGTTTTTTAACCAGATTTTCACGAACAAAACTGGAGCCTGATCAACGGCTTTGCGCTCAATTGGTGCTGCCCATCCGGGCAATTTTGCATTCGATGCTCTACGCAAAGGGTCGCCGGGCAAGGGGCTGACGGGTTCCTGACTCAATGGCCAGGAAATTGCTTTATCCACAGGCACAACTCCAAGCAAGCCGAGCCTGTCATGCCCAACGCCACGCCCACCCCGCGCCTGCAACTGCGCCGCATCAGCAAACGTTATCCCGGTTGTCTGGCCAACGATGCCATCGATCTGAGCATCGCCCCCGGTGAAATCCACGCCCTGCTGGGTGAAAACGGCGCGGGTAAAAGCACGCTGATGAAGATCATCTACGGCGTCACCCAGGCCGACTCGGGTGAAATGCTCTGGCAAGGGCAACCGGTGAACATGCGCAACCCGGCCCAGGCCCGGCAGTTGGGCATCGGCATGGTGTTCCAGCATTTCTCGCTGTTCGAAACCCTGACCGTGGCGCAGAACATTGCGCTGGCGATGGGCCCGGCGGCCGGGACGCCGAAACAGCTTGAACCGAAAATCCGTGAGGTGTCCCGCCGTTACGGCATGGCGCTGGAACCGGAGCGACTTGTCCACAGCCTGTCGATCGGCGAACGCCAGCGAGTGGAGATCGTCCGTTGCCTGATGCAGGACATTCGCCTGCTGATTCTCGACGAACCGACTTCAGTGCTCACGCCGCAGGAGGCCGAGGAACTGTTCATCACCCTGCGCCGGCTCGCGGCCGAGGGCTGCAGCATTCTGTTCATCAGCCACAAACTCGGCGAGGTGCGTGCCTTGTGCCACAGCGCCACGGTTCTGCGCAGCGGCCGGGTGGCCGGGCAATGCGTACCGGCCGAATGTTCCGACCGAGAGTTGGCGCAACTGATGGTCGGCGAGTCGGCGGCATTGATCAGCGAGTATCCGAAAGCCAGTGGCGGCGCGACATTTTTGCAGGTCAGCGGATTGAACTGGCACAACCCCGATCCGTTCGGCTGTTCGTTGATCGACATCGACTTGCAAGTACGCAGCGGTGAAATCGTCGGCATCGCCGGTGTGGCGGGCAACGGTCAGGATGAATTGCTGGCACTGCTGAGCGGCGAGCAAATCCTGCCCCGCGATGCAGCGCAAACCATCTGTTTCCGAGAACGCGCCGTCGCCGATCTACGTCCGGAGGCGCGACGCAAACTCGGCCTGGCTTTCGTCCCCGCCGAACGCCTCGGGCACGGCGCGGTCCCGGAGTTGAGCCTGGCAGACAACGCCCTGCTCACAGCCTTTCAACAAGGGCTGGTCAGCCACGGGTTGATCGAGCGCAACAAAGTCGAATCCCTCGCCGAGTTGATCATCCAGCGCTTCGGCGTGAAAACCCCGGACACCCAAACCAGCGCCCGCAGCCTGTCCGGCGGCAACCTGCAGAAATTCATCCTCGGTCGGGAAATTCTTCAGCAACCGAAACTGCTGATCGCGGCGCACCCGACCTGGGGCGTGGACGTCGGCGCGGCGGCCGTGATCCATCGCGCCCTGATCGCCCTGCGCGACGCCGGCGCGGCGATCCTGGTGATTTCCGAAGACCTCGACGAACTGTTCCAGATCAGCGACCGCCTCGGCGCGCTCTGCGGCGGGCGGATGTCGGCGCTGCAAGACACGGTGCAAACCCGAATCAGCGATGTCGGTGGCTGGATGGCCGGCCAGTTCCACAGCCCTCAACCACAACCCGCCACGGTTTAACGGAGTTTCCCATGCTGCTTTCCCTTGAACCCCGTGGCCGGCAATCGCGCCTGATGCTGTGGTGCTCGCCGCTGTTGGCGGCGGTGCTGACCCTCGGTTGTGGCTCGCTGCTGTTCATCGCCCTCGGTCATGATCCGCTGCAAACCTTGCACACCTTGCTGATCGCGCCGGTCAGCGACTTGTATGGCGTCTCCGAATTATTGGTCAAGGCGTTGCCGATCCTGCTCTGTGCCCTCGGTCTGGCGGTGGCCTATCAGGCGCGAATCTGGAACATCGGCGCCGAAGGTCAATTGTTGCTCGGTGCGTTGGCCGGCAGTGCGCTGGCGGTGAACATCATCGATATGCAGAGCCGTTGGGCCTTGGTGCTGATCCTGCTCACCGGCACGTTCGCCGGCGCCGCGTGGGCCGGGCTAACCGCCTGGTTGCGCACGCGCTTCAATGCCAACGAAATCCTCACCAGCATCATGCTCAATTACATCGCGCTGAACCTGCTGCTGTTCTGCGTCCACGGGCCGTTGAAGGACCCGGCCGGGTACAACTTTCCCGAGTCGGCGATGTTTGGCGACGCCAGCCGCTTGCCGCTGTTGATGGAGGATGGTCGGGTTCACGCCGGGGTGTATTTCGCCCTGCTCGCGCTGGTGGCGGTGTGGGTGTTGTTGCAGAAAAGCTTTGTCGGCTTCCAGATCAAAGTGCTCGGGCTGGATAAACGCGCGGCAGGATTTGCCGGGTTTCGCGAGAAGCGTCTGATCTGGCTCGCACTGCTGATCAGCGGAGGATTGGCGGGACTTGCCGGGGTCTGCGAAGTCACCGGACCGATCGGGCAACTGGTGCCGCAGGTCTCGCCGGGCTACGGCTATGCGGCGATCACCGTGGCGTTTCTCGGCAGGCTCAATCCCCTCGGCATTCTGTTTTCCAGCCTGTTGATGGCGCTGCTGTACATCGGCGGCGAGAGCGCGCAGATGACGCTGAACCTGCCGCAGGCGATCACCCAGTTGTTTCAGGGAATGATGCTGTTTTTCCTGCTGGCCTGTGACGTGCTGATCCTCTACCGACCCCGTCTGAACCTGCGCTGGGTGCGGCGCACCTCAACCACCGCCGTAACCGCTGGAGCGCTGTGATGGATATCGATCTGCTGAGCAATGTTTTCTACGCCATGGTGCGTTGCGGCACACCGCTGCTGCTGGTGGCGCTGGGTGAACTGATCTGCGAAAAGAGCGGCGTGCTCAACCTCGGGCAGGAAGGGATGATGCTGTTTGGTGCGGTGATCGGTTTCATCGTCGCGTTCAACAGCGGCAACCTGTGGCTGGGCGTGGTGTTGGCGATGCTTGCCGGGATGCTGTTGTCGTCGCTGTTTGCCCTGGTGGCGCTGGTGTTCAACGCCAATCAGGTGGCGACCGGGCTGGCGCTGACGATTTTTGGTGTGGGCCTGTCGACCTTTGTCGGCGCGGCGTGGGTCGGCAAACCGCTGGCCGGTTTCGAGCCGCTGGCGATTCCATTCTTGAGTGACATCCCGCTGATCGGCCGCATGCTGTTTGCCCAGGATCTGCTGGTGTACCTGTCGTTCGCGCTGTTTGCACTGGTGGCCTGGGTGATCGTGAAAAGCCGTGTCGGGCTGATCATCCAGGCGGTCGGCGAAAACCCGGACGCCGCGAGTGCCATGGGCTTGCCGGTGCTGACCGTGCGCACACTGGCGGTGTTGTTCGGCGGAGCGATGGCCGGACTGGCCGGGGCTTATCTGTCGCTGGCGTACACACCGATGTGGGCCGAGAACATGACCGCCGGGCGTGGCTGGATTGCGCTCGCGCTGGTGGTGTTCGCCAGTTGGCGGGTGTGGCGGCTTTTGCTCGGCGCGTATCTGTTCGGACTCGCCAGCATCCTGCACCTGGTGGCGCAGGGGTTGGGGCTGGCGATTCCTTCAAGCCTGCTGGCGATGCTGCCGTACGTCGCGACCATTCTGGTGCTGGTGTTGTTGTCGCGGGATGCGGTGCGTACACGGTTGTACGCGCCGGTATCACTGGGACAGCCGTGGCAGGCCGGACATTAAGCCGTGACGGCCCGCGACAGCGACCGAACAGGCAACGCCTGAGCAATGCCCCACGCCACTTCGAGAACCAGGAAACCCACCACCAACGAACTGGCGCCGTGGGCCAGGGCATACGTCATCCACGCCGCGAACAGAAATCGCGTCACCGCGTCATAGCGCCCATAAACCGGCTGCGGATCACGAATCCGCAGCACCGACCACATGCACACCACAGAACCGAACAGATTCGCCATCAACAGATGCGCAGGTTCGAACGCCGGCAACTCACCGGGCAATTCCAGCGCCTGACTCAACGCCGTCAACAACCCATGCAACACAGCAAAACTCCATGGCGTGACAAACGCCACTGTCACGATCAAGTCATACCAGGCACTGCCGCGCACCAACTGTCGATACTGCGTTGAAGTCCACATCATCCTTGCTCCGAAAATTCAGGGAGCAATCACGGTAAAGCCTGGAGTATGCTCCAGGGTCAAACACTTTCGAGACCTGCAAGATGCGCATCGGTGAGTTAGCCCAGACCTGCGATGTCAGCCGTGACACGCTGCGTTTCTACGAGGAGCGCGGATTGATTGCGGCGCAACGCAGCGCCAACGGTTATCGCGACTATCCGCCGGAAATGGTGCAACTGGTGCTCTACATCAAAACGGCGCAGCGTCTGGGCTTTACCCTTGGCGAGATCGGCAGCAGCGTTGGCGCGTTGTGGCAATCGCCAAACCCCGACACCACCGTCACGCAACTGCTGCAAGACAAACTCAAGCTGGTCGAAACCCGCATGGCTGAACTCGGTGAGCTGCGCCAGGAATTGCAGCATCGGCTCGGTCAACGTTGTCCATTGAACCCGTGATCTTTCAACTTTCAAGGAAAGCCAATCATGTCCGCACTGAATCCTGCCAAGCACGCACTGATCATCGGCGCCTCCCGGGGCCTGGGCCTGGGTCTGGTGAAAACCCTGCTGACCGACGGCTGGCAAGTTACCGCCACGGTTCGCAATCCTGCGAACGCCGAGGCGCTGAAAGCACTGGGCAACGTGCAAGTCGAAAAACTCGACATGGACGACCAGCAAGCCGTGATAGCCCTGAGCCAGCAACTCAAGGGCGAGACCTTCGACCTGCTGTTCGTCAATGCCGGGGTCAAAGGCCCTGAAGTGCAGACCCCGGGCGGCGCGACGCTGGCAGAAGTCGGTCAGTTGTTCTTCACCAACGCCGTGGCGCCGATCAACTTGGCCCAGCGTTTTGTCGGGCAGATTCGCGACGGCAGCGGCGTGCTGGCGTTCATGAGTTCGGTGCTCGGCAGCGTGACCATGCCCGACGCGCCGGAACTGGCGCTGTACAAGGCCAGCAAAGCGGCGCTGAACTCGATGACCAACAGCTTCGTCACTCAGTTGGGCGATCAGAAACTGACTGTGCTGTCGCTGCATCCGGGCTGGGTGAAAACCGACATGGGCGGCGAAGGCGCCGACATTGACGTCGACACCAGCACCCGCGGCCTGGTGGATCAGGTGGACGCGTTTGCCGGCAAGGGCGGCCATCACTTTGTGAACTACAAGGGTGAAACCATTCCCTGGTAAACACTGGACCCTGTGGGGGCTCACTCCCACAGGGTTATCCCGGTGTCTGGTCGGGTTGGGCTTGCCCGTCGCAACATTTTGTTCGAAACTCCGCACCTCGTCCTTCGCGGCGACCCTGGATCAGCAGACAGGGCAACACTGAGCTGGCAACCCTGAACCCAACTTTCAGAGGAGCCGGCCACAATGCCTGCGACCCGTATCTGGTTAAAAAATCCCCTCGCCATTTTCACGGCCAACGGTCTCGACGCCCGTGGCGGTCTGGTGCTGCAAGACGGTGTGATTACCGAAGTGCTCGGCGCCGGCCAGCGACCTTCCGCCCCGTGCAATGAAGTGTTCGACGCCCGTGAGCACGTGATCCTGCCGGGCCTGATCAACACCCATCACCACTTCTATCAGACCCTGACCCGCGCCTGGGCGCCGGTGGTCAATCAGCCGTTGTTCCCGTGGCTGAAAACCCTGTACCCGGTCTGGGCACGCCTGACCCCGGAAAAGCTCGCCCTTGCCACCAAAGTCGCGCTGGCCGAACTGTTGTTGTCGGGTTGCACCACCGCCGCCGATCACCACTACCTGTTCCCGGATGGCCTGGAAAACGCCATCGACGTGCAAGTCGAAACCGTGCGTGAACTGGGTATGCGCGCCATGCTCACCCGTGGTTCGATGAGCCTCGGCGAGAAGGACGGCGGCCTGCCTCCGCAGCAGACCGTGCAGGAAGGCCAGGTGATTCTCGACGACAGCCAGCGCCTGATTCACGAGTACCACGAACGTGGCGACGGTGCGCAAATCCAGATCGCTCTGGCGCCGTGCTCGCCGTTCTCGGTGACCCCGGAAATCATGTCCGCCAGCGCCGAGCTGGCAAACAAACTCGATGTGCGCCTGCACACTCACCTCGCCGAAACCCTCGACGAAGAGGATTTCTGCCTGCAACGCTTCGGCCTGCGCACCGTGGATTATCTGGACAGCGTCGGCTGGCTCGGCCCGCGCACGTGGCTGGCCCACGGCATCCACTTCAACCCCGACGAAATCGCCCGCCTCGGCGCGGCCGGCACCGGTATCTGCCATTGCCCGAGCTCGAACATGCGTCTGGCGTCCGGCATCTGCCCGAGCATCGACCTGACCGATGCCGGCGCATTGTTCGGTCTCGGTGTGGATGGTTCGGCGTCCAACGATGCGTCGAACATGATCCTCGAAGCCCGCCAGGCCCTGTACATCCAGCGCCTGCGTTATGGCGCCGAGAAGATCACCCCGGAACGCGTGCTGGGTTGGGCGACCAAGGGCTCGGCGAGTCTGTTGGGTCGTACCGACATCGGCGAACTGGCGGTCGGCAAGCAGGCGGACCTGGCGTTGTTCAAGCTGGATGAACTGCGCTTCTCCGGCAGTCATGACCCGATTTCGGCATTGCTGTTGTGCGGCGCGGACCGCGCGGATCGCGTGATGGTCGGCGGCAAGTGGCGCGTGGTTGACGGGCAGGTTGAGGGGCTGGACCTCAAAGGCCTGATTGCCGATCACAGCCAGGCGGCTCGGCAGTTGATCGCCGGCACCTGATCTCCCCCCTCTGATCGTTCCCACGCTCCGCGTGGGAATGCATACCGGGACGCTCTGCGTCCCAGCGTAGGACGCGGAGCGTCCTTTGCGGCATTCCCACGCAGAGCGTGGGAACGATCAATCACAACCCCAGCAGCGACAACATGATGAACGTCGCAAACAACACAAAATGGGTCATGCCCTCAATGGCATTGGTCTCCCCGTCATTGAGGTTGATCGCGCTGACGATCAGCGTGATGAAGATCATCACGGTCTGCACCGGGGTCATCGCCATCTGAAACGGCTGACCGGTGTAGAGCGCCATCGCTTCCATCACCGGCACCGTCAGGATCACTGTCGACAACGACGCGCCCATCGCAATGTTGACCACCGACTGCATGCGATTGGCCAGCGCCGCGCGCAACGCGGTCAGGATCTCCGGCGCCGCCGAAATCGCCGCCACCAGAATCGCCGTGATCACCGGCGGTGCGCCCGTCCCTTCCAGGCCCAGATCGAGGGTCTTGGACATCACCTCGGCCAGTGCGCCGATCACCACCACACCGAACACCAGAATGCCGATCGACAGCGCCAGGCTGACCGGTTTCGGCTCCTGCTCCACCGGCTCTTTCTTGCGGCGTTTATCCGGGTAGCTGTAGCTGAAAAAGTAGCTGTGCGGGCCGACCTGCATGCGCAGGAACAACGTATAAAGCACCACCATCGCGCCGATGGTGAACGCCGAATAGATTTTCCAGTCGGCCTCGGGAATGAACTCCGGTACCACCATCGACACACCCATGGCGGTGAGAATCATCACGCTGTAACTGCGGGCCGAATCATCGTTGTAGGACTGCTCGCCATGCTTGATCCCGCCCATCAATGCGGCGAGACCGAGGATGCCGTTGATGTCGAGCATGACCGCCGAATAGATCGTGTCGCGCACCAGCGTCGGCGAGGCTTCGTTGCTCATCATGATCGCCAGGATCACCACTTCAACCAGCACGGCGGCGAGGGTCAGGATCATCGTGCCGTAAGGGTCGCCGACTTTTTCCGCGAGCAATTCGGCCTGATGGGCGACGCGCATCGAGGCGGCGACGATAAACGCGATCAATACCAGCCCGCCGGTCAAGGCGACGACCTGGCCACTGTGCAGCAACCAGTGTTCCAGCGGATAGGCCACGAGAGCGGCGATCAGGGCCAGCAGCAGAAAGCTTTCTTGCTTGAGGATCGTGAGCATGGCGGGCCTGCGGGCGCTGGGGACGAATGAGTGACTGACTGCGGGGCGGCGCTAATAGTTCGTTACACCTTAGCGCACCAGTGGATGGCAGCTTTATCTACGCCTGCACTTTTATTGGCCTTTGCGGCCTCTTCGCGAGCAAGCCCGCTCCCACAGGGATCGCGGCGTTTTTGTGGGAGCGTGCTTGCTCGCGAAGGCCTCGTCGCGATTTCGACTCGATTTGTTGTCCGCTTGGTCAGCCTTTTGCATTGCCCTCCCCACACCAACAAAAGGGAGTTCGCGTTCATGCAAAAACGTCCGCTGCAAACACTGCTGTGCATCGCCATGGGCCTTGGCCTCAGCCTGGGCGCCAGTGCCGCCGATCCACTGAAAGTCGGCTTCGTCTACATCGGCCCCATCGGCGACCACGGCTGGACGTATCAGCATGAACAGGGGCGCAAGGCGCTGGCGGAAAAACTCGGCACGCAGATCACCACCAACTACGTGGAGAACGTCGCCGAAGGTGCCGATGCCGAGCGGGTGATCCGCAACATGGCCAAGGACAACTACGACCTGATCTTCACCACGTCTTTCGGCTACATGAACCCGACGGTGAAAGTCGCCAAACAGTTTCCCAAGGTGACCTTCGAACACGCCACCGGCTACAAGCAGGACAAGAACCTCGGCACCTATCTGGCGCGCACCTACGAGGGCCGTTACGTCGGTGGTTTCCTCGCGGCGAAGATGACCAAGACCAAGAAGATTGGCTATGTCGCCTCGTTCCCGATCCCGGAAGTGATCCGCGACATCAACGCCATCCAGCTGGCCCTGAACAAGTACAACCCCGGCACCGAAATCAAAGTGGTGTGGGTCAATTCGTGGTTCGATCCGGGTAAAGAGGCCGACGCCGCCAACGCGCTGATCGACCAGGGCGTGGACGTGGTGTTCCAGCACACCGACAGCCCGGCGCCGATCCAGGCCGCCGAACGGCGTGGCGTCTATGCCGTGGGCTACGCTTCCGACATGGCGCACTTCGGCCCGAAAGCGGTGCTGACCTCGATCGTCAACGACTGGGCACCGCACTACATTCAGGCGACCCAGAGCGTGATCGATCACAACTGGAAATCCCAGGACTACTGGGGCGGGTTGAAGGAAGGCACGGTCGAACTGCCGATCAGCGATCTGGTGCCGGCGCCGGTGAAGGCCGAAGCCGAGCAGATCATCGCGGACATCAAGAGCGGCACCTTGCAACCGTTCACCGGGCCGATCAAGGATCAGGCCGGGGTCGAGAAAATCCCGGCGGGGGTCAGCGCGACCAATGTGGAACTGGCGTCGATGAACTACTACGTCGAAGGCATGAAGGCCGAGATGCCGAAGTAATCCACCTGACGCCGACCTGACCCTGATCGTTCCCACGCTCTGCGTGGGAATGCAGCCCGGGACGCTCCGCGTCCCTGCCAAAGCGGACGCGGAGCGTCCATTGAGGCACTCCCACGCGGACGGTTCGACGCCTCGACGTGGGAACGATCCCCCTTTTACCTTTCAAGGATTTTGTATGGATCAGCTTCCAATCATCGACATCAGCCCGCTCTACTCCGACGACCAGAACGCTTGGTCCGCCGTCGCCGAACAGATCGACCACGCCTGCCGCGAATGGGGCTTCTTCTACATCAAGGGTCACCCGATTTCTGCGCAGCGAATCGAATCCCTGCTCGATCACGCACAGCGCTTCTTTGCGCAACCGGCAGAAGAAAAACTCAAGATCGACATCACCCAGACTGTCCATCACCGCGGCTACGGCGCCATCGCCACCGAGCAGCTCGACCCGGACAAACCCAGCGACCTCAAGGAAACCTTCGACATGGGCCTGCACCTGCCGGCCGATCATCCCGAGGTGCTGGCAGCAAAACCCTTGCGTGGCCCCAACCGTCATCCGGCCATTCCCGGCTGGGAAACGCTGATGGAGCAGCACTACCTCGACATGCAGGCCCTCGCGCAAACCCTGCTGCGAGCCATGACCCTGGCACTGGGCATCGAGCGCGACTTCTTCGACACGCGCTTCAACGAGCCGGTCAGCGTGCTGCGGATGATCCATTACCCGCCGCGCCACACCGCCAGTTCCGCCGAACAGCAGGGGGCCGGTGCGCATACCGATTACGGCTGTATCACTCTGCTGTATCAGGACACCGCTGGCGGCTTGCAGGTCAAGAATGTGAAAGGCCAGTGGATCGACGCACCGCCCATCGACGGCACGTTCGTGGTCAACCTCGGCGACATGATGGCGCGCTGGAGCAACGACCGTTATCGCTCGACCCCGCACCGGGTCATCAGCCCGCTCGGCGTGGATCGCTATTCGATGCCGTTCTTCGCCGAGCCGCATCCGGACACGCGTATCGAATGCCTGCCCGGTTGCCAGGACGACCAGCATCCAGCGAAATATCCGACCACCACCTGCGCCGAATTCCTGCTGTCACGTTTTGCCGATACCTACGCCTACCGACGAGAGCAGGAAGCGGTGTGATGGATCGGTTGGTCAGGTTTTGCCAATTGTTTCGGCGCGCATCTGTAGAATGCCGTCATTGCACCTGATGAGAAAAGAATATGTACGACTGGCTCAACGCCCTGCCCAAGGCCGAACTGCACCTGCACCTCGAAGGCTCGCTGGAGCCCGAGCTGCTGTTCGCCCTGGCCGAACGCAACAAGATCGCCCTGCCGTGGAGCGACGTCGAGACACTGCGCAAGGCTTACGCCTTCAACAACCTGCAGGAATTCCTCGACCTGTATTACCAGGGCGCCGACGTGCTGCGCACTTCCCAGGATTTCTACGACCTGACCTGGGCCTACCTGCTGCGCTGCAAAGAACAGAACGTGATCCACACCGAACCGTTCTTCGATCCGCAGACCCACACCGACCGTGGCATCCCGTTCGAAGTGGTGCTCAACGGCATCGCCGCCGCGCTGAAGGATGGCGAGCAGCAACTGGGCATCACCAGCGGTTTGATCCTGAGCTTCCTGCGCCACCTGAGCGAAGACGAAGCGCAGAAAACCCTCGACCAGGCACTGCCGTTCCGCGATGCATTCGTCGCCGTGGGCCTGGACAGTTCCGAGATGGGTCACCCGCCGAGCAAGTTCCAGCGCGTGTTCGACCGTGCCCGTCACGAAGGCTTCCTGACCGTCGCCCATGCTGGCGAAGAAGGCCCGCCGGAGTACATCTGGGAAGCCATCGACCTGCTGAAAATCCAGCGCATCGACCATGGCGTTCGCGCCATCGAAGACGAGCGCCTGATGCAGCGGATCATCGACGAGCAGATCCCGCTGACCGTGTGCCCGCTGTCGAACACCAAACTCTGCGTGTTCGATCACATGTCCCAGCACAACATCCTCGACATGCTCGAGCGCGGCGTGAAGGTCACGGTGAACTCCGATGACCCGGCGTACTTCGGGGGTTATGTCACCGAAAACTTCCATGCCTTGCACGAACATCTGGGCATGACCCAGGATCAGGCCAAACGCCTGGCACAAAACAGCCTGGATGCGCGGTTGGTAAAACCGTAACAGCACAAAGCCGTTCGAACACGCCCGTGTTCGAACGGCTTTTCAGGTCTCAGCGCACAACCGCTTCAGTCAACTCTTCCAGCGTCTTGCCCCGGGTCTCCATCCCGAACAGCCACACCACCCCCGCCGCCACCGCAAAGCACAACGCCCCCAACGCAAATACCCCGCCCTGCCCGGTGATCGGGAACACCAGACCGGTGATCAGCGGCCCGAGCAGCGAACCCACGCGCCCGATGGCCGAGGCGAAACCCGAGCCCGTCGCACGTGCCGATGTCGGGTACAACTCCGGCGTGTAGGTGTAGAGCACCGCCCACATGCCGAACAGGAAAAACTGCATCAACAGGCCCGAGCCGATCAGCAGCCCGACATTGCCGCCGAACACCGCACTCTGGCCGTACAGAAACGCCATCACCCCGCCGCCCAGCAACGTGACGATGCACACCGGTTTACGCCCCCAGCGCTCCACCAGCCACGCCGCCATCAGAAACCCGGGTATCCCGCCGAGGGAAATCAGCACCGTGTAATACACCGACTGAGTGACCGCGAACCCCGACTGTTGCAGCAACGCGCTGAGCCAGGACGTCAGTCCGTAGAACCCGAGCAATGCAAAGAACCACAGACTCCAGAGCATCATCGTGCGCTGGCGGTACAGCGGCGACCAGATCTGGCGGAGGGCCGAAAGGAAGTTGCCCGGTGGCGTGATCACCCGAGGCAGGCGAACCGGCTCCGGCAACGCAGCCCCGCCGAGCGACGCCCGCACCCGGTCCTCAATGGCGCACAGCACCTTGTCCGCCGCGTCATGCTTGCCCGCCTGTTCCAGCCAGCGTGGCGACTCGGGAATAAAAAAGCGGATCGCCAATACAAATACCGCCGGCACCGCCAACACCAGAAAGATGTCGCGCCAGCCAATCAGCGGCAGCAGGAAATACGACAGCACCCCGGCAGCAACAAAACCCAGCGGCCAGAAGCCGTCCATCAAGGCGATGTAGCGCCCGCGACGCCTGGCCGGTATCAGCTCCGAAAGCATCGACTGGGCAATCGGAAACTCCATGCCCATGCCGATCCCCAGCAGGATGCGGAACAGGGTCAGACTCTCGACCGTTTGCGCCGTAGAGCACAGGTAACTGGCCACACCCCACAACACGATGCTCCACTGAAACACCGGTTTACGGCCGAAACGATCAGCCAGCAGTCCGGACAGCGATGCGCCCAGCACCATGCCGAAAAAACTCGAACTGGCGAGCAGCCCGGCTTCGGCGCTGCTCAGGCCGAATTCGGTTTTGATCGAGCCGAGCAGGAAGGTCATCATCGCCAGATCCATGGAGTCGAAGAAAAACGCCAGGGCGATGATGATGAATATGATCCGGTGATAACCGCTGACCGGCAGGCGTTCCAGTCGATCTGCCGCGCTGAAGTTTCCCGTGTCCATGCCACCTCCTCCATCCGAAATGTCTGCGGATCGAGTGTGCGCGATAGCCGTTCAGCCTTTGTGCCAGATGCGACCTGTTCGCAGTCGTAGGCGACGCCAGTCATCCGGACAATGGTGCGAAGCGCTCTACAATGCCATTTCCAGCTCGGTTTCCCGGGCGAATCGATGAATTTCCCGCTGCCCCGCCGCCGTCAGTTGCAGGGCGCGGGAATCGTTGGGCAGCATCAACCAGCCGGACTGCATGAACAGCTGCAACAACGCCGCCCCCAGCGAACCGCCCATGTGCGGGCGTCGCTCGCTCCAGTCCGGGCACGCGCAAGCCACCTGAACATTGCGATGAGCCAGCGCCTGGATGAAGACCCCGCGACTGGCCAACTGTGTCGAGCCCTTGTGGGTGACTACCACCCGATGTTCAAGCTGTTCGATCCAGCCGGCATCGAGCAGGCGCTGGTACAGGTCGGCCGCCAGCGTACCGCCCAGATGATCGTCGCAAAAACGCGCACGCAGCAGGGAAGACGGCGCGGCCTGTGGTCTGGCAATGGGTGTGGCGCGCTTGAACACGTCGGGAACCTCCCGCGGCGCGCTGGCAAGCGTGGCGCTGGCCAGGGCCTCGATGGCCGCGCCGACTTCCGGAGCCGCCAGGCGAAAGAAGCGCTTGCGCCCGCGAGCCTCGACCTTCAACAGACCGCCCGTGGACAAGCGCCCCAGATGCGCGCTGGCCGACGAGGGCGACAGCCCCGCCAACAGAGCCAGTTCCTCGGTCTGCCGGGCCGAGCCATCCATCAACGCCCACATCATTGCGCTGCGTTTGGGATCGGCCAGCAACGTGGCGATCTGGCTGATGCAAGGTGCATGTTCCATGTATTCACTCCCTGTTGAATCGTATCGTCTACTGCTCAGAGACATCTTGACCAGTAATCAGTCGTCGGCCAAGCCGCGCAAAACGCCTTGATCCGAGGCAAGGCAACACACTGCCACCCGGCATTCGCAGTAATTGATGCAACCCTCACCGCTGCCCGGTCAGTGCCGGTCCGAGCGAGCCTGTTCCCGCGTGCCGGTGCAGGCTTCAGGCGGTCGCTAGTATAAGCGGGTTGCTCGCGGCGTCCTGCGCCGGAGCGGGTACGGCTGGTGATTGTTCCTGACAGAAATTTCGCTATTTACCTGCGACTAATGATCAACCTGCGGAAAAACGGGAAATCGGCTACTCAGTTCGGCGCAACGGCTGGCGAGCATCTCCCTCAGAAGGTTCACCGGCTTACTCAATTGTGCGCGATGGGCGCACAGCAGATTCAGCGGAGCCCGCTCGCAGAGCAGGCCGGGCAACAGCACTTTCAATCGCCCGGCGAGCACATCGTCGGCCACATCCAGCCAGGATTTGTAGGCGATGCCCGCCCCCGCGACGGCCCATAACCGCACCACGTCGGCGTCATCGCTGAAGCGGTCGCCACTGACGGTCAGGCTGACTTCGCGTTTGCCGTCATGAAAACTCCAGTGGTCATGCACCCGACTGCCCAGCATGTACAGCAGGCAATTGTGCTGCGCGAGCTGTTCCAGTTGAGTCGGCTCGCCGTGTTTCGCCAGATAGCCGGGAGAGGCACACAGCACCCGCCGGTTCTGCGCAGCGATGGGCAATGCGACCAGACTGGAATCCTCCGGTTCGCCATAACGCAGGGCGATGTCCACCGGTTGGCGAAACAGATCGGCGATGCGGTCGCCCAACAGCAGACGCACCGTCAATTTCGGGTGTTCACGCTGAAACGCATCAAGCCACGGCAACAGCAGGTTGCGGCCGAAATCCGACGGTGCCGACAGTTGCAGAATCCCGCTGACCTGGTCCTGACCGCTGGCCAGCAGACGACGGCCTTCATCCAGGTTGCTCAGCGCCGCCCGGGCGTATTCGAGGAAGCCTTCGCCCTCGGAGGTCAGGCGCAAACTGCGGGTGGAACGCGCCAGCAACCGTGCCCCGAGTTGTTGTTCGATACGCTTGAGCGCCGCGCTGGCCACGGCGGCGGACATGTCCATCACCCGGGCCGCCGCCGACAGGCTGCCCAGATCCGCCGCCCGGACAAACAACTGCAAGTCATCGAAACGCAGCATTTCAGCCTCGATTATCAAAAAAATATTGAAAGAGACTGCTCTTTTAGCCGGTTTTATCTCGCGTAGAAATAGCCAATCATGCCTCCCATCGAATTCATCCCGTTCCGGAGTCGAACATGTCCCAGCCCTTCACCGCCATCGCCACCCTGATCGCCAAACCTGGCCAGCAGGACGCCCTCGAACAACATCTGCGCGCATTGATCGAACCGACCCGCGCGGAAGCCGGTTGCGGCCAATACGACCTGCACCAGGACCTGGCCAACCCGCTGGCCTTCTACATGATCGAGCAGTGGGCCAGTGACGAAGCCCTGCAGGCCCACGACGACAGTGCGCATATCCAGCATTTCCGGGCGCAGGCCGCAGGCTTCCTCGAACACTTCGAGCTCAAGCGCCTGCGCGCCATCGCCTGAATCCTTCCTTCAAGCATCTTTCGGAGTCATCCATGAAAGCCATCGCCTATTACGCATCGCTGCCGATCAGCGACGAAAAATCCCTGCAAGACATCGAACTGCCGGAGCCGGTGGCCGGCCCGCGCGACCTGCTGGTGGAAGTCAAAGCGATTTCGGTCAACCCGGTCGACACCAAGGTTCGCCAGAACGTCGCGCCAGAAGGCGGCGCCGCCAAAGTGCTGGGCTGGGATGTGGCCGGCGTGGTCAAGTCGGTCGGCAGTGAAGTGACACTGTTCAAGGCTGGCGACAAGGTGTTCTACGCCGGCTCCATCGCCCGGGCCGGTGGCAACAGCGAACTGCACGTGGTGGATGAGCGGATCGTCGGCCATATGCCGAAAACCCTCGGTTTCGCAGAGGCCGCCGCCCTGCCGCTGACCGCCATTACGGCGTGGGAACTGTTGTTCGAACGCCTGCAGATCCGCGAAGGCAACACTGACGAAGGCCAGAGCCTGTTGATCGTCGGCGCGGCCGGTGGCGTGGGCTCGATCCTCACCCAACTGGCCAGCCAGCTGACCGGGCTCAAAGTGATCGGCACCGCCTCCCGTCCGCAAACCCGCGACTGGGTAAACGAGCTGGGCGCTGACCTGGTGATCGATCACAGCCAGCCGTTGAGCGAAGAACTGAAACGCGCCGGCCACCCCCATGTGACCCACGTCGCCAGCCTGACCCAGACCGACCAGCATCTGGACCAACTGGTCGAGGCCCTGGCGCCGCAAGGCAAACTGGCGCTGATCGATGATCCGAAGGCGCTGGACGTGACCAAGCTCAAGCGCAAGAGCCTGTCGCTGCACTGGGAGTTCATGTACACCCGCTCGCTGTTCGAAACGCCGGACATGATCGAGCAGCACAAACTGCTCAACCGAGTGGCCGAGCTGATCGATGCCGGGACGTTGAAGACCACGGTGGGCGAGCACTTCGGCACGATCAACGCGAGCAATCTGCGCCGAGCCCATGAATTGCTGGAAAGCGGCAAGGCCAAGGGAAAAATTGTTTTAGAAAGTTTCTAAAACTTCGGAGGCCGCAGCCTTCGTCAGCGCCAGACGTGGCTGACTCGGGGGCTGCGGTCGCTTTTTGCCGTCAGTCAGATGCTTGACCCTTGTCACAATTGCGATCGTATTCGGGTCTACAATCGAAACCTCTGCGATGCAATCTTTTACGTCCGGGAGGTCAGCAATGAAGATCCTGATAAAAGAAGTGGCAAAGTCCCAGTGGCAAGTTCGTCTCGACCAGCACGCCGTGACATTCCGCAGTGAGGCCGAAGCTCGGGCCTTCACCCGCACCCTCGAAGCGCGTCTGTACGCGCCCCATCAGATTCCCGACCTCGGCCAGCAACGCGCTGTCGGCTGAGTTCTTCCGTTCAGACTTCGGCCTGCGCCTTTGCCAGCGCCCGGGCATTCTGTATGCGCCGGGTAAGCATTGCCGCGCTGACCACCAACAGACCGCACAGGCTGATGACCATGGCCATCGGCACGGCTGTGCCATCGTGCAAAACCCCCACCAGCGCCGAAGCCCCGGCGGCGACGCTGAACTGCATGCTGCCGAGCAATGCTGACGCACTGCCGGCGCGAGCGCCCTGCCCGTTCATCGCACTCGCCGCCGCATTGGGGCTGATGCAACCAAGACTCGCCACGCAAATGAACAATGGAATCAGCAGCGGCCACAGTGCCTCGGTGTGCAGGGCACTGACCGCGAGCAGCGTCAGCCCGGCAGCGAAGTAAACCCAGACCGCCCGTGACAGCAGAAACGCCGGGCCACGCTTGGCCAACAGTCGCGCATTGACCTGCGCCACCAGAATGAAGCCCGCCGCGTTGGTGCCGAACAGCCAGCCGAAATGCTCGGCCGGGACGCCATACAGTTTGATGAAAATGAAAGGCGAGCCGGCAATGTAGGCAAACATCCCGGCAATCGCGATGCCGCCGGTCAGGGCATGGCCCATGTAGACCGGGTCGGTCAGCAGTCGACCGTACTGACGCAGAGCACCGGACAGTGGCTGGCGCGGAACATGGGCCGGCAGACTTTCCGGCAGGCCGAGGGCCACCGCCAGGCCGGCCATGGCACTGAACCCGGTCAGCACCAGGAAGATCGACTGCCAACCCGTCGTATTGACCAGCAGACCGCCGAGCATCGGCGCCAGGATTGGCGCCAGCCCCATCACCAGCATCAATTGCGAAAAGACTTTCGCCGAACCCACAGCGTCGCATTTGTCAGCGACCACCGCCCGGGAAATCACCATCCCGGCGCATCCGCCCAGTGCCTGAACGAACCGCGCACCAATCAGCCATTCCAGATTCGGTGCATAAGCGCAGGCCAATGACGCCAGGGTGAACAGCACCAGGCCGGTGAGCAATGGAATCCGCCGCCCGAAACGATCCGCCACCGGACCGTAGGCCAGTTGACCGATGGACAGGCCAAAGAAGTAAGCCGACAGCGTCAGCTGGACGTGTTTCTCATCGGTGCCGAACGCCAGCGCCATGGTGGGAAACGCGGGGA
The DNA here is from genome assembly GCF_058808055.1 of Pseudomonas sp. GW821-FHT11G12. NCBI lineage: Bacteria > Pseudomonadati > Pseudomonadota > Gammaproteobacteria > Pseudomonadales > Pseudomonadaceae > Pseudomonas > Pseudomonas sp. GW821-FHT11G12. The sequence continues at coordinate 24,125 of NZ_JBXARH010000003.1, forward strand.
GATAGAAGTCGATCGCCAACGGACCGAAAGCGGTCAAGGCACCGAGAATCAGAATGGTACGGAAGTTCATCAGGCGTCCAGGTTCGACAGGCAATTGGGCGGGCACTTCAGGAGAGAGTGCAGCCCGACAGTCTAGCCGCGCGAGGACGCCTTGAACATTCCGGTAGCTCGCTAACTATTAAAAAGATCAGGCGAGTTTGATGACATAGCCTTCTTCGCTGATCGCCTCGATCACCTGCTCGGCGCTCAACGCACTTTCGACGCCGACTTCCTTCGCTGCCAGATCGACCCGCACGCTGGCCGCCGGATCCTTGCTCTGGACCGCTTGGGTGACGGCCTTGACGCAGTGACCGCAGGACATGCCTTCAACAGTGAACACTTGCATGGAATGACTCCTTTGAGTGAGGTTGCCGGCAGTTTCGAGCTTGCCACGATGGCAAGGTCAAGTTCTGCAAAAAACTGCCGGGCTGGCAATCGGCGCCGCGCTCGGCCAAGCTGCGTGCATCAATGACATAAATTCAGGAGATTCAGCCATGCGCTGGTCAGCTTTCAGCCTGTTTGGCTTACTCAGCCTCTTTGCCGCGATCCCTTCGGTGCATGCCGCCGGGGAAGATTTCGGGGTGCTGATCATTTCCCGCGAGCGCCTGGAAGTCGCGACCTCCTGCGAGATCGGCGTGTACATCCAGGATCAACTGTCGGCGCGACTGTTCCAGGAACAGAGCACCTCGTTCAACCTGCCGCCGGGCAATGTCTCGCTGCGCCTGAAACTGCTGCCGGGGCAAATGCCGGGCTGCAACCCGGGCATGCTCGCGCCGGGCTCGCAGGAGATCAAACTGCATGCAGGTGACATCCTGAAGTTCCGGATTGCGATGAATGCGGAAGGCATGTACCTCAAGCCAACCGGCCTCGGTTATTGACTCATCCGGATCGGGCGGCGGAATCTGGCGCTTGACCTTGCCAGCATGGCAAGGTTGATCCTGTAGGCATCCACTACAGGGAGTACGACCGATGTCCGATTCCATCACGTTCGATCTGCCCATCAGCGGCATGACCTGCGCCAGTTGCGCCGGCCGCGTCGAACGCGCCTTGAGCAAAGTCAGCGGCGCCAGTGCCGTCAGCGTCAACCTCGCCACCGAACAGGCCCGCGTGCAGGCACCCGGCGACAGCCTGCCAGCGCTGATGGAGGCGGTTGAACGTGCCGGTTACAGCGTGCCGCAGCAAACCGTGGAATTGAACATCGACGGCATGACTTGCGCCTCCTGCGTCGGCCGTGTCGAACGCGCCCTGAACAAGGTTCCGGGGGTGAAAAGCGTCAGCGTCAACCTCGCCAATGAACGCGCCCACCTCGAACTGCTTGGCGCTGTCGATCCGCAGCTCCTGATCACCGCCGTGAGCAAGGCCGGTTATTCGGCCAGCCTCTTCGAACTTGAACACCAGACCGACAATCGCCAGCAACGCCTGAACCATGAGCGCTGGGCGCTGATCTGCGCGATCGCCCTCGCCTTGCCGCTGGTATTGCCGATGCTGCTGCAACCGTTCGGCATTCACTGGATGCTCCCGGCCTGGGCGCAATTCGCTCTCGCTACCCCAGTGCAATTCATCTTCGGTGCACGTTTTTATGTGGCCGCATGGAAAGCCGTGCGCGCCGGTGCCGGCAACATGGACTTGCTGGTGGCCCTGGGCACCAGCGCCGGTTACGGCCTGAGTCTCTATGAATGGGCGACCGCTGACGGGCGCATGCCGCATCTGTATTTCGAGGCCTCGGCGGTGGTCATCGCTCTGGTGCTGCTTGGCAAATACCTCGAAAGCCGCGCCAAACGCCAGACCGCCAGTGCCATCCGCGCACTGGAAGCCTTGCGCCCGGAGCGAGCGATTCAAGTCATTGATGGTCGCGAACAAGACGTCGCCATCAGCGCCCTGCGCCTCGGTGACCTTGTACTGGTCAAACCCGGCGAACGTTTCCCGGTGGACGGCGAAGTGCTGGAAGGCCAGAGCCATGCCGATGAAGCGCTGATCAGCGGCGAAAGCCTGCCAGTGCCCAAGCAACCGGGCGACAAGGTCACCGGCGGTGCAATCAACGGTGAAGGCCGCTTGCTGGTGAGCACCACGGCACTCGGTGCGGAAAGCGTACTGGCGCGAATCATCCGTCTGGTGGAGGACGCTCAGGCGGCTAAGGCACCGATCCAGAAACTGGTGGATAAAGTCAGTCAGGTGTTCGTGCCGACGGTTCTGCTGCTGGCTCTCGCCACGCTGATCGGCTGGTGGTTGTATGGCGCGCCGCTGGAAACCGCGCTGATCAACGCCGTCGCGGTGCTGGTGATCGCCTGCCCCTGCGCCCTCGGTCTGGCGACACCGACCGCGATCATGGCCGGCGCCGGCGTGGCAGCACGCCACGGGATTCTGATCAAGGACGCCGAAGCGCTGGAGCGCGCCCATGAAGTCAGCAGCGTGGTGTTCGACAAGACCGGCACCTTGACCTCCGGCACCCCGCGCATCGCGCATTTCAGTGCGATCGACGGTGATGAGAACGCCCTGCTGACAGCGGCCGGCGCGCTGCAACGCGGCAGTGAACACCCCTTGGCCAAAGCAGTGCTGGATGCCTGTGCCGAACGCCATCTGACGGTGCCCGACGTCAGCGACAGTCAGTCCCTGACTGGTCGCGGCATTGCCGGCCATCTCGACGGTCGGCGCCTCGCCCTGGGCAATCGCCGACTGCTGGAAGAAACCGGCCTGGACGCCGGCACGTTGGCGGAATCCGCCAAGGCGTGGGAAACCGAAGGCCGGACGCTGTCCTGGCTGATCGAACAAAGCCCCGTTCCCCGTGTCCTCGGCCTGTTCGCCTTCGGCGACACCCTCAAGCCCGGCGCGCTGCACGCGGTGCAACAACTGGCTGCGCGACATATCCACAGCCACCTGCTGACCGGCGACAACCGAGGCAGTGCCCGTGTGGTGGCCGAAGCGCTGGGCATCGAAAACGTCCACGCCGAAGTGCTGCCGGCGGACAAAGCCGCCACCGTCGCCGAGCTGAAAAAGACCGGCGTCGTGGCCATGGTCGGCGACGGCATCAACGACGCCCCGGCACTGGCCGCCGCCGATATCGGCATCGCAATGGGCGGCGGCACCGACGTGGCCATGCACGCCGCCGGCATCACCCTGATGCGCGGCGACCCTCGGCTGGTGCCGGCAGCGCTGGAGATCAGCCGCAAGACCTACGCGAAGATCCGGCAGAACCTGTTCTGGGCCTTCGTCTACAACCTGATCGGCATTCCGCTGGCGGCGTTCGGCTTCCTCAATCCGGTGCTGGCCGGCGCGGCGATGGCATTGTCGAGCGTCAGCGTGGTGAGCAATGCGCTACTGTTGAAAACCTGGAAACCCGAGGATCTGGAGGACAACCGATGAACATCGGCCAAGCGGCCCGCCACAGTGGCCTGAGCGCGAAGATGATCCGTTATTACGAGTCGATCGGCCTGCTCAAGGCCGCCCATCGCACTGACAGCGGCTATCGCGTCTATGGCGACGATGACCTGCACACGCTGGCGTTCATCAAGCGCTCGCGGGACCTGGGCTTTTCGCTGGAGGAAGTCGGCAAACTGCTGACCCTCTGGCAGGACCGCCAGCGCGCCAGCGCCGATGTGAAGGCCCTGGCCCGCCAGCACATCGACGAGCTGAATCAGAAGATTCGCGAACTCGGCGAACTGCGCGACACCCTGCAGGATCTGGTCGAACACTGCCAGGGCGACCATCGCCCGGACTGCCCGATCCTCAAGGAACTGGCGTCGGGCTGCTGCGCGCAACTCGCTCGCGCCTGAGCAGCAGGACTTTCATCGACAGCACCGTGGCGAGGGGAATGCCGTGGAACAGCAGCACCACGGCACCCGGCGCCCACCACGAATAGAACGGTGCGGCGATCAGCATGCCGACGCCGAACCCGGTCATCTGCAACAGCGTCAGGAAACTGAAGATCGGCAGGCGCAGGGGCTCCGGTTCCCGTTGCAGACGTGACATCAGGCCGACTTCCGAGAACCCGTCACCCAATCCGGCCGGCAGCGAAAACAGCAACAGCCCGACGACGCTGTGCTGCTGGAACATCAGGATGAAACCGCAGGACATCAGCAACACCCCGCCAAAGTACCTGCGCTCCAGATGGATGTTTTCCGAGCCCTTCAAGCGACTGGCGATTCGCGCGCCCAGCAATTTCCCACTGGCCCATACCGCGAGCATCAGGCCCAGCGTGGTGCTCGCCGAGTCCGGTGTCAGCAGTTTGGAAATGATCGGAAATCCGACGTTGTGCGCAGCGCTACCCAAAGTGTCGGCCATCGTGACAGCCAGCATCGCCGCCACCACCGGGGCGCTGCGCAGGCCTTGCAACAACGCCGACCATTCACCCTGTTTAGCGCTGGATTCGGCAACGGGTTCCGGTGCGCTGAACCGCAATGGCGCAATCAACACCGCCGCCAGCAGATAGGTCAGCGCATTCAACGCGAACACCGTTTCAAAACCAAACCCTGCGACCAGCAGCCCGGACACCAGACTGCCGCCGACCATCGCCATGGAAGAGGCGGACGTGATCCAGGCATTGGTCTTGAGTAACTGCGCAGGCTCGATCAGGCGCGGCAACTGGCTGTTGAGGCCGATGGCGAACATCGAATTGCCAAAGCCCAGGCCGAACGCAATCAGCGGCAGCAACAACGCCTGTTGGCTGACCGGCACGATCAGCAACAACCCGAGCACAGCGGCGCGCAGCAGATCGAAGGCAATCAACGGCAAGCGACCGCTGCATCGACGATAAAACGCGGTGCCGATCAGGCTGGCGAAAATCCCGCCGCCCACGCGACTGGCCAGGAAAATCCCGACGCTCATGGCGCTGTTGCTCAGCAGGTAGACATAAGTGGCCAGCGCAACCATGTTGAGGAAAGCGCCGAAATCGGAAATCAGCCGCGCCGTGATGATCAGCCGGGCATTGCGGGAGGTGGTGGTCACAATCAATCCTTGAATGTGTAAAACCCGGCCGAAGCCGGGTTTTCTTTTTCAGATGCTTACTGCATCCACGGTGGCGGAGGCGGTTCGTCGGACTTGCCCTTGGGCTCGTCGTCCGCCGCACGGATGGCTTGCTTGCGCTCCTCATCCAGACGCGCCGCTTCGATCTCGCGCAGGACCCCGCCGACATCGGCCAGATCCTCGGGATCGTCGAACTCGCCGGTCAGCACGCTGGCCGGGTGCAACGTACCCGCTTCGTACAACGCCCACATTTCCTTGGCGTACTTGGTCTTCTTCAACTCCGGGGCGAACCGGCCGAAGTACGACGCCATGTTGCCGACGTCACGCTCCAGCATGCTGAACGCGTGGTTGTTGCCCGCCGCGTCCACCGCTTGCGGCAGGTCGATGATGACCGGGCCGGTCGGCGTCAGCAGCACGTTGAACTCCGAGAGGTCACCGTGCACCAGGCCGGTACACAACATCAGCACGATCTGCGAAATCAGGAACGCGTGGTATTCGCGGGCCTGATCCGGTTCCAGCACCACGTCGTTCAAACGCGGCGCGGCGTCGCCGTATTCATCGGCCACCAGTTCCATCAGCAGCACGCCTTCGAGGAAATCGTACGGCTTGGGCACCCGCACCCCGGCGTTGGCCAGGCGGAACAACGCCGCGACTTCGGCGTTCTGCCAGGCGTCTTCGGCTTCCTTGCGCCCGAACTTGGAACCCTTGGCCATCGCCCGGGCCTGTCGGCTGTTACGAACCTTGCGGCCTTCCTGATACTCGGCCGCCTGGCGGAAACTGCGTTTGTTCGCCTCCTTGTAGACCTTTGCGCAACGTAACTGATTGCCGCAGCGCACCACATAAACAGCTGCTTCTTTGCCACTCATGAGTGGACGCAGCACTTCGTCGACCAGACCGTCCTCGATCAGGGGTTCAATGCGTTTTGGAGTCTTCATCAGCTTTTATTGTGGGTCCTTTATTACCAAACACGCGAATGTCATTCGTTATACGGCAATCCTCGCATCACGGGGAGGGGTTGCCGACCTGTGAACCTGTGGATGCACACACTGTGCCGGATCAAACGGGCCAATCCGCCGCTCTTGTATCGACCGCTGCGAATCATAGCCGAGCCTGCCGAACTTGTTGGCGCAAGGACTTGAGGGCATTTGCGACAGAATCTGACATCCAGCATCACTCCACCCGTAAGAATTTTCTCTTACAGCCTCAATTTCCCTCTCCGGCAGCCGAAGCCCTCAGAGACAGAGGAATTTGTCCGACAATCGTTCCAAAAAAGCTTCGATGTCGCACTCAGGGAATGGAGTGGAAAACACCGTTTTCGGCTGCCAATAAACCGCGAGTCATCTGCACTGCGTGGGCCTACAAGAAAATCTGGAGCGCGGATGAACATCAAACAGAAGTTGACGTGGGCGTTTGCAATCATCGCCTGCTTGCCCGTGGTGCTGGTCGCCACGCTGGTGGTACTCAACCTGCGCAGCGATGCCCGGGAAGGTTTTGTCGACGGCAGCGGACGCGAGATCCGTCAGGTCAGCAACGCCATGCAGCTTTTTTTTGACGGTATCAGCCAGAACGTCGATTACCTGGCGACGCAACCGCTGATCAAGAACACCGATGACAGCCTCAAGACCTACATGAGCGCCAACGCCGAAAGCGTCCCGCAGGGCGAGATGGACAAAAAGGTCTTCTCCTTCCTGCAGGATCTGGGTAACAGCCACCCGGCCTACGCCTACGCGATCGTCGGCACCGCTGCCGGTGGTTACGTGTCCTGGCCCGACGACCCCAAGCTGAGCAACTACGATCCGCGTCAGCGCCCCTGGTACAAGGCCGCTCAGGCCAAACCCGGCAAACCGTTGCGCACCGCCGCCTATTACTGGGCGCAGGACGATGCGACCTACGTCAGCACCGTGCGCACCATCGACAACAAACTCGGTAGCAACGGCGGCGTGGTCAGTATCGACGTCACGCTCAAGCAGCTCACCGAGATCGTCAAACAGATCAAACTTGGCGAAACCGGTTACCTGATGCTGCTGGAAAACAGCGGCATGGTGCTGGTCGATCCGAAGCAGCCCGAGCACAACTTCAAGCCCCTCGACAGCCTCGGCGACGGTTACGCGCAACTGGCCAAGGCCGGCAAAGGGCTGGTGGAAGTCGAACTCAACGGCGAGCGCTACATGGCCAACGTCTGGCCGTCGGAGCAACTGGGCTGGACCTTCATCGGCCTGATCAAACAGAACGACGTGATGAGCTCGGCCACTCAGTTGACCTGGCTGATCGCGATTATCGCGGCTGTGTTGGCGGTGCTGTTCGCCGTGGTCGGCGCCAGTTTCGCCAGCCTGATCGTACGCCCGATCCGTAGCGTGGCCAGCGGTCTGGAAGGCATCGCCCAGGGCGAAGGCGATCTGACCAAGAACCTCGATATCCGTGGCAACGACGAAACCGCGCAACTGGCCAACTGGTTCAACCAGTTCCTGACCGCGATCCGCAGCCTGATCCAGCACATCGGTGGCGCGGCCGGGAAAATCCTTGCCACCTCGCAGAGTTCGACCCGGGTTTCCGGCGACATGGCCGAAGCCGCCGGACGCCAGCGTGAAGCCGTGGACATGGTCTCGACCGCATTCCACGAAATGGTCGCCACCGCCAACGAAGTCGCCCGCTCGTGCAGCCAGGCAGCAGAGTCGGCCGACAGCGGCCAGCGCCAGGCTCGCGAAGGTCAGCAGCAGATCGACGCAGCAGTGCACAGCGTCGATCAACTGAGCCAGGAACTGGAGCAATCGGCGCAGTCGATGCAGCAACTGGAACGCGACAGTAACGACATTCAGTCGATCCTCGGCACCATCCGCTCCATCGCCGAACAGACCAACCTGCTGGCGCTCAACGCCGCCATCGAGGCTGCGCGGGCCGGTGAGCAAGGCCGTGGTTTTGCGGTGGTGGCCGATGAGGTTCGCGCACTGGCCAAACGTACGGCGGATTCGACGGCGGAAATCGACGGTCTGCTGGGCAACCTTGCCAAGCGCACCAGCGCCGTGACCCAACAAATGCGCGCCAGCCTCGATGTGTCGCAGCAATCGGTGACGCGAATCGGCGAGGCGCGGGCGAGTTTTGGTCAGATCCGTGAATCGGTGGATGTGATTCGGGACATGAATACCCAGATCGCCACGGCCGCCGAAGAGCAGCATCAGGTGGCCGAGGATATCAATCGGCACATCAGCCAGATTCACGGTGATGCGCAGTTGGTGGCGGAGCTGGCCAATTCGGCGCGGCTGGATTCGCAGAGTCTGGCGGGGTTGTCGAATGAGCTGGATGGGTTGGTGCGAAGGTTCCGGACTTGAGATTGGGGGCAACCTAAAAAGCCCCCTCACCCTAACCCTCTCCCGGAGGGAGAGGGGACTGATTGGGGGATGCTTTAAAGATGCATCGACTTGATCCTGCTTTACCGAATCCATAATCGACACGGTTTTTCAGGTCGATGTATAACGCCAGACAACACGGTCGGCTCCCTCTCCCTCCGGGAGAGGGCTGGGGTGAGGGCTGCTTTTAGCGCTCGATAATGGCGGTGACACCCTGCCCCCCCGCCGCACAAATCGAAATCAACCCACGCCCCCGCCCCGCCGCATCCAGCAGCTTCGCCAGATTGGCCACGATCCGCCCGCCCGTCGCCGCAAACGGATGCCCCGCCGCCAATGAGCTGCCCTTGACGTTCAAGCGGCTGCGATCAATCGACCCCAACGGCGCATCAAGCCCCAGCCGGGATTTGCAGTACTCCGGATCCTCCCAGGCCTTCAGTGTGCATAACACTTGCGCGGCAAATGCCTCGTGAATTTCGTAGTAGTCGAAGTCCTGCAAGGTCAAACCATTGCGCGCCAGCAAGCGCGGCACCGCATACACCGGGGCCATCAGTAGTCCTTCAGCGCCGTTGACGAAGTCCACCGCCGCCGCTTCGCCATCGCGCAGATACGCGAGGATCGGCAAGCCACGTTCCTTGGCCCATTCTTCGCTGCCCAGCAACACCACCGACGCGCCATCGGTCAGTGGCGTGGAGTTGCCGGCGGTCAGCGTGCCTTTGGCGCTTTTCTCGAAGGCCGGTTTCAGGGTCGCGAGCTTTTCCAGGGTCAGGTCCGGGCGCAGGTTGTTGTCGCGGGTCAGGCCGAGGAATGGCGTCATCAGGTCGTTGTGCCAGCCTTCGCTGTAGGACGCAGCAAGTTTGTGGTGGCTTTCGAGTGCCAGTTGATCCTGCTCTTCACGAGGAATCTTCCAGGTCTGTGCCATCAGTTCACAGTGCTGGCCCATCGACAGGCCGGTGCGCGGTTCGCCGTTGCGCGGGAATTCGGGGATCAGGTGTTTCGGACGCAATTGCAGGAAGGTCTTGAGCTTGTCGCCAGTGGTCTTGGCGCGATTGACTTGCAGGAGAATCTTGCGCAGGCCTTCACTGACGCTGATCGGCGCGTCCGAGGTGGTGTCGACGCCGCCGGCAATGCCGCAATCGATCTGGCCGAGGGCAATCTTGTTCGCCACCAGCAACGCCGCTTCCAGGCCGGTGCCGCAGGCCTGCTGGATGTCATAGGCAGGCGTTGTCGGCGACAGGCGCGAGCCGAGCACGCATTCGCGGGTCAGGTTCATATCCCGTGACAATTTCAGCACCGCTCCCGCGACCACTTCGCCCATGCGCTGGCCGTGCAGGTTGTAGCGTTCGATCAGGCCTTCAAGGGCGGCGGTGAGCATCACCTGATTGCTCGCGGTGGCATACGGCCCGTTGGAACGGGCGAATGGAATGCGGTTGCCACCGATGATCGCGACGCGGCGCAGCTGACTCATGAAAAACTCCTTGTGAAATATCCAGTCTGAAAATCGGGCACTGAAAATCCCGCCGGGCCCCAAAAACACCGGGGGCAAACTACTCTGCTGTTCTAGCGTAGGCCTTATTGCGTGGATCGAACGATTGATTGCCCTTCGCAGTCCACACTTTGAACCCCATCTTCTGGAGAGCGTTCCATGTCTGACCGCTATATCGACTTCGCCAACTCGTCCATCGGCCACCGTCTGGTCGGGGCCCTGGGCCTGCCGTCGCCGGTGCGGCTGGAACGCTGGCAGGCCGGGCGCCTGCGGCCGGTGGAGGGTGCGCTGCTGATCGGCGGCGGGCCGCTGGCCGAACGGGTCAGCGCCTTTGCCAACCGGCTGACCGATGCCATTTATCGCTACGGCGATCAGCCAGCGGCCGCCACCCAATGGATTCCCGGCCATGGCCCGAAACTCAAGGCGGTGGTGTTCGACGCCAGTGAATTGCAGCACACCGACCAGCTCAAGCAACTGCGCGAGTTCTTCCAGCCATTGATGAAGAACCTCGACAGCAGCGCGCATCTGGTGATCCTCGGCCGCGCCCCGGAAACCCTGCGCGAACCGTTCGCCGCCAGTGCTCAGCGGGCACTTGAAGGTTTCTCCCGCTCGCTGGCCAAGGAGCTGCGCAGCGGCGGCACCCTGCAATTGATCTACGTGGGCGAAGGCGCCGAGGATCAGCTCGAAGGGCCGCTGCGGTTTTTCCTCTCGCCGAAAAGTGCATTTGTCTCCGGGCAGGTGATTCGTCTGAATCCTTGTGCCACACCGGTGACTGACTGGACGCGCCCGCTGGCCGGGCGCAAGGCGCTGGTCACCGGCGCGGCGCGGGGTATCGGCGCCTCCATCGCCGAGACGTTGGCCCGTGATGGCGCCGAGGTGATCCTGCTCGACGTGCCGCCAGCAAAAACCGATCTCGAAGCTCTGGCCGCTCGCCTCGGCGGGCGCGCCATCACCCTCGACATCTGCGCCGAAGACGCCGCCGCGCAGCTGATCGAACAGTTGCCGGACGGCCTCGACATTCTGGTGCACAACGCCGGCATCACCCGCGACAAGACCCTGGCCAACATGACGCCCGAGTTCTGGGACGCGGTGCTGGCGGTCAATCTCAATGCCCCGCAAGTGCTGACCAAGGCGCTGCTCGACAGCGGCACCCTGCGCGATAACGCGCGGGTGATTCTGCTCGCCTCGATCAGCGGCATCGCCGGCAACCGCGGGCAAACCAATTACGCGGCGAGCAAGGCCGGGCTGATCGGACTGGCCCAGGCCTGGGCACCGACGCTGCTGGAGCGTGGCATCAGCATCAACGCCGTGGCGCCGGGTTTCATCGAAACCCAGATGACCGCGCACATTCCCTTTGGCCTGCGCGAAGCCGGACGACGCATGAGTTCGCTGGGTCAGGGCGGACTGCCACAAGACGTCGCCGAAGCCGTGGCCTGGCTGGCACAACCGGGCACCGGTGCCTTCACCGGACAGGCATTGCGGGTCTGTGGACAAAGTGTTCTGGGGGCTTAGGCATGAGCATCGAATGGCACACGCTGCACCGCGAACCGAGTCTGCCGGGTTTGTATGTCCGGGCCGCGACCCGGCGCAAAATCACCGGCACCCGTTTGCCCGACAGCGGTCTGCGCTGCGGGGTCGACATCGACGGCAAACGTCTGGCGGCTTATCGCAAGGTCTGCGGTTTTGCCGATGACGGTCTGCTGCCACCAACTTATCCACATGTCCTGGCGTTTGCGTTGCAGATGCAGTTGCTCACGGCCAAAGACTTTCCCTTCCCGCTGTTGGGGCTGATTCACCTGAGCAATCGCATCCGCATCCTGCGACCGATGGGTGGAGTCAGCCACGTGCAGGTCAGCGTTCGGGTGCATAACCTGCAACCGCATCCCAAAGGCGCAACGTTCGATCTGCTGACCAACCTCGACGATCAGCTCGGCCCATTATGGGAAGCCGAAAGCCAGATGCTCTGTCGAGGCGTGAAGCTTGAGGGCGAGGCGCTCGAGCAGGCGTGGGAGCCCACGCTGCCACTGATGCAGGTGGCGCAATGGAAAGCCCCGGCGGACATCGGCCGGCAGTACGCCAAGGTCTCCGGCGACTACAACCCGATCCACCTGAGCGCCGCCAGTGCCAGGCTGTTCGGTTTCCCCACCGCCATTGCCCATGGTCTGTGGAACAAGGCCCGCTCCCTGGCCGCGCTGGCGGATCACCTGCCCAGGGCCAACCTGGAAATCGCCGTGCATTTTCGTAAACCGGTGCGCCTGCCGAGCGAGGTATCGCTGTTCGCCAGCGCGGCGGGTTCCAGCGGGGAGTTGCGTCTGATCGGTGCCGGGGACCTGGAGCACATGGTCGGCCACTGGCAACCGATTGCCTGAATCAATAGGCCGCGCCAATCGTTACCGCGCCCCTCGCGGAGTTCGATCACAACAGCGAAACATGATCAATTGTGTGTATATAACTTAAGTTTCTGCCGCCGTTATCCACCCCCCGGCCAAACATCAAGCCTTGATTCTCAAGGCTTTTTTTTGCGCGTTTATATCCTCGGCATTAGTCGTTAAGCAGCAAATCACACGCTTATATAAAGGCGTTAATACCAACTTGAGAATGGTGTGGATCCAACCTTGCGACTGATATGAGCACAACGGACGAAGGCATTGCCGGCAACAGAACCGGCTAGCCGTCGAAGACAACGAACGTTGAGACAGGTGCAAGGAATACCCATCATGAAAACTCAAGTTTGGTGCAAATCAGCAACAGCGCTGGCATTGATCCTCTCCCTCGGTCTGGCCGGTTGCAGCAGTGGCGGTGGCGGTCACCACAGCAGTTCCGGCAGTTCTTCGCCGGACAGTTCCACCGCAGGCACTGGCGGGACATCCGGCAGCGGCGGAACAACAGGAACCGACGGCACCACAGTAACCGGCGGGACAGGTGGTTCGGATCCGAGCAATCCGACAAACCCGACCAATCCAACCGACCCTACCAACCCCACTAACCCAAGCACGCCTCAGCCTCTGATCACCTCAACCCTGGTGCAGGATGTCGGCGGCACCGTTGCCGGTGTCGGCAATGGCGTCGGTCAGGTCGGCGACTCGCTCAGTGGCGTGCCGGTGGTGGGTGGTGTGGTGCAAAGCGCGGCCAGAACCGCCGGCAATGTGGTATCCACACTGGGCGACGGCATCGGCAACGGGATTGGCAAACTGGCAACCACCGATAACGGCCTGGGCGTCACCGCGTCGGCCGTCGGCGGTGTAGTGCAGGATGTCGGCAACGGCGTGTCCGACCTGAGCGGCAAACTGGCGACCGCCACCGGCAGCGTGCCTGTGGTCGGCGGCGTGGTCACCAAAGTGGCGCCGCTGCTCAACGGGGTTGGCGAAAAAGTCACCATGCTCGGTGACACCCTCAGCACCGCCACCACCACCGGCCCGCTCGGCTCGGTGACCAAAGAGGTCGGCAGCAAACTGGTGCCGGTGATCGCCATGGTCGAAAGCACCACGGACAAACTCGGCGGCACCACCGGCCTGGGTGATCCACTGAACGGTGTGCTGCAGAAAGTCGGCAGCGCTGTCGACGGCGTGGGCGACAACGTCACGGGCGCCGGCAATGGCAATGCCCTGACCAACACCGTCGGCGGCGCCCTGAGCAATGTCGGTTCGGCGGTCGGCAAGACCGGCGGGCTGGCGGATAACGGCACCGGTTCCGGAACAGGTGTCGGCGGTGGCCTTGGCAACAATGGTCTGCTGCAAACCGTTGGTGGCGCGGTCGTGAATGTCGGCGCCGGGCTCGGTGCCGGCAACGGCTCACTCGGCTCACCGGGCAATGTCCTGGCCTCGGCCGGCAATACCGTGGCCTCGCTCAATACAGCACTCGGTGGCTCGGGTTCACCGATCACCACGCCCACCACACCCCTGGCAACACTGGGCAACAACATAGGCACCGGCCTTGCACCGGTCACCGCCGCCGTCACCAACCTGACTCAGAACGTCGGCAGCGCTACCGGTCTCGGCGCCCCGATTGCCGGCCTCACCGGTCAGGCAGGTGGTGCAGTCAGTAACCTTGGCGGCGCCATCGCCGGCACCAACAGCAACCCGGTCGTGACCGCTGTCGGCAATACCGTCGCCACCATGGGCAACACCGTCACCGCCGTCGGCGGGCTGGTCAACGGCGGCACCGCCGCTGGCACCGGTGGCGGTCTGGGCGGAGTTCTCGGTGGCCTGACTGGCACCTTGGGCGGCAACAAACGCTGAATTGCACCTGGCCGATTCGACGGCCTAACCTACAGCGCCTACGCTTGGTTGAGGGCGGAAGATTCCCACGAGTCTTCCGCTTTTTTCTTAGGAAAAAACCCGCCAAGTGCTGCGGTTTGAACATGGAGTGTCCTATGCGCGTTATGGCATCCCTGCTGTTCCTCAGTCTCAGTTCCGCTGCCCTCGCCGACACCCTTCCCAGCTTTCTCAACAGCAACGAAACCATCCGCAACCTGCCGGTGCCGAATCTGCCCGCCGACGCCTACCGTCCGAGCGCCGCGCCGCTGCAAGTTCCGGAACCCGGTGCCGCGGCTGCCGAGCCGTTGATGATGGGCACGAAGATCAACCTGAAAACCGTGCAGATCGAAGGCGGCACGATTTACCCGCTCAACGAACTGGCAGAAATCTACAAACCCCTGATCGGCCACGAAACCAGCCTCGCCGATCTGATTGAAGCGACACGCAACATCACCCGTCGCTACCAGAATGACGGCTACCTGCTGTCCTACGCCTTCCTGCCGCAGCAGACCTTCGACGACGGCGCCGCGCGAGTGGTGCTGGTGGAAGGTTATGTGCGGGATGTTCAGGTCCAGGGCGATATCGGCCGGGTCAAGGGACTGATCGACAGACTGACGGCGAAGATCCAGGCGGAACGCCCGCTGACCCGCAAGACCTTCGAGCGCTACACCACGCTGATGACCCGCATCCCCGGCGTCACGATCCAGGCCCAGGTGCCACCGCCCGGCACCACCGACGGCGCAACGACCCTGATCGCCCAGGCCAGCCGAAAACCGTTCACCAGCACCCTGAGTACCACCGAAGACAACCGCAACGGCACCCAGGCCTTGCTCGGCGTCAGCAGCAACTCACAGACCTCGATGGGCGAACAGCTGAGCCTCAGCGGCCTGTTTCCACCGGGCGATGACCACGAGCATTACTATCGTCTGGACTACAGCCAGTTCCTCGATGACGAAGGCACGCAACTGAGTCTGTCCGCCTCGCGTTACCGCGCCGACCCCGGCACCAACGTGCTGCTGAACAACGGTCTGGAACTCAAGCCGCACCGCGAAAACGACCGTTACTCCATCGGTTTCAGCATGCCGCTGATTGCCGCCTCCAATGAATTGCTGACGGCCGGCTCGCGCCTGTACGCGGTCAACGACAAGACCCGCTACAACGTCATCGGCTATCCACTCAGCGCCGAAGAACGCACCGACATCCGCGCCCTCGCCTTCGAAAGCGACTGGCGCAAGGCCGACGCCCGGCAACTGCGGATTCTCAGCGGCGGGGTTTATCAAGGCTTCGACAGCATGGGCGCACACACCAACAACAGCGCCATCGACCTGCATTTCTTCCGTCTGCGACTGTCGGGGGTGCAGAGCGACAAGTTCTTCGACAACTGGCAAGGCGTGATTTCCGCCGCGTTGTACTGGAGCGACGACACCCTGCCCGACAGCGAGCGCGCGGTGTTCGGCGGGCAGAATTTCGGTCGTGGCTACCCCGACGACCAGGCGTCCGGCGACAAGGGCTGGGGGGTGGCTTACGAGATCAACTACAGCTTCAACCGCGACGGCAACTGGGTGCGGATCCTGCAACCCTACGTGGTGCTCGATCGCTCGCGCAGCTGGTTCAACCAGTTGCCGATACAGGCCAACAGCCTGTCCTCGGCCGCGGTGGGCCTGAGGTTCGGCGATGCCAAGTACTACAACATCGCGCTGGAAGCAGCCAAACCGATGTCGGATGAAGCACTGGATACGTTCAACCGCCGGCCGCGTTACAGCATCAGTTTCAGCTATCAGTTGTAAGTCGCTGTCGCAGGCCACTCCGGTGGCCTGCGAAGCACGACTACTGCTTCTCGATCTTCCCGCCCGCATCCGGGTCATAGAAGTCGGGGATTTCATATTTGTACTTCTTCAGCCAGCGCTGCATCGCCAGTTCGCGCTCGGTGGCCGTGGCCGCTTGCGGGTCAGGGGACGCGGCCTTGTTGCGGCTTTGCAGCAACAGCCAGCCTTCGGTTTCCTGCTGCTGGGCCGATGCCGGGCCGGCGTCGATGGCGAAGGCAGCGAGCGGCAGGCTCAGCAGGCTCAGGCAGCACAAGGTCTTGAAGGTATTCATGGCGCCTCCTGGAGGTTCACTTGATCGTCGCCGGTTGCGGGTCAGCCACCACCGCAACCTGATTGCTCGCGGCGGGTTTGGCCGGCACCGGAGCCTTGAGTTTTTCCGCGCGCTCCTGGGCATCGGTGAACTGTTCCGGGGTCAGGTGCGCGCGGCTGACGACTTCGGCGGCTTGTTGCCAGTTGTTCTGGTAGATCAACAGGGTGACCAGATTCAGCGTCGCCAGTTGATTGTTCTGCTTCAACTCGATGGCCGTCAGAAACTCGAACCGGGCGTCCTGGAGTCGCAGCTGATTGAGGTACACCACGCCCAGATCGTTGCGGATATTTTCGTTGGTGGGCGCCAGTCGCACCGCCCGTTGCAAGTGGGCCTGCGCCTGACCGTTGTCGCCACGGGCGGCATACAGCTGGCCCAGGCCATGTTCGGCGTCGGCGCTCAGGCAAGTACCGAGCAGGCCGCGATACAACGGCTCGGCTTCACTGCGTCCCAGCAGGCGGTAGACCCTGGCCTTGCGCAGCCGCACCTCGACGAGGTTGTCGGGCAGGCTTTGCAGGTTGGCCAGGCTGGCGTGCAACTTGCCGTCGTTGGCCAGGTCATCGACCAGGTTCAGCGACAGCTCCTGCTCGGAACTCAGCTTGCTGCAACTGGCCGGCGCCAGCATCGTCGTCCACGGCGCCTGACCGTCCGTTGCGCAACCGCCGAGCAACAGCAAACTTGCCACGACCATCAGTGCTTTCATCAAATGCTCTCCATCGCCAGTGTCAGGACGCAAACGCCCGGGTGATTGCGGTAAATCCGGGGCCCGCCAGTACGATCAGCAAGGCCGGAAACAGGAACAACATCATGACCACCGACATCTTCGCCGACATCTTCGAGATGTATTCCTGCAAGCGCGTCAGGCGGCGGTCATCCAGCAGTTGCTTGAGCGCCAGCAGCGATTTCATTGCCCCGCCGCCCTGCTGAATCAGCTGTTGCAGGATCACGCTGGTGTCGGTGAACTCATCCACTGCCAGCATCGCCGCAGCCTTGTTCAGTTCCTGGCCGAGTTCCAGACCCGAGTCGACACGCGCCAGAATCAGGCGCAGTTCGCTGGTCAGTTCCGGCAGCAGCTTTTGCCCCTCGATGCTGAGCACGCGCAAGGCCTGCTCGACGGCCATGCCGGACTCGAACAGGATCCGCAGCAGAGGAATGAACGTCGACACTTCCACCGAAATGATTTTCTGCCGACGGCCAGCGGCATACGCCAGCAGGCGTTTGGGCAGCAGATAGCCGGCGCCGGTAGCGATCATCGGCACCAGCCAGCCGTTGGGGGCCTGGGGGAAAAACACTTCCTGCAAGAACAGCCCCAGGCCCAGCGTCAGTAACGGCGTGCCGATCTGGCAGGCGGCAAACAGCGAGCGTTCACTGGCCCGACGCCAGCCGAGGCGGCTGAGCAGGGTCTGGGTTTCACTGTCGATGCTGACCGAGCGCTGGCCGAAGCGGCTGTTGCCCAGCGCCCGCAACCAGTTGCCGAAACGGTTCCCGCGCACCAGATGCCCCTGCAGACGCTGGTTGACCTGACGCACCCGGCGGCGCTCGGTCAACAGGTGGTTGCCGACCAGCAACAGGGCGCCGAGCAACAGCATGAGACTGGCCAGCATCACCATGTCAGACACTCCTCAACATGCGCCACAGCGCCAGGCAACCGAGCACCTGCAGCACCACCGCGATAATCAGCATCGTCTGGCCCCCGGAGTCGTTCCACATGCCGAGCATGTAGCCGGGATTGGTCAGCATGAAATAGCTCACCAGGATCAAGGGCAGCGATCCGAGCACCCACGCAGTCATGCGGGTTTCGCCTGTCATGGCACGCAACTGACGTGCCCCCTGGTCGCGCTCGCGAATCAGTTTGATCAGGTTCTCCAGCAATTCGCTGGCGTTGCCGCCGTAGCGATGATTGACCTTCAGGCCCAGGGCAAACATGCGCAGTTCATCCTGCTCGTAGAGCTCGGCGAAATCGCTCACCGCGTCCGGCAGGTTGACCCCCAGCTGCACGTTGCGCTGCACCCGGCCCATCGCCGACTTCAACGGATCGTCACTGGTTTCGATGCCGCCCATCACCGCGTCGCTCAGGGTCCGGCCGGACTTGAGGCTGCGCACGGTATGGTCCAGCAACTGCGGCAGTTGTTCGATCATGCGGTTGAGCCGGCGTCGGTACAGCCAGGCGATGTACAACCGCAGAATCAGGGGCGGCGCCAGCATCAGGATCAACAGGCCGATCCATTCGGCCATCAGGTAACCCAGCATCATGGCCAGGACCCACAACGCCAGCCATAACCCGAAGTGCTCGCTCGGCCGGCCGAGACCCGCCCGCAGAAACATCCGCTCCAGTCCGCTCCACGAGGTTTTTTCTGCCGCTGTTTGCGGTTGCCCGGCGGCCAGACGTGTCAGCACCCGTTCGTTGGCAGTCTTGCGCACGCCATGCAGGAACAGGCGAATCGACAGCCCCAGCATCAGCAGGCAAATGACGATCAGGATCACCGGTCCGATCATGACGAAGGCTCCATGCGCTCAGCCCAGACTCGACTCGTGCCGCAACTTGTCGCCGGCCGGGTTGACCGCTTCACGCAGGAAGCCGAAACCGGTGCGTCGATCAAGACGGAACAGCGTGTTGGTGACGTAGACGTCTTCACGCACACCGACCACCTCCACCACTTCGCTGACGCAGCGGCGGCCATCGGGCATGCGGGTCAACTGGATGATCACGTCGAGCGCTGCGCAGATCATCTGGCGCAGGGTGCGTTCGGCCACGGTACGCCCGGTCAGGCCGACCAGGGTTTCCAGACGCAGCAACGCATCCTGGGCATTGTTGGCGTGCACCGTGCTCATCGAGCCGTCGTGGCCGGTGTTCATTGCGGTGAGCACGTCGAGCACTTCGACACCACGGATCTCGCCGAGAATGATCCGGTCCGGGCGCATCCGCAGGGCGTTGCGGATCAGGTCGCTGGCCTTGACCTCGCCATGACCCTCGGCGTTCGGCGGCCGGGTTTCCAGACGCACCACGTGCGGGTGGCCGAGCTGCAATTCGGCGACGTCTTCGATGGTCACCAGCCGTTCGTGGGGGTTGATCAATTGGCTGAGGATGTTCAGCAATGTGGTCTTGCCGGTGCCGGTGCCGCCGCTGATCAGGATGTTGCAGCGCTTGCCCACGGCGTCCTGGAAACAATCGAAAATCGCCAGATCGATGGTCTGCATGGCGATCAGGTCGCTGCTCTTGAGCATGTCCTTGCGGAATTTGCGAATCGACAGACACGGGCCATCGAGGGCAATGGGAGGAATGATCGCGTTGACCCGGCTGCCGTCGGGCAGGCGCGCATCGACCATCGGCGAAGACTCGTCCAGCCGTCGCCCGAGCGGCGCCAGAATGCGCTGCATGACCCGTTCGACGTGATGCGCATCGATAAAGCGCAGATCACTTTGATGCAGTACCCCGTCGCGCTCGACGAATACCCGGTGCGGGCCGTTGACCAGGATTTCGGTCACGGCGGGATCACGCAGCAACACTTCCAGCGGACCGAATCCGGTCAGCTCATCGACGATTTCTTCCGCCAGCCGCTCCATCTCGTAACGTGAAATCGCCAGGTGCAAACGGGCAATGTATTCGGCGACCTTGTCGGTGACGAATTGCGCCAGCAACTGCCGCGAACCTTCCAGCAGGTTTTTCCCGGACTCCTCGATGGCATCGATGATGTAGCGATGCAGGACCAGTTTCAGGCCTTCGTGATCACCGTTGCCCGACTGGCCTCGAGCGGGGGCGCCGAAGAGTTTTTCCGGACTCATGAGGTGCCTCGCAACCGGTCGAACCAGGTGGACTTGGGTTTGGTCAGGCCTTCTGAACGATTGACCATGTTTTCGGAGCGTTTGGCCAGGCGTTCGCCAAGCGCCCGCAGGCTCTGGGTGAGTTTTTCCCGGGGGGCCAGTTCAAACAGGCTGACGCCCTGGTTCTTGGCGTTCATGCGCAGCTCCGGACTCAAGGCCAGCACCGCGATCACTTCCAGATTGAAGGTCTTGCCCAGGGTGTCCGCATCCGGCGCGACGTTACTCAAATAACGGTCGACCAACAGCCGTCCGTGATCGAGCTTCATGCCTTTTTCCCGCCACAGATTGAACACCGCCAGGTTGCGCCGGCAATCAAGCACATTCTGGTCGGTGTACCACAGCAACTTGTCGCAGTGGCTGACAAAGGTACGCAAGGCTTCGCTGTCGGGCTGGCCGGTGAGGTTCACGACGATGTGCTGGAAGTGCTGGCGCAAGGCGCTGAGCAACATGTACAGCTCGGCGGCGCTGGTGCTTTCCAGTGGCTCGTCATTGTCGGCGTACGCCAGGATCCGCAGCCCCGCTTCAGCGCTGGTGAAGGCACTGTCGATCAGCGTGGCGTCGAGCCTTCGCAGGTGGCGCAAGGCATCACCGAAGTGGAACGAGCTCTCCAGTCCCAGCAGTGCAAGGCTGTCGCCACGGGGCAGGCCGAGATCCAGCAACAGCGTCTGCTGTCCGCTTTTTTGCACCACCAGCGCCATATGGTTGGCCAGTAACGCGCCGTCGGAACTGCTCTGCACGCCGTACAAAACGGTCAGACCACCCAACTGGGCATTGTTGGCCACCGGTGGCAGGCGCTTGCTCAAGCGTCGTACCAACCCGGCCACTTCGCTGGAGCGCGAACCATAGGCGACAAAGTCTCGCGCTCCGGCGCGCATGGCGTTGAGCACCAGCTGGTTGTCCATGCCGTCGCCGAGGGCAACGATTGCCAGCATCGGTTTGGCCTCCAGCGCGCCTTCGATCAGCGCGCTTTGGGCCACCACGTGTTCGCGATCGAGACCGACAAACACCAGGCTGGCGAAGGTGACATCCACCAATGCGAGCAATTCATCGAGGCTGCCGGCACCGGCGCTGACCACTTGGCCCAAGGGCGCTAGGGCGCTTTGCAGCCACTCCAGATCGGTGCTGTTGCGGGTGATGGCGAGAAAGGTCTGACTCAGGTTCTGGCTCATTGGGACAACCCGCTGCGCTTGTCGAAGTTGCCGTTTTCCAGGAAGAACATGCGGTAGAAATTCGGGTCGTAGTTGCGCAGTTTTTCGCCCGGCAACGACGGCAGTTGCGCGTCTGCCGACAACGGTCGCACCAGATGTGGGGTGACGATCATCAGCAGTTCACGCTCTTCGCGCTTGATCTGCGAGCTTTTGAAAAATGCTCCGAGCACCGGGATATCGCCCAGCCCCGGAAACTTGTCGACCTGGGAACTGTTGGTGGTGCTGATCAGGCCGCTGATGACAAAACTCTCGCCATCGGCCAGGGAAATACTGGTGTCGGTGCGGCGGATGGTCAGGGCCGGCACCGTGGTGCCGGCGATCTGCACGGAATTGCTGAAGTCCAACTCACTGACTTCCGGCGCGACTTTCAGGGCGATGCGGTCGTGGCTGATGATCGTGGGCGTCAGCGTCAGGCGGATGCCGAATTCCTTGTATTCGATGGACACGCTGTCGCTGCCGGAACTGGGCACCGGAATCGGAATCTGCCCACCCGCGAGAAAGCTCGCGCTCTGCCCGTTCAGTGCTACCAGGCTTGGCCGCGCCAGGGTGTAGGCGAAACCGCTGCCCTCAAGGGCGTTGATGATCGCCATGGTATTGCCGCCGATCCACGAGAAGTTGAACAGCGAGTTGTCCACCGGCAGTCGCGGCTGCGGCACGCCATCGATGGGCGGCAATGTCCCGGGGGAGCCGAACAGGAAATTGCCGCGGGTACCGATCAACTTGGCCGAGGCCTGTTTGAGTTTGGTGCGGCTGACTTCGACAAAACGAATGTCGGTCTGCACTTGCGAGGGCAACAGCGCATCATCCGAAGGCAATGCACCGGTGCTGGTCAGGGCCGAGGTGGCGGCGCCCTTGACGAACACCATGCTCTGACGCGGCTCGCCGGAGCAGCCCGTCCAGACCATCAGGCTGGTGGCGCCCGGCGCCATGCCGGTAAGCAGGAACGAGGAACTGCCGTTGGCATGCACGTCGGCGATTTTCGGGTCGCCGATGGCCAGGCGCGTGATCGCCACCGGTGATTGCATGTCCTGTTGCCAACCTTCGTTGATTTCGATCACGGGCGGCAGGCGCCCGAGGGCCGAGCAGTTACTGCTGGCCGCATGAGCCGCGTTAATCGACAGTCCCATCAGCAGCAAGGCCCGGAGCACGGG
This sequence comes from Pseudomonas sp. GW821-FHT11G12, assembly GCF_058808055.1. Taxonomy (NCBI): domain Bacteria; kingdom Pseudomonadati; phylum Pseudomonadota; class Gammaproteobacteria; order Pseudomonadales; family Pseudomonadaceae; genus Pseudomonas; species Pseudomonas sp. GW821-FHT11G12. The sequence continues at coordinate 46,520 of NZ_JBXARH010000003.1, forward strand.
ATTGAAGGTCGGCCAGGAACAACTCTGCATGCACTTGGATCCTTGCTCAGTCATGGATTTTGTTGGTTGATCTGATTGCCGCGAATCACTTCCACCGCAGGCCGTATCGCACCCGCGTGGTCGCCGCTCGGCGGCGCTTTCGGCGCAGTCCCCAGCGCCAGCTGAGTGAACTGGAAGAGTTGGCTGTTGGCGGCAACCAGTTTGTCCGGTGCCTGGCTTTCGCCGGCCCAATACTTGGCCAGGCGCTGTTCTTCGCTGCTGCGCACGGCCAGGCGCAATGTCCCGACCTGGGTGGCGAGCATCATTCGACTCAGCAATTGTTCGGGCACCGCCAGCACCACGGTGCGCGCGGCGATCCGGCGCAGATCCTGTTTGATCTTGTCGTCGGTACTCAGCGCCGGGGAGGACGGTTGACCGTCATTGGTCAGGCCATACTGCTCGCCGACACCGAGCACGCGCATGGCCGGCACCACAATCTGCGCCGACTGCTGCGGGTTGCTGGCGTCCTGGCGCAGGAACAGCAGCACATCGACGTAATCCCCGGGAACCAGTTGCCCGGCCGCGCCGATGACTTCATCGACCGACACCGCCAGCGCGCGCTCATCGCGGTGGATCATGCGCGCCAGCGTTCCGCCGGCCTCGAAGCTTTCATCGTTGAGCCAGGTCCCGGCACTCAGGTGGCGCCACGGCGTACGGCCCACGACCTGTTCGATGGTGCCGAGGCTGCCGGCAGGCGCACTGCGCAGTTTTTCAACAGCCAGGTCGGCGGCGGTGAGGGGGGTGAACGGCGGGACGTCATGCACCAGGACCACCACTGGCTGGCGGGTCTGGTCTTCGGCGGCAGCGACGGTTTTTTCGACGGTGACCACCGCCGGCACGGGTGCCTCGGCAACCGGAGCAGGTTGCCGGCTGAGCACCAGGCCCCAATACCCGACAACAATGGCCCCCAGTAAAAGCACGGCGGCAAGGCCCATGGTGACACGACTGTTCATGACGGCTCTCCCTATCCTGCTGCACTACCAGCCCGCACTTCCTACCAAGGGAACATCGCAATCAGGCAGCTATGAACATCCAACTATTTCGCTATTTCCAAGCTAGCTGAAACAAGCCAAAACGCCATTACTGGCGGGCAAATAACCTACGAAAGTATGGGTGTTGGCCAAATAGCAGTCGAAATACCGGAAATGACGAAGCGACTAATCCTTTGTGATTAGTTCGTTCTTACAGTTGTTGGGAGGGAGTTTGTTGACAATGCTCAAATGGCACGGTGGAACCTTGCCGCTGTCGCGTGACATCAGCGCCAAAGGCGCGAAGGAGTAGACGTATGTTTCGTATGAGTCTCGACTATCTGGCGGCCAGGGTGCGGCTGTTCCTCAAGAGCGATGAAGGAGCATCGGCTATCGAGTACGCGATTGTGGTAGCCATGGTGGCGGTGGTGGTCGTGGTGTTCGTCTCCCCGATGGGCACCAAGGTCTACAACATCTTCAGCACGATAATGACCTCGCTGAATGGTACGGTTCCGACCAAACCCACCATCCCCTGACCGAGTCCTTCTCTCCATCCATGCCTGCCGGCTGCCGAGAAAAAAGCGCGCAGGCATTGCCCGCCCATTGTCTTTCCGGTGCCCGGCAGCCCCTGGCATGTAAGGAGAACTCTCATGCTCTTTGAATACTTGATGATGCGTGCCCGGTTGCTTCTGACGAGTACCGAAGCCGCGTCGGCTATCGAATACGCGATTGTGGTGGCAATGGTCGCGGTGGTGGTCGTGGTGTTCGTGACGCCGGTTGGTGGCAAGGTGTTCGCGATCTTCAACAACATCCTCGTGGCCCTGGGCGGTTCGTCACAGACTGCGCCGACGCAGTTGCCCTGACTCGATGGTTGGTAAATCTCACACTACACTCGGACCCACCTTCAGTTTCTCAGGGATTGCCCAATGACTGCTTCCTCACTGCCCCGCCAACAGTTGCTTCTGGTTGACGACGAAGAGGACGCGTTGCTGGAGCTGGCGGAGTTGCTGGAGGGTGAGGGCTTCGTCTGTCATACCGCGACCTCGGTGAAACTCGCCCTGCATCACCTGACCCGCCATCCCGATATCGCCCTGGTAATCACCGATCTGCGCATGCCGGAGGAAAGCGGCATGTCGTTGATCAAGCGCTTGCGCGAACACACCTCGCGCCAGCATCTGCCGGTGATCGTGACATCGGGACATGCAGACATGGAGGATGTGAGCGACATGCTGCGGTTGCAGGTGCTGGACCTGTTCCGCAAGCCGATCTATCACGTGCGTTTGCTGGAAACCCTCGACAACCTGTTTCCAAAACCGAAGGTGAATGCCGGGTAGAGCGATTACCCGGCAGTCTGTCTCAGTGTGCGGTCACTCGCTGACGCAAACCGGAGTTACCCGGCGACAACGCCAACGCCAACTGCGTGCGGTTATGCATGTGGGTCAGGCGCAACACCTGCGAAACGTAAAGCTTCACGGTGTTCTCGGTAATGCCCAACTCGCACGCGATCTGATAATTGGTCTGGCCCTTGCCCACCAGGCGCGCCACATCCAGTTGCCGTGGCGACAGCTGATTGAAGATCGCCGGGATCTCCAGTGCATCGGCCTCGCTCGGCACCTCGTTACTGACGGGCGCAGGGCCGCGACGAACCTTGTCCAGATCCTGGTACAGATCATCGATGGACGACGACAGGTCCTGAAGCTTCTGATTCAAGTGCCCCAGTTGCAGGGTTTTCTGCCGTTCCTGCAGCACCACCTCCTGACGCTGCAGCCCCTCCAGCAACTCGTCCAGATTGACCGGTTTCTGGTAGTAGTCGGCAATCCCGGCGCGCAACGCCTTGATCACGTCCTGCTTGTCGGCGCGGCCGGTGAGCATGATCGCTTCGAACGCCCGGTGTTTGCCGGCCAGCCGTTGCAGTTCCTGCACCAGCTGAATGCCGTCCATGTCCGGCATGTGCAGGTCGCACAGCACCAGGCCGATCGCGGTGTCGTCAGTAAAACGCTCGATCGCCTCTTTGCTGGACTCGCACGGAACACAGCGGTAGCCGCTGCTCTCGAGAAATTCACAGAGTTCTTCGACGATCAGAGGCTGATCATCGACAACGAGGACTTTTACCGCAGATGTAAGCTTGTTCACGTGCCACTCCATGCCCGGGCCAAAACTGACCATTCCTGTACTGTCAGCCGTTGGCCGTATAACCAGTACCTTTGAAAGTAGACGCACTTTCCGACTATGTACATAAGACTAGTGGCGTTTAGCGACTAATGGATCCAGGGTAGTGCAAGTAAAAACCCGATCAGCACGAACGGCGCAAATGGCAGCTTTTTTGACATCGATGGCGCCATATATCGAAGACGATGCCTAAGCCCTTGACTCATATGCAGCCAGACTCTTGGCGCCAGCAGAATCCAGATCAGGCTCGCCGCGCCGGCACCGATAAAAATCCCGAGCAGCGACGTGCCGTCCGTCGCAAGGCCAAGAGCTGTCATTAATTTCACATCGCCGGCGCCCATTCGCCCCATGAAATACCCGGGCAACGTGAACGCCAGCGCCACCAGGCAAGCCCAACCGCCCTGCCCCGCTTCGGCGCCCATCCAGGTGGTGCCGAAATACACCAGATAAACCAGCGCCAGGGTACCGCCCCCCAGGGTCAGGGCATTGGCAATCCGTCGTTGCCGGGCATCCTGTGCCGCGCAGACCGCCAGCCAGATCAGTAGGACAAGACTTTGCATCCGGTAAAAACCGTCCGTTTTTGCTGAATGATTCTATGCTGATACTACGCAGTGACTGTCAGGGTAGACGCACGGATGAAAACCGGCTCTCGGAAGGCGCAAAAAGGTGCGGTGGCGATCGAGTTCGCCCTGGTATTCGTGATCTTTTTTGCGGTGTTTTACGGCCTCGTCAGCTACAGCCTGCCGTTTGTGTTGATGCAGACGTTCAATCAGGTCACGGCCGAAGCGATACGCCGCGCCGTAGCGGTCGATCCTACGATCCCCAACTATTCGACCGTGCTGGTCAGTACCGCCAATGCTGCGTTGACCCAGCAATTGTCGGTGCTGCCGTCGTCACTGAATGTGGTGGTCGGCACTGATACGTCAGCGGTCTATGACCCGACACTTGGCACCCTCACCGTCAGCGTCAATTACCCGGTCAGCAAACTGAATCAGGTCATCCCGTTTCTGGTGTTGCCGGGCGTCGGCACTGTGCCCAGCCTGCCCACCAACCTGACCGCCATCTCGAGCCTGAAATTTTGACCCCGGGTGACAACCTGCTCGGCCGCCTGATGAAGCGGGGCATGCTCGCCAACGATTTGCCGGACGTGCTCGGTTCGCCTTTGACGGGCCTGCATATCCACCTCGACAGCGAAGGCGGCGTGTTGCAAATGGCCGGCCCGCTGCGCCTGCTGCTGGCGCAACAGACGCCTCGTGACAAACCGTTGCCACTGCACGACTACCTGCTGCCTCACAGCACGCTGGCCATCGAGGGCCGGCCGCTGGACTGGCAAGGGCAACTGCTGGATCTGGATTTCCCAGGCCTGAGCGACCAGACCTTGCACCTTCGGGGCTGGGTCCAGCCGCTGGGCAGTGGCTGGCTGCTGCAACTGATGGACATTGCCGACCTGTTGCTCGAGCGCCAGCAATCACGTCAGCGCGAAGCGTGCCATCTGATCGCCGAGCAGATCAGCAAACAGTTGCGCAGCTGCAGCCTGGGACGATTGCCGATGCTTGTCAGCGAACAATTGCAAGTGATCGCCCAGCGCTGGCAGATCCCGTGCCTGGCACTCGCGCTGCTCGATGAACAGGAACAGGGCTGGCTGATCCACCAGCAATTCCACGCCCATGACGCACCGGCGCTGTGGCATGACGGCCAGCGTCTGGGCACGCCGCTCGATAGCCTCAATGGCACCGGCCCGCAGCGCCTGGGTGCGCATTACGGCCAGTATGAACACTCACGGGTCCAGGGCCTGTTCGGCAATGCCGAAGGTTTCGCCGTGCCTTACAGCGATGACCGAGGCGTGATGGCGTGGTTGCTCTGCGGCTTTTATGCGGTGGACAAGACCGCGCCGTATCTGACCGATCGCGACTGGCTGATGCTGGCCGGTGCACTGGCAGGGCCGCTGCTCGGGCGCCTGCGTGAACAGCAGCATCAGCTGCAACTGGAGCGATTGGAATCCTTGCAGACATTGCTCGGCACCGGCTGGTGGGAAATCGGCAATGGCGACCAGATTCATCTGGCTCCGACGCTGGCCGCCCTCCTGCAACAGGACAGGCTGACACTGACGCTGGAAAACTGGCTGATGCTGATCCATCCCGCTGACCGCGAAGAAGTCCGCAGCCGCCTGCAAGCCCTGCAACTGCACGGGGAAATCCTCGACCTGTGCGTGCGTTTGCATCATCCCGACGCCGGTCAGATGCCGGCGTGGTATCGCCTTCAGGGGCAAGTCACCGGCACCGGCGATCACCGCCGGCTGGTGGGTTTCATGCTCGACATCAGCGACATCAAGAACCAGCAGCAACTGGCCGCTGCAGCCCATGCGCGGCTGGACAACCTGATCGCCAGTTCGCCGGCGGTCATTTACGTCCAGCACTACGTCGAAGGGGCCTTGCTGCCAGCGTTCTTCAGCGCCAGTCTGCAACCGTTAATGGGCTGGAGCCTGGAAGACTGCGACGCCAGCGCGCTGGCAGAGCGGATTCATCCGGATGACCGGGCCCTGTATTTCGAACGGACCCGACAACTGCTGCGCGAAGGCTCGGTACGCGCCCGTTATCGGTTGCGCGACAGTCGCGGCGATTATCACTGGCTGCTCGACGAAGCCCGGCTGTTGCGCAATGACCTCGGCCTGCCGGTGGAGGCCGTCGGTTTGTGGCTGGACGTCACCGAAGCGACGCTGGCCGCCGAACAGGTCAGACAGAGTGAAGAACGCTACCGGATTCTGGTGGAAGACTCGCCGGCGATGATCTGCCGCTATCGCCCGGACCTGATCCTGACGTTCGGCAACCGGCCGCTGGCGACGTACTTGGAATGCGCCCCGGAAGCTCTGGCGGGCGTCGATCTGGGCAGCTGGATGTCCGACGTTCAGCGCGCCGCCTTCGTTGAGCGCCTGGCGTTGCTGACCCCGCAATCACCCGTCAGCACCGCGGAAATCAACCTGCAATTGCCGGGGCGCGAACATGCGTGGTGGGTGTGGTCGGATCGCGGGGTGTTCGATGAGCACGGAAAACTGATCGAAGTGCAGGCGGTGGGCCGCGACAACACCGAAGTACGCCGCTCCCAGCAACAACTCACGCAAAGCGCGAAAATGGCCACCCTCGGCGAAATGGCCACAGGTCTCGCCCACGAAATCAATCAGCCGCTGAACGTCATGCGCATGGCCATCGTCAACGTGCAGAAGCGCCTGAGCAACGGCGATGTGCAGATCGATTACCTGACCGACAAACTCAATCGCATCGACGCGCAGGTCCAGCGCGCCGCGAAGGTTGTGGACCACATGCGGGTGTTCGGCCGCCGTTCCGAGATCGAGCAACAATTGTTCAACCCGGCCAGCGCCATCGAAGGCACGCTGTCGCTGCTGGCCGAAGGCATGCGTGGCAAAGGCGTGGATTTGCGCATCAGTGAAACCGCGTTTGAGGTTCAGGTACGCGGTTATGTCGATCAGCTTGAGCAGGTATTGATCAACCTGATGGTCAACGCTCGGGATGCGCTGTTGGGCAAGCGTGAGTCCGACTCAGGGTTCAAACCCTGGATCTCGATCTATGCCGAACGTGACGAGTCGAAGATACGACTGTGGGTCGAGGACAACGGCGGCGGTATCGACCCGCGACTGCTGGAGCGGATTTTCGAACCGTTCTTCACCACCAAACCGGTGGGTGTCGGCACCGGTCTGGGGTTGTCGGTGAGTTACGGGATCATCGACAACATGGGCGGCCACCTCAGTGTGCGCAACTCGGTGGACGGCGCACGGTTCTGCATCGAACTGCCGATCGCCCCCGACGACTAGATCACCAGATACGCCTTGCCGGTCTGGCCGCAGGTCATGTTGGCGCCGACGTCGACATCCATCAGATTGATCCCCAGCCCGCTGAGCAAATTGTTGAGCAGCGGGTCGAGCAGCGGACTCACGAGGTTGGTAATGAGCGGCTGCAGGATCGCCGTGACGCTGCTGATGAGACCCGCCACGCCAGCGACAACGGCGCCAAGGGGATTGCTGCCGAACGGTTGGTAGACGATCAGATTGATCCCGGCGAGGGTGCTCGCCAGGCTGTTGACGATGTTGCTGGAGGGCGCAGCGGAAATCACGCTCGGCGGCAGTTTCAGGTTTGGCGGCGTGGGGAACGGCGTGCCGCTGGAAAACACCAGATCCTGAGTATTCTGCACCACGCTGGTGTTGACCATGATCGCAATGCCGCCGGCGGCGTATTGAACGTGGGTGCTTGGATCGCAGCCACCAATGCCCAAAATCGTATGGCAGGTCACAATACCCAGGTCCACCAGGGGCAATGGGGTGACCGTGGGTTCGGCAGAGGATGAAAACGCGTTGGTCGGGTCGATCTTGCCCAGTTTGAGGTCGGCAACCGACGTGATGGTGTGGGCCGTCAGGCTTTTGGTGCCGCTATTGTCGGTCGGGCAACTGTAGTCGGTGACGTAGCTGATGGCGCCGCCGGCATCCAGGCTGATGTCGATTTCCGGTGATGGCAACAACAACGGGTCCATTCGCTCGCAACTGAGACAGACGAGTGAGTTCACCAACGAGACCAGATTCAGGGTCAACAACTGATTGATGGTCGTGGACAGCGTGCCGACCAGCCCCAATACCGCGTTGCTCAGCCCGGCCACTCCGGATAACACCGGCAGATTCACTGAAAGCAACGTGCGGATCTGCGCCGTGCGCACATAAATGCGGTTCGGCCCGGTGGGATTGGCCTTGGCCAGCGCCGGATCACCAATCGCAGAGAACTGCGGCGGCTCGATGACCTTGACCCGCACCGTGACATTCGCCAGCCCCAGCACGCTGATCGGCAAGGTCGCGGCCACCGCACTTTTGCTGTTGGCCAACTGGATCACACCCTGGACCAGTTGCAGCAGTTGCAGATTGGCGTCGAGTCCGGCCGCCGTGGTGCCGGTCTGCAGTTGCAGGATGTCACCGAGCTTTACCGGCGCGGCATTGGTCGCCGCCACTTGCAGCTGGCCCAACGCAGTGATCACGTCGGCTGTCGCGCCATTGAGTTGCACCACCGAGACAGCGGCCTGAATCAGTTGCGTCACCGTGGCCTGGGTATTGAGCAACTGGGTGTAGTTGCCAGCGGCCACGTTGAGGTTGATCGCCAGTTGATTCAGGTAGCTGAGCAGGTTGATGTCGGTGTTGAGCAAGCCGTTCCAGCCCAAGGCCGTCAGGTTGACGTTGCCACCGAGCAACCCGGAAAACAGCGGGTTGAGGATGTTCGACTGGGCGGTGTTGATGCTGGCCAGGTTACTGCGGATATTCAGTTGGGCGACGGTCGGCTTTGGCAGGGCGGCCACCGCCGAGGCGTAGAGCACAGTGTTGAGACTGACCGGCGTGCTACTGAACAGCGCCTGCACGCCCCCGGCAAAACTGGTGGTCACGGTGTGGTTGACCGCGACCTTGACCGCCGCCGATTGCGTGGCATCCACTGTAAACGTACGCAGGCCGCTGGCGGCGGTCACCAGGGTGCCGCAATCGACCACGATGACGTTGTTGGCATCGGCGGTAAAACCGTTGCGGGTCGCACTTTGCCCGGCGTAGCTGGCGGCGGTGAGTCCCGGCAGGCAATTGCCGCCACGGCTGACGGCTTCCAGGGCGGCGGTATCCACCAGTCGCTGCAGTTTGCGCTGCTCCATGTACAACCGGCCGGTATCCACCACCAGCAGCATCAGTATCAGCGCCAGGCTGAGGGTAGCAGCCGCCATCAAGCCGATGGCCCCCCGCTGCCGGGCCGGGCCGCCACACTGTGAATGACGCGACATGGCGCACTCCTTTGCCGGCGCACAGCCGGGCGCAACCTCCATGGGTGGGTGTCAGTGTAGACGTGGCACAACGAGACTGCTGGCAACGCGCCATGCAAAAAAAACGGGAGCCCATGGCTCCCGTTTTTTGCACTGGCTTAGCGCGGTGGATAGTTCGACAGGATTCGCGTCACCGTCTCGCGAATGGCGTTGCTGCGATCCGCCGGGTTCGGCGTGCGACTGAGCATCTGTTCATCGCTGCCGCGCCACACCAGTTTGCCGTCCTTGCCGTCGAGCAGATCAACCTGAATGGTCGCCACCTTGTAGGTGATGTTGCGGGTTTCGTTGTACATCGGTGCGCCCCAGTAACCGTTCCACGGGCCACCCCAACCGCCGCCGTAGTTGGTGGTCACCTGCTGCTGGCGATCCTCGACGATCAGGTAGGTCTGCACATTCAAGTCACCTTTGCTGCCCGCAGCGGCCGGACGCAGGCCGCGCTGGTCGAGTTGATCGGCGACAGACTGGCGGATGCGCTGTTCGGTCAGGTCGCTCTTGATCCGTGGGTCGTCGGGACGGTATTGCAGGGCGGGTTCTTTCCAGCTCCAGCTGCGGTAGGCGGCAAAGTCGCGGCTGGCGTCGAAGTCATGATTGACCTGGTTCGCGGCGCACGCACTGAGCAGCGCGGCCACGGCCAGTAAAGCGAGACGGCGGAACATGGTTTTTCTCCGGTGGAAGACATGAACCTGGGGAGCTTCTCATTGGCAGGAAGCTAACTGGGAGGATACGCCGACATTGCCTTTTCGACAGCCTCCCGGATCGCATCGGCCCGGTCACTCTGGTTGCCCTGGGTGCCGGTTTCGGCGCTGGCACTCCACACCGGCTGACCGCTGCCGGCATCGAACAGATCGACTCGAACCACCACGACCTGCTCCTGATAGGTGCGTACGATCGGCACTGTGTTGTACATCCCGTAGCCTCGGCCGTAACGGTCATAACCACCGTATCCGCCGTACCCGTAATCGTCCTGGACCTGGCGCAAGCGGGTTTCCAGACTCAGGTTGGCACTGACAAACAGGTCGGCCGGGCGATTGTCATGCAACGGGCGCAAGCCACGTTGGTCCAGCGCATTGCTCACCGCCTCGGCCACTTGCGCCGAGTCCGCCCAAGCGCTGCCTGGAGGCAAGCGCCCATTGAGCCACGCCCAACTGCGATAGCGCCCGTAATCCCTTGGCGGTGCCGGGTAGGCGCTGCGATCGAAGGTGGTCGCGGCTTGCGGTGGTGCCGGCGGCAATGGCCGCGACTGCGCCACATAGGGATTGCTGCCCTGACACGCGGCCAACCCCAGACAGATCAGCAGTAACCCTGAATGACCTTTCATTTCACGCTCCGATCAGATCGGCCGGCAGATCCAGTGCAAGTAACGCCCAAGCCCGGCGAAGCTTGGGTGACGACGGTGGGCGAGCTCCATCTCGAGCAAATCGATCAACTCGGCACGGGCCTGGAATTCCACCGGCATGTAATCGTGGAAAACCCGCACCCCGCTCTGAGTTTCGACCTGCCACAACCCCTCGAGTTGCGCGGCCAGCTCCCGTGGATCGAGCGGCTGCTGCGGGGTCAGGCTCTGCTTCTCGCCGGCCATGTCGTTCTTGCGCATTTTCTTGAAATGGCCTTTGAGCAGGTTGCGATAAACCAGCGCATCACGGTTGTAGAACGCCAGCGACAGCCAGCCGCCGGGCTTGGTCAGTTGATGCAGCACCGGCAGGATCGCGTGGGGTTCGGCCAGCCATTCGAGCACGGCGTGGCAGATCACCACGTCATAGGGTTCGGTGAGTTGACCGAGCAGCTCCTGCCACGGCGCCTGGATGAACGTTGCGGTCTGCCCGGCCTCGGCGAAACGCTGACGCGCGCCTTCGAGCATCGGCTCGGCCGGCTCGGTGAAGGTCACGTCGTGCCCACGCTCGGCCAGCCACAGCGACATGTGGCCAAGACCACCGCCGATGTCCAGCACCCGCAACGGGCGATCCGGCAGGGCTTCGGCAAGATCCGCCTGCAACACCGCGAGGCGGATCGCGCCTTTGGCACCGCCGTAGATTTTCTCGGCGAAACGGGTCGCCAACTGATCGAAATGACGGTCACTCATCAGCTGAACCGCCGTTCGCTGTCGGCGAGCTTGCTGCGCACCACTTCATTCATGTCCAGCCCCAGTTCGCTGCACAGCAGCAACAGATAGAGGACGATATCACCGACTTCCTGGCCGGCATGGGCCAGTTTGTCCGCGGGCAATTCGCGCGACTGGTCTTCGGTCAGCCACTGGAAGATTTCCACCAGCTCGGACATCTCCACGCTGGCAGCCATGGCCAGGTTTTTCGGGCTGTGAAATTGCCGCCAGTCATTGCGGTCGCGAATGGCGTGCAGGCGTTCGGTCAGTTCAACAAGGTTCATCGATTTCTCCTGAAGGCGTATAGCTTCGGGGGGATGCTGCGCGAAGGCAAGGGGCAGCCACCACCCGGCAAACCCTCTATGCTTGCAGGGAACTCGGCCGCCCCCGGCGCGGCCCAAGGCTCAGCTCTTTCATCAGGATGCAAACATGCAGGTAGAAAGCTTTTTCGAATGGCTGGGCCAGGCGCTCGGCTCGATCATCCGCTTCATCGTCGACGGCCTGAGCGGCCTGTTCAACATCTTGGGCAATGCCGGCGGCAACTTCGTCGACGGGCTGGCGAAGGCCCTGGGCATGGACACTTCGATCATCAGCATCATCGCGCTGATCGTCGGCCTGATGCTGCTGTGGTCAGCGATCCGCGCATTCATGAATGCGTCGATCATTGCGGGAATCATCTGGTTGCTGCTGGGGTTGTGGCTGCTGAGCTGGATCATTCACTGACCCCACCCGCTACAATGCCGCTCCCCAAGGAGCCCGCATGTCCAACCTGATCGCCGACTGGCGCGACCGCCCGACCCATCGCCGGGTCTGGGCCCTCGCCGCCCCCATGATCCTTTCCAACATTTCCGTGCCGCTGGTGGCGCTGGTCGACAGCACCGTCATCGGTCACCTGCCTCACGCCCATCAGTTGGGCGCGGTGGCAGTCGGGGCCAGCCTGTACACCTTTCTGGCCTGGGCCATGGGTTTCCTGCGCATGGGCACCACCGGGTTCGCCGCGCAGGCCGCCGGGCGCAGCGATGGTGCGGCGCTGCGGCAGATCCTGCTGCAAGGTCTGTTGCTGGCGATGGGGCTGGCGTTGCTGCTGGGTGCCGTGGGCGTGCCGCTGAGCGGCGTCGCCCTGCACTTCATGCAACCGTCGCCGGAGCTCAATCAGTTGACCCGCGACTTCTTCCACACCCGCCTGTTCGGGCTGCCGGCGGCACTGGCCAGTTATGCGCTGGTCGGCTGGTTCCTCGGCACCCAGAACGCCCGGGCGCCGCTGGCGATTCTGCTGACGACCAACCTGATCAACATCGTACTGAACCTGTGGTTCGTCATCGGTCTGGACTGGGGCGTGGTCGGTTCGGCCCGGGCTTCGGTGATCGCCGAATGGAGCGGTGCCCTGCTCGGTCTGGCGCTGACCCGCAAGGCTCTGCGCGCCTATCCGGGGCACATCGTCTGGGCCGCATTGAGGTTGTGGCAGAGCTGGCGACCGCTGCTGGGGGTCAACCGCGACATCTTCATCCGCAGCCTGGCGCTGCAGTCGGTGTTTTTCCTGATCACCGTGCAAGGCGCACGGCTGGGTGACGCTACGGTCGCGGCCAACGCGCTGCTGCTCAACGGCCTGCTGTTGACCGCCCATGCCCTGGACGGTCTGGCCCACGCGGTCGAAGCCTTGTGCGGGCATGCCATCGGCGCCCGCGATCGCCTCGCCCTGCGCCGTTCGCTGGTGGTGGCCGGCGGCTGGTCACTGCTCGCGAGCCTGGGCTTTGCCGCGCTGTTCCTGTTTGCCGGGCACCTGTTCATCGAGATGCAGACCGATATCCAGAGCGTGCGCGACACCGCGTTCATCTATCTGCCTTACCTTGCCGTCCTGCCGTTGATTGCGGTCTGGAGCTACTTGCTCGACGGTCTGTTCATCGGCGCCACCCGCGCCCGGGAAATGCGCAACGGCATGCTGCTGACGGTCGCTCTGCTGGTGCCGTTCGCCTGGGCGTTGAACGGGCTGGGCAATCACGGGCTGTGGATTTCATTCCTGCTGTTCATGGTGCTGCGCAGCCTGACCCTCGGCACATTGGCGTGGCGACTGCGGCGCAACGACGGCTGGTTTGTCGGCACCGTTCACTGAGGCGATGAAGGGGAGCACCTCACTCCGGATCGCTCTGCCAGCGTCGACGCAGATGGTCGAGCCGCTCTTGCTGGGTCAATCCTTGTGGCGGTTGCACCAGTTCTGCCCGGGGATGCTGCAAGCGTAGCCACAACCAGTCGTCCAGCACGGCCCGCTCGCTGAAACCCAAAGTCAGGCCCTGTTCAACGTGGGAGGACAACGTGCGGTAATCGGTTCCCGTCGATTGGCTCCAGCGCCAGATATGTTGCTCCAGCAGGCAGCTATGCAGGCGCTCACGTTGATGATGGGTAAGCCCCTGTTCAATCTTCAGTGGCTCGATGGCCAGTCCCGGATTTCGCAGCTGTTGCCAGCCCAGGCTGCCGCTCGCCCGGTCGGCCCAGGTGCCGCCGAACCAGCGCAGCCAACTGATCGGCCCGAGCCAGCGGCTCAACTGGCGGGCATCGCAGGCGTCGAAAAAGTAACTGGCGGTCTGCCGGTCGTAGTAACTGAGCAGCGCACGATGATTCAGCCCGACAGAAACCGTCAGCATCCGTTGCAAATGTTCACGCAGTGATTCGCTCGAGGCATCACTGCCCAGCAGCAGCCCGCACCAGGTCTGCGGGTCTGTGTGACACAACGCCGACAACACCGGGCAATCGCGCAGATCGACCAACAACGGCCCCTGCTCGCACACGGGCTGAAACTCCGTGCCGTCAAACAGCTTCAGGCTCGGTACGCCGGAGAACGCCTGACGCAATACGCTCAACGCCTGCGGTGCATGCCCGACATCCAGCAACAGCCATTGCGCACGCTGCCCCGGCGCCTTGCCACTCATCGTCCATCGCCAGGGCTGAACCCGGCGACCAGTCGGCAGCTGCACACCGACTCCCGGCAGTGGTGATAACTGCCGCCTCCCGGCATCAGACACAGCAGCAGCAAGGGCTCGCCCGTCTTCAGCCATGGCGCCAGGCCTTCACTCACCAGGGTGTCGGGCAGTGGCGGCGGTTTGTCATCCTCATGGCACTCAGTGGTTGCCGCTGGCTGCAGAACGCCACTGATCACCGGTTGCTCGGGATCGCCTTCGAGAAAGCTCACCACCACCTCGACGCCTTCACGCAATGACGTCAGCGTCGTATCCGCCAACGCGGGTGCCAAGGGCAGCCAGCAGTGGCTGGGTTTTGCCCCTTCGCCCTGATAGAGCCAGTCGAACTGCACCGCGACCGGCCGCGAGCGATCAGGTTGTGGCTCGTCGACCGCCACCACCCAGGCCCGTTGCAGGCTGCCCATGCGCAATGCCGAACGTTCGACGACCGGTTCACACGCCTGCAAGTGCTCGGCGGCACAGAGGCGGTTGCTGTAGGAGGGTTCGAGCGTCTGGTCGGCGCGGTGCTCGATACGGGTCAACAGCCAGTGGGTGTCGCACTCTGCAAACGGCCGCGGGGACAAACTCAGCCACCGACCGCAACGCAGGGTTGGTACATCGGAATGTCCCTGCGCCGTTCGGGCCCGCAAGGCGTAATCACCGGGCTCTCGGACCCGCTCCCGCATCAGCCAGCGGCGCACCGCCGGCGCACGCCCCTGCGCCGCGAAACTCACCCTCCCCGTTTGCGGCAGCAACGCCGGATCGTCACCGAACACCAGGCAATGGTTCTCGCGCCCATGTTCGAAGTGATAGTGGATCCGCGACTGCGCGCACAGGCGCTGCACCAGTTGCAGGTCCGATTCGCCGTATTGAGTGCAAAACCTGCGTGACGGGTGGTCCGCCTGCAATTCGAACCGGCGCTGGTGGCCGCTGATGCCGTGCTCCCTGAGCACCTGATCGAGGATCTGCGGCACCGACCGGCCACTGAAGATTCGCTGGCTATGGCGCAGGCCCAGACAACTCAGCTTCGGGTTCAGTCGCGCCCGGCACAATCTGGCGCCATGGCCATGCTCGTGCTGGACAAGACCCTGCAACTGTCCGTGCACGCCGTTGCCCGAAGGCCCGAAACACAGGCGCGCCGAGCGGTACAGCAGGCCAGCAAGGTCGAGATGAGGATCGTCGATCAACAGATCGATTTCGAACGAAAAAGGCTCGCTGATCGCCTCGCAACCGGTAAAGGCCAGGACTTCGAGCGGGGCGGACAGACCCGCGACATCGAGACGAAACGACGACTCGTCGGCTGGATCGAACATGGGCGATTCTCTACAGGAGGGGCGGCCGGGGATTCTCGCCGAGAGCCATGGCCGAGTAGAGAGCCGAAGTACAAATTAGGAAATGGCCTACGCGAAAAGCAGACAACATCACTTTTCTTGTGAGGATGAAGGCCAATTCGCTAGCAGAAAAAGAGAAGTCTCATCAGGTCATCCGAAACTTCCGCTGCGTGCGGAACAATTTCAGACAACCTGATGGATTCGGAACCTGACGTCAGGAAGACAGGTAGGAGGAGCGGGTCAGACCCAGGCGCAGCGCATCGAGGAACTGGGTACGTTCGGTAGCGCTGATACGGGCACTGGCGCACTTGTCGCGGTAGTGGGTCATCAGCTCTTCCGGCGACAGGTGCACATAGCGCAGCATGTCTTCGATGGTGTCATGAGTTTCGATCCCGGCGTGGTACACGCTGCCGTCGGCGTTCTGGTAGATGTTCACCGAGTCGGTGTCACCGAACAGGTTGTGCATGTCGCCGAGAATTTCCTGATAGGCGCCCACCAGGAAGATACCCAGCAGGTAATCCTCACCGTCATTCAGCCCGTGCACCGGCAGACTGGTCTCGATGCTCTGCTCGTCGACGTATTGCTTGATCTTGCCGTCGGAGTCGCAGGTCAGGTCTTGCAGGACTGCACGACGCAGCGGCTCTTCGTCGAGACGGTGCAGCGGCAGAATCGGCAACACCTGGCCGATGGCCCAGGTGTCCGGCAGGCTCTGGAACACCGAGAAGTTGCAGATGTACTTGTCGGCCAGCTTGTCGTTGAGTTCGTCCAGCACCTGACGGTGCGAACGCTGACGCGCTTTCAACGAGTTGTGCAGGCGACGGCACACGGCGAAATAGCACTGTTCGGCCAGGGCTTTCTCGGCCAGGGTCAGTTTGCCGTCGGCGTACTGGGCAGCCACGTCGCTCATGTAGTGAGTGGCGCGCCAGTAGGTTTCGGTGACCATTTCGATGTCGGTCGGGCCGAGCAGATCAACCAGCCATTGCACGGTTTCCGGCAGCGACTCCTTGTTCTCGATCTGCGGCACGTCGTCGTTGTGCTTCTCGACGTCGGTGACTTGCACCACCAGCATGGCGTGGTGCGCAGTCAGCGAACGGCCACTTTCGGAGAAAATGTTCGGATGCGGCAGGCTCTGCGCATCGCAGAATTCCTTGAGCATGCCGACCACGACACCGGCGTAGTCGTCCATGTCGTAGTTGATCGAACTGGCGTTGCGCGAGTGGGTACCGTCGTAGTCGACGCCCAGACCGCCACCGACGTCGATGTGATCGACCGGCAGACCGAGGTTGCGCAATTCGCCGTAATAACGGATCGCTTCCTTGAAGCCGTGCTGGTAGTCGGCCAGGTTGGCGATCTGCGAACCCATGTGGAAGTGCAGCAGGCGGATGCCCTGATCCAGGCCGGCGGCGCGGAAGCGCTCGACCACGGACAGCAGTTGCGCGGCCGACAGACCGAACTTGGATTTCTCGCCACCGGTGTCCGCCCACTTCGACGAAGCCAGCGACGACAGGCGAACACGCAGGCCGACCTGTGGCTTGACCTTCAGCGAAGCCGCTTCTTCGATCACCAGACCGACTTCGGATTCTTTCTCGATCACGATGAACACGTTGTGGCCGAGCTTCTGGCCCATCAGCGCCAGACGGATAAACTCGCGGTCCTTGTAACCGTTGCAGACGATGGTGCCGCCCTTCGGCGCCAGCGCCAGCACGGCCAGCAGCTCAGGCTTGGAGCCGGCTTCCAGACCGATGGAGACGTTCTGGGTCGCGATGATGTTTTCGATCACCGCTTCCTGCTGGTTGACCTTGATCGGGTACAGCGCGGTGTACTTGCTCTGGTACTCCAGACGCTCGATGTTGGCATCGAACGCACCGGTCAGCTGACGGACGCGGTCTTGCAGGATGTCGGGGAAACGCACCAGCAGCGGCAAGGACAGACCGCTCTTGCGCAGCTGGTCGACTTGTTCGAACAGGTCGATCGGTGAACTGCTCGGGCCGTTCGGACGAACTTCGACGCGACCGGCGTCATTGATCGCGAAATACCCGGCCCCCCAATGGCGAATCCCGTAAACACTGCGGCTGTCCGCAACTGTCCATTGGCTGCCATCGTCTTTGCGTGTGCGTCGTACGGACATCGAAGTCCCCTATAAAGAAGTCATAGTGCGTCGCCTGATTGCAGGCCGGCGCAGTCTAAAGAATGAAAATGACGGTTCGTCAGCGGGGCGGTAGACCGCGCTGACAGCGTTGAGTTTAGAAACCGGTCATGAACAGGCTCTGTGAAAACCATGGAGACGACGCCGGGACTGATGACAATCAGAGCCGGATCAAGCCGCTGGTGGTTTTCACAGAGGCTGCTAGCCGCCGGACTTCTTCGCCTTGAAACCGTGCTTGATCAACTCGGCCAAGAGTAGCTCGACATGATCGCCCTGGATTTCGATGATCCCGTCTTTCAACGCACCGCCGGTGCCGCAACGTTTCTTCAACGTTGTCGCCAGCTCCTTGAGTGCGTCTTCGGCCAGGGGCACGCCGGTGATGGTGGTCACCGTCTTGCCGCCACGGCCCTTGCTCTCGCGGCGCACGCGGGCAATGCCGTCGCCGGCCGGGATCACGGTTTGTCTGCAGATACAGGCGTCCACCGGCTTACTGCATTCCGGGCAATGACGACCTGCGTCGGTGGAAAATACCAGGCCGCCCAGGGCGGCGAAGGATGCGGCTTTTTTGGCCACCGGCAATCCTCTTGGGAGGACAAAGACTGATCGCAGCCTTGGGCAAGGCTATCGACCGCGAAGCCCCACTCAGGCAGGGGCAGCGCTACTGTGCCGGTTGCTCCTGTAAAGCAGGCCGGCACAGCTTGAAAAGGTCGCGCAGTGTAACGGCAAAAACGCCGATTGCTAAGTGCCAATCGGCGCCATTTTATGAGTTCTTTGCGACGTTGCTTTGTTGAGCCTTCAGATAGCGCTTCAAGGCTGCCAGAGAGTCCGGGCAATAAGGCTTTTGCTCGATTTCCAGCATGACCTGGGCGACCGGAATGAAGCGCGCTTCGAGCACTTCTTCCGGTTGCAGGATCAGCGGCCCGTCCCACACTGCCGAGAACGCCGAGCACCACAGGCGATTGCCGGTGTCCTCGAAGTAGAAATGGTCGTGGGCCGTCAGCTCGACACCGCTCACCCCCAACTCTTCTTCCAGCTCTCGGGCCGCCGACTCGGCGTAGGACTCGTTCGCCTGCACCATGCCGCCTGCCGCCACATCCCAGTAGCCGGGATAAATGGCTTTGCTCAGGGTCCGCCGATGGACACAGAGTTCACCGGCGGAGTTGAACAGCATGATGTAGGTGCCACGCCCGATCAGCCCGCGCTCGCGCAAGTCGGAGCGCACCAGGGCGCCGAGCAGGTTGTCCTGCTCGTCGACCCAGGCGATCTGTTCGGCATCCGAGGCCGCGCGGTGGGCCGCCTCTCTGGCGTTGTCGCTCATGACTCAGCCCTGATTGAGCAGTTGACGAAGATCGATCACGGCGGCGTTGGCCCGGGAAATGTAGTTGGCCATCACCAGCGAGTGGTTGGCCAGCACCCCGAAGCCGCTGCCGTTGAGGATCATCGGGCTCCACACCGGCTCCTGCGAAGCCTCCAGTTCACGAATGATCTGGCGCACGCTGACCGTGGCGTTCTTCTTCGCCAGCACGTCGGCGAAATCGACTTCGATGGCACGCAGCATGTGCGACAGCGCCCAGGCCTGACCGCGGGCTTCATAGAACACGTTGTCGATCTGCATCCACGGGGTCTCGACGATTTCCTCGTCGACCTGTGGCACTTCACCCACCGCCGGCACTTCGGTTTTCAGCGCGGTGTTGAGCTTGACCCGGCCGACACTGGCCGACAGGCGTTGCGACAGCGAACCGAGACGAGTCCCGACATCACCCAGCCAGTTGTTCAGGTTGTCGGCGCGAGCGTAGAACAGCGCGTTCTTTTGCGTCGGGTCAGACAGGCGCGCCTGATAACGGCTCAGGGAGTTGATGCCTTCCTGGTATTCCGACTCGCTGGACGGCAGGATCCAGCTCTTGTTGTCGAAGTTGAAGCGCGGTTCGGCCTTGGCCAGATCGGCGTCTTCAGCCGATTGCGACTGCGAGCGGGCGAAGTCCTTGCGCAAGGCACGGGTCAGGTCACGCACCTGCACCAGTACGCCATATTCCCAGCTCGGCATGTTGTCCATCCACAGGCCCGGCGGGAAACGGTCATTGGAAATGTAGCCGCCCGGCTTGTTCAGCAGCG
Source organism: Pseudomonas sp. GW821-FHT11G12 (assembly GCF_058808055.1). Taxonomy (NCBI): domain Bacteria; kingdom Pseudomonadati; phylum Pseudomonadota; class Gammaproteobacteria; order Pseudomonadales; family Pseudomonadaceae; genus Pseudomonas; species Pseudomonas sp. GW821-FHT11G12. The sequence continues at coordinate 66,184 of NZ_JBXARH010000003.1, forward strand.
TGCCGGCGACGGTCTTCAGGGTTTCGACGGTGGTATAGCCAACCACCATCTGCTTGCCTTCTTTCTCGGCGGCAAGCTGTGCGTTCTGCGCCACCGGAAACAGGGCCGGCTCTTCACTCCAGTACCAGCCCAGACCGATGGTCACCAACAGGTAAATACCGACCAGCGTGGCCAGCGCGCGGCTGAACAACAGGCCGCCAACATAGCTGCGCGCGGCCGACTTCGGCTCGGCGGCACGTTCGGGCGCGCTGCCCGCGCGATTCTTCCAGTCCAGCATGGCGATATCCTTTCAATCTTGGGTTCAACGGTTCGACAGCAACCATACAACAACGTGCCTCTGGCCCGCACCCGTCAATAATGACAGGGGGTGACTCTTTGGGCTTGCCGTCGTGCGCTAAGGGATTCCCTGATATCCGTCGCCCTGAGAAAACCTTGTCGATACCGATGGAAAAATTCGTGAACCCTCAGGTTTTCGTTTCGCGCTTTCGGCAGAACCTGTTTCTCGATACGCCACGAAGTGCCCTGTTCACGGGGACTTTCCCGATGATCCGGTTCGGATTGAAACCCGCCGGTCGGAAACTGAATGGTGACGCACCGCAGATTATTGACGTACGACACTCATGTAACCGGAAAGAGGTGCTAGCATAGAGCCACCAGTCGATCTCAGCATGCACCCTAACTAGTAGTCAGGATATGACCGAGCCAGAAGACCCCAGCCGTGAGCGCCTCAAGCACCACTTTGCCCAGCGGGTAATTCATCAGGCACGTCAGATTCTTGAGATATGGCAGCGCCTGCAACGCAGTGAGTGGTCCACTGCCGACCTCGCCGAACTGAGCGAGGCCAACCTGCGCCTGCTGCGTTTTGCCGAGCGCTTCGAACAGCCCGAGCACACTCAACTCGCCCACCACATCAGCCAGTCGCTGGAAGCGGTGGACGCCAATCGCGGGCGCCTGAGCAGCGGCCTGATCACCGACCTCAACCGTTTGATGCAGCGCTTGTCGCGCACCGGCCTGCGTCATGGTGATCAGCTCGACCAGACCTTTCTGCCGCCCTTGCGCAAACCGATCTACGTGATGCTTCAGGATCACGACCGCGCCGAGCGGCTGGCCAAGCAACTTGAATTTTTTGGTCTGAGCGCCCAGGCGCTGGACAGCGTGTCGGCGTTTCGCTCCTCGATGGTCGAGCGCCTGCCGGCCGCCATCGTCATGGACGTGGACTTCAGCGGCGCCGGCGTCGGCCTGAAACTCGCCGCCGAAGCCCAGCAAGGTCTGGAAGAACCGTTGCCGCTGCTGTTCTTCAGCTTGCATGAAACCGACACCCCGACCCGCCTCGCCGCCGTGCGCGCCGGTGGTCAAGAGTTTCTCACCGGCACCCTCGAAGCCTCGAGCCTGCTGGAAAAAATCGAAGTCCTGACCTGCGTCGCCCAGTACGAACCTTATAAAGTGCTGATAATCGACGACTCCCGCGCCCAGGCGATGCACACCGAGCGGCTGCTCAACAGCGCCGGGATCGTCACCCGCACGCTGATCGAGCCGATTCAGGCCATGGCTGAGCTGGCGGACTTCCAGCCGGACCTGATCATCCTCGACATGTACATGCCAGCCTGCACCGGCACCGAACTGGCCAAGGTCATCCGCCACAACGATCGCTACGTCAGCGTGCCGATCATTTACCTGTCGGCCGAAGACGACCTGGACAAGCAGCTCGACGCCATGAGCGAGGGTGGCGACGACTTCCTGACCAAACCGATCAAGCCGCGTCACCTGATCACCACGGTGCGCAACCGCGCGGCACGGGCACGCAATCTCAAGGCGCGAATGGTCCGCGACAGCCTCACCGGCCTGTACAACCACACGCACATTCTTCAGTTACTGGAAGACTGCTCGTTCCGCGCCCGCCGCGAAAACAAGCCGCTGAGTTTTGCGATGCTCGACATCGACCACTTCAAACGGGTCAACGACAGCCACGGCCACCCCATGGGCGACCGGGTGATCAAGAGCCTGGCGCTGTTCCTCAAGCAACGTCTGCGCAAGACCGATTTCATCGGCCGTTACGGCGGCGAAGAATTCGCCATTGTCATGCCCGACACCGATATAGACGCCGCGCACAAAGTGCTCGACGAAATTCGCCAGCGCTTCGCCGAAATCCATTACCCGGCCCAACCCCACGATCTGTGGTGCACGTTCAGCGCCGGGGTGGTGGAGATGCACGACGATTCCGACAGCCTGATGATGGCGAGCCAGGCCGACGAGGCGCTGTACCGCGCCAAGGGTGAAGGCCGCAATCGGGTGCAGACCGCGCGGGACTCAAAGCAAAGTGCCACTTTTTCACCGGATTCCACCGATTCGGTCATAACCCTGTAACAGAACCGCAATAAATTCAGGCGCTTACCATTTCTGCCGTTGGTAGCCGTCATGCGCCTGAAGTTGCTCACCAATCTCAACACACTGTTGCTGGTCGCCGTCTGCGTGGCCCTCGGCGCCACGCTGTGGTGGTCGCAGAAAGCCCTCGAACGCCCTTATCTGCTGATGGAGCGCTACCTCGGGCTGTCCCAGCAATTTCAGAATGAAGTCGCGCGCAACGTCGAGGACTACCTCGGTAGCGGCGACGCCTTGCGCCTGAGCAGTGCCAGCCAGGCCATCGACAGCCTGCAGAAAGAGCTCGGCGAACTGCCGCCAGCATTGGCCGACACCCTACGCCCGAGCCTGTCTAGCCTCGACGAATTCAGCAAGACCGACCTGCTTGCCGCCGGCAAACTGGCCGGCGATCCGCAAGCCTTGCTGTTGCAGGCCGAGCGCGAACTGAGCGCCAGCCTCGATCAACTCAGCACCTATGCCGGCGGCAACTCGACTTACCTGACGCCGCTGCTCGCGGCCTCTCAACACCTGGGCAAGTTGTCGCTGGCCCGGGACAAACTGGTCAGCAGCGGGCGCAGTGAACTGGCCGCCGACGTCGAACGCGAAGTCACCAACATCCGCACCCAGGCCCAGGCGATCGATGCCCTGCCCTTGCTTGGCGTGGTCACCCGCAGTGAATCCGGCAGCGACGATTTCGCCTCGATGATGGGCATTGAAAGCACTGAAAAAGCGGTCGCCGAAGATGCCGGCGTCGGCCTCAAACGCGAACTCAACAGTTTGCTCGGCCGTTACCCTGCAGAACTGGCCCGCACTCGCGACCAGATCCAGAAACGCACCGAGCTCAGCACCGCCACCCACCAGAAAATCGCTGCCGTTCAACAAGCCATCGCCGGTCTGGAGCCAGTGGTGCGCGCCCAGCACGGTCAGATCCAGAGCGAAGTCCGCCTGATGCAAGGCGTGATGATCGGCCTGATCCTGTTGATCGCCCTGCTGATCGACACCCTGCAGCGACGCCTGGCCCGTACCCTGACCAACCTCGCCCCTGCTCTGTCGACCTGGGCCGAGGGTGATTTCAGCCAAGACATTCATCTGGGCAAGACCAACCGCGAACTGCACGACATCGAAGCCTCGCTCAACCGCCTGCGTGCCTATCTGGTGGATCTGGTCGGGACGATTCGCGGCAATGCCGAACAAGTGGCGGGCAGCAGTCGCACCCTCGCCGATCTGAGCAATGATCTGCACAGCGGCGCGGAGCATCAGGCCGGCGATACAGCACTGATCCGCGACTCCCTGAGCGAACTGGAAGCGACCATCCAGCAAGTGGCCGGCGATGCGCGTCAGGCCGCAGACGCCAGCCGCCATGCGGGACAGGCTGTCGAGCATGGGCAAAAAGTCATCGGCCTGAGCCTCACCGGATTGCATGCGCTGGTAGAGGAAGTGCAAGGCAATGCGCAGATGATCGAGCATCTGGCCGAAGAGTCGGCCACCATCGGCGGCGTGCTGACGGTGATTCGCTCGATTGCCGACCAGACCAACCTGCTGGCCCTCAACGCAGCGATCGAAGCCGCCCGCGCCGGGGAAATGGGCCGTGGTTTTGCCGTGGTGGCCGAGGAAGTCCGCTCACTGGCGCAACGCACCGCCGGCGCCACCGCAGAAATTCAAACCCTGATCGCCGGCCTGCAAACTGCGGCCCGACAATCGGTCGAAGGCATGCGCGCTCAGGTTGAACACGCCGAAGCCACAGCCAATCAGGCGCAATCGGCGGACGGCGCGCTGGACAAGATCGTCGGCGCGATCCAGACCATTTCCGACACGGCTGTGCGCATCGCCGATGTCACCGCGCAGCAAAGTGGCGCGGTCAGCGAAATCCGCGATCACAGCGAACGGATTCACCAATTGGGTGGGGATAACTTGTTGCGCATCGGCGAAGGACGCGAACAGGGCGAGAATCTGCTGGTATTGGGTGGGCAACTGCATACAGCGGTTCAGGCTTTCCGCGTCTGATCGCAACTCTGCGGGGTTTGGCGGTGCGAATGACCGGATCTGATCACTCAGTCACATATTTCGCGCAAACATCGGAGATCGTGCTGGCTATTGCAGAGAACTGGACAGTCACAAAGTCTTTGCGGCATAGTCGCCGGGTTCTGACGAAGGCTCACCCATAACAAGGAACACGCAGATGGCAACGCTACTGGTGCTGCACGGCCCCAACCTGAACCTGCTCGGCACCCGCGAACCCGGGACCTACGGGTCGACGACCCTGGCGCAGATCAATCAGGACCTGGAACGCCGCGCCCGTGAAGCCGGCCATCACCTGCTGTACCTGCAAAGCAACGCCGAGTACGAATTGATCGACCGCATCCACGCCGCACGCGGCGAAGGTGTGGACTTCATTCTGATCAACCCAGCAGCTTTTACACACACAAGTGTCGCATTACGTGACGCGCTGCTGGCGGTGAGCATCCCATTCATCGAAGTGCATTTGTCCAACGTGCACAAACGCGAACCTTTCCGCCATCACTCTTACTTCTCCGACGTAGCGGTGGGAGTGATCTGCGGCCTTGGCGCCAGCGGTTATCGACTGGCCCTGGAGGCTGCACTAGAGCAGCTTGAACAACAAGCTATACGCCCCTGACCGACCCTTGGGAGTTGATGATTCATGGATATCCGTAAAGTTAAGAAACTGATCGAATTGCTGGAAGAGTCCGGTATCGACGAGCTCGAGATCAAGGAAGGCGAAGAGTCCGTACGCATCAGCCGCCACAGCAAGACCCCGGCGCAGCAGTACTACGCACCGGCTCCGATGCAGGCTCCGGCCGCTGCACCTGTTGCCGCTGCCGCTCCAGTCGCTGCCGCCGCTCCGGCTGCCGCTGCTGCTCCAGCGCTGAACGGCACCGTTGCCCGTTCGCCGATGGTCGGCACCTTCTATCGCAAATCTTCGCCAACCTCGCCGTCCTTCGTTGAAGTCGGCCAGACCGTGAAGAAAGGCGACACCCTTTGCATCGTTGAAGCCATGAAGATGATGAACCACATCGAAGCTGAAACCAGCGGTGTGATCGAGTCCATCCTCGTCGAAGACGGCCAGCCGGTTGAGTACGACCAACCGCTGTTCACCATCGTTTGAACTGCGGAGAGCCTTTGATGACTGCGAAGTTGGAAAAAGTTCTGATCGCTAACCGCGGTGAGATCGCCCTGCGGATTCTGCGTGCCTGCAAAGAGATGGGCATCAAGACCGTCGCCGTTTACTCCAAGGCCGACAAAGAGCTGATGCACCTGGGTCTGGCAGACGAATCCGTCTGCATCGGCCCGGCTTCTGCCGCGCACTCTTACCTGCACATCCCGGCAATCATCGCGGCCGCTGAAGTGACTGGCGCTACCGCCATTCACCCAGGCTACGGTTTCCTCGCGGAAAACGCCGACTTTGCCGAGCAGGTCGAGAACTCCGGTTTCGCTTTCATCGGCCCGAAAGCCGACACCATTCGCCTGATGGGCGACAAGGTATCGGCCAAGCACGCGATGATCGAAGCGGGCGTTCCAACCGTTCCAGGCTCCGACGGCCCACTGCCGGAAGACGAAGAAACGGCGCTGCGCATCGGTCGTGAAGTCGGCTATCCAGTGATCATCAAAGCCGCTGGCGGCGGCGGTGGTCGCGGCATGCGCGTGGTGCACAAGGAAGAAGACCTGATCGCCTTCGCCAAGCTGACCCGCACCGAAGCTGGCGCGGCGTTCGGCAACCCGATGGTCTATCTGGAAAAATTCCTGACCAACCCGCGTCACGTCGAAGTACAGGTTCTGTCCGACGGCCAGGGTAACGCCATCCACCTGGGCGACCGTGACTGCTCGCTGCAGCGCCGTCACCAGAAGGTCCTCGAAGAAGCGCCGGCACCGGGCATCGACGAGCAGGCCCGCAAGGAAGTCCTCGCTCGCTGCGTCAAGGCGTGCGTCGACATCGGCTACCGTGGCGCCGGCACCTTCGAGTTCCTGTACGAGAACGGTCGTTTCTACTTCATCGAAATGAACACCCGTGTTCAGGTGGAGCACCCGGTTTCGGAAATGGTCACCGGTATCGACATCGTCAAGGAGATGCTCAGCATCGCCGCTGGCAACAAGCTGTCGTTCACTCAGGATGACGTGGTCATCCGCGGTCACTCGCTGGAATGCCGGATCAACGCTGAAGACCCGAAAACCTTCATGCCGAGCCCGGGCACGGTCAAGCATTTCCACGCACCAGGCGGCAACGGCGTTCGCGTCGATTCGCACCTGTACAGCGGTTATGCAGTTCCGCCGAACTACGACTCGCTGATCGGCAAGCTGATCACTTACGGCGCCACCCGCGACGAAGCCATGGCACGCATGCGCAATGCCCTGGACGAAATCGTGGTTGACGGGATCAAGACCAACATCCCGCTGCACCGTGACCTGACCCGCGACGAAGGCTTCTGCAAAGGGGGCGTGAACATTCACTACCTCGAGCACAAGCTGGCTGGCGAGAAGCACTAAGCTTCAGCCCGCACATGACAAAGCCGCCTTCGGGCGGCTTTGTTGTTTCCGAAGGTTTCATCTGCTCACACATTACCCGCTCCCACAAAACCGTCGCGCTCGCGTAAACTTGCGCGCTTCTCGCAGGCCGCTAGGCTGCAATCAATCTTTTTCACAGGTGCCCGCCATGCCTTGGCTGCAAGTCCGTCTCGCCATCAGCCCAGAACAAGCCGAAACCTACGAAGACGCTTTCCTTGAAGTGGGCGCCGTTTCGGTGACCTTCATGGACGCCGAAGATCAGCCGATCTTCGAACCGGAACTCAATACCACCCCGCTGTGGGCGCACACCCACTTGCTGGCCCTGTTCGAGGGCGGCACCGAAGCGGCGCCGGTACTGGCCCATCTGGAACTGCTGACCGGCAGCCCGCTGCCCGAGCATCACAGCGAAGTGATCGAAGACCAGGACTGGGAACGCAGCTGGATGGACGGTTTCCAGCCGATGCAATTCGGCCAGCGCCTGTGGATCGTGCCGAGCTGGCACGCCGCGCCGCAACCTGACGCAGTCAACCTGTTGCTGGATCCGGGCCTCGCGTTCGGCACCGGCACCCACCCGACCACGGCCCTGTGCCTGGAATGGCTGGACGGTCAGGACCTGAAAGACTGCAACGTGCTGGACTTCGGTTGCGGTTCGGGGATTCTGGCCATTGCCGCCCTGCTGCTCGGTGCCAAGGAAGCCGTCGGTACCGACATCGACGTGCAGGCGCTGGAAGCTTCCCGCGACAACGCCGGTCGCAACGGTATTGCCGACGAGCTGTTCCCGCTGTACCTGCCGGAGGATCTGCCGCAGGTCAAAGCTGATGTGCTGGTGGCCAATATTCTGGCCGGCCCGCTGGTTTCCCTGGCGCCGCAACTGTCCGGCCTGGTCAAGTCCGGCGGGCGTCTCGCACTGTCCGGGATCCTCGCCGAACAAGGTGAAGAAGTCGCCGCCGCCTACGCGCAGGACTTCGATCTCGACCCGATCGCCAATCGCGATGGCTGGGTGCGCATCACCGGCCGTCGGCGCTAGAATGACCGCCTGCTCAATCCGGATCGCCGCATGACCGACAGCTTCGTCACCCAGTGCCCGCATTGCCAAACCAGTTTCCGCGTCAGCCACACTCAATTGAGCGTGGCCCGCGGGGTGGTTCGTTGCGGCTCCTGCCTGCAAGTGTTCAACGCAGCCAAGCAGTTGCTCGAACAACGCGCAGGCAAGGAAGCAGTCACGCCGGTAGCGCCAGCCATCGTCGAACCGGCACCGGTCACCGAAGCACCGGTCGTCGCCAGACCACCCGAGCCAATCGAACCGCCTGAGCCGCGCACCATCAGCCAGAAGCAGTGGAGCGCCGCCGAGCTGGATCTGGACAGCCTGGACCTGGATCAGGAACTGGCCCGCCTCGAGCAGCGGGAAATCCAGCCGACCACCGAATTCGGCCGCCCGCGCGAAGAGTCTCTCAGCGCTCGACGCGACAGCCATGAGCCGGAAGACGAGCCGTGGTCGGACAGCCTGTTCAGCGAACCGGCGGACGAGCGGATCAGCGAACCCGAGCATGAAACCGAAGCCATCGACCTCGAACCGGTGAAGCAGGAACGCACCGAACCTTCATTGTCACTGGAGCCGGTGGATCTCGATGACGAGCCCCCCATCCCGCAACTGCGCCTGCACGACCCGATTGATCATTCCGCGCGCCACGAACGCCTGTCGACCAGTGACGAGACGGACGACGATCTGACACCGGTCGAGCCGCCGCGTAAAAAGCGCGAACGCAGCGAGCCCGGCGTACGTGCCGAAGTGCTGCAGGACCTGACCGACGATCCGCTGCAACTGGACTGGCAGAAACGCCGTTCGCCCTGGGGCCGACGCCTGCTCTGGCTGTTGTTGATCCTGCTGGCCGCCAGCGCCCTCGCCGGTCAGTACATCGCCTATCATTTCGATGAGCTGGCCCGCCAGGATCAATACCGCCCGTGGTTCCAGCAACTGTGCCCGCAAATCGGCTGCACGGTGCCGTCCAAGGTCGATATCGCCAAGATCAAGAGCAGCAACCTGGTGGTGCGTAGCCACCCGGAATTCAGCGGAGCGCTGGTGGTGGACGCGATCATTTATAACCGCGCACCCTTCTCGCAACCGTTCCCGCTGCTGGAGTTGCGCTTCGCCGACCTCAACGGCCACCTGATCGCCAGTCGTCGCTTCAAACCCGGCGAATACCTCAACGGCGACCTTGAAGGCATGGCGGAGATGCCGCCGCAGACGCCGATCCACATCGCCCTCGACATCCTCGACCCGGGGCCGAAAGCGGTGAACTACAGCCTGAGTTTCCACTCGCCCGAGTGAAACGCTTCACCGCTCCGGGTTTGACGGCAGTTTTCTGACTGGGCATCGACCGACCAAACCGGCGGTAATAACAGAATAACTGTTCAGATTTTGTTCAATTCAGCCTTTATCCAGTCATCGAGAGCGGGTATCATGCCAACCCTTTTTCGAACTCTCATGATCCGGCCCCACTTCAGGGAAGTCCTATGTCGGCGGTACGCATCGGCCCATATACATTGCAGAACGGCTTGATCCTCGCCCCCATGGCGGGTGTCACCGACCAGCCCTTTCGTCAGTTGTGCAAGCGATTGGGCGCAGGGCTTGTAGTCTCGGAAATGGTCACCAGTGACATGAGCCTGTGGAATACCCGCAAGTCGCGCATGCGCATGATCCACGAAGGCGATCCCGAGCCACGCTCGGTACAGATTGCCGGTGGCGACGCGCAGATGCTGGCGGATGCGGCCCGGGCCAACGTCGAACTGGGTGCACAGATTATCGACATCAACATGGGTTGCCCGGCAAAAAAAGTCTGCAACAAGGCTGCCGGCTCCGCGTTGTTGAAGGATGAAGCACTGGTTACCGAGATCCTGCACGCCGTGGTGGCTGCGGTTGATGTGCCGGTGACCCTGAAGATCCGCACCGGATGGGATCGCGACAACAAGAACGGCCTGACCGTGGCGAAGATCGCCGAGCAGGCCGGGATCACGGCGCTGGCGGTGCATGGCCGCACCCGCGCCGACCTGTACACCGGCGAAGCCGAGTACGACACCATTGCCGCGATCAAGCAGGCGGTGTCGATTCCGGTCTTTGCCAACGGCGACATCGTATCGCCGGAAAAGGCCCGCTACGTGCTCGACGCGACCGGTGCCGATGGCCTGTTGATCGGCCGGGCCGCCCAGGGGCGGCCATGGATTTTTCGTGAGATCGAACACTTCCTGCGTACCGGCGAAAAACTGCCGGCGCCGGAGCTGATCGAGGTGGAACGCATTCTGCTTGAGCATCTGGCTGCCCTCCACGCCTTTTATGGGGACGTGATGGGTGTACGCATTGCCCGAAAGCATGTGGGCTGGTATCTCGCAACCTTGCCGGGCGCCAAGGAGTTTCGCGCCCGTTTCAATCGTTTGGATGGTACGGAAACACAATGCGCCAACGTTCGGGAGTTCTTCGCCGAACGTTACAAGAGCCTGACAGGGGACGGAGAAGGGGTGGCCGCATGACGATGATGACCGAGACTTTAGTGAGTGGAACAACACCCGTGAGCGACAACGTGAATTTGAAACAGCACCTCAATACACCGAGCGAAGAAGGCCAGACCCTTCGCGGGAGTGTCGAGAAGGCGCTGCACAATTATTTCGCCCACCTTGAGGGCGCAGCCGTCACGGACGTGTACAACCTGGTGCTCTCCGAAGTCGAGGCTCCCCTGCTCGAAAGCGTGATGAACTACGTCAAGGGCAACCAGACCAAAGCCAGCGAGCTGCTCGGACTCAACCGCGGCACGCTGCGCAAGAAACTCAAGCAGTACGATCTGCTGTAAGCATTCAATCAAACCAGAAAGGCGCCCGCGTAAAACCGGTCGCCTTTTTTGCTGACTTCCCTTGCTTTTGATGGAAATTGAGATGACCGACCAGACTACCCGCCTGCCGATCCGCCGCGCCTTGATCAGTGTTTCCGACAAGACCGGGATCCTCGAATTCGCCAGGGAGCTGGAAGCCCTGGGCGTGGAAATCCTTTCCACCGGCGGGACCTTCAAACTGCTGCAGGACAACGGCGTGGCCGCAGTGGAAGTCGCGGATTACACCGGTTTCGCAGAGATGATGGACGGGCGGGTGAAAACCCTGCACCCGAAAATCCACGGCGGGATCCTCGGTCGTCGCGGTATCGATGACGCGATCATGAACGAACACGGCATCAAGCCGATCGATCTGGTAGCCGTCAACCTGTACCCGTTCGAAGCCACCATCAGCAAACCAGGCTGCGACCTGCCGACCGCCATCGAAAACATCGACATCGGCGGCCCGACCATGGTCCGTTCGGCCGCGAAAAACCACAAAGACGTGGCCATCGTGGTGAATGCCAGCGATTACGCCAACGTCCTGGAAAACCTCAAGGCCGGCGGCCTGACCTACGCTCAGCGTTTCGACCTGATGCTCAAGGCGTTCGAACACACCGCCGCCTACGACGGCATGATCGCCAACTACATGGGCACCGTGAACCAGGCTGCCGAGACCCTGAGCACCGAAGGTCGCAGCGAATTCCCGCGCACCTTCAACAGCCAGTTCATCAAGGCCCAGGAAATGCGCTACGGCGAGAACCCGCACCAGAGCGCGGCGTTCTACGTGGAAGCCAAACCGGCCGAAGTCGGCATCGCTACCGCCACCCAGCTGCAAGGCAAAGAGCTGTCGTACAACAACGTGGCCGACACCGACGCCGCGCTGGAATGCGTGAAGAGCTTCGTCAAACCAGCCTGCGTGATCGTCAAGCACGCCAACCCGTGCGGTGTGGCCGTGAGCCCGGACGCCGAAGGCGGCATCCGTCAGGCCTACGAACTGGCCTACGCCACCGACACCGAGTCGGCGTTCGGCGGCATCATCGCCTTCAACCGTGAACTGGATGCCGAGACCGCCAAGGCGATCGTCGAGCGTCAGTTCGTTGAAGTGATCATCGCCCCGAGCGTCAGCGAAGAAGCCCGCGCCATCGTTGCTGCCAAGGCCAATGTGCGCCTGCTGGCCTGCGGCGACTGGTCGGCTGACCGCGCTGCTGCCTGGGACTACAAGCGCGTCAACGGCGGCCTGCTGGTTCAGAGCCGTGACATCGGCATGATCGGCGCCGACGACCTGAAAGTGGTGACCAAGCGCGCACCGACCGAACAGGAAATCCACGACCTGATCTTCGCCTGGAAAGTGGCCAAGTACGTTAAATCCAACGCCATCGTCTACGCCAAGAACCGTCAGACCATCGGTGTCGGCGCCGGCCAGATGAGCCGCGTGAACTCGGCACGTATTGCCGCGATCAAGGCTGAACACGCCGGTCTGCAAGTCGCCGGTTCGGTGATGGCATCGGATGCGTTCTTCCCGTTCCGCGACGGCCTGGACAATGCGGCCAAGGTGGGTATCACTGCAGTGATCCAGCCAGGCGGTTCGATGCGCGATGCTGAAGTGATTGCTGCTGCTGACGAAGCCGGTATCGCCATGGTCTTCACAGGCATGCGCCACTTCCGTCACTGATAAACCGATTCCCTGTGGGAGTGGGCTTGCCCGCGATGCAGCCACCTCGGTTCTTAAGACAGACCGCAGTGATGCTATCGCTGGCGAGCCAGCTCCCACAGAAAAGCGCCCCTGCGGCGCTCAACAGAATTAGCGTCATCCGAGGTTTTTGAAATGAATGTTTTGATCATTGGCAGCGGTGGCCGCGAACACGCCCTAGCCTGGAAAGTGGCTCAGGATCCGCGTGTGCAGAAGGTTTTCGTGGCACCGGGCAACGCCGGCACCGCGATTGAAGCCAAGTGCGAAAACGTCGCCATCGACGTGCTGGCCCTCGAGCAACTGGCAGATTTTGCCGAGAAGAACGTTTCCCTGACCATCGTCGGTCCGGAAGTGCCGCTGGTTGCCGGCGTCGTCGATCTGTTCCGCTCCCGTGGCCTGGACTGCTTCGGTCCGACCGCCGGTGCTGCGCAGCTGGAAGGCTCGAAAGCCTTCACCAAGGATTTCCTGGCACGCCACAAGATCCCGACCGCCGACTACCAGAACTTCACCGAGATCGAGCCTGCCCTGGCTTACCTGCGTGAAAAAGGCGCGCCGATCGTGATCAAGGCCGACGGCCTGGCCGCCGGTAAAGGCGTGATCGTCGCCATGACCCTGGCCGAAGCCGAAGACGCCGTGCGCGACATGCTCGCCGGCAACGCCTTCGGCGACGCCGGTTCGCGCGTCGTGATCGAAGAGTTCCTCGACGGCGAAGAAGCCAGCTTCATCGTCATGGTCGACGGCAAGAACGTCCTGCCGATGGCCACCAGCCAGGACCACAAACGCGTCGGCGACGGCGACAGCGGCCCGAACACCGGCGGCATGGGTGCCTACTCCCCTGCCCCGGTGGTCACCGCCGACGTGCACCAGCGCGTGATGGATCTGGTGATCTGGCCGACCGTGCGCGGCATGGCCGAAGAAGGCAACGTCTACACCGGTTTCCTGTACGCCGGTCTGATGATCGACAAGGCCGGCAATCCGAAGGTCATCGAGTTCAACTGCCGTTTCGGCGATCCGGAAACCCAACCGGTGATGCTGCGTCTGCAGTCGAGCCTGGTGTTGCTGGTCGAAGCGGCACTGGCCCAGGCCCTGGATAAAGTCGAAGCGCAGTGGGATCCACGTCCGAGCGTCGGCATTGTGCTGGCCGCTGGCGGTTACCCGGGCGACTACGCCAAGGGCGCGACGATCAACGGTCTGGACGCAGCAGCGAACCTGGAAGGCAAGGTCTTCCACGCCGGCACCGTGCTCAAGGACGGTAACGTCGTGACGGCCGGTGGTCGGGTGCTGTGCGCCACTGCCATGGGCGCCAGCGTGGGTGCTGCCCAGGAGCAGGCCTACAAACTGGCCAAGGCCATCGACTGGGAAGGCTGCTTCTACCGCACCGACATTGGCTACCGCGCCATTGCCCGTGAACGCGGCGAAACCCGGTAATAAGCTACGCTGTGTTTCCGGCAAGGGCCCTTGGTCCTTGCCGGACTGTTCCGACGCTGCGCATCGTTATATTCTGGCATCAACCTACGAAGGGATTTCGCCGTGCGCTGGCTCAGGATTGCCATAGGCTTCACCGTCACACTGTTGACCTTGCTCTGCATGCTCCCGGCCCAGGCCGCGCAAGGCAGTGGCTGGTCGGTATTGCTCGACGATCAGGGCAACCTCCAGCTGAGCGACATCCGCTCCGCCCGCTACACCAATCAATTCAGCCCTATCGAGCTTGACCGCCTCACCGCGGCCGAACCCGATGGCGCGTTATGGCTGCGCTTCAGACTAGCGCCCGGCAAGCACGAACAAGTGCTGCGCATCTTCGCTCCCGACCTGTCGCACCTCAATCTGTACGTGCTCGATGGCGACAGACTGATCGAGCAACGGGAAACCGGCACCGTCCAGGCCCAGGCCGAGCGCCCGCTGCCGAGCAGCGACTTCCTGCTGCCGCTGCCGCAAAGCGACAAGTCCCTCGACATCTACCTGCGAATGGTCTCCGACCACCAGTTACGCCCGTACATCACCCTGCAATCGGCGGTGATGGGCGCGGCCAACCATAATCAGACGCTGATCTACGGCTTGCTGTTCGGCTGCCTGGCGATGCTGATCCTGCACAACCTGATCCGCTACGCCTACACCCGCTCGCGCAGCAGCCTGTGGCTGGCAGTCTGTGAAGCGCTGCTGAGCCTGAGCCTGTTGCTGTTGCTCAACCTGGCTGGCCCATGGCTGCCGAACTGGCACGCGATCCAGACTCCCGGCGCCTATCTGGCCCTGCTGCTGACCGCGCCGGCCGGCCTGATGTTCGCCTACCGCTTCTTCGCCCCGCTCGGCCCGCACCCGCTGAACAAGCTGCTGCTGGGCGACATCCTGTTCATCGTGATCTGCAGCCTGCTGCTGTTGTTCGTCAACACCCTGCCGCTGAACATCATCACTTACGCACTGGTGGCCCTGGCCGGTCTGAGCATGTTGCTGGTGGCGTTCTATCACTGGCAGAAAGGCTACCGCCCTGCCCGCTTGTTCGTCGCCGCGATGGTGGTGTTCAACATCGGCACGCTGATCATCCTCCCGGCCTTGCTGGGGCTGACCCTGGTGGCGCCGCAAGGTCTGATCATGACCCTGATGGGTTTCATCTGCATCAGTGGCCTGTTGATGAGCATCGCCCTCGGTGAGCGCCAGCGCAGCATCACCGAAAGCCGCTTCAGCATCAGCCGCGACCTCGCCGCGAGCAACGCCGAGATCAATGCCAAGGCCGAATTCCTCGCCAAGATCAGCCACGAGATCCGCACGCCGATGAACGGTGTGCTGGGCATGACCGAACTGCTGCTTGGCACGCCGCTGTCGGTCAAGCAACGCGACTACGTGCAGACCATCCACAGCGCCGGCAACGAACTGCTGACCCTGATCAACGAGATCCTCGACATCTCCCGCCTCGAATCCGGGCAGATCGAGCTGGACGACGTGCAGTTCGACCTCAACGCCCTGATCGACGATTGCCTGAGCATCTACCGCGCCAAGGCCGAACAGCAGAACGTCGAACTGATCAGCTTCATCCAGCCGCAGGTGCCACGGGTCATCAGCGGCGACCCGACGCGTCTGCGCCAGACGCTGCTGAGTCTGCTGGAAAACGCCCTGAAGAAAACCGAAGAAGGCGAAGTGCTGGTGGTGGTTGCCCTCGATGAGCGCAGCACCAAACCGCGCCTGCGCATTGCCGTGCAGGACAGCGGCCAACCGATGGATCAGGAAGAACGCGACGCCCTGATGCACGCCGAATTGCACAGCAAGCACTTCCTGTCGGCCAATCGACTGGGCGGCAATCTCGGGTTGGTGATTGCCCGGCAATTGATCCGTTTGATGCAGGGCGAGTTCGGCATCAAGAGCGGCGCCAGCCAGGGCAGTACGCTGTGGCTGACCCTGCCGCTGGACCCCGATCGTCTGGAGCATCCGACCTCCGATCTCGACAGTCCGCTGCAAGGCGCGCGGGTACTGGTGGTCGACGACAACGACACCTGCCGCAAAGTGCTGGTGCAACAGTGCAGCGCCTGGGGCCTGAACGTCAGCGCGGTACCGTCGGGCAAAGAAGCGCTGGCCCTGTTGCGCACCAAGGCGCATTTGCGTGATTACTTCGACGTGGTCTTGCTGGACCAGAACATGCCCGGCATGACCGGCATGCAACTGGCGGCCAAGATCAAGGAAGACCCGAGCCTGAACCACGACATCCTGCTGATCATGCTCACCGGCATCAGCAATGCGCCGAGCAAGATCATCGCGCGCAATTCGGGGATCAAGCGCATCCTGGCCAAACCGGTGGCCGGCTACACGCTCAAGACCACGCTGGCCGACGAACTGAACCAGCGCAATCGTGGCCAGGCCGTGTTCCAGCCACAACCGACTGGCCCGGCCACGGCCGTCAAGGTCCCGAGCGATTTCCGCATCCTCGTCGCCGAAGACAACACGATTTCCACCAAAGTGATCCGCGGCATGCTCGGCAAACTCAATCTGCAACCGGACACCGCCAGTAATGGCGAAGAAGCCTTGCAGGCCATGAAAGCCCAGCGCTACGACCTGGTGCTGATGGACTGCGAAATGCCGATCCTCGATGGTTTCTCCGCCACCCAGCAACTGCGAGCCTGGGAAGTCGGCAATCAGCGCATCCGTACGCCGATCGTCGCGCTGACCGCGCACATCCTCGCCGAACACAAGGAGCGAGCGCGTCAGGCCGGCATGGACGGGCACATGGCCAAACCGGTGGAGCTTTCGCAATTGCGTGAACTGATCGAGCACTGGGTGGCCCAGCGTGATCAGCAAAACCGCACGACGGCCCGTACGCCCTGATCTCGGCGAGTCCTCACTCCTCGAACGGAACATGGCGTGATGACGCCAGATCCGCCTGATAGACTCCGTTCAACTTTCGTCGGCGCGAGTTTCAATCATGCTCCATGTGTTGTTCAGCGTTTACCTGAAGATGCTGGTGCTCTATAGCCCGTTCTTCGTGTTGTCCTGCTTCATCAGCCTGACCCGGGGTTATTCGCGCAAGGAACAACGGCGCCTGGCCTGGAAAGTTGCGATCGCCACCCTGGTTTCGAGCGTGTTGCTGTACCTGTTCGGGCGGGTGATCTTCGACGTGTTCGGCATCACCGTGGATGCCTTCCGCATCGGTGCCGGCAGCGTGCTGTTCATCTCGGCGCTGGGCATGGCACAGGGCAAGTCCGCCGTGCAGACCGACAACGTGCAGCAGGATGTGACGATTGTCCCGCTGACCATTCCCCTGACTGTCGGCCCCGGCACCATCGGCGCATTGCTGGTGATGGGCGTCAGCCAGCCGCACTGGGATGACAAGCTGATCGCGATCATGAGTATTGCACTCGCCAGCTTCACGGTTGGAGTAGTGCTTTATTTGTCGAACCGCATCGAGCGGATTCTCGGTGACCAGGGCCTGCAGATCGTCAGCCGCCTGATGGGGTTGTTCGTATGCGCGCTGGCGGCGCAGATCATCTTTACCGGGGTCAAAGGCTACCTTGTGCCTTGAACCCTGAAACGAAAAGACCGCCGACGGTAACGTCGGCGGTCTTTTTTCGTCAGTGCCCGTAAGCCCTCAATCGGCAGACTCGACGGTTTTCTTCGCGCCAACCTGATCGATCAAGGCTTTCAACGTCACGCTTTCGGTTTCATCCTTGCGCGCCTTCAGCCAACGCACCAGGGTCGACACCTGACATGGATGCAGCCCCTTGACCTCAAGCATGGCATCACCACGCAGCGCCGGATCAGGCGCATCCGCATTGCGCACCAGCACACAGTGCTCACTGTCAGGATCAATCACCACCAGATGCTCCTCGACCATCCCCACTTCGAGCTTGTGCGGATCGGTCATGGTCAGGATCAAGCGGCCCATGAACTGCGGAAAACCCACCAGCGGATAACGGCAATCCACCACCAGCGAATCGAGCTTGCGCATGAGCGCCTCGGACAGGTGCCATTTCATCGAACCGCGCCCCACCCGCAAAACCAGTGTGCGCACATCGTCCGGCACCAGCGGCAGCAGATCGTAGGCATCCACCCGCCCTTCAAGCACCAGTACCTCACCCGTGCGCTGGACATAATCCAGCGGTTTGATCTGACGCAAACTCGGGTAGCCCTGAACGACCCGTTCCTGCGGCTTATGCAGCAGGACATCGGTATTTCGCCGGGTTCCGAGCAGCTCGAAATCCTTGGGCAAATCGGCAGCGGGGATCTGGATCAGCCGTGCGCTGTCGGCGATGTACCACTGAACACTGGCGTCCTGCGCAGCGATCGAAATGAACGGACGATGCGCCTCGTTCGCCAGCAAGGCCTGCAAGTTGCCGATCAGATTGTCGCCATGGGCCGCCAGCCAATCATGCTGCACGCCGGTGATCAGCGGGGGTGCCTGATGTTCCAGTTGCAGCACCACCCCCTCCCGCGTCGTGCCCACAAGACCAGCACCGTCGATCCGCACATCGGCAAAACGCCAGGCAGTCCACTGTCGTTCGGGTTTGGGCAGCAATGCGGCCTGTAACAATTGCGTGCCTTTTCCGAAGGCCTGGTCGAGTTGCTCTTTATCGATAAAGGTCTGGCGCCAGACCTCGCCGCTTTCGGGTTCGAACAGCCATGCCGATTGATTGTCCGGCGTCATGCCGAGCAGTTGGAGCTGCGTCTGTTGCGCCTCACACAGCAGCAGGCGGCCTCCCACGTACCAGGCGTGCAAGCGTGCATCGCCAGCGGCATTGGCAATGCCGACAATCAGGAACTGTTCAACGGTGTATTGCCGGGCCACCGCTTCGAGCGCCAGCCACCATTGCCCTCGTCCCTTGAGCCATGGTTCGGCCAGACCCGCAAAACGCACTTCGCCGTCGGTACCGATCTCGAACGACAACCCGTCCTCGGTCCGCGCCTGATAACCCTTGTGCTCAGCAGTCACCTGTTTCAGGCCCCCAGGTTGCACCCAGCGGTGCGACCATTGGCCCTGCCCTTCCTCCACTGTGCGCTGCACCCGGCACAGGTTCTGAAGCTGGCGGTCGTAGATGACAAACACGTCGACGTCATCAGCCAGCGTCAGCAGCATCAACTCGTTCAGGTTCTGGACCGAGTCGGGCCAGCCGCGTGCATGACGACGACGCGGTACCGGCCGCACGATCAGATTGTCACGGGTACGAATCCAGGCCATGTCCCGGGCGTTCTCTTCGATCGTCCAGCAGATCGAAACGTAAGGCGCGAACTGCCAGTCGACCGTGGCATACCCCTTGTCATCGTAGACCGGTTTGGGCACCACCCACTCGCCCAGTATCGGAGCCCAGCCGGCCAGGGGAGTGCTGTCATCGAGCAGCGACTCGAAGGTCGGTTCAAGTCCGCGGGTAACCGAACTCAGCCACAGCAAGCCTTCGTGAATCAGGTAATTGAGGCGCTCAAGCGTGCCGTCTTCATGGGCATAGTCCTGCACCACATGCACGACGCCCTGACCATCGGCTTCGACGCTGCGGATCGTGCTGACGCCAGTGCGACGGAACATCAAACGATAGCGATGACTGAGCAGTCCCGTGCCAGCATCAACCTGGCAGATCTCGTAACCGAGCGGATCGTGGAAAAACGCCGAACCGCCGACCACCATCGATAACAGGCCCTCATCGTCGAACACCTCGTCGTTGCGGATGTAGAGAATCCGGTCCTGCGCGGCGTCGTACCAGCCATTGGTGTAACGCGGTGCCTTGATGTTTTCGAACGGAATCAGATAGTCGTGGATCGGCGTGTAGCGCAGCGCCAATCGATGGGCTCGCGCCAGGTCTTGCAGATGATCCTGCAGGATCTGGCCGTCCAGCCCTTTGGGCGCCTGTTCTTCCAGAAGATCCAGCTCAAGCCGTTTGTCGCCGGCAATCCGGAAGAGCCGGCCATTTTCGATCAGCAGGGAAATTTCCGGCGCTATGTCAGCCGTCACCTTGAATTCGCAGCCTTTGATACTGAATTGCCCGTTGCTGCCGAACACGATGTCCGTCTCGACGGCCCACGGCGCGACAATGATCCAGCGGTCCTTTTGTTTGCCTACTGACGTCAGTCCGACGTTGACGCCGGGGTTGAGCACGAGTGTGCATGTGCCTCCACCGCCCTGAATCCGATAGCTGATCTGCTCGTGCCATGGCTTGGGGATGACCGGCACCACCAGTTTGCGTGCCTGCGCATCGAGCGTGACGTTGATCTCGGTCGGCCGATAATCGGGGTACATCCGATAGAGGATGTAGTGGCTGGGAAACGAGTAGAACGAAAACAGGAACAGCCACTGACCGTCTGCTTTTTTCTTCTCCAGACGCCGGGCGATGTCGAAGCCCTTGTCGTGGCGCTGCGATGCAAACGGCAGGATCTGGTACTCGTAGCGGTAGCAGGTGATCGGCGTACACGGCAGGACAATGGCTTGCTCGGCCGGTGGCGAGAACTTCATCTCGGCGGGGTAGCCCAGCTCCTTGCTCAGGTTGATGGCGCGTGAATAGTCGACCTCGAATTCCGGTACACCGAAATGATCGCGCAGCGGATACAGACGAGTGCTGTCGAGCAACAGTTTACCGGCGCCCAGATCCAGACCGTTGATGATCAGCGCCGGTCGCGGTAACCAGGCACCCTGCTCGCCGCTGTAGCGATACCCGGCACCGTGATGCGCCTGCTCCAGTTCCGCGAAAAACAGCCCGACCGCTTTCGCTTCTTCTGCGATGGTTGCGAAGTTTTGCGCCAGTGCAGCCACGCCGACTGCCAGGCCACCCAGAATCACCCCGGCGCCACCCAGCACTGCAGCCGCCGTACCCGCGCCGGCGAGCGCCGCACCAAGTCCCGCCCCCGTCAGGGCCAGACTGCTGGCGTCGAATGTCAGTTGAGTGGCATAGGTCGCGATTTCGACATCGTTACGGGCATTCGCCAACTGATAGATATCGAAGCCGACATTGGCCAGCCCCAGCACGGCACCGACGCCCTCGTTGGCCACATGCCCGGCTACAGCACCGATGGCTCTGCCGGTCAATGGCTCAAGTGCTTCGCCGACCACCTTCGCACTGGTACGGGCAATCAGTTTTTCATCGCGCAACGCGGCTTGCACCAGACCGATCAGCCCTGCCACATCGACCACATTGCCATGCACCAGTTGTGCGTAGTTGACGTAGGCATGCCACTGCACCGCAGTGGTCAATGTGCGCTCGTCGCCTTCACGCCCGCGCAACGCATTCATCAGTGCCTGCACCGCAAACCCGGCATTGAGCGTGTGCACCGCTGCCGCCTCGGTCGGATCCACCACCGCGCCGGTCGCACGTTTGCGCCCCAGGGTCGAGAACAGGTCAGTCAGGTAACTCCTGATTCGCAACAGGCGATCATCCCGGCTGGTGACCATGGCCACCGACTCGCCACTCTGCGGATCGATCATGTTCACCCGATAGCCGCCCTCGGGTATCACCTCCAGCGAATCGAACAACGGCACCAATGGAGTGACCGAATCATGGCCCTCCTGCAAGCGCGAAGTTGCCTCAGCGATCTGCTCCGCCCACCAGTGATTGTCTGAAGTCAGCAGCGCACTGCCCAGTCGCGAATTCGCCATCAGCGACTGGCCGTGAGCACTGTTCACCCTCTGGCGAATGGGCCTGAACGGTTTGTCCGGCAGTGGTTCATCCTTGAGCAACTGAGCCACCTTGAAGCCGCTCGACAGCTCCAGACCGGCAACCTGCCCCCCCTGAACATCGATCAGATCGAACTGCGGCCTGCCAGCCTTGCCATACACGGCGTAGTGTTGAGCCATGTCCGTGTCCTTGAAAAATTGCTTCAGGGCCATTTTGAAGGTCGCGGGACTGTCGAATTCGAACAGGCCGAAGTTCGGATCATAGAAGTGATAAGCGTCTGCCGCCCCGTTTACAGTTCGGGCCACCAGCATCGAGTGGTTGTCCGAGTTGAGCATCAGGGTTCGGGTGCTAACAGACTCCTCGAGGGTCGCGACCACCGTGTCCAGATCGACCCGCCCCAGCGCCGTGCCGACCTCTGCGGCGTTCATGCCACGCATTTCCTCCAGTGCCCCCAGAAACGCCGTCGAGTCCGATTGCCCCGGTTCAAGTACCGTCAGGAAAAACCGCTCGCGCAATTGTCGGGTCGCTACCTCGCCCTGCGTGAGGGCGGCACTCATCGCCAACACCAGCGGAAAGCAACGTCCGCCAGCCGTGTCACCTGTTCCATGCATCAAAAGATCTTGAGGCACCAGTTTGGCGGTTCCGGCCTCGAACTGGTTCAGCACTTGCTCCACCCGTTCCTGAACCTTTTCACGGTGTTCCCGCGTCGCGACACGCTGGACCTGCGCCACCTGACGCCCCCAGTCAAACAGCGTCACGGCGTTGGCCAGCGCGTTTTTCTTCAGGCTCAGTGCGCTGACCGAGTTCGCCGGCAAGCCATCCTCGACACTTGCCATCCCTGCCAGAAACGCGGGCGCCCGACGCTGATAGAGATGCTGCTCGATCACTGCGTAACGCCCGGACGTCCCCCGCTCGCTGACGCTGTTGATCAGATTGTCCAGCGCACCGCTCAGGGCGGAAAAGCTCTGACTGTCCAGTGACTCGATGCCCACCAACGCCCCAAGCGTCAAACGCTGCAACGGGTTGAGCTGCGCAAGTTGCCAGGAGCCGGCGCCCAGACCGATCAATAGTTCATCCAGCGCGAGATTCTGGGCGATCGGACTTTTCGGGAATGCCGGTGGCCGCAGGCGAGTGTCCTGATTGCGGATGGCCTGACGATCATCGAAGCTCAGCGGCAACCTTTCAGCGAACACAACCTTGCCATCGTGGCCGCTCATCATCGCCTGGGTAAACGGTTCGCCGAGGCGCTCGGCCATGCGCTGCAACAACTCGGTATTCAGGACATGACGTCCTTCGATGAGCGGCCAGCCGAGTTCGAATTCGACGGCCGAGTGTTTTAGCAGTTCGTCGATGTTGCCGGCGTAGCGGGTTTTGTATTGGCCGTCGTGCCAACGTTGTTTTTCATCTTTTACCCATTGAACTAAATTCTCTGCGTTTTCCTTCCATGAGTGGTCCTGCTCCTCCTCGCTAGAGCGATTAACTGTCCCCAGAGGAGCGATACTCAGCTCTGGACTCAGGGTGCCGTCGTCCCGAGGTGTGAAATGAGCCCGTTCATAGTCCTGCATGCCCCGGCGCATAGCCCCTGGACCGGTCAGAAAAATCGTTACCTCCTTTTCTGGACGAATACCGTCTCTGTGGTAACCGGCGATAGCATCCGCCAGCGTATACATTTCGATTTCCCGAACAAAAGACAGCGCATTCAAAGGCCCGAGTCGGCGCTCGATTTCGACAACCGCCAGCTTTTGCATGGCACCGTGGTCATCTGGCGCGACACCTTTGGCCCTACCCACCCTGGCGACTGAGTCCATCACTGCAAAGTTGAAGCGCAGGCTCTCCTGCACCGACTGCACCATAGGTGCGCCCGGATGAGCCATCAGGTAAGCGTTGGTCACTGAACCCATTTCAGCCAAGGCACGCAGCATGTAGGAGCGTGCCAGCAGGTCGCTCGGCGCCTGGAAGACTTGACTCAACACCGGCGCGCTTTTGGCAAAAGACTCCAGCGCGGCACGATGTTCCTGGGGGATGTAGTGGTCATAACTCTTGTAACGACTGCGCAATGCCTGACGTCCGGGCATCCAGTGTGGATTGTGATCCAACAGCAGTTGAGTGATGCCAAGCTCGGCATACGGACCGAACTTGCTGATATCCAAACCGCCCAACTCCTTCAATAAGGGAGGAAGATTATCGACATCTGAGTACATTCCGCCTTCTGGCACTAATACTTCTAGCCGCACAACATCGGAACCCGCTGCAAGATTGCCGCGCAAGCGCATTTCCTGATCGTAAATGGCTTGCAACTGCATGGGTTGCGAAGTGCCGGCCAAATCGCGCAACTGCAAGTCGCCACCGGCCACCGCCTGCAGGCTCTGCAAATTGCGCTCTTTAAGCAGTTTCAGATCTGTGTCCTGCTGACCATACGCTTTGGCCAACAACTGCATTCTGGCATCGTCAGCTGATACACCGCTTGCTACAGCCTCATTGATATGAGCAAACATTTGCTGCTTCAGAACAATCGCTCGCCTTACATAGGCCTCTCCGAGTTCATATTCCGTAGCGCTATCAACTCCACCCTGCTGCATCGCGTGCGCTTTGGCGGCCTCGACAATAAGGCGAGTCGTCTGATGGACAAGCATTGCATCACTGTCATACCAGAGATTGATTTTGTATCCCTGCCCGGCCAGTATTTGTTTCCAGAGATTGATGTAATCACGCTGAATCTCGCTAATGCCCCCACCCAGCCACACGAAGTGCAAAATTTTCGGTACTTGCGTCGCAGGCGATTTAATTTGTTCGATGCTGTTAAGCAGGCGCGACTCGAAGTTTTCAACTCGGTCAGTTATTTGTGAAAGGGTGGGAGCCGATTCTGTATCAGGGCTGTGCGCCGGCTCCTGCTCCACTTCCCGGCGTACACGGCCCTGGCCAAATTCGCCCAGCGCCTGCTTGAACAGCGCCAGAGGATGCAGCAGCCGCGGCGAATCAAGCAGGCCGATGCAGGCAAAGTAATAACGGATAACGGCATCATATTGTCGGGTGTTCTTGTACGGCGACAGTGCCTGTTCAAGGTCCGCCAACTTGAACAAATTGACGAATTTTACATATTCACCATCAACGGCTTTAACTTTTGCATCTTGCATGAACCGACTTCCTTGAAACATCCAATGACATACGCACCAAAAACAAGCGCGCACCAAACACTTAGCCAAGAGAGAAATCCTCTGATGACAAACCAAAACGGTGGAACCTTAAAAACCCATCGAACGCAAAACTAGTGCAAAAGAACTTCACAGACAAACATGAAGCCATTCAAACAATGTCAGAAGAAACACCCAACAACATCAGCTCAAGATTTTTTACAACAATTAAATATGATTCCGAAAACAGGCCACGCAAAAACAGACAAGGCCGCGAACTTTCATTCGCGGCCTTGTTATTGACATCCATGTAGAGAAACAAAACGGATTACAAAAGCGCTGTCATCCGGCCGGTTTTTCCCCATACCAACGCGGCGTATACACCCACTCACCGCCCTCGCTGCGAGGGAAAGTACAGGTGGTGGACGAACCGATCAGCACCATCGTGCGCATGTCGACCTGATCCGGTGTCAGTGCGCCCAACGTTGTCACTCGCAGTGTCTGCCCCGGCCGGCCAATATCGCGGCCCAGCACTACTGGCGTTTGCGGTGTGCGATGTTGCGCAACGATTTCCAGCGCTCGCCCCAGTTGCCACGGACGGGCGCGGGAGATCGGGTTGTAGAACGCCAACGCCAGATCCGCCTCGGCGGCCAGGTCCAGGCGTTTTTCGATGATCGACCACGGCTTGAGGTTGTCCGACAGCGACATCACGCAGAAGTCGTGACCCAGCGGCGCACCGGCCTGAGCGGCGGTGGCGAGCGACGCGGAAACACCCGGCAGGATTTCCAGATCGACGCTGTGCCACGCCGGATCCGTCGACTCGTGCAACGCCTCAAGCACCGCCGCCGCCATGGCGAACACCCCCGGATCGCCGGACGAAACCACAATCACCGAACGGCCCTGAGCGGCCAGTCTGAAGGCATGGCGAGCGCGCTGCATTTCTTCGCGGTTATCGGTGCAGTGCTGCACCTGATCGTCGCGGAACGGGCCAGCCATACGCACGTAAGTTTCGTAACCCATCACGTCGGTAGCCCGGGCCAGTTCGGCCTTCACTGCCGGCACCATCAACTCGGCGGCACCCGGCCCGAGACCGATGACGGCTAGACGTCCGCGCGGACGACCGACCTGCGAAACATCCAGCGGCTGTTCGGCCACGGCGATGGCAATATCGTGGGATGTTGTGATGATTCGAGCGTCTGGGACGGCATGGATTGCCAGCTCCGCGATGTCACTCGCTGGCGCAACAAAGCGTAGCGGCACCGCCAATTCAAACGCTGCTTCACGCAATGCCGGGCTGGCCATCTGAACGTCAGCCGCCACCAGACAGGCCAGCGATTGAATCGCCACACCGGCCTGCAGCAACGCATTGCGAATCGCATCCGGCAGGTCGGCCACATCGGCACCGACCGCCACCGCCACGCTGCGCGGATAAATCAGCAACTCACTGGCGCTCGCCACGCGGGCGTCGCTGCCGACGTGAATCGAGCGCTGCGCCTGTGAATCTTCCGGCAGTTGCGCCTGCTCAAGCCAAGGCGCGGCGCCATCGATGCGCACGCTGTGGCCGGCAAGCAGATCGGACACAAAACGCTTGCCCTGCTCCAGATCGCCGAGGGCATAACCGCCGGGCGGGTTGAGCAGGCAGGTGCCAAAGCGCAATTCGCCGCTGGTGGTGATCGCCGCCGGCACTTCAAGTGCAGTCGCCATCTCACGGGCCATGACATTCACCCCGCCCAGGCCGCCGAGCAGCGGCACCACGGCGCTGCCGTCTTCAGCCACGGCGAGCACCGGTGGCTCGACGCCTTTTTCCAGCAGCAGCGGCGCCAGTGTGCGAATGACAATGCCTGCCGCGCACAGCGCAATGATCGGCGTGTCCTGTTGATACAGCTCGCGCAGCGTTGCGCCGAACTCGCTGTAAGTCAGATCAGCCCCTTCGACACGTCCTTTGAGCCCGTGGATCTGCGCAGCCGGATAGACCTGCTGAAGGCGACGGGCCGTGGCCAGCGCGCCCTGGCCGAGAATGACGATGGCCGGTGTGGAATGGGTCATCAGCCTTGCCACCGTTCGCCGGGAACAATGATCAGCGAGAAGTACGGCGACGACATCGGCTCGACCTCATCCAGCGGGACGATCTTCTGATTGGCCATGGTTGCGCGCTCGACGTACAGCGCACGCTCGGCCAGGCCCAGCTCTGCCAACACGTCGCGCACTTTCGGGAAGTTGCGCCCCAGCTTCATGATCACCGCCGCATCGGCATCGGCCAGACGACGCTTGAGCTCTTCATGAGGCAGCACGCCGGACAGCACCGACAGGCTCTGATTGCGATACACCAGCGGCGCGCCCAGCACGGAAGCACCGCCAAGCATCGAGCAAACGCCCGGCACCACTTCGGCTTCGTAACGGCTGGCGAGGCGATCGTGCAGGTACATGTAGGAGCCGTAGAAGAACGGGTCGCCTTCGCAGATCACCGCCACGTCGCGACCGGCATCCAGATGCGCGGCCACTTCCTCGGCAGCGTCATCGTAGAAATCGCTGATCACCTGTTCGTAGGACAGCGGCGCCGGCAACACTTCGGTGGTCACCGGGTACACCAGCGGCAGCAGGTTCTGCGCATCCTGCAGGTGCGCTTCAATGATGCCGAACGCGTTGCCCTTCTTGCCCTTGGCCACGAAATACGCCACCACCGGCGATTCGCGCAGCAGGCGCAGGGCCTTGACGGTAATCAGTTCCGGATCACCGGGTCCGACGCCCAGGCCAATCAAACGTCCTTTAGCCTGCATCATTCGATCTCCGTGGCGAGGGCATTGACGGCAGCGGCGGCCATGGCACTGCCGCCGAGGCGGCCCTGCATGATCACGAACGGCACGCCACGGCTGTTGGCCGCCAGCTCGGCCTTGGATTCGGCAGCACCGACGAAACCCACCGGGAAGCCGAGGATCAGCGCCGGTTTCGGAGCGCCGGCGTCGAGCATTTCCAGCAGATAGAACAGCGCGGTCGGCGCGTTGCCGATCACCACCACGCTGCCTTCCAGATGCGGACGCCACAGTTCCAGCGCCGCTGCCGAGCGAGTGTTGCCCAGCTCACGCGCAAGCTCCGGCACGCTGTCGTCGCGCAAGGTGCAGATCACTTCGTTGTTGGCCGGCAGGCGTGCACGGGTCACGCCTTCGGAGACCATCCGCGCATCGCACAGGATCGGCGCGCCCGCAGCCAGCGCATCGCGCCCGGCCTTGCCCGCGCCTTCGGAGAATTGCAGCCCGTCGATGGCCTCGACCATGCCGCAGGCATGGATCACCCGCACCGCGAGTTTTTCCAGGTCGGCCGGGATGCGCGAGAGGTTGGCCTCGCGGCGAATGATCGCGAAGGAGTTGCGATAGATCTCCTGACCGTCGCGGATGTAATCAAGCATCAAGGGGGCTCCGTGAGCGGGCGGCGAGCAGAGTCGCGGCCGCTTCGATAGTAAGGTTGTGAGCGTGCAGCGCGCCGAAACCCGGCAGAGCTGCATCGCGGAAATAGAGATCGTAGTGACCGGGGCCGACCGCCAGCAGAGTCACGGCAGCCCGATGTGCGGCGGCGCAGGAACGCGAACAGCCGGACAGGTGCACATCCACGGTGTGTGGCAACAGCGTAGCCAGCAGGCGGGCATCGTGTTTGGTGTCGGCCAAGCCTTTGCCGCAACCGTTGGAGCCGGTGCAGGCGATCAGGTGTGACAGCGGATCTTCGGTCTGGGTCAGCAGGTTCAGCTTGCTCAGAGCATCAAGCACTTGGACTGAGTCCGCTTCCCGCACATTGGGCAGCAACAGACTTTGCCAGGGTGTGAAACGGAGGCTGCCGTCGCCAAAGGTTCTGGCCAATTGCGCGGCACCTCGCAGCATGTCCGGATCGAGACGACCGAGCGCCGGTACAGCACCGACATAGACCTGACCTGCCACTTGCTGAGGATGAATGCCGATGTGCAAGCCTTCCTGCACGGCTCCACGTTGCCAATCACCTACAGCTAGCAGGCTGATCCGCTGACCGAGTTTTTCGAGGAACATCGGCGCCGGGCATTCATCCAGCAGATGGCGCATTCGTGTCTGCTCCGGTCGGGCCAGTTCGAGGAACAACTCCAGCACCGCGACCACCAGCGCATGTCCATCCGCAAGCGTCACGGCGGCCAGCGGTCGATCCGTCGGGCAACCCGCCAGACCAAATGCCAACAGCGTATCGCCGCGATCTTCGTATGCCGACAACCACAGATCGTGGGGATGTTCGAGCATCGCCAGCGCTTCACCGCCATCCAGTTGCACGGCGAACTTGGCGCTCAACTCATGGAAACGCGGATGACGTTGCAGGGTCTCGAGGATCTGCCCGGCCAATGGACGGGTATCGAAGCGCATCTGCCGGTCGATGCCGGCGGCCGGGCTGAGCATCAGGTTGCGCACATCGTCGCCCGCCGCGGTTCGCGGCCCGAGCCCGGCGGCCAGCAGGCTGTCGATCAACGCGGCGGACTGATCGCCGATGCCGCGAATCTGCAGATTGCCCCGGTTGGTCGCCTCGATCGCCCCGCCGGCAAACCGCTCGGCGGCATTGGCCACCGCATCGGCCTGATCGGCCGAGATCGAACCGCCATCGAGCTTGATCCGGCAGATACCGCCATCCAGCGCCTGGACGATACGCAGCAACCCCGGACAGGCCGAGGGGCGTATGGCGTTGGACATCGGGCGTTCGTTCAAGGGCTGGCAGCTCTGTGGGAAAGGCGCTTCGCGGGCGAAGGCGCGGTATTATGCCTGCTTTGTCCGACGGCATGAAAAGTCTGCCCGTCGGAACGGCGCGTTTGCGGACACTTTTTTGAGGGGCTACAGATGTCACCCTGGCTGACAGTAGTAGGAATCGGTGAAGACGGCTTCAAGGGCCTGGGCAAAAATGCCCGACGCGCCCTGATGGGCGCTTCGCGGATCATCGGCGGTCAGCGTCAGCTCGATCTGTTACCGGTGTGCATCCGTGGCG
Source organism: Pseudomonas sp. GW821-FHT11G12 (assembly GCF_058808055.1). NCBI lineage: Bacteria > Pseudomonadati > Pseudomonadota > Gammaproteobacteria > Pseudomonadales > Pseudomonadaceae > Pseudomonas > Pseudomonas sp. GW821-FHT11G12. Next base: position 95,798 of record NZ_JBXARH010000003.1, read on the forward strand.
AGCGCCAGTTGTGGCCGAGCCCGTTTTCTCTGGCCCCGGTTCTCGAGCGCCGTGGCGAAGCGGTGTGCGTGCTGGCCAGTGGTGATCCGATGTTCTACGGCGTTGGCGCGAGTCTGGCGCGGCAGGTGCCGGACACCGAAATGCTGGTGCTGCCGGCGCCGTCCTCGTGTTCGCTGGCGGCCGCCCGGCTGGGATGGCCATTGCAGGAGGTCAGCATCCTTTCGCTGGTGGCCCGCCCGCTGGCGGCCCTCAATGGTCGGTTGTCCAGCGGCGTGCGCCTGTTGCTGTTGAGCAATGACGGACAGAGCCCGGCCGCCGTTGCGGCATTGTTGCGCGAGCGTGGATTCGGCCCCAGTCGCCTGAGTGTTCTGGAACATCTGGGCGGCAGCGCCGAACGCCGGATCGACGGCACCGCCAACGACTGGAACGATCCGGTCATTGCCGACCTCAACGTGATCGCCCTCGAGTGCCTTGCCGATCCGCAGACACCGCGCCTGTCACGCCTCGCCGGCTTGCCGGATTCTGCCTTCAAACATGACGGACAACTGACCAAACGCGACGTGCGCGCCATCACCCTCGCCCGCCTCGCCCCGACACCGGGCGAACTGCTGTGGGACGTCGGCGCTGGCAGCGGTTCGATCGGCATCGAATGGATGCGCGCTCACCCGAGTTGCCGCGCCCTCGCCATTGAGGCCGATGACGGTCGCCAGCAACTGATCGAACACAACCGCGATGCGCTGGGAGTTCCCGGCCTGCAACTGATTCGCGGCAGCGCACCACATGCCCTCGCCGGGCTGGAACGCCCGGACGCGATTTTCATCGGTGGGGGCGTTACCCGCGAAGGCGTGCTGGAAACCTGCTGGGAGCAACTGAAACCCGGTGGCCGACTGGTCGCCAACGCCGTGACCCTGCAAAGCGAAATGACCTTGATGAGCTGGCGCGAACGCCACGGCGGCGAGTTGACCCGCATCCACATCGCCCAGGCGCAGCCGCTGGGCGAGTTCGACACCTGGCGCCAGGCCTTGCCGATCACCCTGCTCGATCTGGTCAAACCCCTCGATGCGTGACGAAACCGCCGAACAACCCGCGCCCCTGCGCAGCGGCCTGACCACCGGCAGTTGCGCCACGGCCACCAGCCTCGCCGCCGCGCGCCTGTTGCTCGGCGGAGTGGTAGCGGACGCCGTGCAGATCGTGTTGCCCAAGGGCAAGCAGGTGCAGATGCGCCTGGAGTTCTGCCGGCTGACCGATGACGGCGCCGAAGCGGGAACGATCAAAGATGCCGGCGACGACCCGGACGTGACTCACGGCGCCCTGCTCTATTCACGGGTGCGGCTGAATGGCGTTCCGGGAATTCGCTTCATCGCCGGTAAAGGCGTCGGCACTGTGACCCGTCCGGGTTTGGTGCTGGGGGTTGGTGAACCGGCGATCAATCCGGTGCCGCGCAAGATGATCAGCGATCACCTGACATTGCTCGCCGAAGAAACCGGCTATCGCGGCGGCTTCGAGATAACGGTGAATGTCGAAGGCGGCGAAGCCCTGGCGCTGAAAACCATGAACCCGCGCCTGGGCATTCTCGGCGGGCTGTCGATCCTCGGTACCAGCGGCATCGTCCGGCCGTTTTCCTGCGCGGCGTATATCGCTTCGATCCATCAAGGCATCGACGTGGCGAAAACCAACGGCTACCTGCACATCGCCGCGTGCACCGGCAACGCCAGCGAAGACACCATGCGCCGGGTCTACGACCTGCCGGAAATCGCCCTGATCGAAATGGGCGACTTCGTCGGCGCCGTACTCAAGCACCTGCGCAAAGTGCCTGTGGATAAACTCAGCCTGTGCGGCGGCTTCGGCAAGATCAGCAAACTGGCGGCCGGGCACATGGATCTGCACTCGCGCCATTCGAGCATCGACCTGCCGCAACTGGCCGAATGGGCGGCGGCGATTGGCGCCGATGACGCCTTGCAGCAAGCCATTCGCGGGGCGAACACCAGTCAGCAGGCGTTGGCGATGGCCAGTGCGGCGGGCGTTGCGCTGGGCGACGAGGTCTGCCGTCATGCTCTGGAATTCGCACGCAGCGTGGTGCCGGCGCAGGTGCAGGTCGAGGTGTTTGCGATTGATCGTCAGGGCGGCATCGTTGGCCATGCGGGGGCTTTTGTATGAAACGGATTCTGTTGCTGGGCGGCGTGACTGAAGCGCTGGCCATCGCACGCACCTTGGGGCCGGAACACATCTACAGCCTGGCCGGGGTTGGCCGTGTGCCTACCGACCTGACGTGTCAGGTGCGCGTCGGCGGCTATGGTGGTGCCGAGGGTCTGGCGCAGTTCATTCGCGATGAAGGCATCGATCTGCTGCTCGACGCGACCCATCCGTACGCCGCCCAAATCAGCCAGAACGCCGCCACCGCCGCGCAACTCACCGGCATTCCCTGCTGGGCCCTGCGCCGCCCGGCGTGGCAACCACAGCCGGGCGATGACTGGCGCGAAGTCGCCGGCTGGGCCGAACTGATCACCGCCCTCGAACCCTTCCGCCGCCCCCTGTTCACCCTTGGCCGCGAACCGCTTCAGCACCTCGATGAAATCCCTGCGCACCAGTTCTGGACCCTGCGCGCCCTCGACGTTTATCCCGGCAACGAACGCTGCGAAGTCATCGGCGCCCGTGGACCGTTTCTGCTGGAGGATGAGCGGGCGCTGTTCGAACGCCGGCAGATCGACGTGCTGATCAGCAAGAACAGCGGCAGCACCGCAACCGAGCCGAAACTGGAAGTGGCGCGGGAGCTTGGGGTGCCGGTGATGGTGTTGAAGCGGCCGAGGTTGGCGGGGGTTGATCGGGAGTTCATGAGTACGTCTGAAGTCCTGGAAGCCCTCTCTACGTCAGATAATTCCTGATTTCGAGCTAATCCTTGATTTGACCGGCAAATTTTCAGGAAGCAGCTGACTGTTCGCTTTTGCCACCTCACGCCAAGATTTCGATTCCTTTAATCCCCACAGATTTGCAGCGAACAAATTCTTGAAGCGCACTGCAGCGCTCAAGAAAAATGCGGCTTGTCAGTCTGTATCCCAAGGAATACGATTTCGACATGATCGAATTTGAACGATCCCCTGCATTTGCCGATTGGCTCGACTCGATGAAAGACACCAATGGCAAAGCTCGAATCATCGCCAGAATTCGAGGTGCAGAGCATGGAAACATGGGTGATTGCGAGTTCGTTGGCAGTGCCGTTTATGAAATGCGTGTTCATTACGGTCCCGGCTACAGGATGTACTTCACACGTAAAGGTGACGTGATTTATCTGCTACTGCTGGGGGGCGACAAGTCGACACAAAAACGAGATATCAAACGCGCCATCCGGATGGCGCAAAGCATCGGTAATGAGGAGTAAGTCATGACCGAAAAATTCACCCGCTTCGACGCTGCAGAATTTCTGAAAACGCCCGAGGAAATGGCGGCTTACCTGGACGCTTGTTTTGACGAAGATGCTGGCGATGGCGTTCTCATCCGTGCAGCGCTTAATGACATTGCCCGCGCCCAAGGCATGACTCAGGTTGCGCGAGATGCAGGTCTGGGTCGTGAAAGCCTTTATAAAGCGCTGAGCAGCACTGGAAATCCGGAATTCGCGACTATCATGAAAGTCATGAAGGCGCTGGGTTTGCGGCTGCATGCCGTAGCAGGCTGAATCCTCTGCGACACCAAACCGCACGACGCTTTTTTACTTATCGGCCCTGATCAGGCTAAATAGCCGCGCCTGATCGCCCACCCTACGGACCTGTCCCATGAACCGACACCGGCTCGCATTTGCCTGGATCGCCTGCTTCGCAGTGCTGTTCAACATGCTCGCCATGCCGTTGACGGGTGCCATGGCGCAGGCGGCGCAAACGCCGGCCGAACAGTTGCTGTGGAGCAGTTTCTGCACCGGCAGCGGGACGAAGATGGTGGCGATCGACATCGGCAGCCTCGATCAGAAAGCACCGCAAAGCGGTGACAATCATTCGACCATGCAGCATTGCTGGTGCTGTTCCGGATCGGCGCCGGTGGTGGCGTTGCCGGGGCATTCGCCGCAGCTGTACTTCGCCCGATACGAAAGCAATCGCAGTGTGGCGCCCGCCTTGCTGCAATCCCCGACACCGCGCCAGCAATGGCCGAGCCTCAATCCCCGCGCCTCTCCTCTGGTTTGATTTGTTCCCGCATTTGACCTGCGTTTCAAATCGTTCTGGAGAACTGCCATGTTGAACAAATTCATCGTCATCGCTGCGCTGTTGCTGCCTGCGTGCTTCGCCCATGCCCACGAATACAAGGCCGGCGAGCTGGAAATCGCCCACCCGTGGTCACAGGAACTGCCACCGAATGCGCCGACGGTTGCCGCGTATTTCATCATTCACAATGGCGGCAAGACCGCTGACCGCCTGCTCAGCGTGGATTCGCCCATCGCCCCGACTGCCGAGCTGCACGAACACGTGATGCAGGGCGACCTGATGAAGATGCAACAGGTGCCGAACGTGGCGATCCCGGCCGGTGGAAACGTGACCTTCGCGCCGATGGCCTATCACGTGATGCTGATGAATCCGACCGACCGCAGCCTGCTGACCGATGGCAAGCGCTTCCCGCTGACGATGCACTTTGAAAAGGCCGGCGACGTAACCGTCGAAGTGGCCGTGCAGAAGAAGCCACCGCAAGACATGCCGGAACACGCGCACGCCCAGTAACCCCTTCGGCAGACTCCGCCCATGCGCCCGCGCAGCGCCAGGTCGTCCGTGCAACGCCGTCAGACTGAACACCTGACACGCGGCAGCTGGATCGCCCTGTTCGCCATGTTGATGATCTTCATCGGCCCGCTGATTTCTCAGTCGATGCCGATGGATCAGCACGCCTCGACTTCGATGCCGATGAGCATGGACATGTCGATGGACATGGCGGGCATGGATCATTCCGCGCATGAAGCGAAACCCTCGGCCGAACACTGCCCGCCGCAATCGTCGCACCATGTGTTGTGGGAAAAATGCGGCTATTGCAGCCTGCTGTTTAACTGCCCGGCACTGACCGGTGGCGGCAGTTTTGCCACGTTCAGCATCGCCCACGTCAACACCTTCACCACGCCCTCACCACGTCTGGGCCATGCCCGGCAGACTTTCTTCCCCGGCGCCCGCACCCGCGCCCCGCCCGTCGCAGCGTAAACACCCACCTCTGATTGCACACGGTTGAGAAGACAGCTTCAGGCTGCCGGCCGTGTCGTTTACGACTGTTTGATGGAAATTGTCATGTCCAGGTTTTCTGCTGTCCCACGCTCGGGTTCTGCCCCGGCGTCCTTCGCCCTGAACGAATCGCGCATTCGTTTCAGGCACGCTACCGCCGTCCTTTGCGGCGTTCTGCTGTCCCCGCTGGTCCACGCCGATGAACACGCCGGCCACACAGAAGAACTGAGCCCGACGGTGATCACCGCCATCGCCCCGAGTTCGCCGCTGACCATCGTCACCAACCCGAAAGACCCGCGCCAACCGGTGCCGGCCAGCGATGGCGGCGACTATCTGAAGACCATTCCCGGCTTCGCGCTGGTGCGCAACGGCGGCACCAACGGTGATCCGGTGCTGCGTGGCATGTTCGGTTCACGTCTGAACATCCTCACCAACGGCAGCATGATGCTCGGCGCCTGCCCCGGCCGGATGGACGCGCCGACCTCGTACATCTCGCCCGAGACCTACGACAAACTCACCGTGATCAAAGGCCCGCAAACCGTGCTCTACGGACCGGGCGCATCGGCCGGCACAGTCCTGTTCGACCGCGAGCCAGAGAGCTTCGGCGAACTCGGCACCCGCGTGAATGCCAGCGTGCTGGCCGGCTCCAACGGACGCTTCGACAAAGTCGTCGATGCGGCGGCCGGCGGCTCGCTGGGCTATGTGCGCGTGATCGGCAACACCGCGCATTCCGATGACTACCGCGATGGCAACAACGACAACGTCGCCTCGCGCTACGACAAGTGGAACGGCGATGTGGCGGTGGGCTGGACGCCTGACGCCGACACCCTGATCGAGCTGACCGCCGGCAAGGGCGACGGCGAAGCGCGCTACGCCGGGCGCGGCATGGACGGCTCGCAGTTCCTGCGTGAAAGCCTCGGCCTGCGCTTCGAGCAATCCAACATCACCGATGTGCTGGAGAAGCTCGAAGCGCAGGTCTACTACAACTACGCCGACCACGTGATGGACAACTACACCCTGCGCACGCCATCCGGCACCGGGATGATGGCAGGTCCCATGGCGTCCAACGTCGACCGCCGCACCCTCGGCGCGCGGATCAAGGCGACCTGGCGCTGGGCCGATATCCAGCTGATCACCGGCCTCGATGCGCAGACCAACGAACACCGTCAGCGCGCGGCCATGGGCATCGACGCCTACAAGGATCTGCCGCGCAACAAGGACGCTGACTTCCATAACTACGGGGTATTCAGCGAAATGACCTGGTACGCCGCCGACCGTGACCGCCTGATCACCGGCGCCCGGGTCGACCGCGCCTCGGCCAAGGATTATCGGCAGACCACCGGATCGGGAATGATGTCCCGCCCGAACCCGACCGCAGGCGATACCCGCGCCGACACCCTGCCGAGCGGTTTCATCCGTTACGAGCATGACCTGGCCGACAGCCCGACCACGCTCTACGCCGGTCTCGGCCACGCCCAGCGGTTCCCGGATTACTGGGAGCTGTTTTCGCCCAAGTCCGGCCCGGCCGGCTCGGTCAATGCGTTCGATTCGATCAAACCGGAAAAAACCACTCAGCTCGACTTCGGCGTGAACTACAAGGACGCTGACCTCGAAGCCTGGGCCTCGGGCTACATCGGCGTGGTACGCGACTACATCCTGTTCGACTACACCCCGACGATGATGGGCATGAGCACCTCCCGCGCCGAGAACATCGACGCGCGGATCATGGGCGGTGAACTCGGTGCCGCTTACAAACTCACCGACCACTGGAAAGCCGATGCGACCCTGGCCTACGCCTGGGGCAAGAACAGCAGCGACGGCAAGGCACTGCCGCAAATGCCACCGCTGGATGCACGTTTCGGCCTGACCTACAGCGAAGACAACTGGAGCGCCGGCGCACTGTGGAGGGTGGTTGCCGCGCAAAACCGTATCGACCAGAACAAGGGCAACGTGGTCGGCAAGGATTACGACAAGAGTTCGGGCTTCGGCGTGTTCTCGCTCAACGGTGCCTATCGGATCAACAAAAACTGGAAGGTCAGTACCGGCGTCGACAACCTGTTCGGCAAGGCTTACGCCGAACACCTCAACCTGGCGGGCAACGCCGGATTCGGCTACCCGGCCAACGACCCGCAAGCCATCAATGAACCGGGGCGCACGCTCTGGACCAAGGTGGACATGAGTTTCTAACCCTCAAGGGCACTCGCTCTCCTTGAGGGAGCGAGTGACAACAGACAACTAGAAGATCCAAGCCAAGCGGAGCACTCGTGATGAAACAGCCCAAACCGAATTTCTACAACCTGGCCTGGCGTTGGCATTTCTATGCCGGATTGTTCGTCGCGCCATTCATGGTGATGCTGGCCCTGACCGGCATCATTTACCTGTTCAAGCCGCAACTCGATTCGCTGATGTACAGCAGCCTGCTGAACGTCCCGGCCGGGCATCACACCGTGCCGGCCGATAACTTGCTGCAAAAGGTCAAAAGCGCTTATCCACAAGGCCAGGTCACCCAGTACCTGCCGCCAGCGAACGCCGAGCGCAGCGCGCAATTCGTGGTGAAGAACGCCGGCCATGAGCTGAACGTGTTTGTCGATCCGTACCACGGCGACATCCTCGGCGAGCAGGACGCCAAGCAGAACCTGCAAGCGCTCGCCCGGGCGATCCACGGCGAATTGATGATCGGCACCGTCGGTGACCGGCTGATCGAACTCGCCGCCGGCTGGGGCGTGGTGCTGGTAGTGTCCGGGGTTTTCCTGTGGTGGCCGCGCGGCCAGGCGGCCGGAATACTGTGGCCACGCCTGAACAGTCGCGGTCGCGTTCTGTGGCGTGATCTGCACGCCGTTACCGGTTTCTGGGGCGCCGCGTTGCTGCTGGTGATGCTGCTCAGCGGCATGACCTGGACCGGGTTCTGGGGCAAGCAGTACGCCCAGGTGTGGAACGTGTTCCCGGCGGCGATGTGGGACAACGTGCCGACCTCCGACGTCGAAGCCGGCAGCCTCAACAACGCCGCGCGCCAGACCGTACCCTGGGCCATGGAAAACACCCCGATGCCGATGTCCGGCGACCACGCCGAACACATGGCCCACGGCGGCATGCAACACGGCCCCGCCGCGCCGATCATCAGCCTGCAGGACGTGCAGAACATCGCCATCGAGCGCAAGGTCGAGCCGGGCTACAGCATCACCCTGCCGACCACCGCCACCGGCGTGTTCACCATTGCGGTGTTCGCCGACGACCCACGCAACGATGCGACCCTGCACATCGATCAGTACACCGGCAAGGTTCTGGCTGACGTGCGTTTCGAGCAATACGGCGCCGTCGCCCGGGCCACGGAAATCGGCGTGATGCTCCACGAAGGCAAGATGTTCGGCACCTTCAACCAGATCATCGTGCTGCTGATCTGCTTGATGATTCTGCTCAGCGCCGTCAGCGGCGTGGTGATCTGGTGGAAGCGTCGCCCGCAAGGAAAATTCGGCGTACCACCGCTGCGCCACGATCTGCCGAAATGGAAAACCGGCGTGGCGATCATGCTGGTTCTGGCGGTGGTGTTTCCACTGGTGGGCGCTTCGCTGGTGGTGGTGTGGTTGCTGGATCGGCTGCTGTTGTCGCGTCTGGGCCGGCAAGCTGAATCTGCCTCAACTTCATCATGAAACAGGCGAGATGCGCGACCTAGACAGATCTTTAAACTGCCGGGGCTTAAACTCCGGCAATTTTTAGTGTTACTGTATAACACTAACTTGCTGCTCTGCCCGCAGCCATGCATTGCCATGAGCCTGCGGGCTTTTATTTTGAAGAAGTGATTCACCGCCCCGATGAACAAGTACCTCTTGTCCAGCCTCTGCCTGTTCGCCCTGAACAACAGCGCCCACGCCGACAGCGCGCCGCTGACGCTGCCCACCGGCACCATCACGGCTCTGGCCAATGACGACCAGACCGTCAGCCTGACCACGCCGACCAGCGCCGGCTCGCGCCTGAACCTCAGCGCGATGGAAACCCCGGCCAGCGTCGAAAGCCTGAGCGGCGAGCAAGTCCGCGCTCGTGGCGACCGCAGCGTGCAGGACGCGGTGTCGCGCAGCACCGGCATCAGCCGAACCGGCACGCCGGGCGATGGCGGCACTTCGTTGCAGGCCCGGGGCTTTACCGGGCAGAGTTCGGTGATGCAGTTGTATGACGGCAACCGGATGTACACCGGCATGGGCACCGTGACGTTCCCGGTCGACACCTGGTCGGTGGAGCGCGTCGACGTCCTGCGCGGCCCGGCCTCGGTGCTGTACGGCGAAGGCGCGACCGGTGCGGTGGTCAACGTGATCCCGAAGAAACCGTTCGAAGGCGAAATCGAAAACCACGTGCGCGTCGGTTACGGCTCGTTCGATAGCCAGCAACAGGCGTTCGACAGCGGCGGTTCGCTGACCGACACCCTGAGCTATCGCCTCAACCTCAACCGCCTGCGCAGCAACGGCTGGATCGATCGCGGCGACTCGTCCAGCGACTTCATCAGCGCCGCCCTGCGCTGGCAGGCCACCGATGATCTGACCTTCACCCTCGCCCACGATTACGGCGACCAACGCCCGCAGAACTACTTCGGCACACCGCTGATCAACGGCCAGTTGAAGGACAGCCTGCGCAACAAGAACTACAACGTGCGCAACGACAAGCAGCACTACAACGATCAATGGACACGCCTGACCACCGATTGGCAGATCAACGACGCGGTCAACGCCAGCAACGAGCTGTATTACCTCAAGGCTCAGCGCCGCTGGCAGAACGCCGAGAACTACAACTTCGACGCTGGCAGCCAACAACTCAGCCGCAGCGGTTACTTCGGCATCGGCCACAAACAGGAACAGGTCGGCGACCGCCAGACTTTCACCTTCAAGCATTCGCTGTTCGGCCTCGACAGCCAGACCGTGACCGGCGTCGATTACAACCGCATCCGCTTCCAGCTCAACAGCAACTCGCCGTTCAACGACGTGTTGCCGAACGGCCAACCGCTGGATCTGTACCACCCGCAAACCGGTTACTTCGAGAGCGCCGACCCGTATCGCGATCAATTCGACAGCACCACCAGACAGATGTCGGTGTTCGCCGAAAACCGCACGCAACTGAGCGAGCGCTGGTCGCTGGTAACCGGCGTGCGCCGCGACTACGTGCACGTGGATCGCAACAACCTGGTCGACGGCAGCCAGAGCGACAAGACCCTGACCGGCAACAACTGGAAGGCCGGGCTGGTGTTCGCGCTGACACAGGACACCTCGTTCTACGGTCAGGTCGCTACCAGCACCGATGGCATCGGCGGTTTGATTTCTCTGAGCCCGAGCCAGCAGCAATACGACTTGTCCACCGCGCGGCAAACCGAGATCGGCATGAAGCAGCTGTTCTGGGATCAACGTGGCGAATTCACGCTGGCGGCGTATCGCATCGTGAAGAAGAAGCTGCTGACCGACGATCCGGGCAACCCGACGCTCAAGCAGCAGGTCGGCCAGCAATCGTCGAACGGCCTGGAAGCCAGCTTCGATCTGCAACTGCCAAACGCCTGGCAACTGCAAGCCAACGCCGCCATCGTTAAAGCCAAGTACGACGATTTCGAAGAGGTGGTCGGCGGCGTGCCGGTGTCGCGCAACGGCAATCGCCCGGTGGACGTGCCACGTCGCACGGCGAACCTGTGGCTGAGCAAGGCGCTGACCGATGACCTGAAAGCCGGCGCCGGCGTGCGTTATGTCGATGCGCGCTACGCCGACATGGCCAACCGCAACGAACTGCCGAGCTACACCGTGGTCGATGCGACGCTGTCGTGGAAAGCCCTACGCAACACGACACTGGGGTTACAGGTGAACAATCTGTTTGACCGGACCTATGCGCAAAGCCAATACAATGAGGGGCAGCAGTGGATTCTGGGTGAGCCTCGTTCGTTCTTTGTCACAGCTGACTACACCTTCTAGAACAGGAACGAAATGACCTCCCTGACCCTCACCGACCTGAGATGGTCCCCCTTGGGCCACGACCACTGCCATCACCAGTTCCAGCTGCGTGACGCCTCGTTGCAAGTGGCCGCCGGTGAGTTCGTCGGGCTGATCGGGCCCAACGGCAGCGGCAAGACCAGCCTGTTGCGCTGCGCCTACCGCTTCAGCCAGCCGGAGCACGGTGAGGTCAGACTCGATCATCACAACGTGTGGAAGCAATCCTCGCGCTGGTGCGCGCAACGTATCGCCGTAGTCTTGCAGGAATTCCCCGACGCCTTCGGCCTGACCGTCGAAGAAGTGGTCGCCATGGGCCGCACGCCGCACAAAGGCCTGTTCGACGGCGACACGCTGGAAGACCGCCACCTCGCCACCCAGGCCCTCAAATCCGTGGGCCTCGATGGTTTCGAAGACCACGCATTCGCCACGCTGTCCGGCGGTGAAAAACAACGCGTGATCCTCGCCCGCGCCCTGACCCAGCAACCGCAACTGCTGATCCTCGACGAGCCGACCAACCACCTCGACCCGCGCTATCAGCTGGAGCTGCTGCAACTGGTCAAGCGCTTGCAGATCGGCACCCTGGCAAGCATTCACGACCTGAACCTCGCCGCCGCGTTCTGCGACCGTTTGTATGTGATCAACCACGGTCGCATCGTCGCCAGCGGCACCCCGCAAGAAGTCCTCACGGTTGAATTGCTGCGCGACGTGTTCGGCGTTGAAGCACTGATCGATTCCCACCCCCTCCACGGCTACCCGCGAATCACCTGGATAACCCGACCATGACTGTGCGCTCCCTGCTTTGCCTCGCCCTGTTGCTGGGCACCCCCCAAGCCTTCGCCGAAGCCACCAAGTACCCACTGACGATCCACAGCTGCAACCGCGAAGTGACCTTCAAGGAAGCGCCGAAACACGCGGTCAGCCACGACATCAACATGACCCAGATGATGCTCGCCCTCGGCCTCAAGTCGAAGATGGCCGGCTACAGCGGCGTCAGTGGCTGGAAGTCGGTAACACCCGAAATGCAGTCGCTGCTCGATGGCCTGCCGGAACTGGCGGCCAAATACCCGTCGGTGGAAACCCTGCTCAACGCCAACGTCGACTTCTTCTTCGCCGGCTGGGATTACGGCATGCGCGTCGGTGGCGATCTCACCCCGCAGACGCTGCAACCGCTGGGCATCAACGTCTATGAGCTGACCGAATCCTGCGCCTTCGTGATGAAGCGCCCGGCCGCCACGCTGGAAGACACCTACAACGACCTGCGCAACCTCGGCAAAATCTTCGACGTGCAGGACCGCGCCAACGCACTGATCGCCGACATGCAAAATCAGGTCGCCGACATCCGCAAAGACCTGCCCGCCGAGAAGCCACGGGTGTTCCTGTACGACAGCGGCGAAGACCGCGCCATGACCTCCGGCCGCCTCGGCATGCCGCAAGCGCTGATCGACGCTTCTGGTGGGCGCAACATTCTCGATGACGTCGATGCGAGCTGGACCCGGGTCAACTGGGAGACCGTGGTCGAGCGCAATCCGCAGGTGATCGTGATCGTCGACTACAGCGAAATCACCGCCGAACAGAAGATTGAATTTCTGCTGAAGAACAAGGCGCTGCAATCGGTGGACGCGATCAAGAACCAGCGTTTCATCGTCATCCCTTACGTGCAGGCCACGCCGGGGATCGACAACGTGCTGGCGGTTGAAACTCTGGCCAAAGGGTTCCACGGCGAATGATCAATCGTCGTTACGGCTGGCTGCTGATTGCCCTCGGCGCGGTGCTGCTGGTGTCGTGCGTGGTGTCGCTGGGCTTCGGCCCGGCGCGGGTGCCGGTGGACGTGGTGTGGCGGATTCTGCTGCACAAGTTGTTCGGTTTCGGCGTGCCGGACTGGAGCGCCGGCCAGGAGCACATCGTCTGGCTGATCCGCGTGCCGCGCATGTTGCTCGGTGCGTTGGTTGGCGCCGGGCTGGCGTTGATCGGTGCGGTGCTGCAAGCGGTGACGCGTAACCCTCTGGCCGACCCGCACCTGCTCGGCGTTACCTCCGGCGCGACCCTCGGCGCAGTGATCGTGGTGCTGCACGTCGGCGAAATCGTCGGTCTGCTGACCTTGCCGATTGCCGCGTTTATCGGCGCGTTGTTGAGCATGTTTCTGGTACTGGGCATCGCCAACCGTCACGGACGACTGGACAGTGATCGCCTGCTGCTGTGTGGCGTGGCGGTGTCGTTCGTGATGATGGCGATCGCCAACCTGCTGCTGTTCATGGGCGATCACCGCGCCAGTTCGGCGGTGATGTTCTGGATGCTCGGCGGCCTCGGTCTGGCGCGCTGGGAGTTGTTGGCCGTGCCGGCGCTCAGCGTGTTGCTCGGGCTGATTCTGCTGCTGGGCATGGCTCGGCCATTGAACGCTTTGATGGCTGGCGAACAGACGGCTGTCACCCTTGGCCTGAACGCGCGGGCGGTCCGTCTGCGGGTGTTCGTGATTGCTTCACTGATGACCGGGGTACTGGTGTCGATCAGCGGCTCAATCGGGTTTGTCGGGCTGATGGTGCCGCACATTGCGCGGCGCTTGATCGGTGCCGAGCACCGGCGTCTGCTGCCGGTGTGCGTGTTGCTCGGCAGTGTGTTTCTGGTGTGGGTCGATGTCGCGGCGCGGACGCTGATCGCACCGGAAGACTTGCCGATCGGCGTTGCCACCGCAGCGCTCGGCGGGCTGTTTTTCATCGGCCTGATGCGCCGCCGCTGAGCCTGCCTTAGACTGCGCACCCGATTTTTCTCAGGATGAGTGTCATGTTGAAAGCAGCTGTTGTCGCGTTGCTGTTTGTGGGATCCAGCGCGGTGCTGGCCGATACGACCGTCGATGTCTCGAAGATCTACGGCAAGATCCAGTTCGTCAACTCGTACCCGGATTACAAAGTAAAGATCGATAACTCCTGGCCAGATCTGAAAGTGAAGCAAGTCACTCAGTGGCCAGACTCGGTGGGCAAATGGCAGATCGTTGATCAGTATCCCGATTACAAGATTCAGATCGTCGACTCTTACCCTGATTTCACCATCAAGTACGTGGACTCCTGGCCTGGCGTGAACTGATCCGTCACGCATCCCCGCTGCCGCCTCGCGGCAGCACCACAATGAAGCACTTCCCCGCACCACACCCTGCCGTCTGTCCCCTCCTGGTGCGCCGCCCCTGCGCACAACCGCTCTAAACCGACCTTTTGCTGCCCGATCCCGACCGGGCACAGCCCTTGCAAAACACCCTTCAGTCGTTCGCATCTGCCAACCATAAAAAACTTTAACGTTCGTGGAGATCGCACAATGAAGCGTCGCAGTTTGATCAAGGCTTTCACACTCACGGCATCCATTGCCGCGATGGGCATGACCTGGACGGTACAGGCCGCCGAGACCATCAAGGTCGGGATTCTGCATTCGTTGTCCGGCACCATGGCGATCTCCGAAACATCGCTCAAAGACATGGCGTTGATGACCATCGACGAGATCAACGCCAAGGGCGGGGTGAACGGCAAGATGCTGGAACCGGTGGTGGTCGACCCGGCGTCGAACTGGCCGCTGTTCGCGGAGAAGGGCCGGCAGTTGCTGACTCAGGACAAGGTCGCGGTGGTGTTCGGTTGCTGGACCTCGGTGTCGCGCAAATCGGTGCTGCCGGTGTTCGAAGAACTCAACGGCCTGCTGTTCTACCCGGTGCAATACGAAGGCGAAGAGATGTCGCCGAACGTGTTCTACACCGGCGCCGCGCCGAACCAGCAAGCGATCCCGGCGGTTGAATACCTGATGAGCGAAGAAGGTGGCGGCGCCAAGCGCTACTTCCTGCTCGGCACCGATTACGTCTACCCGCGCACCACCAACAAGATCCTGCGTTCGTTCCTGCATTCCAAAGGCGTAGCGGATAAAGACATCGAAGAGGTCTACACCCCGTTCGGTCATAGCGACTATCAAACCATCGTCGCCAACATCAAAAAATTCTCGGCCGGCGGCAAGACCGCTGTGATCTCGACCGTGAATGGCGACTCCAACGTGCCGTTCTACAAGGAACTGGCCAACCAGGGCCTGAAGGCCACCGACGTACCGGTGGTGGCGTTTTCGGTGGGCGAAGAAGAACTGCGCGGCATCGACACCAAGCCGCTGGTGGGCAACCTCGCGGCGTGGAACTACTTCGAGTCGGTGGAGAACCCGGTGAACAAGAAGTTCGTCGATGACTGGAAGGCCTACGCGAAGAAACACAACCTGCCAGGCGCCGACAAAGCCGTGACCAACGACCCGATGGAAGCCACTTACGTCGGCATCCACATGTGGGCGCAGGCGGCGGAGAAAGCCAAGTCCACCGACGTCGACAAGGTCCGCGAAGCCCTCGGCGGCCAGACCTTCGCCGCGCCGTCCGGCTACACCCTGACCATGGACAAGACCAACCACCACCTGCACAAACCGGTGATGATCGGCGAGATCCAGGCCGATGGTCAGTTCAACGTGGTGTGGCAGACCGAGGGGCCGATTCGTGCGCAGCCCTGGAGTCCGTTCATTCCGGGCAACGACAAGAAGCCGGAGTATGCGGTGAAGAGCAACTGAGTTAACCCGCTCAACCTGATCGTTCCCACGCTCTGCGTGGGAACGATCAATACAGGAAGGCCCGTTATGCCCACTGCCCTATACCGTTTGCTCCTGGCCCTCGCACTTTTGCTGCCGATAGCCGCCCACGCCAGCGACGCCGAAGACTTCGTCGCCGCCAACCCCGTGCAACAAGCCAAACTGCTGGAAGCCTGGGCCGCGCAGCCCGATCCGGCCCGTGTCGAACTGATCAACGCCCTGCAACAAGGCGAACTGACCGTCGACGGCCAACCCAAAACCCTGCGCCTGAACAACCGCCTGCGAGGTCTGATCGACACCGCACTGGCCAGCCACCAATTGCTCGCCGTCGACGCCAAAACCCGTCTGACTGCCGCGCAGCAATTGCAGAAAAGCGCCAAACCGGCGCAGCTGAAATTCCTCGACCACCAACTGGCTGGCGAAAAAGACGAAAGCGTCCACGCCGCCCTGAGCCTGGCGCTGGCCAACCTGCAACTGGTCGACACTGCCCCGGCCGTGCGCCTCGCGGCCGTGCGTCTGCTCGGTGAAACCGGTGACCCGTTGGCCCGCACTCGCCTCGAAGGTTTGCTCGAACCCGGCGTCGAGGCTGACGCCAATGTGCGCACCGCCGCCGAAACCAGCCTCGCCCAGGTCAAGCGCAAACTGCTGATCGGCGAACTGCTCGGCCAGGCCTTCAGCGGCATGTCCCTCGGCTCGATTCTATTACTTGCCGCACTAGGTCTGGCGATCACCTTCGGCCTGCTGGGTGTGATCAATATGGCCCACGGCGAGATGCTGATGCTCGGTGCCTACTCGACCTACGTCGTGCAGTTGATGTTTCAGCGCTACGCACCGCAGGCCATCGAGTTCTATCCATTGATCGCGCTGCCGGTGGCGTTCTTCGTTACTGCCGCCATCGGCATGGCCCTGGAGCGCACGGTGATTCGCCATCTCTACGGCCGCCCACTGGAAACCCTGCTCGCCACCTGGGGCATCAGCCTGATGCTGATTCAGCTGGTGCGCCTGGTGTTCGGTGCGCAGAACGTTGAAGTGGCGAACCCGGCATGGCTGTCCGGCGGGATTCAGGTGTTGCCGAATCTGGTGCTGCCGTACAACCGCATCGTGATCATCGCCTTCGCATTGTTCGTAGTGGTGCTGACCTGGCTGCTGCTGAACAAGACTCGCCTCGGTCTGAACGTGCGAGCGGTCACCCAGAACCGCAACATGGCCGCCTGCTGCGGCGTGCCGACCGGGCGTGTCGACATGCTCGCCTTCGGTCTCGGCTCGGGCATCGCCGGGCTCGGCGGCGTGGCGCTGAGCCAGATCGGCAACGTCGGCCCGGACCTCGGCCAGAGCTACATCATCGATTCATTCCTGGTGGTGGTGCTCGGTGGCGTCGGCCAATTGGCCGGCAGCGTGTTCGCCGCGTTCGGCCTGGGCATCGCCAACAAGATTCTCGAACCGCAGATCGGTGCGGTGCTCGGCAAGATCCTGATCCTCGCGCTGATCATTCTGTTCATCCAGAAACGTCCGCAAGGCCTCTTCGCACTGAAAGGACGGGTGATCGACTGATGAACCAGCCCCTGCTCGTTACGGCCACACAAAAGGCCGGCCCCAAAGTTTCCCTCGCTGTCGGTGCCGTTGTTCTCGCGTTGCTGATCGCCCTGCCGCTGCTGTCGCTGTTGTCGGCGGACAGTGCGCTGCACGTTTCGGCTTACACCCTGACGCTGGTCGGCAAGATTCTCTGCTACGCCATCGTCGCCCTGGCGCTGGATCTGGTCTGGGGCTACGCCGGTCTCTTGTCCCTCGGTCACGGCCTGTTCTTCGCCCTCGGCGGTTATGCGATGGGCATGTACCTGATGCGTCAGGCCGCCGGCGATGGCTTACCGGCGTTCATGACCTTTCTGTCGTGGAGCGAATTGCCGTGGTACTGGAGCGGCACCGGCAACTTCCTCTGGGCGATGTGTCTGGTGGTGCTGGCGCCGGGTTTGCTGGCGCTGGTGTTCGGCTTCTTCGCCTTCCGCTCGCGGATCAAGGGCGTGTATTTCTCGATCATGACCCAGGCCCTGACTTTCGCCGGGATGCTGCTGTTTTTCCGCAACGAGACCGGCTTCGGCGGCAACAACGGCTTTACCAATTTCCGCACGATCCTCGGTTTCGGCATCACCGAACCCGGCACCCGCGCGGTGCTGTTTCTGGCGACGGTGTTGCTGCTGGTGGCGAGCCTGTTCATCGGCTGGCGGCTGGCGCGCAGCAAGTTCGGCCGGGTGCTGACCGCCCTGCGTGATGCAGAGAATCGCCTGATGTTCTGCGGCTACGACCCGCGTGGTTTCAAGCTGTTCGTCTGGGTCTTGAGCGCGGTGTTGTGCGGATTGGCCGGCGCGCTGTACGTGCCGCAGGTGGGGATCATCAACCCGAGCGAAATGTCGCCGACCAACTCGATCGAGGCCGCGGTGTGGGTGGCGCTTGGCGGGCGCGGCACCCTGATCGGCCCGCTGCTCGGCGCCGGCGTGGTCAACGGCATGAAGAGCTGGTTCACCGTGGCGTTCCCCGAATACTGGCTGTTCTTCCTCGGCGCGCTGTTCATCGTCGTGACGTTGTACCTGCCCAAAGGCGTGATCGGTCTGCTGAAGAAACGAGGTGAATCATGAGAGTCACGGCGAGCGCTGAATTCATGCTGGAACCGGCCTTTTTCCCGGTGGAGCCCAACAAGGACGAAGGCACCAGCCGCGACTCGATCGGCCTCGGACAACGCGTCGGTCCGGGCCTCGACACCCGTCACGGCACGATCCTGACCCTGGAAGACATCAGCGTCAGCTTCGACGGTTTCCGGGCGCTGAACGCTCTGAACCTGTACATCGGCGTCGGCGAACTGCGCTGCATCATCGGCCCCAACGGCGCGGGCAAGACCACGCTGATGGACGTGATCACCGGCAAGACCCGCCCGAGTCATGGCAAGGCATGGTTCGGCGAAACCCTCGACCTGACGCAAATGAACGAAGTGCAGATCGCCCAGGCCGGCATCGGTCGCAAGTTCCAGAAACCCACGGTGTTCGAAGCCCTGAGCGTGTTCGAGAACCTTGAGCTGGCGCAGAAAACCGACAAGTCGGTGTGGGCCAGTTTGCGGGCGAAGTTGAGCGGCGAGCAGAAAGACCGGATCAGCGAAGTGCTCGACACCATTCGCCTGACCACCTCGGTCAATCGCCCGGCGGGGCTGCTGTCCCACGGGCAGAAACAGTTTCTGGAAATCGGCATGTTGCTGATGCAGGACCCGCAACTGCTGCTGCTCGACGAACCGGTGGCGGGCATGACCGACGCCGAAACCGAATTCACCGCCGAGCTGTTCAAGTCGCTCGCGGGCAAGCATTCGCTGATGGTGGTGGAACACGACATGGGCTTCGTCGGCTCGATTGCCGACCACGTCACCGTGTTGCACCAGGGCAGCGTGCTGGCTGAAGGTTCGCTGGAACAGGTGCAAGACAACGAGCGCGTGATCGAAGTCTATCTCGGGCGCTGAAGAGGAATTCCAACATGCTGCAAGTCGACAAATTGCATCAGTACTACGGCGGTAGCCACATCCTGCGTGGCCTGAGCTTTGACGTGAAGATCGGCGAAGTCACCTGCCTGCTCGGCCGTAACGGCGTGGGCAAGACCACGTTGCTCAAATGCCTGATGGGCCTGTTGCCGGCCAAGGAAGGCGCGGTGAACTGGGAAGGCAAACCGATCACCACGTTCAAGCCACATCAACGGGTACACGCCGGGATCGCCTACGTGCCGCAGGGCCGGGAGATTTTCGGCCGACTGACCGTGGAAGAAAACCTGCTGATGGGCCTGTCGCGTTTTCCCGGCAGCGAAGCCAAAGAGGTTCCCGCGTTCATCTACGAACTGTTCCCGGTGCTGCTGCAAATGAAACAGCGGCGCGGCGGCGACCTGTCCGGCGGTCAGCAACAACAACTCGCCATCGGCCGCGCACTGGCCAGCCGTCCACGGCTGCTGATTCTCGACGAACCCACCGAAGGCATTCAGCCGTCGGTGATCAAGGAAATCGGCGCGGTGATCAAAAAGCTCGCCGCCCGAGGCGACATGGCAATCCTGTTGGTGGAGCAGTTCTACGATTTCGCCGCCGAACTGGCCGATCAGTACCTGGTGATGTCCCGGGGCGAGATCGTGCAGCAGGGCCGTGGCGAAAATATGGAAGCCGAAGGTGTGCGCGGGCTGGTGACTATTTGACGTTACGGTCTAATCTGTAGCGTCCTAACGATAATCAGAAAACATGAACTTACCTTTAGCGACTGCCCTGTTTACCCCGAGCTGGCACGCCGAGCTTGAGCTGGCCTACGCCCGCTTCGGCGATTGCACGCGGCCGACCCGACGCCGACACCTCGGTCCGTTGCGGGTGCAAAAGCATCTGTATGCCGAAGGGCCCGAGGTCTGCCAGCACATCATCGTCCACCCGCCGGGCGGGATTGCCGGCGGTGACCGGCTCGACATCAGCGCCCGCGTCGAACAGGGCGCCTGGGCACAGATCACCAGCCCCGGCGCGGCCAAGTGGTATCGCGCGGCGGGCCCCGCTTATCAGTCGCTGGACCTGCACGTCGCCGCCGGCGCGACACTGGAGTGGCTGCCCCAGGAAACCATCGTCTACAGCGCCGCCCAGGCTGAACTCACGACCTCGATCGACCTTGAAGGCGATGCACGACTGTTCTACTGGGACGTGGTGGCGTTGGGTCGCCCGGCCAGTGGCGAGCGTTTCGACCTCGGGCATTTCCAGGCGCATCTGGATATTCGCCGCGATGGCCGGCTGCTCTGGCATGAGCGCCAGCGCATCGTCGGCGATGACGGCTTGCTTGATTCGCCGATCGGGCTGGACGGCAATCCGGTGTTTGCGACGTTGTTGGTCACCGGTGAGATTGATGCTGAACTGCTGGAGCGCTGCCGTTCGCTGGGCCACGAGGTGCGCGGGGATCTGACGCAGTTGCCCGGTCTGTTGGTCGCCCGTTGCCTGGCCAGTGAAGCGTTGCTGGCGCGTGGATGGCTGATTGATCTGTGGCGATTGCTCAGGCCTGCGTTGCTCGGCCGTGAAGCTCAGCCGCCGAGAATCTGGAGTACTTGAGGGCCAGCCCCTCACCCCCCGCCCTCTCCCCGGAGGGGAGAGGGAGCCTGACCGAGCTGTCTGGAAAGAATTTTGCAGTCTCAAAAAATTACTGACTGACCCGGCCATAACAAACAACCGAGATCAGTCCCCCCTCCGGGAGAGTGAGGGAACCTGACCGAGGTGACCGCTGGAAATGTTTCAGACACAAGAATTCAACTGACTGAACTGGCCATTGAAAACAACCGAGATCAGTCCCCTCTCCCTCCGGGAGAGGGCTAGGGTGAGGGGCGGTTCCAACTGCCCCCCTCAAACCGAAAGAACCACACAAATCTGCCCAAATGGATTTCAAACGATGGACCTGACCCCACGCGAAAAAGACAAGCTGCTGATCTTCACCGCCGGCCTCGTTGCCGAGCGGCGACTGGCCCGTGGCGTGAAGCTCAACTACCCGGAAGCGATGGCTTTCATCTCGGCGGCGCTGCTCGAGGGCGCCCGGGACGGCCAGACCGTGGCTGAACTGATGCATTACGGCACCACCCTGCTGACCCGCGATCAAGTGATGGAAGGCATCCCGGAAATGATCCCGGAGATTCAGGTCGAAGCGACGTTCCCCGACGGCACCAAACTGGTCACCGTTCACCAACCGATCGTCTGAGGCCGCGCCATGACTTACACCATTCGCGATGCACTGCATGCCGATCTGCCGGCGATCCGCGACATCTACAACGACGCCGTGCTCAACACCACGGCGATCTGGAACGAATCCCCGGTCGACCTCGGCAACCGTCAGGCGTGGTTCAGCGCGCGCCAGGCCCAAGGCTATCCGATCCTGGTGATCGTCGACGCCGACAACACCACCCTCGGCTACGCTTCGTTCGGTGACTGGCGGCCGTTCGACGGTTTCCGTCACACGGTCGAGCACTCGGTCTACGTGCGCAGCGACCAGCGCGGCAACGGCCTCGGCCCGCAATTGATGACCGAGCTGATCGAACGTGCGAGAACCTGCGGCAAACACATCATGGTCGCCGCCATCGAAAGCGGCAACGCGGCGTCGATCCGACTGCACGAGCGCGCCGGATTCATCATCACCGGGCAGATGCCGCAGGTCGGCACCAAGTTCGGCCGCTGGCTCGACCTGACGTTCATGCAACTGACCCTCAACCCTGGCGCGGAGCCGCCGCTCGCCAACAAGGAGTGACACCGATGAACCCCGCCCAAC
This sequence comes from Pseudomonas sp. GW821-FHT11G12, assembly GCF_058808055.1. NCBI lineage: Bacteria > Pseudomonadati > Pseudomonadota > Gammaproteobacteria > Pseudomonadales > Pseudomonadaceae > Pseudomonas > Pseudomonas sp. GW821-FHT11G12. Next base: position 117,815 of record NZ_JBXARH010000003.1, read on the forward strand.
TGCGACGCGTCAATGCTGAAAGTTTTGCGCACTATCGTCAGGGCCTGATCGACCTGCTGCTCGACGCCGTGGGGTATGGCGCCAGCGTCGGCTTCATGGCCGATCTGGATGCCACTCAGGCCCGCGCCTATTTCGATGAAGTGCAGGACAACCTGAACAAGGGCAACGTCTTGCTGTGGGTGGTGGTCAAGGACGAACAGGTGCAGGCCAGCGTGCAACTGGGCCTGTGCCAGAAGGCCAACGGTCTGAACCGCGCCGAAGTGCAGAAACTGCTGGTGCGCGAACACGCCCGGCGGCGCGGCCTCGGCCAGCAGTTGATGGAAGCGCTGGAACTGACGGCCCGCCAGTACAAGCGCGGCATGCTCTACCTCGATACCGAAGCCGGCTCCCCCGCCGAAGACTTCTACAAGGCCCAGGGTTACACCCGCGCCGGGGAAATTCCCGATTACGCCTGCGACCCGAGCGGCACGTATCGCCCGACAGCCCTCTACTACAAGATTCTGCAAGGAGCCCACTGATGATTCCCGGCGAATACCGGATCCAGCCCGGCGACATCGAACTCAACGTCGGTCGTCGCACGATCAGCCTGAAAGTGGCAAACAGTGGCGACCGGCCGATCCAGGTCGGTTCGCACTACCACTTTTTCGAGACCAACGACGCCCTGACCTTCGACCGCGCCGCCAGCCGTGGCATGCGCCTGAACATCCCGGCGGGTACGGCCGTGCGTTTCGAGCCGGGCCAGAGCCGCGAAGTGGAACTGGTGGATTACGCCGGGCACCGGCGGGTGTTCGGGTTTGCCGGACGGGTCATGGGTGACCTCTGAGTCCGTGTGTGCCGTTATTTCTCTGAAGGACGCTAGATGAAGATTTCCAGACAAGCCTACGCCGACATGTTCGGCCCCACCGTCGGCGACAAGGTGCGCCTGGCCGACACCGAGCTGTGGATCGAAGTTGAGCAAGACTTCACCACCTACGGCGAAGAAGTGAAGTTCGGTGGCGGCAAAGTGATCCGCGACGGCCAGGGCCAGAGCCAGTTGCTGGCGGCCGAAGTGGTCGACACTGTCATCACCAACGCGCTGATCATCGACCACTGGGGCATCGTCAAGGCTGACGTCGGCCTCAAGGACGGGCGCATCGCCGCCATCGGCAAGGCCGGCAACCCGGACGTCCAGCCGAACGTGAACATCGCCATCGGCGCCAGTACCGAAGTGATTGCCGGCGAAGGCATGATCCTCACCGCCGGCGGCATCGACACGCACATCCACTTCATCTGCCCGCAGCAGATCGAAGAAGCACTGATGAGCGGCGTCACCACCATGATCGGCGGCGGCACGGGGCCGGCCACCGGCACCAATGCAACGACCTGCACTTCGGGACCGTGGCACCTGGCGCGGATGCTCCAGGCGGCCGATGCGTTCCCGATGAACATCGGCCTCACCGGCAAGGGCAACGCCAGCCTGCCGGAGCCGCTGATCGAACAGGTCAAGGCCGGCGCCATCGGCCTCAAGCTGCACGAAGACTGGGGCACCACCCCGGCGAGCATCGACAATTGCCTGAGCGTCGCCGACCAGTACGACGTGCAGGTGGCGATCCACACCGACACCCTCAACGAGTCGGGTTTCGTTGAAACCACCCTCGGCGCGTTCAAGGGCCGCACCATTCACACCTACCACACCGAGGGTGCCGGCGGCGGCCATGCGCCGGACATCATCAAGGCCTGCGGTTTCGCCAACGTGCTGCCGAGTTCGACCAACCCGACCCGGCCGTTCACCCGCAACACTATCGACGAACACCTCGACATGCTGATGGTCTGCCACCACCTCGACCCGAGCATTGCCGAAGACGTGGCGTTCGCCGAAAGCCGTATCCGCCGCGAAACCATTGCCGCCGAAGACATCCTCCACGACCTCGGCGCGTTCTCGATGATCAGTTCCGACAGCCAGGCCATGGGCCGCGTCGGCGAAGTCATCACGCGCACCTGGCAGACCGCCGACAAGATGAAAAAGCAGCGCGGCCCGTTGCCTAAGGACGGCGAAGGCAACGACAACTTCCGTGCCAAACGCTACATCGCCAAGTACACCATCAACCCGGCGATCACCCATGGCATCAGCCACGAGGTAGGTTCGGTGGAAGTCGGCAAGTGGGCGGATCTGGTGCTGTGGCGCCCGGCCTTCTTCGGTGTAAAACCGACGCTGATCCTCAAGGGCGGCGCCATCGCCGCGAGCCTGATGGGCGACGCCAACGCGTCGATCCCGACCCCGCAACCGGTGCACTATCGCCCGATGTTCGCCAGTTACGGTGGCTCGTTGCATGCCACCAGTCTGACGTTCATCAGCCAGGCAGCGCAGGAATCCGGGCTGCCCGAAGTGTTGGGCCTGAAGAAGAAAATCGCCGTGGTCAAAGGCTGCCGCGACGTGCAGAAAACCGACCTGATCCACAACGATTACCTGCCCAACATCGACGTCGATCCGCAGACCTATCAGGTCAAGGCCGACGGCGTGTTGCTCTGGTGTGAGCCGGCCGAAACCCTGCCGATGGCGCAGCGTTACTTTCTGTTCTGATGTCTGGCCACGGTCGTCGAGCCTTTCGACGACCGAGGCTGCCAGCGCTTCAGCGGTCTGAAGTGTCCATCAGATACCGCGAAGTACCGGGCCGCTCACCCTAAAGCCCGACCCTCACCGGCTCGCCGGTTTCCTGACGTGACAAGGCAATCAGTTGCTGGTTGCGCTCAATACTGCGTTCAACCTCGAGCATCTGCACCGCCTCCTGGTACGCCGCGCTGGTGACGTCTTCGTATTCATCCTCAAGTCGCTGCAGTTTTTCATCCGAACTGCGCTTGAGCGCGCCGAGTTCATCCGGGTACTTCTCGGTCAGGTATTGCACCCAGTAATCACGGCTGATCAGTTCCTCATAAAACCCCTCGCCTTTTTCAGCCTTCACCACCGCCGCGCGAGCGGCTGCCAGATCCTCGCCCCTGATCGGCCGGGCAAACCGCATGTGGCTGGGTTGCCCAGGCAATAGCAGGCCATCCTCCCAGCCGGAGGTCAGGCCGATTCGATACTGCAGGCGCACTTCCGCAGGATCGGCGTGACGGTCCATGCTGCGCGCCGCGAGTTTTTCCACCTCACCCAGGCGAAACAGTTGTCGCGACAAGTCGAGCAAGGCGCGCCCCTTCGCCGCAAGACCTGGCTGCAGGTGTCGCAAGGCGTTGTACTCATACACTTTGACCTCGATTTCGCTGAGCGCCAGTGTGCGCCCGTCGACGCAGGTCGTGTGCGTGGTTGCCATGGAAAACAGCGTATCACGCAGCTCCTGGCTGCCATCGGCCGCCTCGACGACTTCCCAGACCCGTCGGGTCAGGTCGGCGCGAAACACCCGGAATTCCTCGGTGTCCGGCATCCGCGACAGCAGATGGAAGAAGGCCTCGTTGTCGGGCTCGACTGCCAACCGCTGCCACATCGCCCGATAACGCAAGGCGTCTTCCTGGGGGATGTTTTCAATCCATGGTGTCACTTGCTGCTCAAGGACCGCTTCGGCGAGCGCCGGAAGGACCTCATCGGGTTCACTGTCGATCCTCAGGTCTTCGTCATCGCTTTCGGTGGTGCTGTCCAGATCGTCGATCATCCGGTCGATATCGGCATACGTCATGCCCAGCGCATCACGACGCCCATTCGCATCAGCGTACTCGCGCAGCCGAACGAGACTTTGCTGCGACATTTCGTAGTTTTCCGAAAGATTGCTGCCGGCAATCAGCGCAGCATGGCTGCCGTCATACAGCTGCGTTGGAATTGACGATATTTCGTTGTTGCTCAAGTCGATCGCCTGCAAGTGCGGGGCTTGCAATACTCCCTCCGGCCAGCCCGTGAGCAGGTTGTCGCGCAGATCCAGCCGCTCCAGCCGCCCGAGTCGAGCGACACTGAACGTGCGCAGGCTGTTATGGCTCAGATCCAGCCATTGCAATTGGGTCAACCCCTCAAGCGTTTGAGACAGCGCTGCAGAATCCGCAAGGCCGGTGAACGACAGTTCCAGTCGCGCCAGCCGACGCATTTGCCCGACAGGTTCGGGGATAACCGGCAAGTGGTTGCCACTGAGGTTGAGTCGGCGCACCTGTGTGAATGCCCTGAGGAACGCATTGGAGCCATCGGTGGAAAGCTTGACACCCGCCAGGTTCAGGGTACTCACCGCAGGAAACACGTCCGTCAGCTCGGGCAGATTGCCTACTTGCAGACCGTCGAGGTTCAGCTCGCGATCAGTGACGCCATTCCAGTCGACCGTACCGTCCCGCCAGCATTCGATGATGCGCTGCGCAGCAATCTGGCGGGTGCGCGACGATACGGTCCAATCCATACCACGGGTTTCATGAGTGAACAGCCAATCGTTGAGGCGCCGCGTCAGCGACTCGAATGTCTGTTCCCATGCGTCGATTCGCGCACTGATCTGCACCTCGGTCAGCCCCGCGCCCTGCATCCGTTCGATGGCCTGTTGAGCCCGAGTGTTGTCGTACTGCGGGCACAGGCGGCGCAAGCGCGCACCCCATCCGGCCGGCCCTTCAACAGCAGGCAACCGTGGCGGCAACGGCAACAGGCGCCGAGCGATGACCGAACCGCTTTCGGTGGGCGGTGTACGGTGACGCGGTTCCTCCAGCGCAAAACGCTGCAACGATCCGGGGGCCAGGCCTCGGGCGCCTTCGATCCTCTGCCGCGCAGTGGCGAGAGCGGCTTTGGCTTGCGGGTTCAACGCGGTGCCGGTCAGGCTGGTATCCAGCAACAATGCATCACGCGCCAGCAGCGTATCCGGCAGCGAGGTCAATTGGCTGTCGCTGAGATCCAGCCAGGTCAGTTCCGGAAGATCCTCGGCACCGGCCGGCCATTCGCGCAGGGCCGTCGAACTCAGGTCCAGCGCCATCAGGCGATTCATGCCGCGCACGTCGATACGTTCCAGAGGATTATCGTGCAGGTTCAGGGTTTCGAGCGCCGGCAGATCGCTCGGTTCCAGCGGCAGTTCGGTCAAGCCACAATGGCTCAGGTCGAGGGTATCGACCCCGCGGAAGGTGCGGATGAAACCGCGCAACTGTTCGACCGGGGCCTGCAACCCGGCCAGATGCAGGCTTCTGACGTGGCTGAAACCTTCAGCAGACAAGACCGGCAGACTGTCCACGGGAGAACCCAGAATATCCAGCACCGACGGATCGGTGGGCAAACTGACGTACAGGTTGAAAAACACGCTTTCGGTGCGCGCGCCGTAGCGCTGGAACAAGCCACTGCGCCAATTGCTCCGCAAGGTTTCGGCGACTGCCGAGCGTGCGGCGCCGCCGTTGGCGATGGTCGGTTCGGAACCGACCCACTCTGTCAGCCGGTTGAGTTCGCTGAACTGTTCACTCAGGGCTTCGATGGCGACGAGCCGGCTCCCGGCATCTGTCCATTGCGTCTTGAAACCATTGCTCAGGACATCGAACAGGCTGGACTCCATGCCGACAAAACGCTTGAGCTCACCGCGACAGTAGTCGGCAACCATTTCGTCCAGATCGATCAGATGCCGAGGTTGACTGCGGACGAATTCGTAGATCGGTTTGAACACCCGGCGCGGGAACTTCGACCAGTCCAGCGACAGACCGGACAACAGTCGCTGATGACCTTCATAGATTTCCATCGGCAGCGCATTGATCGAGGTTGATCGCAGGTTCAGACGCTCCAGTCGTGGCAAATCCAGAACACCGCGCGGCCATTGATGCATTTGCGGGCTGCCGATTTCGAGCCTGCGCAGCTGGCGCATGCCGCTGAAATCAAGCTGCACCGGCACCACTGGGTTGGCGCCGCTGCCGGTACAGTGCAGCTCCAGCTCCTCGAGCCGGGTCAGTTCCCTGATCCTCGACGCCACCGCGCCCGTGAGGGGTGTGGCCAATTTCAGCAGGGTCATGTGCCGCAGTGTCTTCAACGTTGTGAGGACCTTGTCGAATTCCGCGACGCCGGCGCTCATCACCAGTTTTTCAACGTTGGGGAACGCTGCAAGCGTGTCACCCACTACCGGGGCGCGCAGTGTCAGTTCGCGCACGTGAGAGAAATCCGCCGTCAATGGCGGCAGCGGAGCATCACTGATGATCGTGAGGCGCGCCGCCTGAGCATTGTGTTCGGCCAACGGTGCGTTGCGCCAACAGTCCTTGATGTTTTGCGCCACGCTGACGAATTCGTCACGGGCATTGCGCAGGCGCAGGTTCTGCGACATCAGCCATTCATCAAGCGTTGTTTCCAGCTCTCGCCATTCGCTCATTCGATTGTTGAGCAGATGAAGGATCTGTTGGTCAGTCTTGCCCAGCCGCCATTGCTCAAGAATGAAGCCGCGGGCCTGGACGTCGGTCAATCCCGGATAGACATTCTGCACGTGCCCGATCAACACAGGGTCTGGCCCCGGCCCATCGCCGCTGGCGGGATAACCGAGCAGTTTGGGGGCAATGCGTTGCGGCGGCTTGAACCAGGGTTTCTCGGCGACGCCTGCGCGAAGAATCTGTGCCGACTGACTGCGCTCGGCAAGCGCCCGATCCATGATCGCGCCTTGCAACTCGACACTCTGCCCGACATTCGGCAGACCCAGCGCATGACGTGCCGGATCGGGCAAGGCATGCATCAACGAGGCGAAAAAGTTGTCGCCCCTGACCGGAATACTGTTAAGCGGCTCGCCTCGCTCATTGGCGGCTTGATAGGCGTCCCCGTACTTGACCAGATACTTGTGTTCGGAGGCCGTTTCGCTGCCGATGGCATCCAGCATCGGGCCGCTGATACTGCCCTCGCGGACTTCCAGACGCACGTCATTGGACCACCCCGGCAATCGTCCCAACGTCTGCAACGCGAGATGGCGGCTGTCGGCCGAGGCCATGGTTTCACTGCGCAATCCGGCCAGGGCCCGGCTCAAGCGCCCTGCTTGGCCATACCAGCGACCGAGTTCCTGTAAATGCAAGGGGACCTTCGATGCGCTGTCCAGCCGTGCCAGTTCCCCGGCATTGGCTTGCCCCAACACGGCTGCGGCCGCACGGTCGGTCAGACCGGGGATCACTCGTTGCAGCTTTGCTGTCCGAGGCTCTACAGGCTCGGTTCCCTTGAGCAGGCTGTTGAATAACGCAGGCTGACGAGCGCTGGCGAAGTCGGCAATCTGTCGGGAGAACTCCTGCGCCCGTGCCGACCGAACGCGTGCAGGCTCACCACCCAACAGGCGAATCGTCTCTGCTTCATCCAGCGCCGCGAGTATCCGGGTCGGCAGCTGACCGTTCAACACCTCGGCCCGGCTGATCCGGATCGGCGCCTTGCCGCCGCGCTTCGTCCCGTAACTGCGCGCCCTCCCCGAGAGTTCAGGGCTGTCGTAGATCTTCAGCACTCGTCCGAACGGCCAGCGTGGCATATCGGGAAGCAGCGCCAGCAGATGCAGAAAGCGACTGTCGATCGCCTGTGCACCGGCGGCCTGTCCGACGATCAGTCCGGCGTCACGCTCAGCGTTGAACAGGCGCATGGCGTCCGTCAGTTCCGGCGGCGGCAAGGCATTGTCCAGGTGCATCTTGCGCAAGGCGTTGTCGCTGACACCGGCGACATCGGCCATCGTCAGCAATTGTTCGTCAGCAAAGGGCTCGGTGCTGTGGCCGATGCGCCGCAACAGCGTCAATCGATCCCAATCCTGTGGGCGTTCCAGGGTATGCCGCCATGCGCCGGCGCCGTTGTGCGCCAGGGGCGGCTGATAGGCCTGCGGATCGCTCGGATGCTGGATGCGCCAGGCCTTGAGCGATTCGTCATAAGCCTGCTGGTAGGTCTTGCCGTCGAGCCGGATGCAGTTTTTTTCTCCGACCTCGAATTGCCCCAGCGCATTCGGCATCGCGTGCGGATCCAGCGTAACCGGACTCTCGTAGCCACTCAGGTCAGGCTTCCACAAACGGGTCGTGCCGTCGGGCAATTCCACCTGATGCAGGTTCTCGATGACCGGCACCGATCTGGCTGCCGTCAACCGAGCAAACCCCTTTCCCGCCCCCGCCATCAAGGCAATCAACGCGAGATTCTGCGCGACATCGATCAGATGGGCCTTGGCAGCCTTGCGATCACCTTCGCTCCACTCGATGGCGCCTTCAAAGGTTTCTTCGAACAGTTGCCCGGCCATCACTACCATCATCACTTCGCCCAGCACCGGCACGAACATCGAGACACCCATCAGCACCAGCATGCCGATGTTCAACAACGCGGCGAACTTCTCCGAGCGCACCCTGGCGTCGACATCCGCCGTGGGCACGGCATGGCTGCGGGCATCGGCGATCAACCGCTCACGATGCTGCTCGAACTGGTAATTCCACAGGTCGACATTGTCCGACCAGATCCCGCCCCCCTTGCGAGACAGGTCAACCGGGTTCAGATACGGCTCAGCATTCGGCACCTGTTCGATCGGCGGCGCAGGTGGCAATTCGCGGATCCCTGTCAGCGCGGCGTTGATCGGGTTGAGTGCCTTGAAAAACTCGTTGAGCAGCGGCTCGTAGGGCGCCAGCCTTTGCGTGAACGTGCGGTTCGGCGTGTCGTCGGTGAACTGGCCGAAGTAGCGCGGCCGGTCGGCATAGGCGACGAACTGACTGAAAAAGCGCTGGTAGGCATTCGGTTCGGCGGGATGAGTTTGAGTCGCGTCGCGTGCGGTAAACCGCTGCTTGAACATCGCTGCGATTTCCAGCCCCTTGTAGCGTTTGAGCGGGTGGTAAGGATCACCCGGGATATACAGGATCGAGTCGTCGCTGTAGCGATACTTCTCGCAGATTGTGAACATCACGCAGCCAGTCATGCGCCGGCCCATCAGGCCCAGATCACGGAACCAGATCTGCCGACGGCCCTGACGCGGTACCAGTTCACCGTTGAGGATCGAGCGAATCGAGGCGTAGTCTTCGTGTCCGATATCACCTTTGACCAGTGCCAGTTCGGCCGCCGCACGCAGAGCGGTTTTATGCGCGGCGACGAATTTGTCGCGCAGCACGTGTTCGGTCACTGCGTCCTTGGGGCGCAGGAAATCCCTGAGGTACGCCTGATATTTCGCCCCGATGTCCAGTGAACGGCACAGACCGGTGAATTGCTCGACCGTCAGGGGCGTGCTCAACGGCGCAAGCGTGCCGGGTGTCGAGGTTTCCCTGCGAAATCCCGAGGTTTCATGAAAGGCGCCACGTTTACATTCACGATCTTCGAAGTTGTGCAGGGCCGCTTGCAGCAATGGCAGTTTCAGGACTTCGAAGAAATCGATGTCGATGGCAAAAATCCCCAATTCCACCGGTTTGTTCAGCAGCAGCCAGGTCTTGTTGAGGTCCAGCGTCACGTTGAAGCGGTCCTTGAGGGCCTTGGTCAGCAATGGCGCGGCGAAGCTGTCGATGTCCTGGAAGCCCGACATGGCTTTGTCCAGGCGAGCCTGGGCAGCGAGGCTGGCAGTCACGGCGTCGCCCACCGCCTTGCGTTGATCGCGCGAGGCGCGCCTGTACCAGTCGGGCGTGGCGTTATCGGCACTTTTCAGCCCTTCCCGCTGCTGAACCGGTGCGTTGATCAACCAGTCGGGGCTGGCCTGCTGGAGGAAACCGGCGTGCAGACTTTGCGTTACAACCGGCCCGGGAGGCGGTGCAGCCTTATCCGGCGAAGGTGGGGTGAGAGGGATTTCGGGCATGATTCGCTCCTTGAAATGGAGCGAAAGCAGACCATGGCGAACCTCCGTGGCTGCGGTACATATGTCTCGCAGTACGGCGTCTTGTCAGCGGAAATGTCAGGCTCGAGCGGCGCTATCTTTCCCGCGCAAAGGGACTAATATTCGAACGCCCCGCCTTGAATTTCCAGGAACCCGGACATGCGTTTATCCGAATTCATCAGGCAACACGCGGATCACATCGTCGAGGAATGGGAGCAGTTCGCCCGTACGATCACGCCGGCGGCCGACAATATGGATCAGACGGCGCTGCGCGACCATGCCAAGGCCATCCTGCTGGCCGCCGCGCGGGACATGGACACCGCACAAACCGCCAGCGAGCAAATCGCCAAGGCCAAGGGCGAAGGCCCCGAGAAAACCCCGAGCCTGGACGAGGCCGGCGCCAGCCACGGTGAGTTGCGGCATACGGTGGGGTTCGACCTGGTGCAGATGACCTCGGAATTCCGTCACCTGCGCGCCTGTGTGATTCGCTTGTGGGTCAATTCGCTGCAGTCGCCGGACATGGCATATTTTCAGGACATGATCCGCTTCAACGAAGCCATCGACGAAGCGCTGGCGGAATCCACGGCAGCCTACGCCGAGCAGGTCAACCGCTCGCGCGACATTTTCCTCGCCATCCTCGGTCACGACCTGCGCGCGCCGCTGCAAGCGGTCAGCATGTCGACCGAAGTGCTGATGCGCAAAACCACCCTGGAAGGCGATGCGCTGACCTGCGCGCTGAACATCAAACACGGTGCGCGGCACATGGCGGCCATGGTCAGCGACCTGCTCGAACTGGTGCGCAGTCGCCTCGGCAAAAGCCTGCCGATCAACCCTGTCCCCATGGACCTGGCAGAAGCCGCGCGCCGGGCGATCGCCGAAGCCTGCGCCGGGAATCCGGAATGCGATCCGACACTGACCATCAGCGGCGATACCCGGGGTGCCTGGGATGCCGGACGGATTGATCAGCTGTTGCAGAACCTGATCGGCAACGCCTTGCAGCACGGCTCCGATCCCCGCGAGGTGAGCGTTGATCTGCGCGGCGACACCGACAACGTGTGCCTGAGCGTGCATAACGACGGCACGCCGATCCCCGAAGAGGCCATCGGCACGATTTTCGATCCGTTGGTACGCAGCGCCGACGAAGAACTCGGGCAACCGTCGACCAGCCTCGGCCTGGGGCTGTTCATCGTCAAGGAAGTGGTGACCGCCCACGGCGGGACGATCGAAGTCAGTTCAAGCGAAGCCGACGGAACGCTGTTCAGCGTGACGTTGCCCAGACAGGTTTGAAGCGCTACTCGACCACCAGCCGCGCCAGACGCTGGCGCAGCATCCGGTTCTCGGCCCGCAATTCCTTCACTTCTTCCAGCAGGTCCAGCGCCAGGGCGACGCCTTCCCATTCCAGCTCCAGATCGCGCCGCAGCTTGACGGCGCGTTTGGCCAAGGCCAGTTCGTAGTCAGTGAAGCGCCATTCCCGGGGCTGCGCGCCCTGAGGTTCGAGGATGCCGTGTTCGACGATTTCGATCACGTAGACGTCCGACAGGTCGGCCGCCTCACAGAATTCTGCCATGTCCAGTTGAACGATCAGGGGGCTGCTCATGATGGGCTACTCCGTCGCCGGGTTCAGAAGTTCTCTCGCGGGTTGAAGGCGGCTTTCTTCGCCAGTTCCTGCCACAGCGCCTTGACGTCATCGCCCGCAGCCTTCGGCATCACGGCCTTGAGCTGGACGAACAGATAACCGCGCTCGCCGGCCTTGTTCTGCAGGCCATGGCCCTTGGCGCGCATGCGCTGGCCGTTCTGGCTGCCGGCCGGCACCTTGAGGTTGATCTTGCCGGTCAGGGTCGGCACGGCCACTTCGGCACCCAGCGCCAGTTCCCACGGTGCCAGCGGCAAGGTGATGATCAGGTTTTCGCCTTCGACATCGAATTTCGGGTGCGGCGCGAAACGGATGGTCAGGTACAGATCGCCATTGGCACCGCCACCGATGCCCGGTGCGCCCTGGCCCTTGAGGCGGATGCGCTCGCCGTCGGTCACGCCCGCCGGGATCTTCACGTTCAGGCTCTTGCTGGTGTTGCTGACGTGCTGGCCGGAACCGTTGTATTGCGGCACCTGGAAGCTGATTTTTTTCGATTCGTTCGAAAGCGTCTCTTCGAGAAAGATCGGCAGTTCCAGTTCCACGTCTTGCCCTCGCCGTCCGGCGCTGCGGGATTGCCGGCCTTCGCCGCCACCGAAACCGGGGCCGCGATTGCCGAAGATCGAACTGAAGAAGTCCGAGAAGTCACCGGTGTCGCCACCGCCGCCACCAAAGCCGCCACGGCTCTGCCAGCCCGGTGGGCCCTGGAACGGCTGACCGTGCTGGCCGTAGCGGCGCAGGTCATCGTATTCGGCGCGCTTGTCGGCGCTTTTCAGCGCTTCATAGGCTTCCGAGGCATCCTTGAACTTGGCCTCGGCGTCTTTTTCCTTGCTGACATCGGGGTGGTATTTGCGCGCAAGCTTGCGATAGGCCGCCTTGATTGCCTTGTCGTCAGCCGTCGGCTCCACGCCGAGTATCTTGTAATAGTCTTTGAAGTCCATTGAAGGAGTCACCATCCGTTATCGATTTCGCGCCGCCGTCAGCATGCGCCGATTCGCGCGTGCCAGGTTGACCGATCTCAAACTTGTGACCGGGTGGCGCAGCAGAAGTTTATCGGCAGTGGACGGCGGTTCTTGCGACCGCCGGTATGTCTGCCGGCCCATGCCAGCAAGTTTGGGGCAAAGCGGCGACTTTCAAGCAAGCTTAGTCGTGAAATAGCAGATGACTGGCCTTCGAATCTGTCGCGCACTGGCATACACTGCGCGGCCGTTTTTTTGACCGGAACCGAAAGACCATGAAAGACGCCTCTCCAGCCCGTGCCTGCGGCATCGACTTCGGCACGTCCAACTCCACCGTCGGCTGGCTGCGCCCCGGCATGGAAACGATGATCGCGCTGGAAGACGACAAGATCACCCTGCCGTCGGTGGTCTTCTTCAACATCGAGGAGCGCCGCCCGGTCTACGGTCGCCTGGCGCTGCACGAATACCTGGAAGGCTACGAAGGCCGGCTGATGCGCTCGCTCAAGAGCCTGCTCGGTTCCAAGCTGATCAAGCACGACACCAGCGTCCTCGGCACCGCGATGCCGTTCAAGGACTTGCTCGGTCTGTTCATCGGCCAGCTCAAGAACCGCGCCGAAGCGGCCGCCGGTCGTGAGTTCGAGCAGGTGGTGCTGGGACGTCCGGTGTTCTTCGTCGACGACGATCCGCTGGCCGACCAGGAAGCCGAAGACACCCTGGTGGAAGTGGCGCGCAAGCTCGGCTTCAAGGATGTGTCGTTCCAGTACGAGCCGATCGCTGCGGCCTTCGACTACGAGTCGACCATCGAAAAGGAAGAGCTGGTACTGATCGTCGACATCGGCGGTGGTACGTCGGACTTCTCGCTGGTGCGCCTGTCGCCCGAGCGTCGGGGCATGGATAACCGTCACGACGACATCCTCGCCACCGGTGGTGTGCACATCGGCGGGACCGATTTCGACAAGCAACTGAGCCTGCAAGGCCTGATGCCGCTGTTCGGCTACGGCAGCCGCATGAAGAGCGGCGCGTTCATGCCGACCAGTCACCACATGAACCTGGCGACCTGGCACACCATCAACTCGGTGTACTCGCAGAAATCGACCCTGGCCCTGGGCAGCATGCGTTACGACATCGAGGACACCGGCGGCATCGACCGTCTGTTCAAGCTGATCGAACAGCGCGCCGGGCACTGGCTGGCGATGGAAGTGGAAGAAACCAAGATCCAGCTGACCCACAACGACAGCCGCCACGTGCCGCTGGACCGGATCGAATCCGGGTTGAGCGTCGAGCTGACCCGGGCCTTGTTCGAATCGGCGATCGATACGCAGCTGGAGCGCGTGCGCGGCAGCGTCACGCAATTGCTGGCGGACGCCAATGTGGCGGTGGGTCAGGTCGATACGGTGTTCTTCACCGGTGGTTCCAGCGGTATCCCGGCGCTGCGCAACAGCGTCTCGGCGATGCTGCCAAACGCGCGGCATGTGGAAGGCAACATCTTTGGCAGCATCGGCAGCGGCCTGGCGATTGAAGCCATGAAACGCTATGGCGTTTAAAGCCGCCCAGACGATGATCGTTCCCACGCTCCGCGTGGGAATGCCGCCATGGACGCTCTGCGTCCGCTGTTGAGGCTGTGACGCGGAGCGTCACGGGATGCATTCCCACGCAGAGCGTGGGAACGATCATTGCGGCTTCTAAACCATCCCGCCCAGCTTCAACTCACTCTTCAGATACGCGTAATAAATCGGCCCCGCCACCACCCCCGGCAGGCCGAACGCGGCCTCGAACACCAGCATCGCCAACAGCAACTCCCAGGACTTGGCACTGATTTGCCCGCCGACGATGCGCGCGTTGAGGAAGTATTCGAGCTTGTGGATAAAGATCAGGTAGCCCAGCGCGGCAATCGCCACCCAGATCGACAGCGACAGGCCGACGATAGTGATCAGCGTGTTCGACATCAGGTTGCCGATCACCGGCAGCAAACCGAGCAGGAACGTCAGCACGATCAGGGTCTTGGTCAGCGGCAGCTTGATCCCGAACAGCGGCAGGATCACCGCCAGGAAGATCCCGGTGAAGAAGGTGTTGAGCAGGGAAATCTTGATCTGCGCAAAAACGATATTGCGAAACGCCTGAACCAGCAGGTGCAGACGATCGAACAATGCGGCCGCCAGCGGCTTGCGCTTGGTGACGTCCGGTACGCGCTGCAGCGCGATGATCGCGCCGAGCACCATGCCGATCAGCAGGGTCACGAACATGTGCGCCGCGTCCTTGCCCACCAGTTGCAGGTCGGACAAGTGCTTGCTCAGCCATTCACCGATGGCCACGCGAAACTCCGCGGCACTGGCCGGCAGATAAGCATCGACAAACGGCGGCAGTTGCCCGCGCGCACGATCGACCACGCCCATGAATTTGTCGAGGGAGGCCCCGGGATTTTCCGCCTCGTGCAGCAGGAAACTGATGGCCCCGGCAAAGATCAGCGCCAGCACACTCACCACCAGCGTGCCCAGCAACGCCACCGCCAGCCAGCGCGCGCGGCGGCCTTCGATCAGCCGTTGCAGTTGTGGGGTGAGCATGTTGACCAGCTCGAACACCAGCAGCCCGGCCAGCAGACTGGGCAACAAGCGCAGCGGCAGCACCAGCAGCAAACCGCCGAAAATGATGATGCAACTGACCCAGAACACAACATGACGCTCAGAAAACGTTGGCATACAGCCTCAAAACGAACGGCGTAAAAGGATTGGCAGTCTGCCAGCGATCCAGCGCCGAAGCGAGCGGATGCCCTGCCGCTCGCTGCGATCTGTCGATCTTATTTTTTCTTCAGGCAATCACTCATGAAGGTTTTGCGCGCATCGCCGGTCAGGGCCTTGGTCTTGGCGTCGGCATTACAGGTTTTCATCTTTTCCTGCTGCGGGGTCAGGGTCTTGGCGTCGTTGGCCGCCGGCGCTGCCTTCAGGCAAGTGCTCATGAAGGTCTTGCGCTCATCGCCTTTCAGGCTCTTGGCCGTGGCGTCGGCGTTGCAAGTGGTCATCTTGTTCTGTTGCGCCGTGGCGGCAAAACCCTGGGAGCACAGCAGCAGACCGATCATCAACAAAGGGACACGCAACATCTTCATGGAGTTTTCTCCTTGTTGCCGCATCGATGGAGGCGGCCTCCGGCTGAGTGTAGTCAAAGCTTGTTACACCTTCCTAGTCTCCAGATGGCTACGCCGGTATTGTTCCGGCGTACATCCGGCCTGCCGCGCAAACATGGCGATGAACGCAGACCCGCTGCTGTAGCCGAGATCGAAGGCGATTTCCTGCACGCTGCGCGAACTCTCCAGCGCCTCGATGGCCGCGAGATAGCGCAGCCGCTGACGCCATTCGCCGAAACTCATCCCCAACTCCCGCACGAATTGCCGGGCCAGGGTGCGCTCGCTGACATGCACCTGCGCCGCCCAGTGCGCCAGCGGTTCATTGTTGCCGGGCTCGGCCTGCAGGGTTTCGAGGATGGTCAGCAACCCGGGACTGCTGGCGTATGGCAGATAACACTGATGAACCGGCGCCTGCCGCAACTGATCCACCAGCACCTGGGCCAGGCGCTGGTCGGCATCGAACGCGGGGATCTTCACATCCCGGGCGGCGAAGTCCTTGAGGATTGCCTTGAGAATGTCGCTGATCGCCAGGGTACAGGCCTGGGCCGGCAAATCCGCGCACACCTCGGGCGCCAGGCACACCGCCCGATAATTGACCGGCTGATGACTGTAGAAACTGTGCTCGACCTGCGGTGGCACCCACACCGCGTACTGCGGTGGCGACATGAAGCGGCTGCCGTCGACATCCATGTGCAGCACGCCGTGGGCCGCGTATTCCAGCGTGCCCCACGGATGGCGGTGCGGCGCGGCGTATTCGTGGGCGTTGAAGTCGGCATAGCGGAAATACACCGCCGACGGCAGTTCGCTGAAATCCAGCAGATCGATGTGTTTACTGTTCATGCTGTCCGGAATCAGAGGCAGGTTGTCCGGTTCGCAGTATAGGCCTGCATCCAGACAGGGGATAATCACCGTTCATCAACGTACTGGTTTCTCTTCCCATGCAATACGCGTTTCCCCTGCTGGCGATTTTCATCTGGGCCGGCAACACCGTGATCAACAAGCTTGCCGTCGGTGCGATCTTCCCCGCCGAAATCGGCTTCTACCGCTGGCTGCTGGCCGGTTTGCTGTTTACCCCGTTCATGCTCAGGAAGGTAATCGCGCACTGGCCGCAGATCCGCCCGAACCTGGGCAAGATTTTCATCCTTGGCGTGCTCGGCATGGCGGTCTATCAGAGCCTGGCCTACTTCGCCGCGACCATGACCACCGCCACCAACATGGGCATCATCCTGTCGCTGATGCCGTTGATGTCGCTGGCCATGGCAATCATCAGCCTCGGCCAGCGCCTCACCGCCGGCGCGCTGGTCGGTGCGGTGCTGTCTTTCGCCGGTGTGCTGGTGGTGGTGTCGTCCGGCAGCCTCGGCGCGCTGCTGCAACACGGGGTGAACCTGGGTGACGCGATGATGCTGATCGCTACCCTCGCCTACGCGATCTACAGCACCCTGCTGAAAAAATGGCAGCTGCGCCTGCCGCCACTGGTGTTGCTGTACTTGCAGGTGCTGGTGGCGGTGGTGGTGCTGTTTCCGCTGTACGCCGTGTCGCCGAAAACCGGCCTGACCCTGCAGAACATTCCGCTGGTGCTGTACGCGTGCCTGCTGGCCTCGATGCTCGCGCCGCTGGCGTGGATGCAGGCTGTGCAGCGTCTGGGGCCGAGTCGGACCACGCTGTTCTTCAACCTGCTGCCGTTGATCACCGCGCTGATTGCCGCGGTGGTGTTGAAGGAACAACTGGCGATGTATCACCTGGTAGGCGGTTTGCTGACATTGGGCGGGGTGATTCTTTCCGAGCGCTGGACGACCGTCCTCGGCCGCTCCCGCACCCCGAGCGCCGCCTAGACCCCGGCGGCTTTCAACCGCGCCGCGTGCTCGACAAACAGCCGCACCGGGTCCGCGCCTTTGCCGACCAGTCCCAGTGACTGGTTGACGATGTCGAAGTGATCCATCGGGTAGTCATCACCGATGACCGTGCCCAGGTGCGAGCTGTAGCGTCCGACCATGCCGTCGCACTGCCCCGGCTCGCGCACGAAGGTCTTGGCAAACAACCGGCAACTGCGATTGGTACCGTCGAACAGGTTGCCGCCACGGTCGGTCTTGCCCGGCTGCAAGGTGCCGGACCACGAGTAATAACGCACGCCGTTGACCTCTTCCGGCCCCTGCCCGCCCCAGGTTTCCGGCAAGCCCTGTGGATAACGCTGGTTGAACAGCGCCACGCCTTCGGTGGTCAGGGAATGGTGTGAGGCGTGGATATCCACCGGCAGTTTCGGCCCGTGGTAACCGGTTTCCATGAGTGCCATCAACCAGCCGACAAAACGCAGCAGCGCCTCAAGAATGCGGCCCCGGGCACTGTCTGCCGGATAGTGTTTCGCCAGATAGTCGGCCAGTTCCGAACCGTGATTGGGTCCGGCCACCGACGTCACCGACGCCACCAGATCCGGGCGCTTCGCCGCCGCGTAACGCGCCGTCAGCGAGCCCTGGCTATGGCCAAACAGATTGACCTTCGCGGCGCCGGTCTCGCGCAGGATTTCATCGATGCGCGCCAGCAACTGCTCGCCACGCACTTCGGTGGAATTGAGCGGCGACACCTGCACCGCAATCACCGTCGCACCACCCCGGCGCAACGCGGCGATGATCCCGTACCAGTACGGGTACAGCACCAACCGGATAAACCCGAGCATTCCCGGCACCAGCACCAGTGGATAACGTGTGGCCGAATCCTGCGACATGGGCAGACATCCCTGTGGTCGGTGGGTGGATGCATGACGTGCAAAACGCCCGCCAAGCATCCTCCTCGATGATGACAACTCCACGACCAGCCTACTTCAGCCCCACCACCCCCGCCACAATCAGCCCCACCGACAGCAACTTCACCAGCGTCAGGCTCTCGCCCAGCAACGCAAAACCGAGAAACACCGTGCCGAGCGAGCCGATGGCGGTCCAGATCGGGTAGGCGATGCTCACCGGCAACTCGCGCATCGCCAGGGTCAGGAAGTAAATCCCGCCTACCGCAGCGACCACGGTGATCAGCGACGGCCACAGCCGGGTGAAGCCCTCGGCGTACTTCATGCCCATGGCGAAGGTGACTTCGAACCCGGCGGCAATCAGCAGAAACAGCCAGGCCACTCAGAACGCCCGGGCCAGGTCGAGCAAGCGCTGCTCGGCCTCAGCCACCGACACCGCGAAGGTGCGTTCGGCGGATTCCTCGCCCTCGGCCGCGACCACCGTGACGTCGTTGATGCCGATGAAACCCAGCGCCGTACGCAACCATGGATCGGCGTGGTTCAGCGCCTCCAGCTCGCCACCCGGGCCGAAACCGAAACCGCCGCGACTGGTGACGATCAGCGCTTTCTTGCCGCGCAACAGCGGCGTGTACTGGGCGATGCCATTGTCCAGGGTGTGATCGAACGTCAGGCCCAGGCGCACGATCTGGTCGACCCAGGCCTTGAGGCCGCTGGGCACGTTGAAGTTGTACATCGGCGTGGAAATCAGCAGCAGATCGTGCTCGAACAACTCGCCCACCAGTTGATCGCTGAGGGCCAGATCGGCCTGCATCGACAGCGGCCGTGCTTCAGGCTCCGGGTAAAACGCCGCCGCGACAAACGCTTCATTCACCGCCGGGATCAGCGCCCGCCCGACTTCACGGCGGGTAACCTGAGCCTGTGGATGACGGACTTGCCAGGCGCTGAGAAAACTTTCCGCCAGGCGCCGCGAATGGGAGCGCTCACCGCGTGGGCTGGCATGGATCGCAAGAATCTTGCTCATCTGAATCTCCTTGGGACTAGACTTGAGTGGCTGCGTGGCGCCAGATTGCTGCCATTCAGTCATCGCCTCAAATGAGCAAAAATCAGTCTGGCTGAATTGATTTCATCCATGGAGTTTTCATGTTCGCTTCATTGCCGCTGACCGCCCTGCGCGCGTTCGAATCCGCCTCACGGCTATTGAGCTTCAAGGCTGCCGCCGAAGAACTGGCGGTGACGCCGACGGCGATTTCCCATCAGATCCGCTCGCTGGAGGACTGGCTCGGCGTGGCGCTGTTCGAACGCCTGCCGCGTCAGGTGCGACTGACCGAGGGTGGCGAGCGGCTGTTCCGCAGCCTGCATGGGGCGTTTCTGGAGGTGGCGCAAAGCGTTGACACGCTGCGCCCGCAGCGCAGCGGCAGCAGCCTGACGCTGTCGACCACTGCCGCCTTCGCCGCGCTGTGGCTGGTACCACGACTGGGGCGGTTTTACGCGAAACACCCGAACATCAACGTGCGTCTGGACACGCACTGCGAAGTGATCGACCTGCATCAGGACGCCAGCGTCGATCTGGTGTTGCGCTACAGCCTCGACGATTACCCGAACCTCTACGGGTTGTGCCTGTTCGATGAGTCGTTCGGCGTGTACGGCTCGCCGGAACAGGTGGCGCTGGCCGCCCGTCGCACCCCGGCGCTGATCAGCGTGCGCTGGCACAACTCGAAGTTGTATGCCCATGGCTGGGAAGCGTGGTGCGCGCAGTCAGGCGAGAACTGGTTGAATCAGCACCCGGCCGTCCGCGAATACGACGAAGAACATTACGCGCTGCAAGCCGCCATTGCCGGGCAAGGGCTGGTGCTGGCGAGCAATATTCTGGTGTCGGAGAGCGTCGCCAGCGGTCTGCTGGAGCCGTACAAGGGCGAGGTGCAGGTCGATGGTGCCGGCTACAGCGCCCTGTGCGTTCCAGGGCGCGAGCGACATCCGCCGGTGAAAGCGTTTTTTGCCTGGCTGCGCGAAGAGGCGCTGCTGTCGGGACTGTCGCCGCGATCGTAGCCTCGGCCCGAGGCTACGATCATTGGCGGTTTATCGGGTGGGTTTGACGGTCACCGGCGCCTTGCCTGCCTTCATCTGCTCCAGCAACGGCGCGCACTGATTCGGCTCGCCGCCGCTCGGCGCCACCAGCGCCAGCAGCCCCGCCGCCGGTGCGGCGATCACGCCCAGCGCCACCATGCCGGCCCCACGCAGGATCAGCGGCACCGCTTTCACCCCGGCATCAGGTTTGATGAACTTGCCGCGCACGTACAACGGCGAACGCAGGGAGATCAGGCGCCAGCCCTTGGATTCCGGGGTCACGGTAAGGTCCAGTTGCTCGGTGGCCATGTTCGCGGTGCCGTCGATGTAGATGATCGCGTTCTCGGTATCGAAGACGAACAGCCGCGTGGTCGCCAGGCCAGTCTTGATGTCGAAGTCCGCCGCCGCGCAGTTGATCTTCACTTCCTTGTCGCCAAAGACTTTACCGACCACGTAGTTGCCGACGTTGAGGCCCGCCAGTTCCATCAGCTCACGACTGATCGCGCCGTCATTGATCAGCATCTTCAGATTGCCGTTGGCACCGCCCAGCAGCTTGGCCACCGAGTTGCCGCGACCGCTGATGTCGGCATCGCCGTTGAGCTCGCCGAAACTGGTCTTCATCGGTTCGAAGGTCGGGAACAGTTGCTTGAGCTTGAACTTGCGCGCGGTCAGTTTCGCCCGGCCTTCCAATGGTTCAGTGCGGCCGTTGAGGCGGATCTGCGCATCAAGGTTGCCGCCGGCCACGCCGAAGCGCAGCGGCTCCAGGCTCAGTTCGCCGTCGTTGAGTTTGAGATGGGTATAGAGGTCGGTGAACGGCAGTTTCTCGCTGTGGACGATGCGTTTGCCGGTGAATTCGACGTCGGCGTCCATATCGCGCCAGCGCTCGGTCTTGAACTCTTCCACCGGCAGCACTTTGTCCGCCGGTTGTTTGCTTTCACCGCCGCGGGCCTTTTGCTTGTCATTGGAGTCGGCACCGATCAACGGTGCGAGGTCGGCGAACAGCAGTTGATTGGACAGCAGCGCGCCACTCAGCTTGGGCCGTGGCTGACTGGCGACGTAGGCGAGGTCGCCGTGAATGTCGCTGCCGCCGATCTTGCCGTTGAACTGTTCATAGCGGAACTGCGCGCCGTCCGGCTCATGCAGTTTGGCGATCAAATGACCGTCGGTGGCGTATGGCGGTGTATCCGGGAGGGTGACGCCGGTCAGCGGATAGAGATTGCCGAGGCTGGCGCCCGCCAGTTTCAGGCGCAGGTCGAGGGCGCCCAGGTTCAGTGGATCGGTCAGGGTGCCGGCGAGTTCGATGCTGGTGTCGCCGATCTTCGCCTGGGCCTGCAGCGGGAACGGTTTGGCCGCGTCCTGCAAGGCCAGCAGGCCGCCGATCTTGCCCTGGCCGGCGAGTTTCTGACCGTGGTACTGGCCGGTGACTTTCAGTGC
Organism: Pseudomonas sp. GW821-FHT11G12; assembly: GCF_058808055.1. Lineage (NCBI taxonomy): Bacteria > Pseudomonadati > Pseudomonadota > Gammaproteobacteria > Pseudomonadales > Pseudomonadaceae > Pseudomonas > Pseudomonas sp. GW821-FHT11G12. The sequence goes on from NZ_JBXARH010000003.1 coordinate 139,428, forward strand.
GAAAGCGTAATCCTGCGGTGCACCGCCTTTTTCCAGCGCGGTTTTCGCCGCTTTGTCGCCGACGATTTCGCTGAAGGGAATCGGTTTGCCCAGCGGATCGATCAACAGGTCGAGGTTGGTCTTGAGGGTCTGGTCGTCCAGAGTGACATGGCCCTTGTCGAAACCGATGGCGCCGATGTCCACCACCCAGCTCGAGGGCTCGGCATTCGGGTCCTTGGGATCGAATTTGAACGTCCAGTTGGCGCGGCCATCGGCCAGGCGCTGCAATTGGGCGTTGGGTTCAGTCAGGTCGATACGCGGGATCGTCACCCGTTGTGCCAGCAGCGCCAGCGGCGAAATGCGCAGTTCAACCCGTTTGAGGGTGACCATCTGCGGCTGCTTCGACCAATCCGGGTTGCCCAGGGTCAGGTCTTCGGCCACCACATGCGGCCACGGCACCCAGGCGCGCCAGCCGCCCTCGTCCGGCTCACGCTGCCAGACCACGGCGAGGTTGCCGTTGATGGCGAACGGTCGGTGCAATTCTTCCGAGACTTTGGCGTTGAGGGGCGGTTTGATCCGGTTCCAATCGAAGAACACGATGATCAGGACCAGCACCGCCAGCAACAGCACGAGGGTGGCGAAGGTCCAGGCGAAGATTTTACGCGTGCGCGTCATTGCACAAAGCTCCTGAAAACGACGGCGGATCGACGCCGCTGAAACGACGGGCCTGATAGGGCCCTCATGAAGTCTACGACTGACAAACAGCCCGCAGGTTTAATCGAAAGCCCCATCAGGGCCAAAAAACGGTCGCCATTCTGACCGATCGGTCGAGTCGGCGTTACCGGCCCCGCACTTTTGCGAGGCGCAAGTGGGTGGAAAATACCCACTGCGGTGCAAAACCGCTCGCCTGAAACGCCCGAGCTAGAGCCTCCCGAGCGAACAATCAATTCTGTTGATTATTACCATTGTGTTTATGAACTTTTATATCGACTTATCGAGAGTAGCATTAGCTTCGTACCCACTTTATCGCCCTCCCAAGGAGCAACCCATCATGAAACGCCAACTTCTGTTCAGTCTTACCCTCTCGATGCTGGCCAGCACCGCTTTCGCTCTGCCAGCCGCCGACCAGGCTACCCCGCAAGTGAAATCCAGCCACTCGGTGTTCAGCCAGACTGTTGCCGCTGACGGTTCTGACCGCACTCCACAAGGCCAGACTCTGGCTGAAAACGGTCGTAACCGCCTGGAAGAAAAAGGTCTGGTTCAAGATGGCTATGACAAGACCCCACAAGGTCAAACCGTAGCTGAAGGTGGCCGTGATCGTCTGGAAGAAAAAGGTCTGGTTCAAGACGGCTCGGATCGCACTCCACAAGGTCAAACCCTTGCAGCCGATGGTTCCGATCGCACTCCACAAGGCCAGACCCTCGCTGCTGACGGCTACGACAAGACCCCACAAGGCCAAACCCTGGCTGCAGATGGCTACGACAAAACCCCACAAGGTCAAACCCTGGCCGAAGGTGGTGGTGACCGCGTGATCGAACGCAACAGCGCTTTGAGCTAAGCCCGTGGCGGCCTGGAAAAAAAGCCCAATCCCCGGATTGGGCTTTTGACTTTTCAGCAGCCTGTATAAAGAAGTCGCGATTTCCCGCTTCCATCTCCCCCGCTGCCGTTCGACGCCGACAAAGCCGATTTGCTAGAGTGCGGCGCTTGTCTTGCCTAAGAACACACCCTTGCGATGCTGCCCCGCGCCGAACAGAAACAACAGACCCGCAACGCCCTGATGGACGCTGCCCGCCACTTGATGGAAAGCGGCCGAGGATTCGGCAGCCTGAGCCTGCGTGAAGTGACGAAAACCGCTGGCATCGTGCCCACCGGTTTCTACCGGCATTTCGCCGACATGGACGAACTCGGCCTGGTACTGGTCAGCGAAGTCGGCCAGACCTTCCGCGAAACCATCCGCCTGGTGCGCCATAACGAATTCGTCATGGGCGGGATCATCGATGCGTCGGTGCGGATCTTCCTCGACGTGGTCAGCGCCAACCGTTCGCAGTTCCTGTTTCTGGCCCGCGAGCAGTACGGCGGATCGCTGCCGGTGCGTCAGGCGATTGGTCGCCTGCGCGAGAACATCAGTTCCGACCTGGCGGCGGATCTGGCCTTGATGCCCAAGCTGCAGCATCTCAATCGTGAGGGCCTGAGCGTGATGGCAGACCTGATCGTCAAATCGGTGTTCGCCACCCTGCCGGACATCATCGACCCGCCGGCCGAAGCCCTGCCCGAGCATCTGACGCCCCAGGCGAAGATCACCCAGCAGCTGCGCTTCATCTTTATCGGGTTGAAGCACTGGCAAGGGCTCGGCAGTACCGAGTAAGAAAGCAAAAATCGCAGCCTGGAGCTGCGATTTTTTTTGCGCCGTAAATTGGTGCATGTAAAAACCTTCATGCACCAAAACACCTCACAATCCTGCAACATCTTGAAACATCCGCTAGGCTCCGACAGGGTTTTCCTACGTCTCGTCCGATTGGCAAGCCCCTTGCTCTAGCCTGAGCATTGTCCATAGCAGGAAGCTTTCCGATGCTGGTGATTCATCGCAGAATCGACCCTCAACCCGTCTGGGCCGCCGAGTTGCACCTGACTTTCGAAGCCCGGAGCAAAAGCCGCCTGCGCTGTTTCAGTGCCGAAGGCGAAGACGTCGGATTGTTTCTGGAGCGCGGCCAGCCGCCGCTGCATGACGGCGAATGCCTGCAAGCCGAAGATGGCCGGATCGTCCGGGTCTGCGCCCGCCCCGAACAACTGCTGCACGTCACCTGCGCCAACGCCTTTGAACTGACCCGCGCGGCCTATCACCTGGGCAATCGCCACGTCGCGCTGCAAGTCGGTGACGGCTGGTTGCGTCTGCTCGACGATTACGTACTCAAGGCGATGCTTGAACAACTGGGCGCGCAAGTCGAATCCATCGAAGCCCCGTTCCAGCCGGAACACGGCGCCTACGGTGGCGGCCATCACCATTCGCGACACGGTGACGAGGACTTCAACTACGCGCCGAAACTCCACCAGTTCGGCGTCCGTTTGTGAACCCGGCCTGGGCGCTGCTGCGCCTGGCCAGTCCGCAACTGCCGATTGGCGGCTACAGCTATTCCCAAGGCCTGGAGATGGCGGTGGATAACGGCCGCGTCGACAGTCCGGACAGCGCCCGGCGCTGGATCAGCGATCAATTGCTGCTCAATCTCGCGCGGTTCGAAGCGCCCATGCTGCTTGCCCACTGCCAGAGCGCAGCGGACGAAAACTGGGATGAATTGCGCAAACTCTGCGAAAGCCACCGCGCCAGCCGCGAAACCCGCGAACTGCATCTGGAGAGCCGGCAGATGGGCTATTCGTTGCAGCAATTGCTCAATGGTTTGCCCGAGCTAGATCAGGTAGCGCGGGACTTTCTCGAACACTGCGCCGAACCGCACCTTGCCCTGGGCTGGGCACTGGCGGCCCGCGCCTGGCAGATCAGCCCGCAGGACGCCCTCGCCGCGTGGCTGTGGAGCTGGCTGGAAAACCAGCTCGCGGTGCTGATGAAAACCCTGCCGCTGGGCCAGCAAGCCGCCCAGCGCCTGACCAGCGAACTGCTGCCGCTGCTGCAACAGGCGCAGCAGGACGCCACCCGAATCAATCCCGAACACCTCGGCAGCGCCGCGTTCGGTCTGTCCCTGGCGTGCATGGCCCATGAGCGCCAGTACAGCCGCCTGTTCCGTTCCTAGGGCCTTTTATCTGGAGAATCACATGAACACACAACCCCTACGCGTCGGCATTGGCGGCCCGGTCGGTTCCGGCAAAACCGCGTTGACCCTGGCCCTGTGCCTGGCGCTGCGCGAACGCTACAACCTGGCGGTGGTCACCAACGACATCTACACCCGCGAAGACGCCGACTTTCTGGTTCGCAATGAAGCGCTGGCGCCGGAACGCATCATCGGCGTGGAAACCGGTGGCTGCCCGCACACGGCGATTCGCGAAGACGCCTCGATCAACCTTGAAGCGGTGGATCAACTGAACCGGCGCTTTCCGGGGCTGGACCTGATTCTGGTGGAGTCCGGTGGCGACAATCTTTCCGCGACCTTCAGCCCGGAACTGTCCGACCTGACCATCTACGTGATCGACGTGTCGGCCGGCGACAAGCTGCCGCGCAAGGGCGGGCCCGGCATTTGCAAATCCGACCTGCTGGTGATCAACAAGATCGACCTCGCGCCGCTGGTCGGCGCCTCGCTGGAGATGATGAACAGCGACACCCAACGCATGCGCAACGGCAAGCCGTTCGTGTTCAGCAACCAGAAAACCGGTCAGGGCCTGGAAGAAATCATCGCCTTCATCGAACGCCAGGGCCTGCTGACCGCAGCCTGATTCACTGATCAACAAGGAAGCTTCTCCATGACACTCAAACGCATTCTCGGCGCCGTCGCGCTACTGCTGACCCCGGCACTGGCCTTCGCCCACCCCGGCCACGGCGACTCTGGCCTGGTGGCCGGCATCAGTCACCCGATCGGCGGCCTCGACCATTTGCTGGCGATGGTGGCCGTCGGTCTGTGGGCGGCGCAGCAGCAAGGCGCGGCACGCTGGGCGCTGCCGTGCACTTTCGTTGGCACCATGCTGATCGGTGGGATGCTCGGATTTGAAGGGCTGGAGTTGCCGGCGCTGGAAAGCGGGATTGCTGCCTCGGTACTGGCGCTGGGCCTGGCGGTGGCGCTGGCGGTGCGTCCGCCGCTGGTGATGGCGGTGGCGGCGACGGCGCTGTTTGCGCTGTTCCATGGCGTGGCCCACGGTCTGGAGTTGCCGGATATGTCGAGCCCATGGGCGTATGCCGCCGGTTTCGTGGTCGCGACAGCTGCCCTGCATGCGACGGGTTATGCGGTCGTACGTTTTCTGCCTCAGGCGGCCGCGCCGCTGGTTCGACTGGCCGGAGCCGCTTCGGCCGTGACGGGCGCGTGGTTGCTGGCCGGCTGAATGGCACCTCTGATCGCTCCCGCGCATGGCGCGGGAACGATCGATCGCCACTCTCTGCTACCATGTCGCGCAATCGCCCCTGCCGTGACGACGTCCGCCCATGCCCCACGCTTCCCGCTCCACCTCCCTGCCTGAATTGACCACCCTGTTCGGTGAAGTGCAACAGCACTTTCTGGACGTGATCGTGCCCCTTTGGCAAGGACCGGGCTGGAACGCCGACATGGCGTTGCCTTACGAGGCGCTGGACGCCGCGCATCAGCCGCTGCCACCGCAGCGCTATCGGGCCATGGCCTGCGCACGGCAGCTGTATCTGTTTTCCAGCCTGATCGGGGTTGTGGATAACGCTGAAGTGCGGGCGGCCGCGCTGTTCCGCTCCCTGCAACGGCACTTCCACGATGCCGAGCACGGCGGCTGGTTCTACAGCATCGATCCGCAGGGCAAACCGCTGGATCAGCGCAAGGACCTCTACACCCACGCCTTCATCCTGTTCGCTTGCGCGCATTACTGGGAAAAGTCCCGCGAGCCCTTGGTCGAATCGACCCTGAACGCTGCGCTGGAAGTCATCGGCCGGCGTTTCGCCACCGGTGACGGCCTCTATGAAGCCTGCCTCGACCGTGACTGGATCACCCTGGAAACCGGCCCGCTGCAAAACCCATTGATGCACCTGGCCGAAGCCTTCCTGGCCACGCTGGCCGTGCGCGAAGATGCACAGGTCAAGCAAGCGCTGAGCGAGTTATGCACAGCCATGCACAAGCGTTTCGTCGATCCGCAACATGGCGTGCTAATGGAAAAACCGCTGGGGGCTGTGGATAACTGGTATGAGCCGGGCCATCAGTTCGAGTGGTATTTCCTGCTGGAGTCCTCGCCCCTGCTGCGCGGTTCGAAACTGCATGCCGCCCTGGACCGGGCCTTTGCGTTCACCGAGCAGTTCGGTGTGGTGCAGCCGTCCGGTGCCGTGCGGGCCATGCTCGATCTGAATAGGGACGGACGCCCGAAAGATTCGACCCTGCGCATCTGGGCCCAGGCCGAATATCTGCGCGCGCTGACACTGCGTCCGGACAGCGAAACCGCCGTGCTGCGCCAGTTGCAGGCGTTGCAGCAGCGTTTTCTGCATGCGGGTGGCTGGAACGAGTGCCGCGACGAACAGGGCGAGGTCAGCCGCAAGGACATGCCGTCGACCACGCCGTATCACCTGGCGACCTGCTATCGCGGCCTGGCCGACTATCTGAGCTGACAGCCGTGGCGAGGGAGCCGGCTCCCTCGCCATGCAACTTCAGGCAATCCACTTCCTGTCGCCGGTAAAGCTGATGGTCAGCCAGCGCGCCGCATCCGGTTTACCCAGCTTCGCGGAAATCGCCTCACGCAGCAGATCCAGCTGGCCGACGCTCTGCAGTCGGTAATCCGCCGGCAACACCACATGAATCTCGATGAACCGCGCCCGCCCGTGCTTCTGCACGTAAGACACGTAGTCATCAAAACCATGTTCGACCTTGGCCGCGTCCATTACCTGACGGACTTGGTCGTCCAGCGTGTCCGGCGCAATGCCGAGCACGTCACGCAGCGCCGGGCCAAGGATCTTGAAGGCCGGCGGCAGCATGGTCAGGGCCAGCACGATGAGAATCAGCGGGTCGACAAATTTCGCCCATTCGCCATAGCCCTGGGACTTGAGCAGCAGCGCCGCGAGGAAACTGATCAACAGGCCCACGGACAGCATCGCGTCCACCAGCCAACTGATGTTGTCGAACTGGATCAGGCTCGACTTGAGCTTGCGATTACGGTGGCGCACGTAGAAGAAGTAGGCGAACTCGACAACGGTAAACACCGCCGCGTAGATGATCACCAGGCCCAGCTCGATTTCACGACCGCCGTTGATGATGCCGAACACGCCGTTGAGAAACGCATAGATCGCGATCAGCAGCAGGAAACTGCCCTCGATCAGCAGCACCATTGGCTCCAGATGCCAAAAGCCGAACTGGAAGCGCTGGTTGCTTTGCTTGGCGATGAGCTTCGCCGTGATCAGCATCAGGACTTTGATGAACGTTGCAATCAACGAAAAAAAGCCATCGAACAGGATGGACTGGGAACCCGAAACAAAACCGGTGACGATCCCGGCGATCGCCACGGCGAACATCAGGATGGTCGATTGTTTGAGCAGCGACTGCTCACCTCGGTTACTCACTTGAACTCCTCGAAAAACCTTGAAAACCGCAGGGTGCGGCGGGGTTGTTGAGGGATGAGTCTACCTTACTGCCAGATTCTGGCCGATTTGCCCTCTTCGCCAGCCCGCTGGCGAAGAGGGCAAAACCGTATCAAGCCTTGTTACGCTCGATGGCAAAACCCGCCCAGGTCTGGCTCACCGGCATCAGTTCCAGGCTGTTGATGTTGATGTGCGCCGGTGCGTTCAGCACCCAGAAGATGGTCTCGGCAATGTCCTGTGGCTGGATCGGCTCGGCACCGGCGTAGGTAGCGTCGTAACGCGCCTGATCGCCCGCGAAGCGCACCAGCGAGAACTCGCTCTCGCACAGCCCCGGCTCGATGTTGCTGACGCGTACGCCGGTGCCCTGCAAGTCGCAGCGCTGGTTCAGCGAGAACTGCTTAACGAACGCTTTGGTCGCGCCGTAAACGTGGCTGCCCGGGTACGGGTAGTTACCGGCGATGGAACCGAGATTGACGATACCGGCGCCGCGACCGTGGGCGATCAGGCGTGGCAGCAACAGGCGAGTGCTGTACATCAGGCCTTTGACGTTGGTGTCGACCATGGTGTCCCAATCATCGAGGTCGCACTTCGGTGCAGGGTCCACGCCCAGCGCGAGACCTGCGTTGTTGATCAGGCCGCGCAGCTTGGCGAAGGACGGCGGCAGGTTGGCAATCGCCTCCTCCATCGCCTTGCGATCACGCACGTCCAGCACCAGGCCATGCACTTCGGTCTGCTTCGACAGCTCGGCACACAGCGCGTTGAGGCGTTCTTCACGACGACCGGTCAGCACCAGTTTCCAGCCGGCCTCGGCAAAACGACGGGCACAGGCTTCACCAAAACCGGACGTCGCGCCGGTGATAAACAGGGTGTTGGACATCGTGTTCTCCTTGCTTCGGCCACCCGGGGCAGCCATTGGAATAGAAAATCAGCAGGCAGCATGCCCGGCCCCGCATTCACGAGCAACCACCGACTGGCGTGCATTTCTGCTCATAATTTGATCAACCCTCGCAACGCCTTGAGTGGCGTGGCCTGTAGCCACATGCACGCACGTTATCCACAAGCCCTTCCACAGTTTCCGGGGGCAAGTGGAAATGCGCAAAGCCACGCCACACAAGGCTTTGCGCCGCAAAAGCAAAGTTTTTTGCTTGACCCTGATCCGCCGATTGTGCCGGGCAAAGCATTTTGCACGACCGACCGGTCACCGCCGTGATTGCGCAGGGCCAGTAATCACGGCCCTTAGCGCAGTCTTTCCAGAGTTTAATCACAGACTTATCCACAGGCTTGCGCACATGCATTCGCCTGTTTTGCCATGGCCATAAAAAGGTTGACAAACGAACCCCCAGCAACTGGGAAAAGGCCTGATCAAAAAACAATCACAGGCCTGCAAGCCACGGTTTTAAAGGCTCTCAGCCAGCTACTCCCACGTTATTCACAGCCGGCTCCACAGCAAACGGGGACAAGTCAAAACTGTGGAAAAACAGCGATTTGCAGCGTCTATATGTCGCGCTTTGGCAGGTTGGGGATTTTGTTTTCCACAATTTCGGGAATGGCGTGGATCGTGATGGATTCTGGATACAAAAAAGCCCCGGGACTGGCGTCTCGGGGCTCTGTATCGCTGTGGAAAACCTGAAAACTCAGTGCCCGCCGAGATAGGCGTTACGCACCTCTTCATTCACCAGCAGTTCCTTGCCGGTGCCCGTCAGGCGGATCTCGCCGTTGACCATCACGTACGCCCGGTCGGACAGTTTCAACGCATGGTTGGCGTTCTGCTCGACAAGGAAAATGGTCATGCCGGTTTTCGCCAGTTCCCGCAAGGTGGCGAAGATCTGTTTCACCACGATCGGCGCCAGCCCCAGGCTCGGCTCATCCAGCAGCAACAGCTTGGGACGGCTCATCAGCGCCCGGGCAATGGCGAGCATCTGCTGTTCGCCGCCGGACATGGTCATTGCGCGCTGAGTGCGACGCTCTTCAAGCCGCGGGAACAGCTCGAACATGCGCTGCATGTCTTCCTTGGCGTACTTGTCGCCAATCGGAATGGTGCCCATCAGCAGGTTTTCCTCGACGGTCATGTCGGGGAACACCCGTCGCCCTTCCGGCGACTGCGCGATGCCGTTGGAGGCGATGTAGTGCGATGACTTGTGGGTGATGTCCACGCCTTGATAAACGATCTGTCCGCCTGCCGCCCGTGGCTGGCCGAAGATCGACATCAGCAGCGTCGACTTGCCCGCGCCGTTGGAGCCGATCAGGCTGACGGTTTCACCTTCGTTGATCTGCAGCGAGACGCCCTTGAGGGCCTGGATCGGGCCGTAGAACACGTCCAGATCCTTGAGTTCGAGGATGGGTTGCGTCATACGACTTCCTCTTCGTCAGCGCCCAGGTAAGCCGCAATCACCTTCGGATCGTGACGGATAGCCTCCGGACCGCCCTCGGCGATGACGATGCCGTGGTCCAGCACCACGATGTGATCGGAAATGCTCATTACCATGCCCATGTCGTGTTCGATCAGCACCACGGTCAGATCGTGCTCGTCGCGCAGCAGCCGGATCATCGCGCTCAGCGCTTCGGTTTCCTGAGGGTTGAGGCCGGCGGCCGGTTCGTCGAGGCAGATGATCTGCGGCCGAGTGCACATGGCCCGGGCAATCTCCAGACGGCGTTGCTGGCCGTAGGACAGTTCACCGGCCAGACGGTTGGCGCAGTCCACCAGATCCACCACTTCCAGCCAGTAGAACGCGCAGTCCAGCGCATCGCTTTCGGCCTTGCGATAGCCCTTGGTGTTGAGGATGCCGGCCAGCATGTTGCGGTTGACCCACATGTGCTGGGCCACCAGCAGGTTTTCCAGCACCGACATTTCCTTGAACAGGCGAATGTTCTGGAACGTCCGGGCCAGGCCCGCGCGGTTCACCAGGTGGGTGCCGCCGAACATCTTGTAGTACAGACGGCTGGCGAAGTTTTTCGGCGAGACGAAGTCGGTCGGCTTGAACGACTCGCCCAGCAATTTGATGACGTTGGTCTGTTGGCCACGCACGTTGAGTTCGATCTTGCCGCCGGAGGCCTTGTAGAACCCGGTCAGGCAGTTGAACACCGTGGTCTTGCCGGCGCCGTTGGGGCCGATCAGGGCGAAGATCGAATTGCGTTTGACCTTCAGGCTGACGTCGCTCAAGGCCTTGATGCCACCGAAGTGCATCATCAGTTTTTCAACAGAGAGTACGACTTCACTCATGGCGCAGTCCTCTCATAGTGAATGGCACCTTTGCGTGGAGTGACCCCGGTACGGCTGATGCGGATCAGCCCGCGAGGTCGCCAGATCATCATCAACACCATCAGGATCCCGAACAGCAGCACACGGTATTCGGCGAAGCCGCGCAGCAGTTCCGGAGCAACGGTCAGCACGAACGCTGCGATCACCACACCGATGGTCGAACCCATGCCGCCGAGCACGACGATGGCGAGGATCAGCGCCGATTCGAAGAAGGTGAACGAGGTCGGGTTGACGAAGCCTTGATAGGTGGCGAAGAACACACCTGCCAGACCGGCGGTGGATGCACCGATAGTGAACGCCGAGAGCTTGACCAGCACGTGGTTGAGGCCCATCGAGCGGCAGGCGATCTCGTCTTCACGCAGGGCTTCCCAGGCGCGACCGACCGGCATCTTCACCAGACGATGCTTGATGTACAGCACGGCCAGCACCACCAGGAACAACACCGCATAGATGAAGTAATACTTCACGTCCGGGTTGTAGGCGATGCCGAAGAACTCGTGGAACGGCACCCCGCCATCCTTCGCCCGCTTGCCGAATTCCAGGCCGAAGAAGGTCGGCAGTGGCGCCGGCATGCCGTTCGGACCGCCGGTCAGGGACAGCCAGTTGTTGAGGATCAGACGGATGATTTCACCGAAACCGAGGGTCACGATCGCCAGGTAGTCGCCGTGCAGTCGCAACACCGGGAAACCGAGGATGCATCCGGCCAGCCCGGCGGTGATCGCCGCCAGCGGCAGCACGGTCCAGAAGCCCAGGCCGAGGTACTGATAACCGAGCGCCAGACCGTAGGCACCGATGGCGTAGAACGCCACGTAACCGAGGTCGAGCAGGCCGGCCAGACCGACCACGATGTTCAGTCCCAACCCCAGCAACACGTAGATCAACCCGAGGATGACCACGCCCAGCAGGTAGGAGTTGGAAACGAACGGCACGGCCACGGCCAGCACGATCAGCAGCGGGATGATCCAGCGCAGCCTGGATTTGTGATCGGCGGGCAGCACATGCACGCCGGAACCGGTGCTCTCGAATCCTTCGAGGATTTTCAGGCCCTTGGGGGTTTGCAGGAACAGGCTGAGGGCAAACCGGCCGGCCATGACGATGGCAATGATCCACGCCACGCGGGTCGGTTCGAGGTTGAAGCTGTAGCCATCGAGAACGACGCCGACAATCGGCCCGAACACGATCAGGGCAATCAGACCGGCGAGAATCGCCTCAACCAGGCTTTTTTTGACATCAATGGATTTTGTAGTGGTTGAAGACATCGCTTACACCTTCGACACAAGAGGACGGCCCAGCAGGCCCTGAGGCCGGAAGACCAGAACAAGTACGAGCAGCGAGAAGCTGAACACGTCTTTGTAGTCGGAGTTGACCAGGCCCGAGAACAGCGACTCGGAGATCCCGAGGATGATCCCGCCGAGCATGGCGCCAGGCAGCGAGCCGATCCCGCCGAGCACCGCAGCGGTGAACGCCTTGATGCCGATGACGAAGCCTGCGTAGAAGTCGAACGTGCCGTAGTTCATGGTGATCAGCACGCCGGCCAGGGCCGCCATCGCTGCACCGATGATGAACACGTAGGAAATCACCCGGTCGGTGTTGATCCCCAGAATCGAAGCCATCTTGCGGTCTTGCTGGGTCGCGCGGCACATGCGGCCGAGCTTGGTGTACTTGATCACGTAGGTCAGCAGGCCCATCCCGACGAACGCCGCGACGAGAATGAAGATCTTGGTGTAGGTCAGCTGGACGAAGCCCGAGCCGACGTCGATGCGCCAGGCACCGGTGAGCAGCGTCGGAACACCCTGTTGACGGGCGCCCTGACTGATCTGGGCATAGTTTTGCAGAATCAGGGAGATACCGATGGCGCTGATCAGCGGTGCCAGTCGGGTGGAGTTGCGCAGTGGTTTGTAGGCGATGCGTTCGATGACCCAGCCATACACCCCCGTGACGACGATGGTGAAGACCAGTGTGCCGAGCATCAGCAGCGGGAAGGATTCGATACCGAAGTAAGCCAGCAGAGCCAGACTGATTGCCGCGAGGTAAGCGGAAATCATGTAAACCTCGCCGTGGGCGAAGTTGATCATGCCGATGATGCCGTAGACCATTGTGTAGCCGATGGCGATCAGGCCATAGACCGACCCGAGGGTCAGGCCGTTGACCAGTTGCTGCAGGAAAATACCATCCATAACGCAATCTCACGCAGTGAGAACCTGCACACCCTGGGGCGCGCGGTTCTTCTAGGAAAAATACAGATGTACGTCGGAGCAATGTCAGCCACGACCGGGCTGGCCCCCACAGAATTTCTGCAGAGGTCAGCCGATCGCGTCAGCCCTTACTTCTGTTTTTCCAGCTGGTGATATTTGCCGGTCGCGTCCCACTGGTAAACCACGTAGTCAGAGACTTTCAGGTCGCCCTTGGCGTCCCAGGTCTTCTCGCCCATCACGGTTTTCACAGGGTTGGCTTTCAGCCATTTGGCAGCGTCTTCGCCCTTGTTGGACTTGGCGCCGTTGAAGCCCGCAGCCAGTGCCTGAACCGAAGCGTAGGCGTACAGGGTGTAGCCTTCAGGCTCGGTGCCGGCCTTGCGGAAGGCATCCACTACAGTCTTGCTTTCCGGTAGCAGGCGCGGGTCGGCGCCGAAGGTCATCAGCACGCCGTCGACGTATTGCGGGCCGCCGGCGGTGGTCACCAGTTCGTCGGTCACGATGCCGTCGTCAGACATGAACTTCACGTCTTTCAGGCCTTCGGTACGCAGTTGCTTGACCAGTGGACCGGCTTCCGGGTGCAGGCCGCCGAAGTAGACCACGTCGGCACCGGCCGCGCGGATCTTGGTGACCACGGCGCTGAAGTCTTTCTCGCCACGGGTCAGGCCTTCGTACAGCACCGGCGTCACGCCGCGCTTGGTCAACTGTGCCTTGGTCGCATCGGCCAGGCCCTGACCGTAGGTGTCCTTGTCGTGCAGCACGGCCACTTTCTTGCCCTTGAGCACGTCGACGATGTAGTCGCCGGCGACGATGCCTTGCTGGTCGTCACGCCCGCACATACGGAACATGGCGCTCAGACCGCGCTCGGTCACTTGCGGGTTGGTGGAACCCGGCGTGATCGCAATGATGCCGGCTTCGTCGTAGATCTCCGACGCAGGAATGGTGGAGGACGAGCAGAAGTGGCCAACCACACCGGCGACTTTCTGGTTGGTGAGGTCCTTGGCGACCGTCACCGCCTGTTTCGGTTCGCAGGCGTCATCGCCTTTGACCAGGACGATTTTCTCCCCGTTGACGCCGCCCGCCGCGTTGACCGCATCGGCCGCCGCTTGTGCCCCCTTCATGTACTGCTCGCCAAATGCCGCGTTGGCGCCAGTCATAGGGCCCGCCACACCGATTTTCACATCAGCTTGTGCAAACGCAGAAACACCCAGCGCAGTAGCCACTGCGAGGGCCAGAAAGCCTTTCTTGTAAAACGTCTGGGACATGAGGTGGTGCTCCAAGGTTTTTTTTAGTTGGCACTGCGACTTCACTGGATTGCTCAGAGCAAGGGCCGTGCCATCGGTTTTTTATTCTTCAAAAAGTCGCTGCTTTCTTGTTATTTCGACTGTTTCGTTCCCATTTTCATTGGGCGTGCAACCGTCTAAACCGCGGAAGGTGAAACCATTTATTTTTTCAGGCGCAACCCGCACGCGCCATCATTGCAACCGCGGTGCCAAACGACGTGCAACCAGCCTGTAACAGCCCGCGTCACCGAACTGCACACTGCTGGTGCGGGACTGCTACAACCCGCACCATTACAGGCTAGTCGCTACGCCGAAAAGCGCCGCTTCACGCAACATATTTCAACACTCAAATGACAATGCGCAGGCACTGGCCCGCGTGATACAGCGAGAACCCGGCCTCGTACAGACAACTGCGCAAACCCACGCCCGCCAGGGGCTGCATCGGTGCAAAGGGAATCGGCAACGCTTGAGGATTTCCGTTACACAGGTAGTCGGCGAAGGCTTTGCCGACCACGGTGCCGGTGGTCACGCCACGGCCGTTGTAACCGGTGACGGCCACCAGTCCCGGCGCGGGCTCGAACAGGCGCATCAAATGATCGGGAGTAAAAGCGATGCGCCCGGTCCAGGTGCATTCCCACTCCACAGGTTTGAGGTTGGGGAAGTAATGCTGCTGCACCCGGTCGGCCCAGGCCTTGAGGAACCAGGTCGGTTTCTGATTGCCGTTGCCAAGGCTGCCCAGCAACAGACGCCCGTCCTTGTCGCGGCGGATGCTGCTCAGCACCTGGCGGGTATCCCACGAGCCCTGCCCGCCCGGGAGGATTTCCTGGGCAGCGTCTTCGGTGAGCGGCACCGAAGCGACCTGATAGTAGTAACCGGGAAAGAAATTGCGTTTGAGTTCGGTCCAGTCGCCTTCGGTGTAGGCGTTGGAAGCGATCACCACTTGTTCGGCGAGCACCGAACCCTGCTCGGTCTGCACCGACCATTGCTGGCCCTGACGCTCAAGGCGCGTGACCGGGGAGTGATCGAACATCTTTCCGCCAAGGCTGATGACAGCGTTGGCCAGTCCGGTGACATAAGCCATCGGATTGAGCGTGCCGGCACGCCGGTCGAGCAACGCGGCGGCAATCTTCTGCGTCCCGGTCGCCTGTTCACAGGCCTTGCCGGTCAGCAGTTCGACCGGCGCACCGCGGCGTTTCCACTGTTCTTCGCGACTGCGCAGATCCGCCTCACCCTTGGCGTTGTGCGCCATGTGCAGGGTGCCTTCGCGGCGCAACTGGCAATCGATGTTGTATTTATCCACGAGGCTGAACACCAGCGCCGGCGCCGCACCGAGCATGCGGTTGAGCTGACTGCCGACGGCCTCGCCGAACCCGGCCTCGATCTCGTCCGGCGGAATCCACATCCCGGCGTTGACCAGGCCGACGTTGCGCCCGGATCCGCCATGCCCGGCGCGATGGGCTTCCAGCACGCAGACGCTTTTGCCCTTTTCCAACAGATGCAGCGCCGCCGACAGCCCGGTAAACCCGGCGCCGATCACGCAGACATCGACTTTGACTTCGCCCCTGAGCGCCGTGTTATCCGGTCGTTGCGGCGTGAGTTTTTCCCACAGACATTCTTCGCGTAACGGCATTGCCAGACTCCAACAGAAACCTGCCAAACACACCAAAATGACCGTTCCCACGCAGAGCGTGGGAACGGTCGATAGCTTTGAGAAAACTGTCAGTCGAACGTAATGCCCTGCGCCAGCGGCAACTCCAGCGAGTAGTTCACGGTGTTGGTCTGGCGGCGCATGTAAGCACGCCACGCATCCGAGCCCGACTCGCGACCACCACCCGTCTCTTTCTCGCCACCGAACGCGCCGCCGATTTCCGCGCCGCTCGGGCCGATGTTGACGTTGGCGATGCCGCAGTCACTGCCGACTGCCGACATGAATTTCTCGGCCTCGCGCACATCGGTGGTGAAGATGCACGACGACAGACCTTGCGGTACCGCGTTGTTCAGGCGCAGCGCCTCTTCGAAGTCGCTGTAGCCAACCACGTAAAGGATCGGCGCGAAAGTCTCGCTGCACACCACGTCGCTCTGCTCCGGCATTTCAACGATGGCCGGCGACACGTAGTAGGCATTCGGGAATTGATCTTCCAGTTGGCGCTTGCCGCCGAACACCCGGCCGCCCTCGCTCAGCGCTTGTTCCAGCGCGTCCTGCATGTTTTCGAAGCTGTGTTTGTCGATCAGCGGGCCGATCAGGTTGCCTTCCAGCGGGTGACCGATACGGACCTTGGAGTACGCGGCTTTGAGACGGGTGACGATTTCTTCTTTCACCGATTCATGGGCGATCAGGCGACGCAACGTGGTGCAACGCTGGCCGGCGGTGCCGACGGCGCTGAACAGGATGGCGCGCACGGCCATGTCCAGATCGGCGCTCGGGCCGAGGATCATTGCGTTGTTGCCGCCCAGTTCGAGAATGCTGCGGGCAAAGCGCGCGGCGACTTTCGGCGCCACTTCGCGGCCCATGCGAGTGCTGCCGGTGGCGCTGATCAGCGCCACACGCGGGTCATCCACCAGTGCTTCGCCGGCATCGCGACCACCGATGATGACCTGACACAGATTGGCCGGCGCATCGCTGAAGTTCTTCACCACGCGATCAAACAGCGCCTGACAGGCCAGTGCGGTCAGTGGGGTTTTCTCCGAAGGCTTCCACACCACCGGGTTACCGCAGACCAGCGCCAGCGTGGTGTTCCACGCCCAAACCGCGACCGGGAAGTTGAACGCACTGATCACGCCGACCACGCCCAGCGGGTGCCAGGTTTCACGCATGTGGTGGCCCGGGCGCTCGGAAGCGATGGTCAAGCCGTACAACTGGCGGGACAGGCCGACGGCGAAGTCGCAGATGTCGATCATCTCCTGCACTTCACCGAGGCCTTCCTGAGTAATCTTGCCGGCCTCCCAGGAAACCAGTTCGCCGAGATCATTCTTGTACTCGCGCAGGACTTCGCCGAACTGACGCACCAGCTCGCCGCGACGGGGGGCCGGCACCTTGCGCCATTGTTCGAACGCATGATCTGCGCGACTGATGTGCTGCTCGACTTCGGCCGGGCCTTCCCAGTTCACGGCGGCGATGCGGCTGCCGTCGATGGGCGAATGCACCGGCACTTTGCCGTTCTGGTACAGGGCCGGGTTCACACCAAGACGATCAAGCAATGCGGCAACCATGGGTCACTCCTCAAGCAAAAAACTGAATGTGTGCGGGCGCGTTTTCACGACCGGGCAGACCTTTAGTTGTAGCGTCAGGAAGGCTGTGCAACAAACGACCTTTACGCGAGATATCATTCCGTTTATTCATGCTGCGCAGAAAGACAAGAAAAGGATCGCCCATGCTGAACAAACGCCACTTGCCGTCGATCACCGCGTTGCAGTGCTTCGAGGCCGTGACCCGGCACCTGAGTTTCACCCGGGCCGCCGAGGAACTGAACCTGACCCAGAGCGCCGTCAGCAAGCAGGTGGCGCAACTCGAAGAATTGTTACAGCACTTGTTGTTCCGTCGGGTACGCCGCCGTTTGCAGATGACCCCGGCCGGCGATTTGTACCTGGTGGAAGTACGAAAAATCCTGACCCAGGTCGAGATGTCGACCCATTACCTGCGTTCCTACGGCGGCGAGACCGAAGTCCTGCGCGTCTCCACACCCTCGACCTTCGGCGCACGCTGGCTGGTGCCGCGCCTCAAGGGCTGGCGCCTGCGCCATCCGTCGATTCATCTGGACCTGTGCAACGAGCAGGAGGCCGATGACTTGCTGCAAGGGCGCAGCGACCTGGCGTTCTATTTCGGCCAGGGTTCACGCCCCGGCACCGAATGCCTGAAGTTGTTTGGCGAGGAACTGGTGCCGGTCTGCGCACCGAGCAGTCTGCCGGACACTCCGTTGACTGATCCAACGCAACTCACCGATCTGGTCCTGCTGCAGAATGCTTCGCGCCCACAGGCGTGGCACGACTGGTTCGACAGCCAGGGCTACCAGACCGAACACAGCTACCACGGCCCGCGCTTCGAAACCTTTTATATGTGCATCCGCGCCGCGCAGGTCGGCTGCGGCGTCGCGCTGTTGCCGAGGTTTCTGGTGGAAGAGGAATTGGCCGACGGCAAACTGGTCATTCCCTGGCAGCATGCAATGCCCAGCACCGATGCGTATTACCTGGCCTACCCGGAACACGCGGCGGAAGTGCCCAAGGTGCGGGATTTCGTGAAGTGGATGCTGGAGCAGATCGACAGTCCTGATGCGGTCTGAGGCTCAGCGCCGGGATAAAAATCGCTGGCAATCCACACCCCGGATATGAGCCACTAGCGCCATTGATTGATACCGCGCCAACGCGCGGTCCGCCTGGAGACCCCGTTATGAGCGAGAGTGTGTTTGCCGATCGCATCGTGCAGAACCTGCTCGACACCGACTTCTACAAACTGACGATGATGCAGGCGGTGCTGCACAACTACCCCAACGTCGAAGTCGAATGGGAGTTTCGTTGCCGTAACAGTGAAGATCTGCGCCCGTATCTGGCGGAGATCCGCTTCCAGGTCGAGCGTCTGGCCGAGTTGAGCCTGAGCGCCGATCAGTTGAGTTTCCTGGAGCGCATCAGCTTCCTCAAACCTGACTTTCTGCGATTCCTCGGCCTGTTCCGCTTCAACCTGCGCTACCTGCACACCGGCATCGAGAACGGCGAACTGTTCATCCGTCTGCGCGGGCCATGGCTGCATGTGATTCTGTTCGAAGTGCCGCTGCTGGCGATCGTCAGCGAAGTGCGCAACCGCTATCGCTACCGCGAAACCGTCCTGGAACAGGCCCGCGAACAGCTCTACCGCAAGTTCGACTGGCTGACGGCCAACGCCTCGGCCGAAGAGTTGTCGCAGTTGCAGGTCGCCGATTTCGGCACACGCCGACGGTTTTCCTACCGCGTGCAGGAAGAAGTGGTGAACGTGCTCAAGCATGATTTCCCCGGGCGTTTCGTCGGCACCAGCAACGTGCACCTGTCCCGCGAACTGGACATGAAACCGCTGGGCACCATGGCCCACGAATGGATCATGGCCCACCAGCAACTCGGCCCGCGACTGATCGACAGCCAGATTGCCGCACTCGATTGCTGGGTTCGCGAGTACCGCGGCCTGCTGGGGATCGCCCTGACCGACTGCATCACCACCGATGCCTTCCTCGGTGATTTCGATCTGTTCTTCGCCAAGCTGTTTGACGGCTTGCGTCATGATTCCGGGGATCCGGTGCAGTGGGGCGAAAAATGCATCGCTCACTATCACAAGCTCGGCATCGACCCGATGAGCAAGACCCTGGTGTTCTCCGACAGCCTGACGCTGCCCAAGTCGCTGGAGATCTTCCGCGCGCTGCGCGGTCGGATCAATGTCAGCTTCGGCATCGGCACCAACCTGACCTGTGACATTCCGGGTGTCGAACCGATGAGCATCGTGCTTAAAATGACCGCCTGCAACGGCCAACCGGTGGCGAAGATCTCCGACGAGCCGGGCAAGACCCACTGCAAAGACCCGAATTTCGTCGCCTATTTGCGACACGTTTTCCAGGTTCCTGCCGTTTCCAGCCTTTCTAGCAAGGAGTGAATTCATGCAAGCCGTACAGCGTGAGATTGCTGAACAGCTCAACGTTCAGCCGCCGTTCGCCGATTACCAGGCCCTCGAAGCGGAAGTCGCCCGACGCATCACCTTCATCCAGGATTGTCTGACCAATTCCGGGCTCAAGACCCTGGTGCTGGGCATCAGCGGCGGTGTCGACTCGCTGACCGCAGGCCTCCTGGCCCAGCGCGCCATGCGTGAACTGCGCGAGCGCACCGGCGACAACGGCTACAAGTTCATCGCTGTGCGCCTGCCGTACGACGTGCAGTTCGATGAACACGACGCCCAGGCCTCGGTGGACTTCATCGCCCCGGACGAACGCCACACCGTCAACATCGGCCCGGCGGTGAAGTCCCTGGCCAGCGAAGTCGCTGCCTTCGAAGGCAAGCATGCGGTTTCGGTGGATTTCGTGCTCGGTAACACCAAAGCGCGGATGCGCATGGTCGCTCAGTACACCATCGCCGGCGCGGCCCATGGCCTGGTGATCGGCACCGATCACGCGGCGGAAGCGGTGATGGGTTTCTTCACCAAGTTCGGTGACGGCGCCTGCGACCTGGCCCCGCTCAGCGGTCTGGTGAAAAATCAGGTCCGGGCCATCGCCCGCAGCTTCGGCGCGCCGGAATCGCTGGTGGAAAAAGTACCGACGGCGGATCTGGAAGACCTGTCGCCGGGCAAACCGGACGAAGCCTCCCACGGCGTGACCTACGCCGAGATCGACGCCTTTCTGCACGGCGAGCCGGTGCGTCAGGAAGCGTTCGACATCATCGTCAACACGTACAAAAAGACCCATCACAAACGCGTCATGCCGTTTGCGCCTTGATGTCATGTGTAAAAGTGAGGCGCTTGTTCAAAGCGCCTCACTCAGCACAGGTCAGAAAGCTCGCTTCGATTACAAAAGCCACCGCTGAACTCTGTCACACGATATATACAATCCAGCTCTGCGAACGCTTTCCGTCAACCTCCGCCTGAAAGTAACGCTCACCCTCCGGCAGTTCTTCCAGCGTTACCTTCCATTTCCCTGCTGGATCCGTGGTCACTTTCCCACGGGGGAGAAAATCATCTTCGATGGTTACTTCCGCTAGACGATAGGCTTCGCCATAGACAATCAGTGTCCGATCAGAGGTTTCACCCTCCTGCTCGATCAAATTGTCCTTCAAATCCGTGACTTTGGTAATTTTCAGCTGAACGTTATCGGTCATGACCATCTCCTTCTTTCTCATGTCGCACGACAAGCACGACGTCCGGAGATTTGAGCCTCGAAGCAAACCTGCGTCTACTGTCAGAACTAACAGGTTCAGAGCAGAACCCGACAAACGGTTCAGACATAAAAAAAGCCACTGTAGCGAACTACAGCGGCTTTTTGCTAACAGGTGGCTCTGAAACTTACTTCAGGGTCACGGTGCCTTTCATCATCGAGATGTGGCCCGGGAACGAGCAGAAGAAACCGTAATCGGTGCCGGCTGCCAGTTTCGATACGTCGATGGTCAGCGAATCTTTCTCGCCGGCGCCAATGATCTTGGTGTGGGCGATGACGCGCTCGTCACCGTCCTTCAGGTAGTTCTTGTCGATGCCCGCGGCCAGGCCGTCAGTGGCGATCGGCTGCATGTCAGCGGTCTTGCTGACCACCAGGTTGTGGCCCATGACGTTCTTCGGCAGGCTGCCGGAATGGGTCAGTTCGACGGTGAAAGTCTTGCAGCTCTTGTCGATCACGATCTCCTTGGTGGTGAAGGACATCTGGTCGGTGGAGTCAACGGTGGTTTTGCACTCGGCAGCCATCAATTGGCTGCTGGCCAGCGCCAGCAGGGATACCGCAACAACTTTGGAAAACATGGTGAATCTCCAAGGCAGGGTTAACAAAAACACGAATGGGGGAAAGACTGCCTGAAATCTTCGCAAGTTCCTATGACTTGAGTCAAAAATTGTATACAACTTTCAGGCTATGACACTCATCGAAACAATCTAACAGCCAGACGTTTGGCCGGGCCGTATCTTCAGGGCTCAACTCTCATCTGGAGCATCAGTCATGTCCTTCAACAGTCTGTTGTGCAGCCTGCTCGCCGCCTACGCCTGTGGCGCCAGCGGCACCTATGAAACCCCGAAACGCGAAGTCTAGCCCTTGGATCAAGGCGTGCCAGCCATTACCCTGTGACGGATTGACCCAGGAGGAAGGCATGTCTCTCACATCCGTTTGTGTATTTTGCGGTGCCAACGCCGGCACCACCCCGGCGTACACCGAAGCCGCCATCGCCCTCGGCAAAGCCATTGCCGAGCGCAAACTGACGCTGGTCTACGGCGGTGGCGCTGTCGGCCTGATGGGGATTGTCGCGGATGCCGCACTGGCGGCCGGCGGTGAAGTGATCGGCATCATTCCGCAGAGCCTGATGGACAAGGAAATCGGTCACAAGAGCCTGTCGCGCCTGGAAGTGGTCGACGGCATGCACGCCCGCAAGGCGCGCATGGCCGAACTCAGCGATGCGTTCATCGCCCTGCCAGGTGGCCTCGGCACGCTTGAAGAGCTGTTCGAAGTCTGGACCTGGGGCCAACTCGGCTACCACGGCAAGCCGCTGGGCCTGCTGGAAGTGAACGGTTTCTACAGCAAACTCACCGAATTTCTCGATCACATCGTCGGCGAAGGCTTCGTTCGCGCACCGCACCGTGACATGCTGCAAGTGAGCGAATCGCCGCAATCGCTGCTCGATGCTCTCGACCAGTGGCAGCCGACCGTCACGCCAAAGTGGGTCGACCAGAAACCCGGTTAACCCCCGGGCACCGATACAGGGCAGAATACGCGCCGCTCAACCTCACCTTCGACCCAAGAGGATCGCCCATGGCCAAACCCAATTACTCCTTCGCCAAGCGTCAACGTGACCTGGCCAAGGAACAGAAGAAAGAGGAAAAGCTTCAGCGCAAGAAGCAGATGGCTGAAGAAGCGGCACTGAACCCTGACGGTGAAGTGGCGACCGATGATGATGTTGATGCACCGAAAGACCCGGCGCCCGACGCCTGAGCAACACCGCAGGACCACTGAACGCAAAACCTGCAGGAACGGGCTTGCCCGCTCCTGCAGTGTGTTTCATGACTCATTCAGTGGCATCACCGTGACCCTGACCTCGGGATCATGACTCCCCCCTCCCAGAATCACCCCGCGCAACGGCGACACATCGGAGAAATCCCGGCCCCAGGCCAGGGTGATGTGCTCCAGTGCCGGTTGCACATTGTTGGTCGGATCGAAATCCACCCAGCCCAGCACCGGGCAAAACACCGACACCCAGGCATGGGACGCATCGGCGCCGATCAATCGCGGCTGCCCCGGTGGCGGTCGTGTCAGCAGATAGCCGCTGATGTAGCGCGCCGCCAATCCTCGGGAACGCACGCAGGCCAGCATCAGGTGGGCAAAGTCCTGACAGACTCCGCGCCGCCGCTCCAGCACCTCGACCAGCGGAGTCGCGACTTGCGTCGCCTCGGCATCGAAGGTGAACTCGTCGAAGATCTTTTCCATCAACGCCTGCACGCCCAGCAGCAACGGTCGCCCAGGCGGAAAACAGCTTTCGGAGAACTCGACGAAACTGCGTTTCAAGTGAACGTAGGGTGACTGAAACCGGTAGCGACAAGCCTCCAGCAGCTCAGCGGACAACGGTTGACTGCTGTAGGTCAGCGCATTGCGCGTCAATTCCCAGGCCGGTGACAGATTGAAATCCAGCGCCGGCCGCGCCAGCACCTCGACCGTCAGCCGTGCGTTGACCTGCAATTCATCATGAGGCCGTTCGAACGCCAGACGTGTCAGCGGATTGCCGAACACATCCTGTTCGTCACGACGTGCGGTCGGCTCCGGACTGATCAGTAATTGCTGCTCGGTGCAGCGCTGCCAGGCACATTCCCGGGGCCACAGGTGCGCGAGTTGCTGCGCCAGCGAGACCGGGCTGTCGTAGTGATAGCAGGTGTCGTGGAGGATCTGGTAGTGGGCATTCATCAGACGGACACCGTGCGCTGGCTGACATCATCGACATGGGCGAAATGGCGCAGGGCCAGACGATCGGACACCTGGCCGCTGGCGTCGGCGATGTCTTGCAGCAGATCCGCCAGCCCGTCGAGGGCCGCGCGTACGCTGGATTCGCCGAACAGGGGATTTTCCAGACACCCCAGGTCGAAGCGCGCCAGACGCTCGACCAGTTCTGGCAACCCGGCCTCCCTCGGCACACCGAAATCATCGTTCAGACGCTTGAGGGTGCGCGTCACCAGTTTCAACTGGAACAACACCGCATGGGGGTTCTGCTCGTCCAGCAGCAACAGGTCGAGCACCGGAATCAACTGCGCCACCGCCAGATAGCGCGAACGATAGGTGATGCTGCTGTTGCCTAGTTCCAGCAGCCACTCAAGCCCCGCTTGATCGAACGCCCCGGCGCCGCGCAGGAAACCCGCGAGACTGCTGCTGAGAAATTGCAGGCGCTCGATGCGCCGGCCGATCATCAGGAAGCGCCAGCCTTCGTCGCGGGTCATGTCGTCGAGGGCAAATCCGGACAGCGCCGCCAGCGACATCACCAGCCGGTTGAGAAAATCCAGCAGCTCGCCGAAGTCCGGCTCGTCGGTGTCCAGTTCCGTCGCCTCGCGCTGCAACTCCACCAGCGCCTGCCAGTTCTCCCGCGAGAGCTTGCCGCGCACCTGCGACGCCGCCCACTGCAAGCGTTGCAGGTTGGAACGCAAGCTGAACGACCAGTCCTCGCCGAGCAAAGCCGCGAGCAGGCGCTCCGGCAGCTCGCCTTCGTCTGGCAGCAGCATCAGCCGCTCACCGAGCTCCACGGCAGCCTGCAAGGCTTGTGGATCGTCACCGTCGACGTACCGCGCCAGCATGATCCGCAACAACCGCGCGCTGTCGTCGCAACGCTCGCAGTAACGGCCGAACCAGAACAGGTTTTCCACCACCCGCGACGGCAGATAGGGATCGCGCCGCACCAGATCAGGCACACCGATGTTGCGCTGGGCCTTCCATTGTTCACCGCTTGGCGGCCGGTCACCCAGCACCCAGGTGTCCTTGCTCGCACCGCCGCGCTGCATCGACACCACTTCGGCATCAACCTCGGCCGCCACCCGGGTCAGGCCACCGGGCAGCACTCGATAGCCGTCGCGACTGGCCACCGCGTACATGCGCATGCCGATCGCTCGTGGTTGCAACTGGCCGTCCTCGGGCTGCCAGATCGGCGCGTGGGACAGTTGCGCGAGTTCTTGCGCCACATACGCATAAGGCCGGGCCTGCATGCGCTCGGCGAGACTCTGGCGCTGTTTTTCGCTCAAATCACGTCCGAAAACGGGCGCAAAACTCTGGGATGGGAAAGCCGGTTTGATCAGCAGTTCCGGCAATTTTTCCAACGCTTGGGCCATTACCGGCGCCTCCCCACACCACCAAGTGGCGATGGAGGGCAGGATCAGTTCTTCGCCGAACAGGTACTGATTGATCTTCGGCAAGAAACCCAGCAGCCCCGGCGACTCCAGCACGCCGCTGCCCAGCGCGTTGGCCACCAACACCCGGCCCTGACGCACGGCCTCAAGCAGCCCGGGAACGCCCAGCGCCGAATCCGTGCGCAGTTCCAGCGGATCGCAGAAGTCATCGTCGAGCCGACGCATGATCGCGTGAACCCGGCGCAGGCCACTGAGGGTTTTCAGGTAGACCGTGGCATCGCGCACCGTCAGGTCACCGCCCTCCACCAGCGGATAACCGAGCTGGCGCGCCAGATAAAGATGTTCGAAATAGCTTTCGTTGAAACGCCCCGGGGTCAGCAACACCACCAGCGGCGCGTCATCGTCGCAGGGTGCCTGACGGGCCAGCGTTTCCTGCAAGGTACGGAAGAATCCGGCCAGATGCTGCACTTTCAAGTCCCGGTACAGCTCGGGGAAGGCCCGGGACACGATGGTGCGGTTTTCCAGCGCATAGCCGGCACCGGACGGCGCCTGGGTACGATCCGCCGTCACCCACCAGCGCCCGTCCGGTGTGCGCGCCAGATCCACGGCATACAGATGCAGAAAGGCCCCGTCCGGTGGCGAGATACCCTGACAGGGCCAGAGGAAGTTGTTGTGGCCGAACACCAGCTCCGCCGGCAGCAGCCCTTCGCTGATCAGCCGCTGCGGACCGTACAGATCCGCCAGCACCGCATTGAGCAGGCGCGCACGCTGGGCGATCCCGGCCGACAGCTGTTGCCACTCGTCAGCGGCGATCACGTGGGGCAGCAGGTCGAGTTCCCACGGACGATCCGCGCCCTTGGGGTCGGCATAGACGTTGTAGGTGACGCCGTTTTCCTGAATCTGCCGGGTCAGCAATGCCTGACGCTGCACCAGTTGCGTCGGGGTGCTGCGCTGCAATTGGTCGAACAGCCGCTGCCAGTGCGGACGCACCGCCCCGCCAGCATCGAGCAGTTCGTGGTAAGTGCCCGCCGTCAGCGGGTAGCGGTCAAGCAGGTCAGGCATGGAAAGCTCGGCAGCCAGCAAGGAACGGTCAGACTAACGCAGGCACATGACGCCCGGATATACGAAAAATCCGGGCGTCGCGTACGATCTAAAAGCGTCGCAAATCGAGAGTCATCGGTAGCTCGTCGTTCGTTTCGACAATGGGTATAGGAAGTTTCCCCGGCGTGTGCCCGATGCGGAAGAAACGCGCCATGCGCCGGCTCTCCGCTTCGTTGGCGTTGACCGGCAACGTCTCGTAATTGCGCCCGCCCGGATGCGCGACGTGGTACTGGCAGCCGCCCAGCGAACGCTGCATCCAGGTGTCGAGCAGGTCGAACACCAGCGGCGCGTGCACCGGGATCGTCGGTTGCAGGCAGTTGGCCGGTTGCCACGCACGGAAACGCACACCGGCGACAAACTCGCCGACCCGCCCGGTCGGTTGCAGCGGTACCGGGATGCCATTGCAGGTCAGCAGATAACGCTGCGGCGGCAGCCCCGTGAGCTTGACCTGCAGACGCTCCAGCGATGAATCGACGTAACGCACCGTGCCACCCGCCGCGCCCTCCTCGCCCAGCACATGCCAGGGCTCAAGGGCCTGACGCAACTCCAGCTCGATGCCGTTGACGGCGTAATCGCCGACCTTGGGAAAGCGGAACTCCAGATGCGCAGCGAACCATTCGGCACGCAGCGGATAACCGGCATTGTTGAGTTCGACGATGACGTCGGCAAAGTCCTGCTTGATGAAGTGCGGCAGCAGGAAGCGGTCATGCAACTCGGTGCCCCAGCGCGCCAGCTTCGGCGGTGCATAGGGCTCGCGCCAGAACCGCGCCACCAGTGCCCGCAGCAACAGCTGCTGAGCCAGGCTCATGCGCGCATGGGGCGGCATTTCGAATGCACGCAACTCCAGCAGACCGAGACGCCCGGTGGCGCCGTCCGGTGAATACAGCTTGTCGATACAGAACTCGGCGCGGTGGGTGTTGCCGGTGACGTCGATCAGCAGATTGCGCAGCAAGCGATCCACCAGCCATGGCGCGCACGCTTCTCCCGGCGCCGGCATCTGCGCGAAGGCGATTTCCAGCTCGTACAGCGAATCGTTGCGCGCTTCATCGACTCGCGGTGCTTGAGAGGTCGGACCGATGAACAGACCGGAAAACAGGTAGGACAGCGACGGATGGTTGTGCCAATAGCTGATCAGGCTGCGCAGCAGATCCGGACGGCGCAGGAACGGGGAGTCCGCCGGCGTTGCTCCGCCGAGTACGAAATGGTTACCGCCACCGGTGCCGGTGTGTCGCCCGTCGATCATGAATTTCTCGGTGGACAGTCGGGTCTGGCGCGCCTCCTCGTACAGGAACTCGGTGCGCTCGACCAACTCATCCCACGTCGCGGACGGCTGGACGTTGACCTCGATCACGCCGGGATCCGGCGTAATACGGAAGTTGCTCAGACGCGGATCGCTCGGCGGCTCGTAGCCTTCCAGCAGCACCGGACAGTGCAGTTCCTCGGCGGTGGCTTCGATGGCTGCCACCAATTCCAGATAATCCTCGACCCGCTCCAGCGGCGGCATGAACAGATACAACCGGCCTTCCCGTGCCTCGGCGCAGAACGCGGTGCGGGTCAGCCAGTCGGCGGACTCGTCGATCTTCGGTACACGTTCGTCCGCCGCAGCCGGCGCATCATGGCGATTGAGCTGCGCAGTGTCGGGCAGTTCGGGGAAGTCCTGATTCGGGTCGTTCGGATGAATGAACGGATACTCCGCCGCTTTCACCCAGGGCTGCGAACCCAATGGCAGGCGATAGCCCAGCGGTGAATCCCCCGGCACCAGCCGGCAATGCTCATCGCGCAGATACCAGCGCCCGCTCTGCCATTGATCGCCCTTGGCGGTGCGTGCCAGCGGCAGCACCTGACCGATGACCTTGTCCAGCCCCTGACTGAACACCTTGCGCAGGCGCGCACGTTCCAGCGGCTCCTCCAGACGCGAGTCTTCGGCGCTGACGTTGCCCGGCAAGGCGCCTTCGCGCCAGAGGTAATAGAAATTGTCTTCGTAGGCCGGAAACACAAAACGTGTCGGCAGTTTCAGGCGTTCGGCGACACTCGCCAGAAAGCGCCCGGCCAATGCGCCATCGGCGCCGTAATCCTGTTGCTCATCGGCGATCAACGCGGTGTTGTGCCAGATCGGCAGGCCGTCGCGGCGCCAGTAGCAATTCAGCGACCAGCGCGGCAATTGCTCGCCCGGATACCACTTGCCCTGACCGAAATGCACCAGCCCTTTTGGCGCGTAGTGTTTGCGCATGCGCTGGAACAGTTCGGCGGAGAGCCGACGCTTGTCCGGGCCCAGCGCGGCGGTGTTCCATTCTGCGCCATCCGGGTCGTCGATGGACACGAAGGTCGGTTCGCCGCCCATGGTCAGCCGCACATCGCCTTCCAGCAGATCGGCATCGATCTGCCGGCCCAGCGCCTGGATCGCCAGCCATTGCTCATCGGTGTAGGGCTTGGTGACCCGAGGCGCTTCCCAGATCCGCTCCACGGACATTTCGTGGCTGAACTCACATTCGCAAGGCTCTACCAGACCGCTGATCGGCGCCGCCGAGGACGGATCGGGACTGCAGGCCAACGGGATATGCCCTTCCCCGGCGAACAGCCCGGAGGTGGCATCGAGGCCGATCCAGCCGGCGCCGGGCAAGTACACCTCGCACCAGGCATGCAGATCGGTGAAGTCCACTTCGGTGCCGGAGGGGCCGTCGAGGCTTTTCACGTCGGCGGTCAGTTGTATCAGGTAACCGGAGACGAAACGCGCCGCCAGCCCGAGATTGCGCAGCAGTTGCACCAGCAGCCATGCCGAATCGCGGCAGGAGCCGGAGGCGTGTTCGAGGGTGTGCTCCGGGGTTTGCACGCCCGGTTCCATGCGGATCAGGTAATTGATGTCCTCGCTCAGGCGCTGGTTGAGCGCCACCAGGAAATCCACCGCCGGCAGCGGCGTGCGGTCGATGGCGTCCAGGTAGGCCTTGAGTTTTGGCGTCAGCGGCAGGGTTTCGAGGTACGGCGCCAGTTCCTTGCGTTCATCGGCGGCGTAGGCAAAGGGGATTTTCTCGGCGTAGGGCTCGAGGAAAAAGTCGAACGGGTTGAACACCGTCATCTCGGCCAGCAGGTCGACCTCGATCCGCAGCTCGGCGGTTTTCTCGGGGAACACCAGTCGTGCGAGGTAGTTGCCTTGGGGATCCTGCTGCCAGTTGATGAAGTGCTGCTCGGGCGAGACTTTCAGCGCATACGACAGAATCCGCGTGCGGCTGTGGGCAGCCGGGCGCAGACGCACGATCTGCGGGCCAAGTTCGACAGCGCGGTCGTAGCGGTAATGCGTGACGTGATGCAATGCGACATGAATCGACACGGCGTGCCTCCTGCGAGCCTAAGCGTATTGGAAAGCGCGCAAGACTTATGCCATGCAGAGGCTTGGGCGCTTTCCCGGAATGCTCAAGGCAGTACAGCACCAAAATCGGGCGATGCGGTGAAATGGTTTGGCACAGTTGCACGCAAATGTTGCGAAGAACCCCTCCCCCTGACCCTCTCCCGTGATCGTTCCCACGCTCTGCGTGGGAACGATCAGCGAAATGCAAAAACGCCAACCCGAAGGTTGGCGTTCTCTTTAGCGCGGTACGACCGGCTTGCGTGCCGGTTTCGGCCCTTTGCCTTTCGCGGCTTCCTTGCGCTCCTTGGCGGCCTGCTGGTTGCGGGCGAATGCCGCGGCCTTGGCCTGCTCACGCTTGTCCCACGGGTTGCCGCCATCGCTGGCGCGAGGTGGCAGACCGGTGTGCTGGGTGAGGATCTTGGTGGTCTTCTCTTTTACGTCCTTCGCCACTTTATGGCTGCCGGACGGCGTCGAGTTCTTGCGACGGGCACTCTGGTAGCTGTCGGTGGCCGGCTGATGCGTCGGGATCAACTGGTTCTTGCCCGGCCCGATCAGGTCGGCGCGGCCCATGCGGATCAGCGCTTCACGCAGCATCGGCCAGCCTTTCGGGTCGTGATAACGCAGGAACGCCTTGTGCAGACGACGCTGCTCCTCGCTCTTGACGATGGTCACGCCGTCGCTCTTGTAGGTGACCTTGCGCAGCGGGTTCTTGCCCGAGTGGTACATCGCGGTGGCGGTGGCCATCGGCGAAGGATAGAACGCCTGCACCTGGTCGGCACGGAAGCCGTTGCCCTTGAGCCACAAGGCGAGGTTCATCATGTCTTCGTCGGTGGTGCCCGGGTGCGCGGCGATGAAGTACGGAATCAGGTACTGCTCTTTCCCGGCTTCCTTGGTGTACTTCTCGAACATGCGCTTGAAGCGATCGTACGTGCCGATCCCCGGCTTCATCATCTGATTGAGCGGACCTTCCTCGGTATGTTCCGGGGCGATCTTCAGGTAACCGCCGACGTGGTGGGTCACCAGCTCTTTGACGTACTCCGGCGACTCGACCGCGAGGTCGTAACGCAGGCCGGAGGCAATCAGGATCTTCTTCACACCCGGCAACGCACGGGCGCTGCGATACAGCTGGATCAGCGACGAGTGGTCGGTGTTCAGGTTCGGGCAGATGCCCGGGAACACGCAGGACGGCTTGCGGCACGCGGATTCGATTTCCGGGCTCTTGCAGGCGATGCGGTACATGTTCGCGGTCGGGCCGCCGAGGTCGGAAATGACGCCGGTGAAACCCGGCACCTTGTCGCGGATCTCTTCGATTTCGCGAATGATCGACTCTTCGGAGCGGTTCTGGATGATCCGGCCTTCGTGCTCGGTGATCGAGCAGAAGGTGCAGCCGCCGAAGCAGCCACGCATGATGTTCACCGAGAAGCGGATCATGTCGTAGGCCGGGATCTTTTCCTTGCCGTACGCAGGATGCGGGATACGTGCGTAAGGCATGCCGAACACGTAGTCCATTTCTTCGGTGGTCATCGGAATCGGCGGCGGGTTGAACCAGACGTCGACTTCGCCGTGTTTTTGCACCAAGGCACGGGCGTTGCCCGGGTTGGTTTCCAGGTGCAGCACGCGGTTGGCGTGAGCGTACAGGACCGCATCACCACGCACTTTCTCCATCGACGGCAGGCGGATCACAGTCTTGTCACGCGTCATCTTCGGGCTGGCCAGGATCTGCACGACCTTGGCTTCTTCCGGATCTTCAACCGGCCCCTTCTCTTGCTCGATGGCGCAAGCCTGAGTGTCCTGGGTGTTGACGTACGGGTTGATGATCTTGTCGATCTTGCCCGGACGGTCGATGCGCGTGGAGTCGACTTCGTACCAGCCCGCAGGGGTGTCACGACGGATGAACGCAGTGCCGCGCACATCGGTAATGTCTTCGATCTTGTGACCGTAGGACAGACGCTGGGCGACTTCGACGATCGCGCGCTCGGCGTTGCCGTACAGCAGGATGTCGGCGCTGGCGTCGATCAGGATCGAGTTGCGCACGCGATCCTGCCAATAGTCGTAGTGGGCGATGCGGCGCAGGGAGGCTTCGATGCCGCCGAGCACGATCGGCACGTGCTTGTAGGCTTCCTTGCAGCGCTGGCTGTAGACCAGGCTCGCGCGATCCGGACGTTTGCCGGCCATGCCACCCGGGGTGTAGGCGTCGTCGGAACGGATTTTCTTGTCCGCGGTGTAGCGGTTGATCATCGAGTCCATGTTGCCGGCCGCGACGCCGAAGAACAGGTTCGGCTCGCCGAGCTTCATGAAGTCGTCTTTGGACTGCCAGTTGGGCTGGGCAATGATCCCGACGCGGAAGCCTTGCGACTCCAGCAGCCGGCCGATGATCGCCATGCCGAACGACGGGTGATCGACGTAGGCATCTCCCGTCACAATGATGATGTCGCAGGAATCCCAGCCGAGCTGATCCATCTCCTCCCTGCTCATCGGCAGGAATGGCGCCGGCCCGAAACATTCGGCCCAGTATTTTGGATAGTCAAATAACGGCTTGGCTGCTTGCATGTCGATGACCGGTGTTGAGGTGAAAAATCGCGGGCGCGGAATATAGCACAAAAAATAACCAATTCCGACGGCTGTGGTCGGAAATATCAGGAGCACTCAGACGACGGAGCGCTTACTCGTCGTCGTCGAAGTTATAGCTGCCCGGCGCAAGGTTTTCGAAGCGTGTGTATTTGCCGATGAAGGCCAGGCGGATGAAGCCGATCGGGCCGTTCCGCTGTTTGCCGATGATGATTTCGGCGATGCCCTTGTGTTCGGTTTCCGGGTGATAAACCTCGTCCCGATACACGAACATGATGACGTCGGCGTCCTGCTCGATCGCTCCGGATTCCCGCAAGTCGGAGTTCACCGGACGCTTGTTGGGACGTTGTTCCAGGGAACGGTTGAGCTGCGACAGGGCAACCACCGGGCAGTTGAATTCCTTGGCCAGGGCTTTCAGGGATCGGGAGATCTCGGAAATCTCGTTGGTCCGGTTGTCACCGCTGGAGCCGGGAATCTGCATCAGCTGCAGGTAGTCGATCATGATCAGGCCGACATCGCCGTGCTCGCGTACCAGACGCCGGGTTCGGGCGCGCATCTCCGACGGGCTGATACCGGCGGTGTCATCGATGAACAGCTTGCGGTCGTTGAGCAAATTGACCGCCGAGGTCAGGCGTGGCCAGTCGTCGTCTTCCAACTGACCGGAACGTACCTTGGTCTGGTCGATACGACCGAGGGACGAAAGCATACGCATGATCAGCGATTCACCTGGCATCTCGAGGGAGTACACCAGAACCGCCTTTTCACTGCGTAGAACGGCGTTTTCCACCAGGTTCATCGCGAAGGTGGTCTTACCCATCGACGGACGGCCGGCGACGATGATCAGGTCGGACGGTTGCAGGCCGCTGGTCTTCTCGTCGAGGTCGGTGTAGCCAGTGGACAGGCCGGTGATCGCGTCGGCGGTGTTGAACAGGGTGTCGATGCGGTCGATGGCCTTGGTCAGCAACTCGTTGACGCCCACCGGGCCGCCGGTCTTCGGCCGCGCCTCGGCAATTGCGAAGATCTGCCGCTCGGCTTCGTCGAGGATCTCTTCGGCGGTACGGCCTTCAGGGTTGAAGGCGGCGTCGGCGATGTCGTTGCTGATGCCGATCAACTGGCGCAACGTCGCACGCTGGCGGACGATTTGCGCATAAGCCTTGATGTTGGCGACGGACGGTGTGTTTTTCGCCAGTTCGACCAGATACCCAAGACCCCCGACTTGCGAAGTCTGACCTTCCTTGTCCAGTTGCTCGGAAAGGGTCACGACGTCGATCGGCGAGTTCTGATCGGCGAGTTTGGCGATCGCACGGAAGATCAGACGGTGGTCATGCCGGTAGAAATCGCCGTCGGAGACTTGATCAAGCACGCGTTCCCAGGCGTTGTTGTCCAGCATCAGACCACCGAGTACAGCCTGTTCGGCCTCGATGGAATGCGGCGGCACCTTCAGGGATGCGGTTTGCAGATCGTATTGCTCGGGAGCGGAGATTTCGTTCATGGCCACTTTTTTATTCAGGAAAAGCAGGGATTACAGAAAGACAAAGGGCACGACCTGTAAACAGGATCGTGCCCGATGTTAACCGTCTGACGGACAAGCCGCCAGCCGATCAGGTGTTGCTTAAGCTGCTACCACAACAACGCGTACGGTGGCTTCAACTTCGGCGTGCAGGTGCACAGCCACGTCGAATTCACCCACGTTGCGGATGGTGCCGTTCGGCAGACGAACTTCGCTTTTCGCAACTTCAACGCCGGAGGCGGTCAGTGCGTCAGCGATGTCGTGAGTACCGATCGAACCGAACAGCTTGCCTTCGTCGCCAGCGGTGGCAGTGATGGTCACTTCCAGCTCGGCCAGTTGGGCAGCACGGCTTTCAGCCGATGCTTTACGGTCTGCAGCAGCTTTTTCCAGCTCGGCACGACGCTCTTCGAACGCAGCAATGTTTGCTGGGGTCGCGGCGGTAGCCTTGCCGTAAGGCAGCAGGTAGTTACGACCGTAACCGGCCTTAACGTTCACTTTGTCACCCAGGTTGCCCAGGTTGGTGACTTTTTCCAGAAGGATCAGTTGCATGTGAAAATCCTCTTAACTTTTAACCTTCACCGTTCGCGCTATCGGTGTCTTTCGACACGTGACGACCGCGAAAATCAATCAGGCTGTCGACGATGGCCAAGACCACCAGTAACGGACCGAGCAAGTGCATGAAAGGCACGAGCGTCACGTATATCCCCACCAGCCAGAAACCGGCCAACCGCTTCTGCGCCACCAGCCCGTGAACCAAGGCCAGACCTGCGAAGAACAGCGGCACGCTGCACAACGGCAACAGGACCAAGGCATGCAGACCGAAGAACGGTGCCACACACATGACGGCCAGAAGCGACAGCGCAACGCTTTTCGGCAGTCGGATGGCGCGAAACTCGCGACCGAAACCGCCGGGGTTATACAACAACGCCTGCCAGTAGCGCCCAAGAATCAGGCACAGCACGCTAAAAACCTGCAACGACACCGCTGTCGAAATGATCGACAGTGGGACCGCCAATGCAGTGAGAATTGCCTTCTGATCTGCCGAGAATTTCTCGTAGACCTCACCCATCGCCAGCGGCAAGACTTGTTCAAACGTCTGCGCCAGAGTCTCGGTGAAGGAACTGAATACAGTCCCCAGGCTCACGGCAATCAACAATCCCACGGCCACGCTGACCAGCAGCGCGCGATTCCAGGTGTGGCCGGCGCGTAAAACCAGCGCCAGACCGCAGGTCCCGAGCAACACAATCAGTGCCGTCGGGTCTTTCAGGTAGTGCCAGCTCACTAACGCTGACAACACTCCCACACCCAGGACGCTCAAGGCGTCCGAACCGCGCCGCAGGAGCACAAGGCAACCTGCAGCGGCACTCAACCAGAACAACAGCGGCAATGCCGCAGATCCGGCCACGACCAGCGTGGCCTGCATACGCCCCCGCATGATGAATTCAGCTAAGGCACGCATGCATTCGATCCCTTACTTACTTGTCGACTACCCGGTCTCAGCGGCCGTGGCTGTCGGTGTAGGCCAGCAGGGCCAGGAAGCGGGCGCGCTTGATAGCGGTGGCCAGCTGACGCTGATAACGAGCTTTGGTACCGGTGATGCGGCTTGGAACGATTTTGCCGGTCTCGGATACGTAGGCTTTCAGAGTGTTGAGATCTTTGTAATCGATCTCCTTCACGTCTTCAGCGGTGAAGCGGCAGAATTTACGACGACGGAAGAAACGTGCCATTTGATAGGC
Organism: Pseudomonas sp. GW821-FHT11G12; assembly: GCF_058808055.1. Lineage (NCBI taxonomy): Bacteria > Pseudomonadati > Pseudomonadota > Gammaproteobacteria > Pseudomonadales > Pseudomonadaceae > Pseudomonas > Pseudomonas sp. GW821-FHT11G12. Next base: position 174,587 of record NZ_JBXARH010000003.1, read on the forward strand.
TCCTTAAAAGGTCCGTGGATTACTCGTCAGCGTTATCGCTGTTGTCGCTGTCGCTATCGCTGTCATCGCCATCGGCGCTGCCATCGTGCTCAGGACGTTCGCGACGCTCACGGCGCTCACTGCGGTTTTCTTCAGCCTTGAGCATCTCGGACTGGCCGGTAACGGCTTCGTCGCGACGGATGACCAGGTTACGGATCACTGCATCGTTGTAGCGGAAGTTGTCTTCCAGCTCGGCCAGGGCCTTGCCAGTGCACTCAACGTTCAGCATCACGTAGTGAGCCTTGTGAACATTGTTGATTGCGTAGGCCAGTTGACGACGGCCCCAGTCTTCCAGACGGTGGATTTTGCCGCCGTCTTCTTCGATCAGCTTGGTGTAACGCTCAACCATGCCGCCGACTTGCTCGCTCTGGTCAGGGTGGACCAGAAAGATGATTTCGTAATGACGCATGAATGCTCCTTACGGGTTGTAGCCTGCCGCTCAAAAACGGTCAGACAAGGAGTGAATGACACTTATGGACTTGCCGGCGCGGGGCACATGCGTGCCTGCCGTCACAGCAAGGGGCGCAATTGTAGAGAAGGGACAGAAGAGGTGCAAGGCAATTGGTGATTATTTGAACAGCCACCAAAACTTCGCCCTGCCATAAAACGCTGCGGGAGCGCAGTCTGCTCGCGATTGGGTGAAACACTCAACAATGATGCCGAATGTAACTCCGCTTTCGCTAACAGACTCGCTCCCACATTTTGGACGGCTTAAGGCTTAAGGCTTAAGGCTTCTTGGCAGCCGCCTTGGCCTTGGCCCCGCGCTGGCGCTGGGCCTCGAACAGGCACACGCCCGTCGCAACCGACACGTTGAGACTGCTGACGCTACCGGCCATCGGCAGGTTCACCAGGTAGTCGCAATGTTCACGGGTCAGGCGACGCATGCCTTTACCTTCGGCGCCCATGATCAGGATGGTCGGGCCGGTCAGGTCCTGGTCGTAGATGCTGACCTCGGCCTCCCCCGCCGTGCCGACAACCCACAGCCCGCGCTGCTGGAGCTTTTCCAGGGTGCGTGCGAGGTTGGTGACGGCCACCAGCGGAATCACTTCCGCCGCGCCGCAGGCCACTTTACGCACGACGGGCGTCAGGGTGGCCGATTTGTCTTTCGGCACGATGACCGCCAGCGCACCGGCAGCGTCCGCCGAACGCAGGCAGGCGCCGAGGTTGTGCGGATCGGTCACGCCGTCGAGCACCAGCAACAGCGGCGCACCTTCGGTGCGATCAAGCAGCTCGTCGAGCATCGCTTCGCCCCAGACCTGGCTTGGACTGACGTCCGCCACCACACCCTGATGCACGCCTTCGACCCAGGCATCCATTTCACGGCGCTCGGCCTGACCGATCTGGACCCGGTTTTCGTTGGCCAGCTCGATCAACGTCTGCACCCGCGGATCGTTGCGGCTTTCGGCCAGCCAGATCTGCTTGACGCGCTTAGGGTGGTGACGCAGCAACGCTTCTACCGCGTGAACGCCGTAGATTTTTTCCAACTGACTCATGACTTCGCCTTCGGTTTACGCGCCCCGCCGCTTCTGGCTGGAGCGGAACCCGCTTTTGGCGGGCCCTTGCGGTGTTTGCTCGGTTTGGCTGGTTTGCCGCCGGAGGCCTTTTCAGGCGCCGACCGCCCGGTCTTTCCCCCGGACGCCGCTTTACCACCGTTTTTGGCGTCGGCCAGCAAGGCCTTCTTCATTTCACGGCTTTTGCGCAATTCGGCGTTTTTCGCCACGGCATCGCTCGGGCGATAAGCCTCGGCCACCTTTTCCTTGGCCGGACGACGACTGGCGGTTTTTGCCGGAGCCTTTTCTTCCACTGCCTTGGCCGCTGGAGCAGCCGCTTCGGTGCCACGCTTCTTGCGGCCGATTGGCGCGCTGATGGTTTTTTCGGCCATCTCGAAGTCGATCTTGCGCTCGTCGAGATCGACGCGCATGACCCGCACTTCAACGGTATCGCCAAGACGGAAGCTGCGACCGGTGCGCTCGCCCGCCAAGCGGTGATGCACAGGATCGAAGTGGTAGTAATCGCCCGGCAGCGCCGTAACGTGCACCAGACCTTCGACGTAGATATCGGTCAGCTCGACGAACAGGCCGAAACCGGTCACGGCGGTGATCACGCCCGGGAACGACTCGCCCACGCGATCCTTCATGAACTCGCACTTGAGCCAGTTCACCACATCGCGGGTTGCTTCGTCGGCACGGCGCTCGCTCATAGAGCACTGCTCGCCGAGCTGTTCCAGGGCCGCCTCGTCGTACGGATAGATGCGCGCCTTCGGAATGGTCATCGCGCCGGCACGGCGAACGTGCGGGGTGTCCTGTTTCGAATGGATCACGCTGCGGATCGCCCGGTGCGTGAGCAAGTCCGGGTAACGGCGGATCGGCGAGGTGAAGTGGGTATAGGCTTCGTAATTCAGGCCGAAGTGGCCGTCGTTCTCGGCGCTGTACACCGCCTGGCTCAGGGAGCGCAGCATCACGGTCTGGATCAGGTGGAAATCCGGACGGTCCTTGATGCTGGCCAACAGGGCCTGATAGTCCTTCGGCGACGGGCCGTCCTTGCCTTTGTGCAGGGACAGACCAAGCTCGCCGAGGAATGCACGCAGTTTTTCCAGACGCTCCGGTGGCGGACCGTCGTGGACACGGTACAACGCAGGGATTTCGTGCTTTTTCAGGAATTCGGCGGTGGCCACGTTGGCCGCCAGCATGCATTCCTCGATCAGCTTGTGCGCGTCGTTGCGAGTGGTCGGGCGGATTTCGGCAATCTTGCGCTCGGAACCGAAGATGATCCGGGTTTCCTGCGTTTCGAAATCGATCGCGCCACGTACGTGACGGGCAGCCAGCAATACCTTGTACAGCGCGTAGAGCTGTTTCAGGTGCGGCAGGACGTCGGTGTATTCGCCGCGAAGCTTGCGACCTTCAGTCGCTTTCGGCGTTTCCAGCATCGCGCTGACCTTGTTGTAGGTCAGGCGGGCGTGGGAGTGGATCACCGCCTCATAGAAGCAGTAGTCGGTCATTTCGCCGGATTTGGAGATGGTCATCTCACAAACCATGGCCAGACGATCGACGTGCGGGTTCAGCGAGCACAGGCCGTTGGACAACTGCTCCGGCAGCATCGGCACCACGCGCTCGGGGAAGTACACCGAGTTGCCGCGCACCTGGGCTTCGTTGTCCAGGGCCGAGCCGATCTTCACGTAGCTGGAAACGTCGGCAATCGCCACGTACAACTTCCAGCCGCCGGAGAACAGGCGCAGCTTGCCTGGCTTGGATTCGCAGTAGACCGCGTCGTCGAAGTCGCGGGCATCTTCGCCGTCAATGGTGACGAACGGCAGATGACGCAGGTCGACGCGTTTCTCTTTGTCTTTCTCTTCGACTTCCGGCTTGAGCTTGCCGGCTTCCTTCAGAACGGCCTCAGGCCAGACGTGCGGAATGTCGTAGGTGCGCAGGGCGACATCGATTTCCATGCCCGGCGCCATGTAGTTGCCGACGACTTCGACCACATCGCCTTGCGGCTGGAAGCGCGGAGTCGGCCAGTGGGTGATTTTCACCTCGACGAACTGACCGATCTGGGCATTGGCGTTGCGGCCCGGGGTGACCAGCACTTCCTGCTGGATCTTCGGGTTGTCCGCGACAACAAAGCCGATACCGCCTTCTTCGAAATAGCGGCCGACGATGCTTTCGTGGGCACGGGACACCACTTCGACGATCACGCCTTCGCGGCGACCGCGACGGTCCAGACCGGAAACACGGGCCAGGGCACGGTCGCCATCGAACACCAGACGCATTTGCGCCGGGCTCATGAACAAGTCGTCGGAACCGTCATCCGGCACCAGGAAGCCGAAGCCGTCGCGGTGACCGCTGATGCGACCGAGGATCAGGTCGAGCTTGTCCACCGGCGCATAAGTGCCACGACGGGTGTAGATCAGTTGAGCGTCGCGCTCCATGGCGCGCAGGCGGCGGCGCAGGGCTTCGATCTGGTCTTCTGTGGTCAGACCAAATTCTTCGACCAGTTGCTCGCGGGCAGCAGGCGAACCCCGATCAGCAAGGTGCTGAAGGATCAGTTCGCGGCTGGGAATAGGGTTTTCATATTTTTCCGCTTCACGAGCGGCCTCGGGATCGAGGGACTGCCAATCGGCCATTAGAGAGTTTTCACCTTGTCTATATGCGGGTTAGTTTGGCATAGGCGCCATCAAACGGGAAATTTCCGACTCTATAAGGCGCGTCTTGAGCCTTGTATCGACGTCTGAAAGGCGTTTTGAACACCGCTGGTAAAAAAAACCATTTTTTTTGCTGGCAGGGGTTTACAGTTAAAAAGACGCTCCGTATAGTGCGCGCCATCGACGACGTACACACGTTGCCGAGATGCCCAGATGGTGAAA